>NZ_JAMKCQ010000001.1:4060350-4737076 GCF_024169515.1 Erwinia aphidicola | reverse complement strand
GCACAGTATCAGAAGACAGTGCGCCCGATGTTCCTGCAGTTTATCGAACCGTCCAAACAGTACGCCGATATCATCGTGCCGCGCGGCGGTAAAAACCGCATTGCTATCGATATCCTGAAAGCAAAAATTAATCAGTTCTTCGAATGATCGAAGCGTCAGCTGGAGTAGCGCAATGAGATTATGTGACCGCGATATAGAAGCCTGGCTCGACAACGGCAAGCTGGGCATTGAGCCGCGCCCGCCGATTGAGCGTATCAATGGCGCAACCGTGGATGTGCGTCTGGGCAACCAGTTCCGCACCTTTCGCGGCCATACGGCCCCCTTTATCGATTTAAGCGGTCCTAAGGATGAAGTCAGCGCAGCGCTTGACCGCGTGATGAGCGACGAGATTGTGCTGCCGGAAGGAGATGCTTTTTATCTTCATCCTGGCGAGCTGGCGCTGGCGGTGACGTTTGAATCCGTCACGCTGCCTGACGATCTAGTCGGCTGGCTGGACGGGCGCTCTTCGCTGGCGCGCCTTGGCCTGATGGTGCACGTTACGGCGCACCGCATCGACCCTGGCTGGCAGGGTCGCATCGTGCTGGAGTTCTATAATTCAGGTAAGCTACCGCTGGCGCTGCGCCCCGGGATGCTGATTGGCGCACTCAGTTTTGAGCCACTTTCCGGGCCGGCTGCTCGTCCTTATAACAGCCGCCAGGATGCCAAGTACAAGGGTCAGCAGGGTGCCGACGCCAGCCGGATAGATAAAGACTAGCGGACAGATGTCAGGCCCAAGAGATTTCAGGTTGCAGGAAGGCAGCCAATACACCTGCAATTTGAACGATGAAGGGTTTAAGGAGTAGGCATGAAAAGATTGATAACCACACTGGCCATCCTCCTGGTGGTGATGGTGGCAGGAATGACTGCGTTAGTGGTGCTGGTCAATCCGAATGATTTTCGCGCCTATATGATCCGTCAGGTCGAGCAGCGCAGCGGCTATCAGCTGGCGCTAAACGGTGAGCTGCGCTGGCACGTCTGGCCGCAGCTCAGCATTCTTTCCGGCCCGATCACCCTGACCGCACCCGGTGCGGCCCAGCCGATTGTCCACGCAGACAATATGCGTCTCGACGTCAACTTACTGCCGCTGCTCTCCCATCAGCTTTCCGTTAAGCAGGTGATGCTGAAAGGGGCGGTGGTGCGCCTGACGCCGGACAGCGAAAGCCAGCGCCCGGCAGATGCACCGATTGGCCCGGCCAGCGACAACAGCGAGCTGTCGGTGGATGAGGTGACGCGCGGCTGGCGCTTTGATATCTCCCGCCTGCGTATCAACGACAGCCTGCTGGTCTGGCAGCAAAATAACGGCGAGCAGCTTAACGTGCGCGATTTTAATCTGTCGCTCGATCAAACTCAGCCGCGCCAGGCACACATTGAATTCAGCAGCCGCATCAACCGCGATCAGCGTGAACTGCAGCTGCACTTTGATGCCGATCTCGATATCACCGATTACCCGAAGCATCTCAGCGCGCTGGTTAACCAGCTTGATTACCAGCTGAAAGGGGCCGATCTGCCGCAGGAGGGCATCAAGGGTAAAGGGCAGATGAAAGCGCGCTGGGCGGCAACCGCTCAGCGTTTCGAACTGAGCGATTTCAGCCTCAGCGCCAACGACAGCACGCTGGCCGGTACCCTTTCGGGCACCCTCGGCCAGCGGCCACAGCTGTTGGCCGATCTGCACTCGCCCAGCCTGAATCTTGACTCGCTGTTCGGATTTGTCGCCGATGCCGAGGACAGCACCAGCGGGTCAGATCAGCGCAGCGGGCGCGGGCCGGTGATCTCCAGCACTCCTGAATCTGATAATGCCGATTCGGTGTTGAACGCGATGGACGGTGAACTGACGCTGGCGGTGGATCAGCTGCGCTGGCGCGGTATGCCGTTCAGCAAGGTTGCGGTGCATGGCGTGAGTAAAGACGGGCTGCTGACGGTGGACAACTTTAAAGGGCAGTCTGAAAACGGCAGTTTCTCGCTGCCCGGGACCGTTGATGTGCGTACCGCCACGACGCGCGTGACGCTGGCTCCTGAACTGCATCAAATCAATCTGCCACCGCTGCTGAAAAGTTTCGCCATGCCGGACACCGTCAGCGGCGTTCTGTCGCTCAACGGCAATTTTACCGGCAGCGGCCTGAGCGTGGATGACTTTAAACGCCAGTGGCGGGGCAAAGCCCAGCTCAGTGTGGAGAATGCCCAGTTCGCCGGGCTGAACTTCCAGCAGCTGATTCAGCGTGCGGTGGAAAATAGCAGCAGCAAAGTGCACGGCCAGGGCGATGAGAATATTCCGGACCTGCAGTCAATTACCGGCAGCGCCAGCTTGAACAATGGGGTGATTGATTTCGGCACGCTGGATGCCCGCTCGAACCTGCTGAACTATACCGGTGCGGGCAGCGTTGATTTGGTTAAGCGGGCGCTGGATGTGCGCTTTGGCGTCACGGTGACGGCGGGCTGGAGCGGCGACGACACGCTGGTTAAACGCCTGCAGCAGACGCCGGTGCCGCTGCGCATTTACGGTCCGTGGTCAGCGATTAACTACAACCTGAAGGTGGATGATGTGCTGCGCCAGCAGCTGCGTGACGAAGCGCGCCAACGCCTGAAAGAGTGGATTGGCCGCAACCCGGACAGTGACAAAAACAGCGATGCGAAAAAGTTACTCAAGGATATGTGATGTAGGGGGCGACCCTTTTTTCCGGTCGACCCGCGCTGATGATATGCACCGGGCGGACCGAAAAAGAGGGTCCGCCCCTACAGTCAGCATGCACTTTCTGCAGGATATGTGGAACCTGTAGGGATCGACCCTTTTTTCCGGTCGACCCGCGCTGATGATATGCACCGGGCGGAGCGAAAAAGAGGGTCCGCCCCTACAGTCAGCATGCACTTTCTGCAGGATATGTGAAACCTGTAGGGGTCGACCCTTTTTTCCGGTCGACCCGCGCTGATGATTTGCACCGGGCGGAGCGAAAAAGAGGGTCCGCCCCTACAGTTAGCATTACGGATTGATATTTAACGGGATAATCTGCACTTTCTGCACCCGGTGGCTGTCCACCTGCAGGGTACGGAACAGATACTGGCCGACCTCCACCTCTTCTCCCTCCTGCGGCACGTGCTGCAAATGTTCCATCAGCAGGCCCGCCAGGGTGTGGTACTCACGCTTATCATCCAGTTCCAGCGGCAGATGCATGGCTAAATCATCCAGCGGCATGTGGCCGTTGGCGATCCAGCTGCCGTCACTGTGCTGCTCAATATCATAGCGCGGGTCGGTCTTCTCCCCCTCATTGGGCAGATTACCGGCAATGGTTTCCATGACGTCACTCAGCGTGACCACGCCCTCGACCGAACCAAACTCGTCGACCACAAAGGCAAAGTGGGTGCGCGCGTGGCGAAACTGCTCCAGCGCGGGCAGCAGGGAGAGCTGCTCCGGGAACACCAGCGGCTGGCGAATTAACCCCCGCAGGTCGAGATCGTTGCCGTGCAGTGCCTGCTTCAGCAGGTCAATGACATGCACCACGCCGAGCGGGTCATCATTGCCCTCGGTAATAATTAATCGCGTGTGCTGGTTACTATCCAGCAACGCCATAATCTGCTGCGGCGATTCGGCCAGATCAATATGCTCAATATCGTGGCGTGAGGTCATGATGCTGCTGACGCTACGCTGGCCCATGGCCAGCACGCGTGCAATCATCATGCGCTCCTGCTTATTAAAGATCGCTTTACGCCCCGGATTATCGGCCACCAGCGAGGCGGTCTCAGCATCCAGCTCTGACTCTTCATGATGCCCGCGCAGCAGGCGCAGGACGGCTTCTGCGGTGCGTTTGCGCAGCGGGGCATTGCCTGACAGGAAACGTCGGCGGTTAAAGTGCGCCAGCTGGTTAAGCGCTTCAATAATCACCGAGAAGCCAATCGCCGCGTACAGATAGCCTTTTGGGATCGCGTAGCCAAAGCCGTCAGCCACCAGGCTAAAGCCAATCATCAGCAGGAAGCTCAGGCAGAGAATAATAATCGTGGGGTGGCCGTTAACGAAGCGGGTCAGCGGCTTACTGGCCAGCAGCATCAGCAGGATAGCAATAATGACCGCGGCCATCATCACGGCCAGGTGGTCCACCATTCCGACGGCAGTGATCACCGAGTCGAGTGAGAATACCGCATCCAGCACCACGATTTGCGCCACCACCGGCCAGAAACGGGCGCCACGCTTCTGCGGCCCCTCGTCTTCATCCTTGCCTTCCAGCCGCTCATTCAACTCCATGGTGGCCTTAAAAAGCAGGAATATTCCGCCGACCAGCATGATTAAATCGCGTGCACTAAAGGGGTGCGCGCCCACGCTGAATAATGGTGCGGTCAGTGAAGAGAGCCAGGAAATTGAAGCCAGCAGCAGCAGGCGCATCACCAGCGCCAACAGTAATCCGGTTACGCGCGCTCGATCGCGCAGGGCAGGGGGGAGTTTTTCCGCCAGAATGGCAATGAACACCAGGTTGTCAATGCCCAGCACCAGTTCCAGTACCACTAACGTGACCAGGCCAGCCCATATTGACGGGTCGGCGATCCATTCGAACATTGTTTTCACCTGAACAGCATTTGCAATATTTCAATGATGGGACGCTTTGTCCGGCATTTCAACCTGCAACGGCACTTCTGCGCCTTTTGCTTAGCAGGCTGGCGAACAAAAAAACAGCAATCACGCTATGTTATTAACCCATTACTTCCGAAATTCTTAATCTGATGGCTTTCAGGAATAATCGTATAGGGCCTATCTGATTAAAGCGTGATACTTAACGGGTAATAACGCACCGAGCAGGATTAGTCTTAAATTACAATATAAGCTAATTCCGAATTTTACTGTGTAAGGGGTGGGGCTATGAGTGGTACTGACACAGTCGTAAGGTAGTCTTATTCCGAAAAGAAGGTACGGGCGCAGGGAGCCTCTTGTAAACAGGCCAGTTATAACTAGTATAGCAACGTGTTACTGAATGTCTGCGTGGATGTTGTATTTAGCGCAGTGCTAAGCGGTTGGATGTTGATTTACGTGATTCGACACGCAACTTGCTGGTAAACGCTAAGGCCTGCCGTAAGAGATGACGGGTGGACGACATGATACGGAAACATTTACAGCGCATTGGCAGCTACAAGCCAGGGGCGGTAGCGTGTCCTGACGAGTCTTGAGACTGTTCAGGAAGCGCCGCGGACAGTAAACGTTTATGTTGATTTTATTGCCAAAATCTCTTGCCGCTATGCAGCTATAATGACTTTTTTGCCAGACTCCCTAAATAAGTTTCCTGTGAAATAACCGCCGTGTTGCTAAGACACGCATCTCCAGGTTTGAAACCAATAAAACACAGGCTTCCTAAGATAAAAATTACGAGTTAACTATGCGCGATATTGAATTTACCTTTAAAGGGTTGTTAATAAAACTGTCATTGGCTCTTTCAGATCTCATCTGTTTTAATGCGGCACTGGCAATTGCCATTATGCTGATTAATAGTTTGCCTGGTGATATTCTGTCAGAAATACCGGCTCACGATCTAAACCTGAAAATAGCAACACATATTTTACTTTCTGTAGTTTGTGTTGGCTGGTTCTGGGTGAGATTACGCCATTACACATACCGCAAACCGTTCTGGTTTGAGTTAAAAGAAGTCTTCAGAACAATTTTGGTATTCTCCATTGTTGACCTGTCAATTAGCGCACTGTCCAAATGGGAACTCTCCCGCTGGATCTGGGTATTAACCTGGCTGCTGGCGATGGTGATGATTCCAATTGGGCGCTCGATAGTGAAACGCGTGCTTAACCGCAACAAGTTATGGAAGAAACAGTCCATTATTCTTGGCAGCGGTAAGAATGCGGAAGAGGCGTATAAAGCGCTGCAAAGCGAAGAAGTGATGGGCTTCGACGTGGTGGCATTCTTTGATGTTGACGGTAGCCAGCCCGCTCTGGAGCTGTTTGGTATTCCGGTACTCAAAGATGAGCAGCAGCTATGGTCACTGGTAAACAGCGAAACGCAGTTTATCGTGGCCGTGGAATATGAGCAGAGCCAGTCACGCGATCTGTGGCTGAAAAATCTGGCTAAACATAACTGCCGTTCTGTTTCGGTCATTCCTTCTTTACGCGGCGTTCCGCTTTATGGCACGGATATGGCATATATCTTCAGTCATGAAGTGATGATCCTGCGCGTAAATAACAATCTCGCCAAGCGCACTTCGCGTTTCCTGAAACGCAGCTTCGATATTGTGGGTGCGCTGAGCATTATCACCATGCTGATGCCCGCATTGGCTGTCCTGATCTTTATGGTCTCCCGCGATGGTGGGGCACCTATCTACGGTCACGAACGCGTGGGCCTTAACGGCCGCAAATTCAAATGTCTAAAGTTCCGCTCAATGGTAGTGAACTCCAAGGAGGTTCTGGAGGAGGTGCTGCGAACCGATCCGGCAGCGCGTGAAGAATGGGATAAAGACTTTAAGCTGAAAAATGACCCGCGCATTACCCGCGTTGGCCATTTCATCCGCAAAACCAGCCTTGATGAACTGCCGCAGCTGTGGAACGTGGTGCGCGGTGAGATGAGCCTGGTGGGTCCACGTCCGGTGATCGAAGCCGAACTGGAGCGTTATGCGGGGGATGTTGATTACTACTTTATGGCTAAACCAGGCATGACTGGATTGTGGCAGGTGAGTGGGCGTAACGACGTGGACTATGAAACCCGTGTTTACTTCGACTCCTGGTACGTGAAGAACTGGTCACTGTGGAACGATATCGCCATCTTATTTAAAACCGTCGGCGTCGTGTTGAAACGCGATGGGGCTTATTAAAACGAAGCCAGGGGGCTAAAGATAATGACCAACAGTACCAGTGCCTGATTTGAGCAATTAGCTACTTTTAGACGCTACACAGCGGCGGTCTCGCCACTATCATTCAAATTACTGATAGCGATGAACTAGATGATTACAATCAAAACTAAATTGATACCCCTGCTGGTATCGGCAGCACTCCTTTCCGGCTGTACTATCGAGCCGGGCAGTCATCTCTCCACCATGGGGAAAGATGTCGTCAAGCAACAGGACAGCGACTTCGATATTGATAAATACGTCAATGTCTACCCGCTGACGCCAAGCCTGGTAGAACGCATGAAGCCGAAGCCCGTTGTGGCGCAGGCCAATGCCGGTCTGCAGCGCGAGGTGCAGAACTATGAATACCGCGTTGGTGTGGGCGATGTCCTGACCGTGACCGTCTGGGATCACCCGGAACTGACCACGCCAGCCGGTCAGTACCGTAGCGCCAGCGACACCGGTAACTGGGTACATTCCGACGGCACCATCTTCTATCCGTACATCGGCCGCGTGCGCGTTGCCGGCCGTACCGTGCAGGAAGTGCGCGATGAGATTGCCCGCCGTCTGGCGCAGTACATCGAAAGCCCGCAGGTGGATGTCAGCATCGCCTCGTTCAAATCGCAAAAAACTTACGTGACCGGGGAAGTGACCACCTCTGGCCAGCAGCCAATCACTAACGTGCCGTTGACGATTCTGGATGCGATCAATGCCGCGGGCGGTCTGACTGCCAACGCCGACTGGCGCAACGTGGTGCTGACGCACAACGGCCAGGAGCAGCCGATCTCGCTGCAGGCGCTGATGCAGAATGGCGACCTGTCGCAAAACCACCTGCTCTACCCGGGCGACATTCTCTATGTGCCGCGTAATGACGATCTCAAAGTGTTTGTGATGGGTGAAGTCAAGCAGCAGGCCACGCTGAAAATGGACCGCAGCGGTATGACGCTGTCGGAAGCGCTGGGTAATGCACAGGGTATGGATCAGACCGTGGCAGATGCAACGGGCGTCTTCGTTATCCGTCCAATTCGTGGACAAAACCGCAGTAAAATCGCCAACATCTATCAGCTTAATACTAAAGATGCCGCCGCGATGGTAATGGGAACTGAGTTCCAGCTAGAACCTTATGACATCGTTTATGTCACCTCGACGCCTCTGGCACGTTGGAACCGCGTGATTTCACAGCTGGTCCCAACCATCAGTGGTGTTTACGATGCGACACGAACCGTGCAGACGCTTCATAACTGGTAACCCTCGGGGATCATTATGATTAATTCAATCTTAGTCGTTTGTGTAGGCAACATCTGCCGCTCCCCGACCGGGGAACGGCTGCTGAAAACCGCACTGCCTGAGAAGAATATCGCTTCCGCAGGGCTGGGCGCTCTGGTTGATCACGCTGCTGACGAAACCGCCAGCAGCGTGGCCGGTGAGCATGGTGTGTCGCTGGAAGGTCATGCGGCACAGCAGCTCACCTCGAACATGTGCCGGGATTATGACCTGATCCTGGTGATGGAAAAAAAACATGTCGACCAGGTGTGCCGCATCAACCCCTCCGTACGTGGCAAAACTATGCTGTTTGGACACTGGATCAATCAGCAGGAAATAGCGGACCCGTATAAGAAAAGCCGCGATGCCTTTGAAGCCGTGTACGGAATCCTTGAAAACGCTGCCCAGAAATGGGTCAACGCATTAAGCCGATAGTTGGGACCTCCATGAAAATAAAAAGTAAGGCACCGTCAGCGCCTAAAGACGATTCTAGCGGATTCGATCTGGCGCACCTTGTGGGACAACTTATTGACCATCGCTGGATCATTGTGGCTGTCACAGCGCTGTTTATGCTGATGGGCACGCTGTACAGCCTGTTCGCAACACCGATTTATAGCGCCGATGCGATGGTGCAGGTGGAGTCGAAAAACGCCAACACCGTATTGAATGACTTAACGCAGATGATGCCGAATTCACAGCCGGCCTCAGCGACCGAAGTGGAAATCGTTACCTCGCGTATGGTGCTGGGCAAAACGGTTCAGGACCTTGGCCTCGACGTGCTGGTGCAGGAAGATTTCTTCCCGCTGATCGGTAAAGGTTTGTCGCGCATGATGGGCAACAAACCGGCGCAGATCGCCATTTCGCGCATGAAAGTGCCGGCGGTGTGGGAAAAGCGTCAGCTGACCGTTGAAGTTGATGGCCCGGACAGCTACACCGTCAGTAAAGATGGTGATGAGCTGTTTAAAGGTAAAGTGGGTCAGTTCGAGCAGCACGGCGATGTCACCATGCTGGTCAGCGACATTAAAGCGGATGAGGGTACCAGCTTCACCGTGACCAAACTCAGCGACCTGCAGGCGATCAAACTGGTCAGCAGCAACCTGACCGTGGCCGATATGGGTAAAGACACCGGCGTGCTGGGCCTGACCTATAACGGTGAGGATCCGCAGCAGATCAGCCTGGTCCTGAACCAGATTATTAACAACTATCTGTATCAGAACGTTGAGCGTAAATCTGAAGAAGCCGAGAAGAGCCTCGAGTTCCTTAAGCACCAGCTGCCGGAAGTGCGCGCTAAGCTGGACCAGGCTGAAGATAAGCTCAACAGCTACCGTCGCCAGAATGACTCGGTGGATATGTCGCTGGAAGCCAAGTCGGCGCTCGACTCTTCCGTCAGCATCCAGAGCCAGCTGAACGAGCTGACCTTCCGTGAAGCAGAAGTGTCCCAGCTGTTCAAGAAAGATCACCCAACCTACCGTGCGCTGCTGGAAAAACGCCAGACGCTGGAAGATCAGCAGAAAAAGCTGAACGGCAAAATCAGCCAGATGCCGCAAACCCAGCAGGAAATCGTGCGTCTGACGCGTGATGTGCAGGCCGGGCAGGAGATCTACATGCAGCTGCTGAACCGTCAGCAGGAGCTGAACATCAGCAAAGCCAGCACCGTCGGTGATGTGCGTATTATCGACCATGCGGAAACTGCCGGTACGCCTGTGGCACCGAAGAAACTGCTGCTGATTGCCGCCAGCCTGATTGTTGGCCTGGTGGTCTCTGTAGGCGTGATTCTGCTGAAGGCACTGTTCCACCACGGTATCGACAACCCTGAGCAGCTGGAAGAGCTGGGCCTGAGCGTTTACGCCAGCGTGCCGCTCTCCGACTGGCAGCGTAAGAAAGATGCTGAAGCGCTGGCCAAACGCGGCCTGAAAGCCAAAGCTGACCCGCACAACACGCTGCTGGCGCTGGGTAACCCGACCGACCTCTCTATCGAAGCGATCCGCAGCCTGCGTACCAGCCTGCACTTTGCGATGATGGAAGCGAAAAACAACATTCTGATGATTACCGGTGCCAGCCCGGGGATTGGTAAAACCTTTATCAGTACCAACCTGGCGACACTGGTGGCTCAGGCCGGTCAGAAAGTGCTGTTCATCGATGGTGATATGCGCCGGGGTTACACCCACGACCTGCTGGGTGCGGAAACCAAAAGCGGTTTGTCGAACATCCTGTCCGGCAAAACACCGCTCAGCAGTGAACTGGTGCAGCACGGTCCGTACGGCTTTGACTTTATCGCCCGCGGCCAGGTGCCACCGAATCCGTCCGAACTGTTAATGCATAACCGCATGAGCGAGCTGCTCGACTGGGCCAGCAAGAACTACGATCTGGTGCTGATCGATACGCCACCGATTCTGGCTGTAACCGATGCCTCCATCATCGGCAAGATGGCAGGGACGTCACTGATGGTGGCGCGTTTCGAAACCAACACCGTGAAAGAGGTCGAGTTCAGCTACAAGCGCTTCGCCCAGAATGGTATCGATATTAAAGGGGTGATCCTCAATGCCGTAGTGCGTAAGGCCGCTAATTCTCATGGTTACGGCTATGACTATTACGACTACAGCTACAAGCAGGATGCGAAAAGCTAAGTAAACCCTGAGGAACCTTCTTTGAAGGTTCCTTTATTTTTTAGAATGTTGTTTTGGACGATTAAAAGGTGCCTGACAATGAAGGATATTTTATTTTCCATCGTCATTCCTGCATATAATGCATCCGAATCTATCGTGACCACCCTGGATTGTGTGGCAGCGCAGAGTTACCAGAATTTTGAAGTGATCATCATTGATGATAAATCCGCCGATGCCGAACAGCTGGCTGCGGTGGTGCAGTCAGAGCGTTACGCGCAGCTGAAGATCAACCTGGTGCTGTCGCAGGAGAAGCTCAACGGCTCCGGCGCGCGCAATAAAGGCATCGAACTGGCGACCGGCGACTATATCAGCTTCCTCGATGCCGATGACGAATGGCACAAGGACAAGCTGCAGGAGAGCCTGAAGCTCATCCAGCAGCTGGAAGGGCAGGGTAAGCAGAAGTTTATTATCTATAGCCAGGTTAACATTATTCAGGACGGTCACTTCCTGAAAGTGCTGCCGCTACAGCAGGTGTCGCGCACTGAAACCGTGGCCGAATATCTGTTTGGCTGCTACGGCTTTATCCAGACCAGCACCATTGTGCTGAAGCGCGAATATGCGCAGGAGATCCGCTTTGATCAGAAGTACATCCGCCATCAGGATTACGATTTCTGCATCCGCGCCGATCGTCTTGGCTATGAGTTCGTGATGATTGCGCAGCCGCTGGCGAACTATCATCTGGTGACCAAGTTTGGCTCCAAGCATAAGGGTGAGTCGGTGAAGTACTCTTACTTCTGGCTCGATAATATGAAGCCGTACCTGACGCGCCGTGATATCCACACCTATAAAGCGTACAAGCTGCCGTTACGTTATAAGATGGATGGCAAGTCATTCCAGGCCAGCCTCAGCTTTGCCCGCTACTTTTTCTTAACCAATAAAGATAACCGCACTTACTTCCTTAATCGTCTGAAAGATAAATTCAGGGCGCGTTTAGGGGGGAAGTAGCACTATAAGAATTATAAAGAACGGGCGGATTAGAACATGGCAATATATTGGATAATTAGCTACACCATTCTCGTTTTCTGTTTTTTTGAACTGGCATCGATTAACCAGGCCAATGAACCAAAAATGAAGCGCGTGCTGACCTACTTCTTCTTTATTGGTACGGTGGCGCTGATCATGTTTGCCGGTTTCAGGGGGCCAAATTCGGGTATTGATGACTGGCAGTATCTTGGCTTCTTCCACGATTTCTCGCGGCAGACCACTATCAGTGGCTACGCCACCGTGGCGGATATTTACCGCTATGAAAACCTGTTTATGCTGCTGGCATGGGTGCTGGGCTGGTTCACGCATGAAAGCTACTACTTCCTGCTGTTTGTCGCATTTATTGCCGTATCGACCAACGCCTGGATTTATAAGAAGTATTCGCCGTTGATCCTCTGTTCGCTGTGCCTGTACTCAGCGCACCTGTTTATCAACAAGGATATGAACCAGATCCGTTTCGGCCTGTCGAGTGCTTTCGCCGTGGCCTGTATCTGTTCGGCGGCCGGGCGCAAGTACTTCATGGCGTTTGTCTTCCTGGCATTTAGTACTCAGTCGCACTCCACTGGCTATGCGGTGCTGATGGTGCTGCCGTTCCTGTTCCTGAAAGAGCGTAAGTACTTCGGTCTGGCGATGGTGTTTGCCGCTATCCCATTAGGCCTGGTCGGCGGTAAAAAGCTGTTCCTTGACTCGCTGGGTATTGTGCCGGTGATCGGCGACCGCGCCATGGGCTATAGCGGTACGGTGTTTGATGCTGCCTCGCCGGTGTTTGGCCTGGCGAACCTGAAAAACATCGCCTTTATTGCCTTCTTCACCGTGGTCTACTTCCGCCAGCCGATTAAAGAAGAAGATCGCATCGCCTATATTCTGTTTATCGCCTATTCGGCGGGTGCGGCGGTGCGTATTGTCTTCTCAGACTTCTCAATCCTGGGTGGGCGCGTGGGTAACCTGTTCCTGCACTGCGAGCCGTTGCTGCTGGCCTTCCTGATGATGCGCATCCGTAACGTGCTGCTGAACTTTGGGCTGCTGTTTGCCATGACGTCTTATTACCTGGCTTACAACACCATCCTGTCGGTGCAGTCGATTAACGGTTACAGCATCGCGCCAATATTCAGATTGTTTTAATTAACGTCGCGGCCGGGCATACCCGGCCCTGAAAATTTAATAATTTATAAACCTCAGATTCAGGGTATCAGATGAATAATCAAATCGGCACGGTCGGGATTATTATCCCCATGTACAACGCGCGCGCGACCATTTTGCGGGCGGTGCAGTCGGTGATTGATCAGACCTATACTGACTGGCGGATCTACCTGATTAACGATAAATCTACCGATGATTCACTGGAGTTCGTGCGCCAGCACTGCACCGACGAGCGCATCACGATCCTCAGTAATGAGGTCAACCTCGGCGCGGCGGAAACCCGCAATGTCGGCCTGAAAGCGGCGCGCGAACCGTTTATTGCTTTCCTCGACAGTGATGATGAGTGGTTCAGTGACAAGCTGATGCTGCAAACGCGCGCGCTGGCCTCCGGCGACGATCTGGTGATCAGCGATTACAGCTACCGTTCGCGCACCAAATCCTATGACGTGCGCTACGGTAAACCCTATCTGATGCAGGATAGCTTCGTGAAAAAGCAGTTCCGTATCTGCTTCTCTTCCGTCTGCTATCGCCGCCCGGCGAAAACGGTGCTGTTTAAGAAAAAGGGCCACGAAGACTTCCTGTTCCTGTACGAGCTGTTTGAACAATATAAGCAGGCGCGGGTGATCGATAAAAATCTGGTGACCTATTACGAGATGGGTGACTCGCTGTCGCGCAATAAAAATAAAGCGGCCAAATGGCATCTCGACCTGTTGAAGTTCATTTTTAAAAATAACCCGCTGAAAGTCTATTACTACTATGTCTGGTACATGGTTAATGGCGTGTTGTTTACTTTGAAGCACCGTTAATATTTGATGTTTTTGAGGTGGTTTTAATCATGAAAAAAATCGTGCTGGTTATCAAAGATGCCTATTCCTATGCCGGAACCGAGAATATCTGTAACTTTATGTCGGAGTGTTTAGGCCCGCAGCATGAGGTTACCGTCTATTCGCTGGAAGGCTCGGGTCAGCCGTTCTATCCCTTTGAGCATGTGCAGCAAATTGTCAGTTTTGCCGGTGAAAAGCAGCCGCTGAAAAGCGTGGTGAAACGTATTCATCAGGAGCAGTTTGACGCAGTGTTTCTGATCAGCATGGGGCGCCTCAGCGTGATGTTTGCCCTGTACAGCATGATGACGCTGAAAAAGAAAACGGCCAAAGTGTACGCCTGCGAGCACGTGGCGATTAACTCCTTCAGTAAACCGATCAAACTCCTCAAGTACCTGATGCTGCGCTATTACGACCGCGTAATTGTGCTGACGGATAAAGACCATCAGGTGTTCAACGGCTGGAATATCGCCAGCAAAACCATCCCCAATCCTGTGGTGTACAAAAATCATCACCGCACTCAGCGCCACTACCAGGCGCTGGCCGTCGGCCGCCTGGATCATCAGAAAGGTTTCGATCTGCTGCTGGATGTCTGGCAGGGCTTTGTGGCGACCAATCCGGACTGGAAGCTGGTGATTGCCGGTGACGGTGAGTTGAAAGAGCAGCTGATAGCCCAGGCGGCGCGCCTGAATATCAGCAACAGCGTCAATTTTGTCGGCCGCGTCAGCAACATCAACGACTACTATCGCGACAGCGATATGGCGCTGATGACCTCGCGCTATGAAGGCTTGCCGCTGGTGCTGCTGGAAGCGAAATCCTGGTCCCTGCCGGTGGTGGCGTATGACTGCCCGACCGGGCCGCAGGAGATCGTTAATCATCAGCAGGATGGATTCCTGGTGGCGATGAACGATAAAGCGCGCTTTATCGAAAGCATGAATCAGCTGGCCCATGACGATGAGCTGTTTTACGCCATGAGCGCCAGTACTCAAACGACCGCCCTCAAGTTTGACGGCAAGGTCATCAAAGAAGCCTGGCTGTCGCTGATTTAACGACGGCACGGGCTCGCGCCTGACCTCTGGAAGTCTGTTTCATACCTGCTGTGCTGCAGGACCAAAAATTGACCACGGGACAACATCATGAAAAGAAGAGAATTACTCACTGCGTTCTCATCGATTCTTGCAGGGTTCACTGTAAGCTCATTCACCGCTAATGCGGCCAAAAGTAACCCCACACTGGCCCTGAAAAGTGTCAATCCTGGCGATCTGCCGAAGGGTGATGTGCCTATTCTGACGCCGGAAAATGTCTATACCATGCCGGATCAGTTCTGGAAAAATTTCAGCGGCAAACTCTATATCGGTAAAGCCGGCAGCGACCCGACCCAAGCGGGCAATCTGATTAGCCTCTACCTGCGCGATGCCAAAGGCAACGTGTCTGAAGTGCAGCAGCCGGTGGCGCTGAATAAAGGCAGCTTCGAGCAGTTTATTGCCGATAATGCCGCGCTGATTGCTGACCCGTCGCACTCAATGGCGGTGGTGGATGACGGCGGACAAACGCTGTTTAACATCCCTGACGTGACGCGCGGCAGTAACAACTTCAGCCAGCGCCTGGCACAGCCCGCCGGTTACCAGCTGATCGGTGAAATTGCCTCGGTAGATGACTTGCGTAAAACCCGCCCGCTGTTCAGCGGCGCCAAGATTAAGCTGAAAAGCTGGCATGACGGGCTGGAGGTCGGCGGCGGTGAGTTTGTCGGTAACCTCAGCGCCGCCAAAGATGATGGCGGGGTGATTATCGCAGGCAACGGCGACTTCCACTGGCGCCGCGTGGTTGAGGACTTCAACCGCCTGACCCTGTTTGACTTCGGGGCGATTGACGATGGCAAAACCGACAGTGCACCGGCAATCAAGGCCATGTACCAGTGGGCGCAGGATGCCAATCAGCAGATCTGCCTGCAGTTCCCGGCGGGGACGTTCTTCGTCAGCGCCTGTGACTTCTCTGCACAGCAAACGCGCTTCTTCCGCATCTCTGGTGCGATGGTCAACTTTGGCTACTTCCCGGCCACCACCATTGTTTCCGACGGCGATTCAGACTTTGTCTTTAAGGTTAACACCCGCTGGGTGGAAGTCAGCAACCTGCAGTTCAACGGCCGCACCGACGAGCGCCCGAACAGGCAGGGTTTTTTCGACAACAAATGCGCCGGCGGCCAGTATTTCCGCGGCGCCTGCCTGCGCTTCGTGCGCGTTGGCGGCACCTCGCTCAGCCTGATGGACACCCTCGACTGTAAAATTGACCAGTGGTATGCGCTGCGCTGCAGCGGCGACGTGATCAAATCTGTCTGGTCGAACGCGCCGCAGGGCAAGTGGGACCACAGCACCGCCATCGAGCTGTCTAACTTTAACGCGCAGTACTGCACCGAAGGGAAAGTCCTTAACCTGCAGCGCTGCGGTCAGTCGCTGATCCACAACGGCTGGATCGAGCATACCGAATTCCCCGGCGACATCTCCAACGGCCAGTGGATTATCGATGCCCTGAGCCTGGAAACCTGTAAGAACCCGCTGATCGCCCATAACTCGCGCCTGAATACGCGCCAGACGAATCTGCAGGCCGGCAGCTGGATCGATAACTCGCTGGCGGAAGGTGAGTGGCTGGGCGCCTGGGAGCGCGGTTCAACCCGCGTGGAATCCTACGGTATCGCGGTCGACGGCAGCATGAAGTACAACTACCTGACTTCGCGTTTCCGCATCGAAAATAACAGCAATCAGCAGAAATGGGTTGAGCTGGGCAACATCTATACCCCGGATGTCGGCGATGCGTGGGAGATTGAAATCTTCGGCCAGTCCTCATTCAGTAACGGCAGCAGCAGCGCGCCGCTCAATAAGGTGGTCGGCGATAAGACTACCGGCGGGCGGGCGATCGTCAGCCTGCAGCGCAAAACCCACAAGTTTGAAGCCTCATGGCATGCGGAAGGTGCCAGTCCGGTGCTCGACGTGATGATCGTGACGCCGCACGACACCGATGTGCGGATCTTCGTCAAAATTGACGGCTGGGTTGCTTCTGCCGGGGTGCTGATCAAAACCACGGCTAAAGACCGCTTCAAGACCGGACGCTGCGCGCGCTTCGACAGCAGCATGAAATTTGGCGCGGCGCCAACGGGCAAAGACGCCAGCCGTGCGGTGCAGCGCTTCAGCCTGCACAACGGTAAAGCGGGCATTGGCGCTAATGAAAATGGCGATTTGCTGATGGCTTCCCGCCCGCTGAGCGCCGATCAGGTTAATACCGACCATCCCGAGGGGTTTGTCTCGATTGTTCTGAACGGCAAGCAGGTAGCTATTCCCTACTTCGCACTGAAATAGTGTCAGTTTTTCGTTAAGACCACGGTTTTTCAGAGTTATCAGGCTGTTTTTCTGATGCCTGGAAAGGCAGCCTGTTTTAAGCGGTTAAGACGTATTGATGGGTGTTTGGCAGTTTTTAAACAATAAGACTTATTAATTAACCACTTAAGGTCATTTAGGCCTGTAAGAATTATAAAATTTTTTCTGGAGTAGTTATGAAGATTTTGTTAGTTGGCAATCATACATGTGGAAATCGTGGTGATGGCGCTATTTTACGCGGGATTATTGATTCGTTAAACCTGGCAAGGAACGACCTCGATATTGACGTTATTAGCCGTTATCCAACCAGTTCTGGTTACCTGCTCCAGCAAGATATTCTGCCAGATGCGCTCTTTTTGCAGACTAAAAAGGGCAAAAACAAGCTGGTAGATAAAATTAAGCGCCGTCTGATGCCGAAAATCATGATGGCGCATATCGCCAAACGCGGCGTGTTTAAGCTGTTTCCTGTGCCGCAGTATCTGCAGGAGTTCAGCGACAATCTGAAGCAGTATGACGCGATTATTCAGGTCGGTGGCTCGTTCTTCGTTGACCTTTACGGCCCGCTGCAGTTTGAACACTCGCTCTGTGCGCTGCTGGCCGGCAAGCCGATTCATATGATTGGGCACAGCGTGGGTCCTTTCCAGAAGCCGCGTTTTAATGAAATCGCCAATTTTGTCTTTGACCGCGTAAACAGCCTGGTGCTGCGTGAAAGCGTCAGCCTGGAGATGATGAAGCAGGGCGGTATCACCACCGGGAAAGTGGTAAAAGGTGCTGATACCGCCTTTCTGGTGCGCGCACGTGAAGTGGCGGAGCCGGGCCATAACCTGCTGCACTGGCAGCAGGTTATCGGCCAGCAAAAGACCATTGCCATTACCGTGCGTGAACTGGCCCCGTTCGACAAGCGACTGGGCGTAACGCAGCAGCAGTATGAAGAAGCCTTTGGCAAAGTGATCAACGCCATGATCGCCCGCGGCTACCAGGTGGTGGCGTTCTCGACCTGTACCGGCATCGACAGCTACAACAAAGATGACCGTATGGTGGCGATGACCCTGAGCGACCATATCGAACAGAAAGATAAGTACCACGTCATCATGGATGAGTTTAACGACCTTGAGCTGGGTATCCTGCTGGGTCAGTGCCACCTGACGATTGGTACACGCCTGCACTCGGCGATTATCTCAATGAACTTTGGTACGCCAGCCGTGGCGATCAACTATGAGCACAAATCCCTTGGGGTGATGAACCAGCTGGGCCTGCCAGAGATGGCCAGCGATGTGAAGAGCCTGATGGACGGCAGCATTATCACGAAAGTGAATACCGTACTGGATAACTACGATGCGGTGAAACAGCAGGTAGACAGCGCTGTGGAACAGGAACGGATGCTGGGTAACCGGATCACTGACGACGTGGTTAAACTCTTAGGGTGAACCAATGAAATTAACATTTTTCACGATGCGTTTTCCGGTCAGCTCTGAAACTTTCGTGCTGAACCAGGTGACGCATTTTATTGATATCGGCTATGACGTTGAGATTATCTCGGTGTTCCCGGGCGATCTGGTAAACCGGCACGGGGCCTTTGACCGCTATAATCTGGCGGAAAAAACCCACTATCTGCTGCCGGAAGAGAAGGTGACCAATGCGGACAAGCTGAAGCAGCGTCTGCAGATCGTGTTGCCTAAAATTCTTAGCTCCGCCACCCTGAAATCATTCAATATCGGGCGCTACGGCGCGCAGTCGAGCAAGCTGCTGTTGCCGGCGATTGTTGCCGCCAACAAGACGCCGTTTGTCGCGGACGTGTTCCTGGTGCACTTCGGCTACGCCGGGGCGCTGGCGAACAAGCTGCGCGAGCTTGGCGTACTGCAGGGCAAGCAGGCCACCGTATTCCACGGGGCGGATATCTCCCGCCGCCATATCCTTGAAGAGCACAAAGAGGATTACGCGCGCCTGTTTACCCAGAGCGAACTGCTGTTGCCGATCAGTCATCTGTGGGAGCGCAAGCTGATCGAGATGGGCTGCCCGCCGGAGAAGATCCACGTGACGCGCATGGGGATCGAGCCGGAGAAATTTAATCTGCAGGCCCGTGATTCGCTTCACCAGCCGCTGCGCATTCTCTCCGTGGCTCGCCTGACCGAGAAAAAAGGGCTGGGCGTGGCGATTGATGCCTGCAAAATCCTCAAAGCGCAGGGCGGTCACTTCGAGTACAGCATCGTCGGTAACGGCGACCTTGAAGATGAGCTGCGTGCCACCATCACCAACGCCAAGTTGGAAGAGTGCGTGAAGATGGTTGGCTTCAAACCGCAGGAGGAGATTAAACGCTATCTGGATGAAGCCGATATCTTCCTGCTGCCGTCGCTGACCGCTGCCGATGGCGATATGGAAGGGATCCCCGTCGCGCTGATGGAGGCGATGGCCGTCGGGCTGCCGGTGGTGTCGAGCGAGCACAGCGGTATTCCTGAGCTGATCGAGCACAATGTCTCCGGCTGGCTGGCGCCAGAGGGCGACGCCGAAGCGCTGGCCGACATCCTGCTGAAATTGTCGAAGGGCGAGGCCGATGTAGCCCCGGTGGTGGCCGCAGCCCGTCTTAAGGTTGAAACCGAGTTTAACCAGCATATTGCCTACCGCAGGCTGGCCGAAATTCTGGAGCAATTAGCGTGAGTAGTTTAAAAAACCAGGCCGTATGGCTGTTTGGTGGTACCTGTTTTGCTGCGGTACTGCAAGTGGTTCAGCTGGGCGTACTGGCGCGCAAACTGGAAGCGCATGAACTGGGTATTCTGGCAATTATCAATGCCATCCTCGCGGTGGCCATGGTGTTGCAGGATATGGGGATGAGCAGCTATATCGTGCATCGCCAGAACATTACCCGCAAAGAGCAGAGCACCATCTATTGGGTGAACGTGCTGCTCAGCCTGCTAACCGGGCTGCTGCTGATCGCCATTGCCTGGCCGATTGCGTACTTTTATCATCTGCCGCAGCTCACCGGGTTGATTATGCTGACCAGCCTGAACTTCCTGGTGCTCGGCTCGCTGTCGCAGTATCAGGCGCACTTTATCAAAGCCAAGCGCATGGTGCTGCTGGCGAAGATAGAGATGGTGACTAAGTTCCTCGCTTTCGCTCTGACGGTCGCGCTGCTGTACCTCACGCCGCTTAACGTTTCTGCGGTGATCCTCGGCCTGTTTGCCAATGCCGCCATGCGTATTCTCTGCATGATCTGGTTTGGTGAGAAGTCGTGGCGTCCAACCTTTGAGTTTGATAAAGGCACCTTCTTCAGTTCGATGAAGTACGGCGTGTATCAGCTCGGCTCGCAGACCATTAACCAGCTGCGCACCCAGGCCGACTCCCTGATTGTCGGCAAGGTGATGGGCGCCGAGATGCTCGGGGTTTACTCGCTGGCAAAAGAGCTGGTGCTGCAACCGCTGAAGCTGGTGACGCCGGTCATTAACCGCCTGGCACTGCCACGCTTTGCTGAAAAACAGCATGAGCCTGCGCAGCTGCAGAAGCTGTTCCTCAAGGGCACGCTGGCGATTATGCTGTTCAGCAGCCTGATGTATCTGGCGATTGGTATTCTCTCCCCGGTGATTGTTCGCGTGCTTTACGGTACGGCTCATGAGGCGGTAGGGCACCTGATCCCACTGATGCTGCTGTTCGGCATGCTGCGCCCGATGGGCGGGCTGACCGGCGCGATCTCCCAGGCCAATGGCCGCACCAACGTCGAGTTCTACTGGAATATTGTTGCCAGTCTGATCGTGGTTGCGGTGCTGGCGACAACCTGGATCTGGCCAAATGTCGCTTACGTGGCGCTGACGCTGTCGATTTCCCAGGTGCTGATTTCTGGCTTCGCGCATCCGTTCTTTATTAAGCCAGTGATTGGGATCCGCTTCATTCCGTACGCCCGCCAGTGGGTGTCGGTGTCGGTGGTGTTCGTCGGGATCATGGCGCTGGTCAGTTATTATAATTTATTTGTGATGCCCGAATGGTTCAGCGGCATCCTGTAACCCGGTAATAAATATAAGGTCACCCTGGCGGTGGCCTTTTTTTTATAGCTGGCCCTGGCGCTATTTTTTCAGATTAAGATTATACTTGTGAATCATCCCTTTAATGCATAATGAGTGAACGTTTTTTACTTCATTTATATGGAAAAAATATGACCAAGCTTAAAGCAGTTATCCCGGTTGCGGGTCTCGGTATGCATATGCTCCCTGCTACAAAAGCCATTCCTAAAGAGATGTTGCCGGTAGTCGATAAGCCGATGATTCAGTACATCATCGACGAGTGCGTGGCAGCAGGTATCAAGGAAATTGTTCTGGTCACCCACGCGTCCAAGAATGCGGTCGAAAACCATTTTGATACTTCCTACGAACTGGAAGCCCTGCTCGAAGCGCGCGTTAAGCGTTCCCTGCTGAGCGAAGTGAAATCTATCTGCCCACCGGGCGTGACCATTATGAACGTGCGCCAGCCTCAGCCGCTGGGCCTGGCGAATGCGCTACTGTGTGCGCGCCCGATGCTGCATGACGAAGCGTTTGTTGTGGTACTGCCGGACGTGCTGCTGGACAACGCCAGCGCCGACCCACTGCGCTATAACCTGGCTGCCATGGTGGCACGTTTCGAAGAGACCGGCCGCAGCCAGGTACTGGCACACCACATGCCGGAAGCCGATCTCTCCGAATACTCGGTGATCACCACCGACGAGCCGCTGGATTTTGCCGGTAAAGTGGCCTCTATTGTTGAGTTCGTCGAGAAACCTGAAAACCCACAGACGCTGAACTCCGATCTGGCTGCGGTCGGTCGCTACGTGCTGTCTGCGGATATCTGGACCGAGCTGGAAAACCTTGAGCCGGGTGCCTGGGGCCGTTATCAGCTGACCGACGCCATTGCCAACCTGAATAAAAAACAGCCGGTTGACGCGCACCTGCTGAGCGGCGACAGCTTTGACTGTGGTCGTAAGCTGGGTTACATGAAAGCCTTCGTGACCTGGGGCCTGCGTAACCATGACCAGGGCCGCGATTTCCGCGAAGAAATTCAGAAGATTTTAGCGAAACAACCTTAACCCGAACGTGGCCACGCCCGGCGTGGTTGCAAGGAGTCAACATGGCTATTTTAGTAACGGGCGGAGCTGGCTACATCGGTTCCCACACGGTGCTGGCGCTGCTTGAGCGCGGCGACGACGTTGTAGTACTGGATAACCTGAGCAACGCATCACGTGAATCAATCAGCCGGGTTGAGAAGCTGACCGGCAGGAAAGCGGTGTTCTGCGAAGGTGATATCCTCGATCGCGCCTGCCTGCGTGATATCTTCGCCAGCAATAGCATCAGCGCGGTGATCCACTTTGCCGGCCTGAAGGCGGTAGGGGAGTCAACCCGCATGCCGCTGGAGTATTACCAGAACAACGTCACCGGTACGCTGGTGCTGTTGGAAGAGATGCGCAGTGCCGGTGTGAACCAGTTTATCTTCAGCTCCTCCGCCACTGTGTACGGCGCTGATGCCCCGGTTCCCTACGTGGAAACCACGCCAATCGGCGGCACCACCAGCCCTTACGGCACCTCCAAGCTGATGGTTGAGCTGATCCTGCGCGATTACGCTAAAGCCAACCCGGAGTTCAAAACCATCGCGCTGCGCTACTTTAACCCGGTTGGCGCGCATGAGTCTGGCCAGATTGGCGAAGACCCGAACGGTATCCCGAACAACCTGCTGCCGTACATTGCGCAGGTCGCCATCGGCCGCCTGGAAAAGCTCGGCATCTTTGGTGGCGATTACCCAACAAAAGACGGCACGGGTGAACGTGACTATATCCACGTCATGGATCTGGCAGAAGGGCATCTGAAGGCGCTGGACCATATCGCGGCGGTTGACGGCTATAAAGCCTATAACCTCGGTGCCGGCGTTGGCTACTCGGTGCTGGAGATGGTGAAAGCCTTTGAGAAAGCGGCGGGTAAACCGGTGCCGTATCAGATTTCACCGCGCCGCGCTGGCGACCTGCCGGCATTCTGGGCGGATGCCTCGCTGGCGGACAAAGAGCTGAACTGGCGCGTCTCTCGCGGTATCGATGAGATGATGCGCGATACCTGGAACTGGCAGTCGAACAATCCTAACGGTTACCGATAGTTCAGACATGACTGGCATTGATTAAAAAAACTCCCTGATTTGGGAGTTTTTTCATTTCTGCGGGCAGCGAAATTTTGCACGAGACTGCAACCGATAAGCGCTGGCGTCATGACAGTAGTGGCGTGTCAAAAAATAACCGGTCAGTGATACTTAATTGTTCAACGTGGTTGAGAATGGTAAATTACATAAAAAAGACAGTAGATTAAGCTTGTGTGACCGCGCCAATAGTATAAGAATTGTCGCACAATTTTGTAACGCGACATGTGGATTTGTTTCCAGGATAAATCCAATAAAAAAAAACAAAGCTGGCCGGAATTCACTGGCTATGCTTGTAGGTGAATCAGTGACAGCCAACTGGTAGCTATAGCCAGGGGCGGTAGCGTGGTCAAATTTAGTCAGGATGCTTAAATTTTGTGGGCACGGGTAAACATATGCTAGATATCATTGTTGTCTTTATAGGCGCACTGGCGCTGCTGTTCGCCGCGCGAAAAATTGCCCGTCGGGTTGGCCTGGTCGACAAGCCGAACGCGCGCAAGCATCACTCCGGACACATCCCGCTGGTGGGTGGGGTCTCTATCTATTTTTCGTTATGGCTACTGTATAGTCTGCAGCCTGGCTGGCTGCCGGGTTTTCCGGTCTATATGCTGTGCATCACGCTGCTGCTACTGGTCGGCGTGATTGACGACCGCTTTGACCTGCCGGTGATGCCGCGCATGCTGGTACAGGCCGGGGTAGCGGGGATTATGATGTGGCAGGGGCTGGCGATTGACTCGCTGGGCACCTTCCTGTTTGGCTACCCGCTGATGTTGGGGGCGCTCGGATATCTGGTAACGCTGTTTGCCGTGATCGGTTCGATCAATGCCTTTAATATGGTTGACGGTATCGACGGCTTACTTGGTGCCCTGGCCAGCGTGGCCTTTGCCACCCTGAGCATGCTGTTCTTCTTCGGCGGACAGACGGAGCTGGGGATGTGGTGCCTGGCGCTGGTGGTGGCCTGCATGCCGTACATTCTGCTCAACCTCGGGGTGCCGTGGGGGCGGAAATTCAAAATATTTATGGGTGATGCCGGCAGCATGCTGATCGGCTTCACCGTAATCTGGTTACTTATCCTTGCCTCTCAGGGCGAAGACGCGGTGATGGCACCGGTGACCGCACTGTGGATTATTGCTCTGCCGTTGATGGATATGATCCGCGTGATGATCTCCCGCGTACGCCGCGGCAGCAGCCCGTTCCGCCCCGATCGCGAGCACCTGCACCATATTCTGATGCGCGCCGGATTCAGCGGTCGTATGACCTTAGCGATCATGACTTCAGGCCAGCTGTTTAGCGGCATGCTCGGCATTATCCTCGAAGGTTGCCACGTGCCGGATAACTGGCAGTTTGCTATCTTCTGCCTGAGTTTTATCTCGTTTATTTATGGCGTACGCATGGTGGCGAGAATAAAGCTCACTGCTGACACTATTATGACGGTGAAATAGAAATTCATCTGATGCAGAAATAAAATTGAATACAGAGAGAATATAAGCGTGAAAATTCTAGTGACGGGCGGAGCCGGATTTATCGGCTCGGCCGTGGTTCGCCATATTATTAACAGCACCTCTGACAGCGTCATCAATGTCGATAAATTAACCTACGCCGGCAATCTGGAATCTCTGGCGGATGTCAGCAGCAGTGAACGTTATGCCTTTGTGCAGGCCGATATCTGCGACAGCGCGGCAATGAGTGCCATTTTCAGCCAGCATCAGCCTGATGCGGTAATGCACCTGGCGGCGGAGAGCCATGTCGACCGCTCAATCAGCGGCCCGGCAGCATTTATTGAAACCAATATTGTCGGTACCTATGTACTGCTTGAAGCCGCGCGTAGCTACTGGAATGGATTAGATTCAGACCGTAAAGCGGCGTTTTGCTTCCACCATATCTCGACGGATGAAGTGTATGGTGACCTGCCGCATCCTGATGAAGAGCCTGCGGGTGCTGCACTGCCACTGTTCACTGAAACCACGCCGTATGCACCCAGCAGCCCTTACTCCGCGTCAAAAGCATCCAGCGACCATCTGGTTCGCGCCTGGCTGCGTACTTACGGATTCCCGACAATCGTCACCAACTGTTCCAATAATTATGGCCCGTACCACTTCCCGGAAAAACTGATCCCGCTGGTGATCCTTAACGCGCTGGATGGCAAAGCGCTGCCGGTATACGGCAAAGGCGATCAAATCCGCGACTGGCTGTATGTAGAAGACCATGCGCGCGCGCTCTATACCGTGGTGACGCAGGGGCAGATAGGTGAGACCTATAACATCGGCGGCCACAATGAGAAGCAGAATCTGCAGGTGGTAGAAACTATCTGTGACCTGCTGGACGAACTGGTGCCTAAAGAGTGCAGCTACCGCCAGCAGATTACCTATGTTGCCGACCGCCCGGGCCACGATCGGCGCTACGCCATCGATGCCGCTAAGATTGCAGCAGAACTTAACTGGCAACCGCAGGAAACCTTTGAAAGCGGGATCCGCAAAACGGTGCAGTGGTATCTAACTCATAATGAGTGGGTTAGCAATGTGAAGAGCGGCGCCTACCAGTCGTGGATTGAGCAGAACTATAGTGAACGTCAGCCATGAATATTCTGCTGTTCGGGAAAAATGGACAGGTGGGCTGGGAGTTACAACGTTCCCTGGCGCCGCTGGGTAACGTCACCGCGCTGGCAACATCCTCTACTGACTACTGTGGTGACTTCACTCACACTGCAGGCATCATTGCCACCATCCGCGCCCTTCGACCTGACGTCATCGTAAATGCAGCCGCTTACACTGCCGTTGATAAAGCGGAAAGTGAGCCGGAACAGGCACGCTTAATTAATGCCGTCACCGTCGAGGCCATCGCTAAAGAAGCTCAGGCGCTGGGTGCATGGCTGGTGCATTACTCCACTGACTACGTTTTTCCCGGTAACGGAGAGCAGGCGTGGGCAGAAGATGATGCCACCGGGCCGCTCAACGTTTATGGCGCAAGCAAGCTGGCGGGTGAGCAGGCAATTAAGCAGCACTGCCAGAAGCATCTTATCTTCCGCACCAGCTGGGTTTACGCCACTAAAGGTAATAATTTCGCTAAGACAATGTTACGACTGGCGAAAGAGCGGGCTGAACTGGGGATTATAAACGATCAGTACGGAGCACCAACCGGTGCGGATTTGCTCGCTGACTGTACTGCTCATGCCATTACTTCTGCCCAGCGTGACTCTTCGGTTGCTGGTCTTTATCATCTGGTTGCTTCAGGAACCACCACATGGTTCGACTACGCCAGCCTGGTGTTTACTCAGGCAAGAAAGGCGGGTGTTGCGCTGGCGCTCACTGAGGCGAAACCTCTGCCGACCAGCAGCTATCCCACTCCGGCTCAGCGGCCATTAAATTCTCGCCTTGATAACGCAAAGTTTCAGCAAACTTTTGCACTTAACCTGCCAGAGTGGCAGGCAGGCGTTCGGCGCATGCTTGAAGAGCTCACAGCGTTACAGGCAATTTAACCCTACATTCTAATTCTGAGATTTGCTCAGAATAACAAATTAGAGATACCCAATGCGTAAAGGAATTATTCTGGCGGGCGGTTCCGGTACCCGCCTGTACCCGGTCACGATGGCCGTCAGTAAACAGCTGCTACCTATCTACGACAAGCCGATGATCTATTACCCGATCAGTACTCTGATGCTGGCGGGAATTCGCGATATATTGATTATCAGTACCCCGCAGGATACACCGCGCTTTGAGCAACTGCTGGGCGATGGCAGCCAGTGGGGCCTGAACCTGCAGTATAAAGTGCAGGAAAGCCCGGACGGACTGGCGCAGGCCTTTATTATCGGCGAAGAGTTTATCGGTGATGATAATGTGGCGCTGGTACTGGGCGATAACATTTTCTACGGCCACGACCTGCCGAAAGAGCTGGAAGCTGCAGTAAACCAGAAATCTGGTGCTACGGTCTTTGCTTACCACGTCAACGATCCAGAACGCTACGGCGTAGTTGAGTTTGATAAAGAGGGCATCGCCGTCTCCCTCGAAGAAAAACCGCTGGAGCCGAAGAGTAACTATGCTGTGACCGGGCTATATTTCTACGATAACAGCGTGGTGAATATGGCTAAAAGCCTTAAACCCTCACCGCGCGGCGAGTTGGAAATCACCGATATCAACCGCCTGTATATGGAGCAGGGCAGTCTCTCTGTGGCGATGATGGGGCGCGGCTATGCGTGGCTGGATACCGGTACGCATCACAGCCTGATTGAAGCGAGTAATTTTATCCAAACAATTGAACAGCGACAGGGCCTGAAAGTCTCCTGCCCGGAAGAGATTGCCTATCGCAAAGGTTTTATTGATGCAGAGCAGGTTAAGAAACTGGCTGCACCTTTATCGAAGAATGAGTATGGGCAGTATCTGCTCAAGATGGTGAAAGGATACTGAACACTGATATGAAAATTTGAGCTTTTTTTCTTTAAGAAAGATATTTCTATCTATTAGTGATGGATAGTTAAATATACTCCAGATTTTGAGTTTGTAATAAGGTGCCGAAATAATAATGAACATTAAAAAAAAATATGACTATTTAATCGTAGGCGCAGGGTTGTTTGGTTCAGTGTGTGCGTATGAGCTTAGGAAAAAAGGATTTTCAGTATTGGTTCTGGAAAAAAGAGATCACATAGCAGGAAACGTATATACGAAGAATGAAGATGGGGTTCATGTACACAAATATGGTGCTCATATATTTCATACGAATGATAAAAAAATATGGGAATATATAAATCAGTTCGCCGATTTCAACCGCTTTACAAATTCACCTTTGGCTAACTACAAAGGGAAACTTTATAATCTTCCGTTCAATATGAACACTTTTTATCAGTTATGGGGAACAGCCCGACCTGACGAAGCAAAGTTGAGAATTGAAGCTCAGCGCAAAGAAGTAGAGAACAAACTACCTGCTAACTTAGAGGAGCAAGCAATTTCTTTGGTTGGTAGAGATGTTTATGAGATTTTTATCAAAGGCTATACAGAAAAACAGTGGGGGCGTTCTGCAAAAGAGTTGCCAGCTGATATTATAAAACGCATACCAGTACGATTTACTTTCGATAATAATTACTTTGATGACAATTACCAAGGGATTCCCATTGGTGGTTACACTCAAATAATTGAAAAAATGCTTGATGGCATAGATATAATATTGAACGTCGATTACCTAAGTGACAAAGAAAAATGGTCAGAAAGTGCTAATAGAGTAATCTACACCGGTGCAATTGATGAGTATTTCGGGTTTTGTCTAGGAAAGCTTGATTATCGTTCGTTAAAATTTGAGAGTGAAAGAATAGAAATTAAAGATTATCAGGGAAATGCGGTTGTTAATTATACCGAATCATCAGTGCCTTACACCAGAATTATTGAACATAAACATTTTGATGATAATAAAACTGCCTTTACTATTATTACTAAAGAATATCCAGCTTCCGCTGACGAAGAGAACGAACCCTATTATCCTATCAATGACGATAAAAACATGGAACTCTTCAAAAAATATAGAGATCTATCAAAAAAATTAGACTCTATTGTTTTTGGCGGCCGCTTGGCTGAGTACAAATATTATGATATGCATCAGGTTATAAAATCTGCGCTGTATACTGTAGAGCAAGAAAAAAATGGAAATTAGTAGCGGCGAAAATCCAATTGATGTGGTACTACCTTGGGTTGACGGTTCTGATAGATTATGGCAGATCGAATATCAGAAGCACTCTAATAGTAAAGAATTTGATGCTGAAAGATTTAGAGACTGGGATAATTTAAAATATGTCTTTAGATCTATAGAAAAGAACATGCCGTGGATTCGGAAGGTTTACTTTATCACTGCTGGCCATATCCCTGATTTTTTGAATCTGAACTGCAATAAGCTAGTGCATGTTAAACATGCGGATTATATCCCAGAGGAATATCTGCCAACGTTTAATTCACACACTATAGAACTAAATTTTCATAGAATATCTGATTTATCCGAGAATTTTATTTATTTCAATGACGACACTTTTGCATTAAACAGCATCGAAAGCGAATATTTCTTTAAGAATAATCTTCCAGTAGACTATATGATAATGAATCCTATTTATGGTGGTGGGATTGAACATCATTTATTAAGGAATATTTGTGTTATCAACAGGAAATTTAATAACAAATATCATTTAAATACATTGAAAAATCTTTTTAGGTTAGATTACGGTGCGGATTTAATGCGCAACTTGGCATTAATGCCATGGAAGAAATATACGGGTTTTTATGACCCTCACTCTCCACTTCCTTATAAAAAAACGACATTTAAAGACGTTTGGGACTTTGAGTATTCCATTCTTGATGGTAGTTGCATTACAAAACATCGTGAATTAACTGATGTGAATCAATATCTATTCCGGTACTGGAGATTGTGCTCAGGTGAGTTCTACAACAAGAACAATAAGAAATTCACATGTTTTATTTCCTTGCAAGACGATCATATAAACTCAGCAATATCAATAATAAAGAACAATGATAAATTTAAATTGCTTTGTTTAAATGATAGCGGAAATATCAGTAATTTTGCTAAGTGTAAGAAAGAAATAATAGACGCTTTAGACACTCGCTTTCCTGAAAAAAGCATATTCGAGGTTTAATTGTGACGTTTAATCCATTTATAATATATAACCTGATCGCTTTTTTATGTGCTTTATTTGCAAGTATAAGCAGTACTCATGGTAAACATAATCATACTGGAATTAGGGTAGTAGCCCTATCAGCAATGTTTTTAACAATGTTTTTGCCTGCGGCATTACGATACGACATTGGTACTGATTATAAAAACTATGTCGAAATATATAATATACTCAAAAACGGCGGTAGTGAAAGGCTAGAGCCGATCTATTTAGGGTTGAATTACCTAGTAATTGGATTAGATGTATCATATCAATGGATATTTGTAGCGACAAGTTTGATAATGTTTTTATGTCTAATAAAGCTCTCCAGAGAAAGATTATATTGGGTTTTTATTAGTATATTTATCTTCTCTTGTTATCTAAATGGATATTCATCTATTAGGCAATATACAGCAGTATCACTGCTTATCATAGCAGTATACCAGCTACTCAATAGCAAAAAAAAATCTTTCTTATTTATAACGTTATTAGCTGCAGGATTTCACGTATCGAGTTTACTCCTTTTGCCATTCTATTATTCAGATAGAATAAAACTAAATAGATATATATCGTTGTTGCTGATAATTATATTTTACATTTTGATAACACAACTTGGTCTAATTAATATTATTTTCAATAACTCTTTTTTCTTAGAAACGAAATATGCAGCTTATGCCACAAATAAATTTAATGTCGAAGTAACAGAGGGATCTGGTATAGGCATAATTTTAAGGATGTGTATACCTACACTTTATATTTTCTTACAAGAAAAGATTGTTAATTTTAGTACAAGACGTATTCTTAACGCTTTATGTTTAAGTTATGTTATTTCATTAATATTTTCTTCTCAGATACAAATATTCAACAGATTAGTCGATTTATTTTCTTTTGTTCCCGCTTTATTAGCTATGTATCTCGCTGCGGCAATCAATAAAAAGTCGAATAGAATTATAATCATCTCATTGATGATATTAGTGAGCGCTGCAACTTTTGAGAAAAATATAGAAGTCTCAGACAAGTCATTAAATAGCGGTCTGGGAATATCTCCTTATACGAGTATTTTATAATGAATTATGACTTATCAATTATAATTCCATGCTTTAATTCATCAGAGTACGTTGATAGAGCTCTCGACATACTTTTGAATAAGCAGAGCGTTCATAAGAAAATTAGTGTTGAAATTATTATAGTTGATGATGGCTCTGAAATACCGTACTCACTACCTTCAAATATCCATTATCAATCAATTAAAGTGTTGAGGCAGGAAAACTCAGGGGTATCGGCAGCAAGAAACATAGGCATAAATAATGCTTCTGGAGAATATGTCCTATTCCACGATAGCGATGATGATTATAATGATAACATATGGCTTTTTTTTACTAAGGTAAATAAGTTAAATGATGTTTATTTTTTTAATCTCAGGACTATTACTTACAATAATAGCGTTATAAAAAACTATAACAGTAAGAAGAAGGATATAACCATAATAGATGGTTGTAATATGTTAAGGTTGATGTTTGAAAAGAAAATAAACCTTAATATTTGTGCGGGCTTTTATAGGTTAGAGACATTAATAAAGAAAAATGTGTTATTTAATGAAAGCCTTCATCATTGTGAAGATATTGCATTCATTATTGATACTCTTTGTGCATCTCAAGCAGTAAGCTATGATTCCGTTATGGGTTTTAATTACAGGAAAAGGGCTGGTTCGGCAGTCAATTCTTCTTTAGATTTAAAGCATTTGACTAAAATCCACGGGCTCAAAAAATTAGCGGGAAATGAATTTATAGTCAGGAATTCTCTTGTGAATAAATTTAATTTTTTCTTTGCGACTATTTATATTCTCATGTTTTTTTCATTAATCAAAAACAAAGCTAAAAGTAGTGCTGTTGTTGATGAATTGTTTAGACATGATCTGATTTTAAACTCAAAAATAGAATATCCATTTAATAGATTTGGTTTGTATACTTTTATTCTAATAAAAATATATAGATTAATCCCTAAAAAAACCCTTTCTAATTTATTTAAGATAAAATTCGTTAAGGTCTAATGTGAAAAAAATAGCTTTGGTGATAGTTACTTTCAATCGATGTCATTTACTTTCTGAGATGATTGATTCAGTACTCAAAATGACCCTAACGCCTGATAAGATATTTATTATTGATAATAATAGCCAAGATGACACAAAGAAAATTGTTGAGAGTTTTGTTATCAAGAGCGAAAATCTTTTTGAATACTACAATACCGGCTATAATTCAGGTGGGGCAGGTGGATTTGCGATTGGATCAAAAATGGCTGTTGCTGCCGGCTATGAATATATCTGGATGGCGGACGATGATATCGCCTTCGACAAATACTGCCTTGAACGCTTAGCACCACAACTTTCTCAGAGAAAAATCACACAACCAATGCGTTTTAATACGGACGGTTCATGTGCTGAAATTTCTGCCACGGTATATAATCTATCAAATCCTTTATTTCTTCGCCCCAAGCGACAAACTGTCGCAGACATTTACATTGAATCGAAGAAAAAATATGATATTGTTTCTGTTCCCTTTGAGGGGCCAGTCATACCTGCTGAAATTTTCAAGAAAATTGGTTACCCAGATGAAAGGTTCTTTATTTTTAACGACGATCTCGATTTTTCAATTAGAGCACTGAGAGCTGGCTTTGGAATAGAGTGTCTGGCAGATGCTAAAATTATCAGAAAAATTAAGTTTGAACAAAGTCTGGCCTTAAAAACTTGGAAGTCTTATTTTATGTTTAGAAATTACTTCCGTGTCCAAAAAATGTATAAAGAAAACTCATTGATATGGCTACGTATGTATGGTGTTCTTATTGGAGCCGCTCTTTATCAGATATGCACCTTAGATATAAAAAACTTAAAGATTCTGCTTTCATCTTTTAAAGATGGTGTTTCAAAGAATTTTAATTTAAATGAAAAGTATAAACCCTGATTATGAAGAAAATTATAGCTTACTATTTACCTCAGTATCATGAAACGCCGGAAAATAACAAATGGTGGGGACAAGGTTTCACCGAATGGACAAATATAAAGAATGCCGTTCAATACTCAAGAAAGCAAACCATAAGAAAACCAACCGAGTTGGGTTATTATGATTTGAGTTCATGTGATATTATTGAAAAGCAGTTTAAGTTGGCAAAAGAGCACAACATTAGTGGGTTTTGCTTATGGACGTACTGGTTTGGTGAAGGAAAAAAACTCCTGGATGCCCCCCTGCGTTGGATGCTTGAAAAGGATTTAGCTGTTGATTATTGTGTTGCATGGGCAAACCATAGCTGGTTAAACAAAACCAAAGGTATTTTACTTCAGGAACAGAAATATCTCGGTGAGAAAGATTACGAAGATTTCTTTGATTATATGCTTCCACACTTTAAACGTGAGCAGTACATCAAGGACAACGGCCGACCTATAGTTGTTGTGTTTGAAGCACGCGCAATTCCAGATTTTAATGTCTTTATAAACACTTTCAACCGCAAAGCTCAAGAGAATGGCTTTCCCGGAATTTACCTGATTACCGAGTACACGATACCTGAATACGAATATGTAGAAAAAGTTGATGCTTTTTTAGATTCTTCTTTAATGTATTCGAGAAGGGGCTTTTGGGACAAAGTACGTGAACGACTTGTACGACGTCATCGTTGGAAATGGTTAGGCCCTGTAAAATATAGCTATAAAAATTATATACTCGGCCTGTGGAATAAGAAAAGAAAGCCGCACGATAAAGAAATTCCGGTGATTATCTCTGGTTGGGACACTACGCCAAGGCATAAGCGACTCGGCGTTATATATGAAGGTTTTAATGAGAACCTTTTTACAACCAGTGTTAAAGAAGCAATTGATTTTAATGAAAATAACCAATATGTTTTTTTAAAATCATGGAACGAGTGGGCGGAAGGTAACACTGTTGAACCGGACACTATATATGGAAGAAAACTTCTCGAAGCTATCAAAAAGCACAATGTTTAAAAATATAGCATATCTTGGTCTTGTTCAGGTAAGTAATTTTGTCTTTCCTGTGGTTACACTTCCATATCTTGTTCGTACGCTAGGTGTGTCGGATTTCGGAAGTATCATGCTTAGCCTTGCTATAGTACAGTATTTTTCTCTCGTGGTTGACTACGGGTTTAACTATTCAGCAACAAGAGATATAGCTGTCGCCGAGAATCAAAAGGAAATCAACTCTCTTTTTTCAAGGACAATTCTCGCAAAAACATTTTTGTTATTTATAAGCTTGGCGTTATATTCACTATATTGTGTTTTTTTCGTTAAAGAAGGTAATGCTTGGGTAACTTTTTCTTTTGCTTTAGTTATCATCGGTAACTGTTATTTTCCACTTTTTTTCTTTCAGGCTATAGAAAAAATGAAAGTGATAGCAACATTAACTATACTTTCAAAATGTTTATGCACTATCTGGCTTTTTACGATGGTTAAAAACAGTGGGGACGTATTTAATGCGGCCTTTTTCTATGGTTTAAATGCATTTCTCCCATCAATCTTTTCAATTTTCTATATCTATTTTAGGAAGTTAGTATCTTTTGAACTAGCCCCTTTTTCACAAGTTAAGATTTCCTTGAAAAGAGGGAGTGCAATTTTTATATCCCAAATCTCGATTAGTTTCTATACTACATTTAATGTTATTCTTCTTGGGTTTTTCTATTCGCCTGCAATAGTCGGTTATTTCTCAGCAGCTGAAAGGATGAGATCTGCCGTTCAATCTTGCTTTGTACCTATTCAGCAGGTTATTTTTCCGAGAATAAATAAAGAGATAAGAAATTTTAAACATCGTTTTAAAATATACTCGGTTTTATACTTGTCTCTCGCATTTTTCGTATCGCTATTCATCTTTCTCTTTGGCCAACAATTGGCGATAATGTATCTCGGCAAGGAATTCACCGTTTCAGGTCACATCTTCAAAGAAATGTCCTTGTTGGTATTTATTGTTTGTGTCGCTGTTTGTTTTGGGAACTGGGGTCTAATTACATTAGGCTATGCGAGTTATTTAACAAAACTTTATGTATGCTTTTCACTTCTACATCTTTGCTATGCTATTCCATTGGTTTACTTTTATAGCTATGATGGGCTTATTTGGTCAGTGATATTCACAGAGTTTCTAATCACAATTTGTATTATCTGTAAGTTTCAATTGCTATGGAGTCGATTGGATCTTAAAGACGGAGAAAAGATCTATGAAGGTGCATAACACTTCAATTAGTGGTGTAAAAATTATCGAGCCTAAAGTTTATGGCGATGAACGAGGTTTTTTTTTCGAAACTTTTGAAAAAAAACGTTATAGTGATATGTTGGAAATTGATTTCGATTTTGTTCAGGACAATTCCTCAAGATCTTGCCAAAATGTCTTGCGAGGTATGCACTTTCAAACCTCACACCCCCAAGGGAAGTTGGTCAGAGTCGTTCGGGGGGAAGTTTTTGATGTTGCAGTTGATATACGTCCAGACTCAAAAACTTTTGGCGAGTGGTACGGTGTCATACTCAATGAAAATAATAAAAAACAGTTCTGGATTCCACCTGGCTTGGCCCATGGTTTTGTTGTTTTAAGCGACGTTGCAGATTTTGAATATAAATGTACGGATTATTATCATCCTGAATTCGAAGCTTCTTTGATATGGAATGATTTAGATGTAGGGATCGAGTGGCCTTGTCAGGCTCCTGTTCTCTCGGCAAAAGACCAATCTGGCAAAACGCTAAAGCAACTTTTCGGTAAGTGATTTTGGAAAGTATTTTCCGTCACAAACAATCTTAAACAGCTTTAGTGGCCCTAAACTTCTTAGGACAACCCTCAGTAAGCTATCGCACCAATCACTACCATCCCCCCCTAAACCTGAGTTAACATGTTCAGAACATTGACCGCAGTCACAGAACTGCTGGTTTTCTCACCTAGACAGGAGTAGGTATGTCCAAGCAACAGATCGGCGTTGTAGGTATGGCTGTGATGGGCCGTAATCTGGCACTCAACATTGAGAGCCGTGGCTACACAGTTTCTATCTTCAACCGCTCGCGTGAAAAAACCGATGAAGTCGTGGCAGAGAACCCAGGTAAGAAACTGGTTCCGCACTACAGCATCGAAGAGTTTGTTGACTCTCTGGAAAAACCTCGTCGTATCCTTCTGATGGTGCAGGCCGGTGAAGCCACCGACAAAACCATCGCCTCCCTGACTCCGCACCTCGATAAAGGTGACATCCTGATTGATGGTGGTAACACCTTCTATAAAGACACCATTCGCCGTAACCGCGAACTGTCTGAGCAGGGCTTCAACTTCATCGGCACCGGCGTGTCCGGTGGCGAGGAGGGCGCTCTGAAAGGTCCTTCCATCATGCCTGGTGGTCAGAAAGAAGCTTACGAGCTGGTTGCGCCAATCCTGACCGAGATCGCGGCGGTTGCAGAAGGTGAAGCCTGCGTCGCTTACATGGGGCCGGACGGTGCTGGTCACTATGTGAAAATGGTGCACAACGGTATTGAGTACGGCGACATGCAGCTGATTGCTGAAGCCTACTCACTGCTGAAAGGTGCGCTGAACCTGAGCAACGAAGAGTTGGCTAAGACCTTCAGCGAGTGGAACGAAGGCGAGCTGAGCAGCTACCTGATCGACATCACCAAAGATATCTTCACCAAGAAAGATGAAGAAGGTAACTACCTGGTTGATGTGATTCTGGATGAAGCCGCGAATAAAGGGACCGGTAAGTGGACCAGCCAGAGCTCTCTGGACCTTGGCGAGCCGCTGTCGCTGATCACCGAGTCCGTATTCGCTCGTTACCTCTCTTCCCTGAAAACCCAGCGCGTTGCGGCTTCCAAAGTACTGAGCGGTCCGAAAGTTCAGGCGGTAAGCGGTGATAAAGCGGAGTTCGTTGAGAAGGTACGTCGCGCCCTGTATCTGGGTAAAATCGTCTCTTACGCTCAGGGCTTCTCCCAGCTGAAAGCGGCGTCTACCGAGAACAACTGGAACCTGCACTACGGTGAGATTGCTAAGATCTTCCGTGCGGGCTGCATCATCCGTGCCCAGTTCCTGCAGAAAATCACCGATGCTTATGCTGAAGATGCGGACATCGCGAACCTGCTGCTGGCGCCGTACTTCAAGAACATCGCGGATGAGTACCAGCAGGCACTGCGTGACGTGGTAGCTTATGCTGTGCAGAACGGTATCCCGACTCCGACCTTCTCTGCGGCTATCGCTTACTATGACAGCTACCGTTCAGCGGTACTGCCGGCAAACCTGATCCAGGCGCAGCGTGACTACTTCGGTGCGCATACTTATAAGCGTACTGATAAAGACGGTGTGTTCCACACTGAGTGGCTCGATTAAGTTTTGCTCTAACCTCCCGCAATGCGGGAGGTTTCTTACCTCGTTTTAAGAATCTATCCATAGCGTTTCCCGCCAAACTCCTCTACATTTAGTCAGCTATCGCCTGAGTTTTATCTTATTTTCTTTTGCGCAGAGTTTACTGATTATATGAACCCCGATAATAAAAATGTTGAGCTGTCCTCGCGTCACCAGAACTTTTCCAACACAGCCGATGAAATCGATTTACTGGAAGTTATTGCTCAGCTATGGAACGGCAAAAAAACCATTATCATCAGTGTGATCGTGGCCATGGTGCTGGCAGGCATCTACCTGTTTGTCGCGAAAGAAAAATGGACCTCCACCGCCATTGTTGCTACTCCAACGTCAGGTATGATTGCTAACTACAACGCCTCTCTCAGCGTGCTGTATACGCAAACGCCAGGTGATAAACCGTCACTTCCCGATCTGCAAAACCAGTTCTTCGGTCGCTTTGCTGCATCTATGGCGGCGCTGTCATCAGCGTTGCGTAATCTGGAAGAACCCCAGATGCTGAAAGTGGATCAGGTGGTGAAGGGCAGTAATGACCAGCTCAGCATTGCTTACACCGCGCCCACTGCCAAAGATGCACAGGCGCAGCTGACCAAGTATATCGAGCAGATCAACGATAAAATCGTCGACGGCTACACCGCCGATCTTCGCCGTACGCTGAGTGTGAAAACCAATGAGCTTTCCAGCGCGCTGGATACGCTGAAGCAGGTGGCGATCGATAAAAAACAGCAGCGTATGGACGCCATCAAACAGGCGCTGACGATTGCAGAAGCCTCCGGGGTGAAGAGTGCACAGCTGAATCAGGCTGAACGTCTCTCTGACGATACCCTCTACCTGCTGGGCAGCAGCGCACTGCAGTCAATGATTCAGAACGAGGCGACTAAACCATTAGTGTACGATCAGTCTTATTACGACACGCAGAGCGCTTTGCTGGCCGTGACGCATATGAAAATAGACCTGTCGCATCTGCAGTCGTACCGATACATCTCTACCGCCGATTTGCCTATCCGCCGCGATAGCCCGAAAAAGACGCTGGTGATGGTGCTGGCGATTATTCTCGGTGGGGTAGTGGGTGCCGCCGTGGTGATTGGCCGCAATGTCAGCGCCAGCTACCGCCTGCGGAAAGGCAGCTAACTCTTAAGCATCTAGCAGAAGGCCGGGAATTCCCGGCCTTTTTTATTGATGTCACAACTGCGGCAGCCTACTTATGGCGCTGGCGCAGGTTCTCAATTACCGTCGACAGGTTAAGATCCTGGTCCTGCAGCAGCACCAGAAGATGATAGACCAGGTCCGACGCTTCGTTGGTCAGCTCGTGGCGATCGTTGACGGTGGCGGCCAGCGCAACCTCAACGCCTTCCTCACCGACTTTCTGCGCAATGCGCTTAGTGCCGCTGGCATACAGGCTGGCGGTATAGGAGCTTTTCGGGTCGGCGTGCTTGCGCTCTGCCAGCACCTGCTCCAGCTGATAGAGGAATGTCCAGTCAGATGCGGCAGGTGAGAAGCAGCTGGAGGTGCCAAGGTGGCAGGTCGGGCCAACCGGGTTGGCCAGCACCAGCAGCGTGTCGTTATCACAGTCAGGGGTGATGCTGACCACGTTAAGGAAGTGCTCAGAGCTTTCCCCCTTGGTCCACAGGCGCTGTTTGGTGCGCGACCAGAAGGTCACCTTACCCGTTGCCAGCGTCTTATCCAGCGCTTGCTGGTTCATATAGCCGTGCATCAGCACTTCGCCAGAAACGGCGTGCTGAACTATGGCCGGCATCATACCGTCGGTTTTTACCCAGTCCAGCTGGGCGAGCTGTTGTTCTGTTAACACACGCGAATCTCCACACCTTTTTCAATCAGGAACGTTTTCAGTTCGCCGATATTAATAATCTGTTTATGGAACACCGAGGCGGCCAGCGCGCCATCAACGTCCGCATCCCGGAAGGCTTGATGGAAATGTTCCATGGTGCCCGCGCCGCCGGAGGCAATCAGCGGCACCTTACAGCGCGCGCGCACCTTTTGCAGCTGCACCAGATCGTAGCCGTTACGCACGCCGTCCTGGTTCATCATGTTGAGGACGATCTCGCCTGCGCCGCGCTTCTGCACTTCGTCCACCCAGTCGAGGGTTTCCCAGCTGGTCACTTTGGTGCGGCTCTCATCGCCGGTGTACTGATTAACGTGGTATTTGCCGCTTTCGCTGTCGTACCAGGTATCGATGCCCACCACGATGCACTGCACGCCAAAGCGATCCGCCAGGCGGGTGATCAGCTCCGGGTCGGCAAGCGCCGGGGAGTTGATGGAGATCTTGTCCGCGCCGTAGGAGAGCAGCAGGGCGGCGTCTTCCACCGACCTGATACCGCCCGCCACGCAGAAGGGGATATCAATCACTTCTGCCACGCGCGAGATCCAGCTTTTGTCCACCACGCGGCCATCGCTGGAGGCGGTGATATCATAAAACACCAGCTCGTCGGCGCCTTCCTGCGCATAGCGCTGCGCCAGCGGCACGATGTCACCGATAATCTCGTGGTTGCGGAACTGTACGCCTTTGACCACCTGGCCGTCACGCACGTCAAGGCAGGGGATTATCCGTTTTGCCAGCATGTAATCGCCTCCGATACGGTAAATTTATCTTCCAGCAGGGCGCGACCGACAATCACCCCCTGTGCACCGCAGCCGCGCAGGGCCGCAATATCATCCAGCGAGCCGATGCCGCCGGAGGACTGGAAGGCAATCTGCGGATAGCGCGCGGAAACTTCACGATACAGCGCAACGTTAGAGCCGCTCAGCGTGCCGTCGCGGGAAATATCGGTGCACAGCACGTGCTTCAGGCCGAACGGCAGAAACTGCTCGATCACCTCTTCCAGCGTGATGCCGCTGGCTTCCTGCCAGCCGCTGATCGCCACTTCTTTGCGGTTATCCGCATCAATGCGCACGTCCAGCGCCAGTACAATCGCTTCCGCGCCGTACTGATTAAACCACTGCTGCACCTCTTGCGGCTGTTTCACCGCGGTAGAACCTACTACCACGCGCGTGGCGCCAGCTTTGAGCAGGGCTTCCACATCCTCTTGAGTGCGAATACCGCCGCCCACCTGCACCGGCACGGACACGCCCGCCAGCAGCCTGGTGAGCAGGGGGATCTGGCGCGCAGCCGGATCTTTCGCACCGGTCAGGTCAACCAGGTGCAGCACTTCTGCGCCCTGGGCCTGATAATCCTGCAGGCGCGGCAGCGGATCGCTCCCGTAGTCGCGCTGCTGGCCGTAATCGCCCTGATGCAGGCGGACCACCTTGCCATCAATTAAATCTAACGCCGGGATAATCATCCGTTACATCTCCAGGAAATTTTTCAACAGCTGCGCGCCAGCGGCACCGGAACGCTCGGGGTGGAACTGCACGCCGAAGAAGTTATCTTTCTGTACCGCTGCGGTAAACGCTGCGCCGTAGTGGCACTGCGCGATGGTGAATTCATTCACCGGCATGGCGTAGCCGTGCACAAAGTAGAAGTAGGCGCCGTCGTCGATGCCGCGAAACAGGTGATTGCCCGCCTGCGAGGCGATCTGGTTCCAGCCCATATGCGGCAGCGGCAGGCCGAGATCCTGCATACGCTCAACCGGGTGTTCGATGATATTCAGCGTAGAGATGCCGCCGCTCTCGTCGCTCTGTGAGCCGAGCAGCTGCATGCCGAGGCAGATACCCAGCACGGGCTGAGTACAGGCTTTGATCAGCTCAATCAGCTCGCGCTCGCGCAGCTGGTCCATCGCCGCCTGTGCGGTGCCGACGCCCGGTAAAAACAGCTTGTCGGCATTCAGGACAATATCGGCTTCCTTACTGACCTGCGGCTGATAGCCGAGGCGCTGCACCGCCCACTTCACTGAAGAGAGGTTGGCGCAGCCGGTATCGAGGATCACCACATCCATCACAGCACTCCTTTCGAGCTTGGCAGGGTGTTGCCTTCCACGCGGATCGCCTGGCGCAGCGTGCGGCCAAAGGCCTTAAACAGGCTTTCGACGCGGTGATGGTCGTTTTTGCCTTTGGTGCGCAGGTGCAGGGTGCTGGCCATGGTGTAAGAGAGCGAGCTGAAGAAGTGCTCGACCATCTCGGTGCTCAGATCACCCACGCGCTGATAGCTGAACTCGGCTTTATATTCGAGGTGCGGGCGGCCGGAGATATCCAGCGCGCAGCGCGCCAGGCACTCGTCCATTGGCAGGACAAAGCCGAAACGGCCAATGCCGCGTTTGTCGCCCAGCGCTTTCAGCAAGGCTTCGCCCAGTGCCAGACCGGTGTCTTCCACGGTGTGATGGTCATCAATGTACAGGTCGCCCTTTACATCAATGTTCATACGGAAGCCGCCGTGGGTGGAGATCTGGTCGAGCATATGATCGAAGAAGCCAACGCCGGTGTTGATTTTGCTCTCGCCTTCGCGGTCCAGCCACACTTCAACTTTAATCTGCGTCTCTTTGGTGTTGCGCTGCACCAGCGCATAGCGATCGCGTTTAGTCAGCTGCTGCTCGATAGCGTTCCAGTTAAGATCTTTACCGTACAGCAGACCGGTAATGCCCATATTCTGCGCCAGCTCTACGTCGGTGGCACGGTCACCAATCACATAGCTGTTGGCGGTATCAATCGCGCCTTCGGCCAGCCAGGCCTCCACCATTTTGGTTTTCGGCTTGCGGCAGTCGCAGTTATCTTCCGGCAGGTGCGGGCAGATCAGAATGTCGTCGAACTTTACGCCCTGCGAGCTGAGGATCTGCATCATCAGATTATGCGGGCCGTCAAAATCCGCCTGCGGGAAGCTGCGGGTGCCCAGACCATCCTGATTGGTGATCATCACCAGCTGATAGCCCGCTTTTTGTAACGACAGCAGGGCCGGGATCACGTCCGGCTCGAAGGCCAGTTTGTCCATGCGGTCGACCTGATAATCTTGCGGCGGCTCAGAAATAAGGGTGCCATCGCGATCGATAAAGAGGACTTTCTGACTCATGCTTGCTCCTGAGAAACGGGGGTACCGGGTAATGATTTCAATGCGGCAACGGCGCGCTGGCACTCTTCACGGGTGCCGATGGAAATGCGCAGGCAGCCAGCCAGGCCGGGCTGCTTATTCTGGTCACGCAGAATAATGCCCTGGTCCCACAGCGTTTTAAACACCTGACTGGAAGCGGTAAAGCGCGCCAGAATATAGTTAGTGTCGCTCTCATACACCTGCTCAACGCAGTCGAGGCTGCGCAGGTCGGCAATCAGCTGCTCGCGGGTGGCGATCAGCCCGGCGACGTGCTGGCGCATCAGGGCGATGCCCTGGTCGCTCAAGGCCTGACCAGCGATATCGGCGACAGGAGTAGAGAGCGGATAAGGCGCGATCACCTTCATCAGCAGCGCGATCACCTCGGCGCTGGCAAGGGTGAAACCGCAGCGCAGCCCGGCGAGCGCAAAGGCTTTCGACAGCGTGCGTAAGATCACCAGGTGCGGATAATCCTTCAGCCAGCCGGCGAGTGACGCCTGCGGGCAGAACTCGATATAGGCTTCATCCGCCACCACCAGCGCTGTGCCCTGGGTCATCTCCAGCAGCTGACGCAGGTCTTCCGGGTTGATGAGGTTACCGGTTGGGTTGTTTGGGCTGCACACGTACACCAGCTTCACCCCGTCCAGCTGGTCGGCAATCGCCGGCAGGTTCAACTGCCAGTCTTCACCTGCTTCCACCGTGCGATATTCAATGCCGATGGTTTCCGCGCTGACGCTGTACATACCGTAGGTCGGCGGGCAGAACAGTACTGCGTCCTGGCCCGGCTCGCAGAAGGCGCGCATCAGCAGCTCGATGCCTTCATCCGCGCCGCGGCTCACCAGCACCTGTTCAGGCGTCAGTCCGGCATAGGCGGCGTAGCGTTCAATCACCAACTTTGGCTGGCACTCCGGGTAGCGGTTCAGCGTCTGCTGGCTGAGCTCAAACGGCACGGCCAGCGGATATTCATTGGCATTCAGCCACACGTCGCCGTTACCACCAAGGCGGCGCGCAGACTGGTAAGGGGTCAGGGCGCGCACGTTAGCGCGGGCCAGGTCCTGAATTGTGCTGCTCATGGCTTCTCCTTCAGTGCGGCCACGCGCAGGGTGACGGCATTTTTGTGGGCGGTTAACTGTTCGGCCGCGGCCAGCGTCTCAATGGTGGCGGCCAGCCCCATAAAGCCGGCAGGCGTCAGCTCCTGCACCGTCATGCGCTTCTGGAAATCAGCCAGCCCCAGGCTTGAGCAGGTGGCGGTATAGCCATAGGTCGGCAGCACGTGGTTGGTGCCGGAGGCATAGTCGCCAGCGGATTCCGGTGACCAGTCACCAAGAAATACCGAACCGGCGCTGGTAATGCTGTCGACCAGGTCCCGCGCGCGGCGCGTCTGAATAATCAGATGCTCCGGGCCGTAGCGGTTGCTGATCTCGACGCACTGCTGCAGATCGCGTGCCACAATCAGGCGGCTGCTCTCCAGCGCTTTCGCCGCGGTGGCGGCGCGTGGCAGTTCGGCCAGCTGGCGTTCGACGGCCTGCGCTACTGCTTCTGCCATCGGCAGCGAAGGGGTCAGCAGGATCACCTGTGAATCAGGGCCGTGCTCGGCCTGTGACAGCAGGTCGGAAGCGACGAAGTCCGGCGTGGCGCCCTCATCGGCTATCACCAGCACTTCGGAAGGCCCTGCCGGCATATCAATTGCTGCACCGTCCAGGCGCTGGCTGACCTGGCGTTTGGCCTCGGTCACATACGCATTGCCCGGGCCAAAGATTTTGTCGACCTTCGGCACTGATTCAGTGCCGAGGGCGAGGGCGGCAATCGCCTGCGCCCCGCCAACCTGAAACACTTCCTGCACGCCGCACAGCTTAGCGGCATAGAGAATTTCATCGGCAATCGGCGGAGGCGAGCACAGCACCACGCGGCCACATCCGGCAATGCGTGCCGGGGTTGCCAGCATCAGCACGGTGGAGAAGAGCGGGGCAGAACCGCCGGGAATATAGAGCCCGACAGAAGCGACCGGGCGCGTAATCTGCTGGCAGCGCACGCCCGGCTGCGTTTCAATATCAACCGCTGGCAGCATCTGCGCCACGTGGAATTTATCGATGTTGGCGACCGCGACGGCCATCGCCTGTTTGATCTCATCACCCAGTCGCGCGCAGGCATCGGCAATCTGCTGCTCGCTGACGCGCAGGGCATCCACCTGAGTTTTATCGAAGGTGGCACTGTAGTAGCGCAGCGCGTCGTCGCCCTCGGCTTTTACCTTTTCAAGAATGCCACGCACGGTGGCAGTAATGCTTTCAGAGGCAGAGATCGCCGGGCGCATCAGCAGCGCCTGCTGCTCTTCCGCGCTGCACTGCTGCCAGCTAATGGGGGTCATCAGGGTCGCCATCGAATTACTCCATCATCTTCTCAATCGGCAGCACCAGAATCGAGCTGGCACCCAGGGCTTTGAGTTTTTCCATGGTTTCCCAGAACAGCGTTTCGCTGCTGACCATGTGCATCGCCACGCGGCTCTTATCACCCGCCAGCGGCAGTACGGTAGGGCGCTCGGCCCCCGGCAGCAGGGCAATGATGTCTTCCAGACGTTCGCCCGGCGCGTGCAGCATGATGTACTTCGATTCACGCGCCTGGATCACACCCTGAATACGCGTCATTAGTTTGTCGATCAGCTCCTGCTTGGCAGCCGGCATTTCGCCATCGCGCTGGATCAGGCAGGCCTTCGAGCGGTAAATGACTTCCACTTCGCGCAGACCGTTGGCTTCCAGCGTGGCGCCGGTTGATACCAGGTCACAGATGGCATCGGCCAGACCGGCGCGCGGAGCCACTTCAACAGAACCGTTCAACAGGCAGGATTTGAAGCTGACGCCCTGCTTGTCGAGGTACTTTTTCAGCAGGTGCGGGTAAGAGGTGGCAATGCGGGAGTTTTGTAAACACTGCGGGCCGGTATATTCGTCATCAACCGACATCGCCAGCGACAGGCGGCAGCCGCCGAAGTCCAGACGGCGCAGGGTGAAATAGCGCGGGTCTTCGCCCTGAGCACGACGGGTCAGCAGCTCTTCTTCCAGCACGTTTTCACCAATGATGCCGAGGTCAACCACACCATCCATCACCAGGCCCGGGATATCGTCATCGCGCACGCGCAGAATATCAATCGGCATGTTCTCGGCAAACGCGATCAGGCGCTGCTGCTGCAGATTGATTTTGATGCCGCAGCGCGCGAGCAATTCGCGTGATTCATCGCTTAAACGGCCTGATTTCTGCATAGCTATGCGTAAACGGGTGTTATCTAACATCGGGGATAATCCTCTTTTCCTGTCTGCTTAAGTTCACTATGCCAGCGTTTCAATTTCATCGGGCCAAAAAAAAGCCCCCGGAAGGCGATCTTCCGGGGGCTGATTTCGCGTTCTGCACCACTGGAAGATCCTGATCGTCTTCCAGCACACATCGCCTGAAAGACTAGTCAGGGTGATGGTGATGATGGTGATTGAACTGAACGCGTGTCATAAAATTCTCTTGGATGAATGGATATTCATATCGTGACAAATAACCTAACCAGAATGGGCGCGTGGCGCAACCCTTTTTTGTCAATGTTGAAAGATTCTCTTATCAACCGGCAGTTGTCACTGACTTCAGGCTGGCGTAGCCTGAAGCTCTGACGGTGTGAGTTCAAAGGAGTAAAGGGATGAAAAAAGTTGCGATAGTCGGGCTGGGGTGGCTGGGCATGCCGCTGGCCATGTCGCTGACGGCGGCTGGCTGGCAGGTGACCGGCACGAAAACCACCCAGGACGGGGTAGCGGCGGCACGGATGAGCGGTATCGACAGCTATCTGCTGGAGCTGACGCCGGAGCTTATCTGCGAGTCTGAGGATCTGGAGTCACTGCTCAGCCACGTTGATGCCCTGGTGATTACGTTACCGGCCAGCAGAACCGCGTCAGGTGGTGAGAGCTATCAGTTGGCAGTACAGCAGCTGGTGGACAGCGCGCTGGCCTTCAGCGTGCCGCGCATTATTTTCACCAGCTCTACCTCTGTCTACGGCGACAGCGTGGGTAACACCAAAGAGAGCACGCCGCTTGAGCCGGTGAGCGTTGCCGGGCGCACCTTACAGGACCTGGAGAGCTGGCTGCACCATCTGCCTAATACCTCGGTGGATATTTTGCGCCTTGCCGGGCTGGTGGGGCCTAACCGCCATCCGGGACGTTTCCTCGCGGGAAAAACCGGGCTGGCGAACGGGTCACAGGGCGTTAACCTGGTGCATCTGGAAGATGTGATCGAGGCGATTACACTGCTGCTGCAAACGCCGAAGGGCGGGCATATTTACAACCTCAGCGCACCGCAGCATCCGGCGCGCGCGCAGTTTTACCCGCAGGTGGCGCGTCAGCTGGGGCTGGAAGCACCGACCTTCCTCGCCGATGACAGCAGCAATAAGGGCAAGCTGATCGACGGCAGTAAAATCTGCCGCGAGCTGGGCTTCGAGTACCGCTACCCCGACCCGAACAAGATGCCGTTAGCGTAAAATTACGGGCTGACTGAAAACAACGGGCTGACCGGAAAAGAGGGTCAGCCCCTACAGGCGATCGGGTTCCAAACCGTAGGGGTCGATCTTCTTTTCCGATCGACCCATAAACTTCCACGTTGCCCCTTAAACCCCCAGCCTGTCGCGCAACGCATACCATGCGGCACCTATTGCGGTTAGCGGCACGCGCAGCCGCCGTCCGCCCGGGAAGGGCAGATGCGGCAGTTTGGCAAAGGCATCAAAGCGCTCCGCATCGCCGCGCATCGCCTCTGCAACCAATTTCCCGGCCAGGTGGGTGCAGGTCACGCCGTGCCCGCTGTCACCCTGCATATAGTAAACGCCGCTCTCCAGCCGTCCGAACTGCGGCATGCGCGACAGGGTCAACAGAAAATTGCCGCTCCACGCAAAGTCAAATTTTACCCCTGCCAGCTGCGGGAAGGTTTTCAGCAGCTTCGGGCGGATCAGGGCATCAATATCGCCCGGATCGCGCGCGCCGTAGATTACCCCGCCGCCGTACAGCAGGCGGTTATCGGCGGTCAGGCGGAAGTAGTCCAGCAGGTAGTTACAGTCCTCGACGCAGCAGTTGTTCGGCAGCAGCGATAGCGCCTGGTCCGCAGACAGCGGCTCGGTGGCGACAATCTGCGAGCCGCAGGGCAGGCTTTTGTTCGCCAGCCGGGGTTCCAGATGCGGGGCCAGATAGGCATTGCCGGCAAAAATCACAAAGCGGGCTTTCACTTCGCCCTGCTCCGTGCGGATCAGATGCGGGTTGCCGTAGTTCACCGCGGTGACCGCCGAGTTCTCATAGATGCGCCCGCCGTGGCGACGAATGGCTTCGGCTTCACCCAGCGCCAGATTGAGCGGGTGAATATGGCCGCCGCGCTTGTCCAACAGGCCACCGACATAACGATCGCTGCCCACTTCCCGGCGAATACCGGTCTGGTCGAGCAGTTCAAGGTCATGATTGCCGTAGCGCTGCCACAGCTTGTGCTGGCTGCTAAGGTGCTGCATTTGTCGGTTGTTTAACGCGGCAAAAATACCGCCGGGGCGGTAATCACAACGGATGGCGTAGCGGTCGATGCGGTCACGGATAATCGCTGCCCCCTCGAACATCATGCTGCCGAGCAGGCGCGCGGTCTCTTTGCCGTAGCGCTGCTCAATCACATCAACGTCGCGACTGTAGGAGTTCACCACCTGGCCGCCGTTGCGCCCGCTGGCGCCAAACCCGACGCGCGCGGCTTCCAGCAGCACCACGTCGTATCCCGCCTCGGTGAGAAACAGCGCGGACGACAGCCCGGTAAAGCCGCCGCCAATCACGCAAACATCGCACTCTATTGCCCCTTCGAGCCGTGGCCAGGGATCGTGTGCATTGGTGGTTGCCGAATAGTAGCTGTTGATATGTTCCATGCAGTCTCCCTGTTAAAACGTGGCCGGCGTATGTGCGCTGATAATGCGGCAGGGCCGGGTCGACGTATTGGTAAAGCTGTGCGGGTGGCTGGTATTAATCACGTAGCTCTGCCCGGCGTGCAGCGGATAACTCTGGCCGCTGATGGTCAGGATGATCTCCCCCTCCAGCAGCGTGCCGGTCTCTTCGCCCTGATGACGAATTTTTTCACCGGTGGTCGCGCCGGGTTCATAGGTCTCCAGCAGCATCGCCAGCGTGCGCTGCGGATTACCGTTGTGGATTAGCCGCAGTGAAACGCCCTGGCTGCCAATATCGATCAGCTCGTGCGCATCGATCACCACTTTCGGCGGCTCATCCTGCACCTTCTCGGCAAAAAATTCGGACAGCGACAGGCCGTAAACCTTCAGCAGTTTTTGCAGGGTGCTGACGGCCGGGCTGACCTTGTCCTGCTCAATGGTGCTGATGGCGCTGTGCGTCAGGCCGGAAAGCTCGGCGACGCGCCGCTGAGACAGGCCCATCTGCTGGCGGATTTCCGCCAGGCGCCTTCCCGGTGCCAGCAGGGTTTCGCTCACAGCCGCGATCCTTTCTGAAACTGCTGACAGGCGTGAATAAACCCATCAAACAGCTGGCGCGAGAGCGCGGAGCTGTCACTGTGCCATTCCGGGTGCCACTGCACCGCCAGTGCGAAGGGATGCTGGCGATGGCTGACGGCTTCGATTAAACCATCTGCGGCACGCGCTTCAACCCGCAGCGCGCTGCCCGTTTCGCGAATGCCCTGACCATGCAGCGAGTTGACCCAAAATTTCTCAGCGTAATTGACCAGTGGGGCCAGCAGCCCGCCGGGTTCCAGCCACACCTCGTGAGCCGGAGCGTACTGCTCATCCAGCGTTAGCGCTTCATCCTCCCGGTGTTCCTGCAGGCCGGGGATCTGATGCAGCTGGCGGTGCAGCTTACCGCTGGTAGCGACCACCAGCTCCTGCAGGCCACGGCAGATCGCCAGCAGCGGCAGCTGTTTCTCTACCGCATAAGCAATCAGCGCAAAAGAGAGACGATCGCGCCCCGGATCGGCCAGCGGCTCGTGCCCCGGCTCACCGTAGTGGTGCGGTTCGATATTACTCGGGCTGCCGGTAAGCAGAATGCCGTCGAGGACAGCCATAGCATTTTCTAATAGATGAGGGGCCGACATCAGGCCGTGGGGCAGGGCGAATGGCACACCGCCAGCGCCGAGCACCGCTTCCAGATATTTGTTATGCACCATCTGCGTGGGGTGCCCGCCCATTTCTGTCTGACACATCACTACGCCAATCAAAGGCTTGTCAAAAATAATGCCCATTCACCCCCCGTCATACTGTTAAAAATATCAGCCGGTATCGCGCAAAATGGCGCAAAAGTGTGCAATATATTTTCAATCTAGCAATCAGTTGGTGAATATTCAAACGCAATGCGGGCAAAAATAAAGCTGTCAGTAACATTTGCACACTTTTTATGTTGACGCTATGTTAAGGGAGTGGCCGTTATTTTGAGCGGGCGCCGACTACATAAACCTCATGCGGGCAGGTGCATCATGACTAATATCGTCGAAGTAGAAGACTTCACGCGGCACAGTGAAGAGAAACGAACCAGCGCGTTCCGGAATGAAGTGAAAGCTTATCTGGAACGCCATCCTGAAACTCAGTACGTCGATATTCTGCTTAATGATTTAAACGGTGTTTTTCGCGGTAAGCGCATTCCCATCGCCAGCCTGCTTAAGCTCGACAAAGGCTGCTACTTCCCGGCTTCGGTGTTCGCCATGGACATTCTGGGCAATACGGTGGAAGAGGCGGGGCTCGGTCAGGCGCTGGGCGAACCTGATAATATCTGCATGCCGGTTGACGGCACTCTCATCCCCTCTGCGGCTGACCCGCAACATCTGGCACAGCTTCTGCTGACCATGTGCAATCAAGATGGCACTCCCTTTGACGTTGAACCCCGTAATGTCCTCAATCAGCTGTGGCAACAGCTGCGCAACCGAGGACTGTTCCCGGTGGTAGCGGTAGAGCTGGAGTTCTATCTGGTCGATAAGCAGCGCGATGCAGAGGGCTATATCCAGCCGCCGTGCGCGCCGGGTAGCGACGAACGTAATATGCAAAGCCAGGTTTACTCCGTCGACAATCTTGACCACTTCTCTGAGGTATTGGGGGATATTGACTCGATTGCCCGTCAGCAGGGCATCCCCGCCGACGGGGCGCTGGCGGAGGCTTCGCCAGGCCAGTTTGAGATTAACCTGCACCACACCCGCAACGTATTAAGCGCCTGCGACCATGCCGTGCAGCTGAAACGCCTGGTGCGCCAGGTGGCCGAGCAGCACGGCATGAACGCCACCTTTATGGCGAAGCCGTATGAGGAGTACGCGGGCAGCGGCATGCACGTGCATATCAGCATGCTGGATGCCGCCGACCACAATGCTTTTGCCTGCGATGACGGCAGCGACTCGCCGCTGCTGAAGCGAGCGCTGGCCGGGATGATCGACCTGATGCCCGCTTCGATGGCGCTGCTGGCCCCTAACGTCAACGCCTACCGCCGCTTTCTGCCGGATGCTTTCGTCCCGCTTCAGGCTTCCTGGGGGCACAATAACCGCACCGTCGCGCTGCGCATTCCCTGTGGCGATAGTGATAATCACCGCGTGGAGTATCGCGTAGCGGGGGCCGACGCCAATCCTTATCTGGTGATGGCGGCCATTCTCGCCGGGATCCTGCACGGCATCGATAATCAGCTGCCGCTGCCGCCCGCGGTAAAAGGCAACGGCCACGAGGCCGAGGGCAACCCGCTGCCGATCCGCCAGAGTGATGCGCTGTACGAGTTTGAGCAGAATCATGCCCTGCAGAAACTGCTCGGCAAGCGCTTCGGTTTTGTCTGGCACAGCTGCAAGCATCACGAACTGATGCACTTTGAGCGCCTGGTTACCGCCACCGAAATCGACTGGATGCTGAAAAACGCCTAAGCGCGCAGCGGCGAGGCACGCCTCGCCCGCTCTTTTCAGGCAAAAATATGTAAGAGAAGGTCTCCAACACTTGTCATACTGCTTTGTTATGGTGCAAAATATGCGCCTTGCAATTTGCAACATAAAACCGACGCTGGATTTACCCCGGCGGCGGTATTTTTTTATCTGTATGCAAAGCGCAGGACTTTCGCATTCTAATGAGGCCGGTCCAGAACCGGATGGATATACGCTTTTAAAAACACGGTGACGTGTACATTGAGGAAATAAACATGGGGCAACATCTTCTTACTCCGGTATCGCCTGGGATCCGCCAGCGCGATGACTACGGCGCCACAGCAGGTTACACCTTCACGCCTGCCTGTCGTTCCATGAATCCTCTTTCGAAAAGCTCTCGCATAATGCGAAGTTTCCCTGTGGTTCAACCCAGAAAGGTTGACGCTATGGGGAGGCTGAACCATGTCGCATAGTACCGCTACTCCAGCCGCACAGCCGCGTGCACATCTGAAAAAAACGCTGACGTTACTGCCTGTTGTTATGATGGGTCTGGCTTATATGCAGCCGATGACACTGTTCGATACTTTCGGCATTGTTTCCGGCCTGACTGACGGCCACGTCGCGACCGCATACGCATTCGCGCTGATTGCTATTCTGTTTACCGCGCTGAGCTACGGCCAGCTGGTGCGCCGTTTCCCGTCTGCGGGTTCGGCCTATACCTATGCGCAGAAAGCCATCAGCCCGCACGTCGGCTTTATGGTCGGCTGGTCTTCGCTGCTTGATTATCTGTTTATGCCGATGATCAACATTCTGCTGGCGAAAATTTACTGGGAAGCTTTGGTTCCCGGCATTCCTTCGTGGATCTTTGTGGTACTGCTGGTGGGCTTTATGACGCTCTCCAACCTCAAAGGCATCAAAACCGTAGCCAACTTTAACAGCGTGATCGTGGTGCTGCAGGTGGCGGTGATGGTGGTGATCATGGGGATGGTAGTGTATGGCGTGGCGCACGGCGAAGGTGCCGGAACGCTGGTCAGCAGCAAACCCTTCTGGTCGGAGAATGCTCACGTAGTGCCGATGATCACCGGGGCGACAATACTCTGCTTCTCGTTCCTCGGCTTTGACGGTATCAGCTCACTGTCGGAAGAGACCAAAGACGCAGAGCGCGTGATCCCGAAAGCGATTTTCCTCACCGCCCTTATTGGTGGGGTGATCTTTGTCGTGGTCTCCTATTTCCTGCAGCTGTACTTCCCGGATATCTCGCGCTTTAAAGATCCGGACGCGTCGCAGCCGGAAATAATGCTATACGTGGCGGGCAAAGCCTTCCAGTTCGGTATCCTGATCTTCTCCTGCGTTACCGTGCTGGCATCCGGTATGGCTGCCCATGCGGGCGTGTCGCGTCTGATGTACGTGATGGGTCGTGACGGCGTGTTCCCGGAGCGTTTCTTCGGCTATATCCATCCGAAGTGGCGCACCCCGGCGCTGAACGTGCTGCTGGTTGGTGCGATTGCCCTGTCGTCGATCACCTTCGACCTGGTGACCGCTACGGCGCTGATTAACTTCGGTGCGCTGGTGGCGTTTACCTTCGTTAACCTGTCGGTGATCTCGCAGTTCTGGATCCGCGAGAAGCGCAACAAGACCCTGAAGGACAACTTCAAGTTCCTGATCCTGCCGCTGCTGGGCGCACTGACCGTAGGCGCTCTGTGGGCGAACCTGGAAGAGAGCTCGATGGTGCTGGGGCTGGTGTGGGCCGCAATCGGCCTGATCTACCTGGCGTTCGTCACCCGCAGCTTCCGTAACCCGGTGCCGCAGTGGAGCGAAGAAGGGCTGTAATTCCCGCAGGGGGCGACCGGTACACATGGTCGCCCCCTGCGGGTGATTCACAGCCATTTTTGTAGGGGCTGACCCTCTTTTCGGTCAGCCCTTGTGATATCAGAACGCTAATTCCCGCGCATACTCGAACTATTTTGTAGGGGCTGACCCTCTTTTTCGGTCAGCCCTTGTGATATCAGGACACCAACTCCCGCGCATACTCAAACAACGCCTTCAGCTGATCCAGCTTCTCCTGCTCCCCTTCGTACTGATTAAACAGCATCTCCAGCTCCTGCACATAGCTTTGCACCCGCTCAGGGTTCAGCATCTCACGGCGGTGCTGCAGCCAGCGCTTCTGCTCGGCGTCATCCAGCGTGCCGAAGAAGTTGCGCGCGCGGTAGCGGAACAGCAGCTTATCAATACGCGCATCGTTAAAGCTCAGATCCAGCGCCGGCAGATTTTCCGCGGCAGTCTGGCGAAGTATATTCATCGCGTTGCGATCGGCATCGCTGAAGAAGCCGTTATAGATCTGCGCATCGACATCCTCCGACGGGGTAAAGGGTTCGGCTTCCGCAAACAGCGCCACCACTTTTTCGCGCACCTCCGGATGCTGACGCAGCAGGGCGAGATTATCCAGGCAGCGCTGGCGGTCAATGCCGATGCGCTCGGCATCTTCAGGGCGCAGGGTATTCGCCGGGGCGACCACCGGGCATTTATTAATATGTACCAGCTTGAGCGGTACCGGGGAGGCATCCCCCAGCTCGTCGCGGCGGGTATACAGGCGTTCGCGCAGCGCGTCGGCGTCCAGCTCCAGCAGCGGCGACATATCACCGCCGAGATCGCAGGTAATCAGCGCGTTACGGTTATCCGGGTGCCAGGCGAGCGGGGCGATCCAGCTGGTATTGCCGCGCGCCGCGCCAAACATGCCGGAGATATGCACCAGCGGTTTCATCTGCGGAATATCGACCAGCGCGGTTATCTTCTGCTTATTGCGATGGCTGAACAGGAAGTCATACAGCCGCGGCTGCTTCTCTTTGACCAGCTTCGCCATGGCAATGGTGGCATACACGTCCGACATCGCATCGTGAGCGTTTTCATGCGCCACGCCGTTGGCTTTGGTCAGGTGCTCAAGGCGGAAGCTGGGGAAGCCATCATCATTTTCCGGCCACGCAATCCCGTCCGGGCGCAGGGCATAGCAGGCGCGCATCACGTCCAGCAGATCCCAGCGGCTGTTACCGTGCTGCCAGCTCCAGGCGTAGGGGTCGTAAAAGTTGCGATAAAACAGGTTACGGCTGACTTCGTCGTCAAAACGCACGTTGTTGTAGCCCACTATGCAGGTGTTCGGCTCGCTGAACAGCTGATGAATGCGGCGGGTGAACTCCACTTCCGGCACCCCGCGGGCACGGGCAATCTGCGGGGTAATCCCGGTGATCATCACCGCTTCCGGCTGCGGCAGATAGTCATCCGCAGGCTGGCAGTAAAACACCTCCGGCTCGCCGATGATGTTGAAGTCCATATCGGTACGGATGCCGGCAAACTGCGCAGGGCGGTCCAGCGACGGACTTTTACCGAAGGTCTCGTAGTCGTGGAAGAGGAAGGTGGGTTGATTAGCTTTGTCTTTCACTATTTTCTCTTTTCACTTCTGAATCAGTACGTTTTGCTTAGTAAGAGGAGCATTTCTTACCAAAATGATACAAAACCTCTATAGCCATGCGCACAGAAAATTATCATGACGCTTAGCTACGCTAAACTTATCTCCACTCATGGTAAACCATAATCGGCAAGTCCTGAAGGGGCATATCGCAATGGGTTTGGCATTCACATATCATTCAGGGCGCAATTATCTTTCATTTTCGGGATGGAGAAAGCACTGGCCGATGTTAGACAGCTAGAGTTGAGGATTCGAAGGAATCGACATGGGGGTTGCATGCGTTGTATGGACTAAAATTTTACTTCTTTGCAAAACCAATTTTTATAGAAAATTTAATTATTAGTGAAACGGTAATTGCGAAGTTTTAACGAAAAAGTAGAATAATTAATTTTTATTGAAAGAGAAGTTGTTTTCTATTATGTGTGCTGACTTAATTTTTAAATTGCCAGAACTTATTTCTGAACTGGCTAATAAAGGCTAATTTTTTGATATAAAAGGCTTCTCAATGTATAAATAGGTGGCTGTACATATTAAAGGTATGATTATTAATGAAATGGCAGTAATTGAAAGGTAACTAATGTTTTTTGCAAGGAAAAAGTTGCAGACGTTAAGTGTTATTCCGTGAAGCAGGTAAATGCTATAACTTATAACCCCAGCAGCCTTGAGTGGCTTTGATGTTAATAACCCTAAAATGCTGTTCCCACCACTAATGATAATAAATGCAACGCCTATAACGCTTACGGTTAAATTATTATAGACCTCCGGTGGGGATAATAAAGCGTAGGTTATACAAGCTATAGTTAAAATAGATAAAGGTTTGAGAGTTAGAAGTTTAAGGTTTAGTTGGCTGTTTTGTATTATAGAGGAAAGTGAACCAAATAAAAAAGATAGTATAATTGCGCTATCCGTATTTATTATCAAGCCGGCATTGTTTAAGGTGATAATAGTTAAGGCGGCTGAGGTGGAAAATATTATTACATTTCTCAGTGAGCCTGCAAAGAGACCTAAAAAAGGGATTAAAAAATAGAATTTCCATTCTACCGCCAACGTCCAAAAAACTCCTGCATTTAACCTACTATATGGATAATTAGTTGTAAACCCTTCATATCCAATGAAGTAAAAACTTAACCATCCGAAAAATTTCTTGACCCCATCCAAAAAATCTGAAGGTGTATTGATGGGCATAGACATAGATATGATAAATATAACAAGCACGCTGAAATAGTAAAGAGGAGCAATCCTAAGTATTCTCTTTTTGTAGAAGTCGGTGTAACTAATGTTGCCTTTACTGGTGATTAGTTTATTAGAGAATAAAAATCCAGTTATCATAAAGAATAAAATAACTCCAACTGGTCCAGCGTTATGATAAAAACTTTGGAGGTGTTCATTTTCGCTTATAAATTTTTCATTAGAAAAATTCCAGTTTCCACTAATTGCATTTATATTTGCCAGGATTGAATGATGGAAGACAACTAAAATTGCTGCCAGACCTCTTAATCCGTCAATGGTTTTAAATTTTGAGGTTTTTTTTAAATCGTTTTTAAGTCCACTTTTTTCAGCTATGAAATATAGTGTGCTCAGAAAAATAAATGAGAGTGAAAGAATTATCAAGTATTGTGCCATCATGCGTCATACGCCATTCATAAATTATTTCAATATAATATCACCACAATAAATAGTTTAACAGTGCTATATTGCGCGAAGTCATTAAAGTTTCTTTCATAGCCTTTATTCTGGATAAATATGCTTATCACGCTACTTACCTAATGCGTTAGGCTGTATACCTAAACAGTACAAAAAACTGCGTAAAAATAATTTTTCACTCTATTATTGCCTGTCCGATCGAAGTGAATTTATCAAGTAAGAGGAAGATTGATTTGTTTAAGGCACTTTAGTGTTGTTATTACGGTCTATTGAATGACTAACTATCTGAAGGCGAAGAATCATTCAAAGTTTCTGTGATGAACTACCTTGAGCATTGCGTTGTAATCATATCCTTGTTGATAAAGCGTATCCCTCTGATTCTGAAACTTCGCGGCATGATTACAGACGAAAAAATCCGGCATTTAGCCGATCAGGTACGCTCAGGCCAAGGATTACTGAGGTATACGCAACTTCTGGCCCGGATAGATCTTGTCCGGATGGCTCTGCATCGGATTGTTGGCTTCGAAAATTTTGTTGTAGTCGTTGGCGTTGCCATACTTTTTCCTCGCGATAGCACCCGGGGTATCACCGGAGACAGCGGTAAAGAACTTAGCCTCAACGGCTACCGAGGTGACGATAATCTTGTCATCCACGCTACTGATACCCTTCACAATGCCTGCGGCGACCATGATCTTCTCTTTCTCCTCCTGCGTCAGCCCGTCGCCAGCGACGACCACTTTGTCGCCATTGACCTCGACTTTAACTTTGTCTGCGCCCGGGATGCCCGATTTTTTCAGGTTATCTTTAATCGCAGTCGCCTGCGCGTGTTCATTGCCGGAGAAGGCCTCAAAATTTTGCTCTCCTCTTTAACGAAATCAAGCAGTCCCATGTCTAAAACTCCTGTTAGTAGGTGAGTACAGCAACTTAAGTTTAGACTGAGAATTAAGTTCTGTCTGGTTGGTTGAGAACATTGCCAGAGTTAAACAGTAATATTACCCTGGCCTAGATAAAATTATTGCTTTAAACCATATTTATGCATTCTTGGCTATTTTGTTTGATATTATCACGGCATTCTTGTCAATGTATTTTTCAAATGCAATTGAAATTATCAGTGTCAACGAAAATACAATTATTGAGTTAACAAGTAGAGTTAATGATGCAGAATTGAATTTTATATTGAACTCTCTCACTACTAATAAAATCGGGAAGTGTAAGACATAAGCAGAAAAGGATAATTTACCTAAAAAAAGTGACAGATTATGATTGAATATTTTTTGCAGTGAAGGAGTGTTTAAAATAACTAAAAAAATAATGCTTACGCCGATAATATGCCAGAAGGTATGAATGCTAAAGTCTGCTGGGAATGTTAAGTAGGTGTAGATACCACCTATCTCTACGCCTGGTCTTATTGTTGGGTAGGAGACAAATAAAAGTGAGAGTATTAGTAGGGGGGTGTTTATTGTTTTTTTATTTAAAAATTTTATCCATGAGTGATATTGAGATGTATAAAGATCAGATAGTAAAGCACCTAATATAAAGAGAAAGTAAAAAGTATTGAATGTGTAAATCAATGCAGTGAGGTATACTAACCATCTAAATCTCATCTCATGGCTTACGGCTAATATTCCAAATACGATGAAGGAACCTACTAGTTCTGCATGCATAGTCCATAATGGACCGTTTATGATATTTTCGCCAGTAAAGAATATATCGAAAAATGAGGATTTTATTATTTGAAAGAAAGAAATGTTGTTTTCCTTTTTGAAAAGAATTTCAATTATTTCCTTGCAAATCCAAAAAAATATAAGTGAGAAAAAAACTGGTATTAGTAAACGGAAGTATCTTTTCCTAGATGCATTTATTATGTCTTTGAAGTTTCTGGTAAGATGATATTTGTGGGACAGAACGAATCCGCTTAGTATAAAGAAAATAAATACGGAAATAAGGCCACTGTAAATTATGTTAAGAGGGGACCATGCAATAATGTCTTTTACAGTTCCGGTAAATCCACTTTGGTTTGTAAGTCTAAGTGAAGGATAAAACTGATTTACACAGTGGTCAAATAAAACCACCATGCAACTGAGTCCACGTAATCCTTCAAGGTAATTTATTTTATTTTTATCTATATTCATTACTTAAATCCAGGTGGTTTTATCTGACTTATTGTGTTTTCGGAGATATCCTATTATAACTGTTTTACCATACCTTTCCCACAAAAAAATGGTTTTGGAAATAAGATGTTATCCGTTGTGACTGAATGGTTTGAATTTCATTACTCAATACCATTCATTTAATTAATAAATTTCTTTTGTTCTATACTGGTTTTAAATATCTACTTATTTTTTCTTTTATATTATTGATAGAGGGCTGTAGTTGTTATTTTATTATCCTCTGGTTGATAAGTGTTGGTGATGACTAAAAAATATTTTGTAATTTTAGGGGGGGTGATTTACTCCATGTTAGGGATTTTAAGTGGCGGTCCAGCGACGGACTTTTACCAAAGGTTTCGTAATCGTGAAAAAGGAAGGTGGGCTGGCTGGTGGCGTTTTTCATGATGTTATGGCGGTCCACTTAATAATTAACTTCCTGAAAACGCAGCATTGAGTCGGGCGGGAAAATCCCTCTACCTTCATCCTGAGCTCTCTCCTGAGCGATGCGTTTTAGTGATATGCCTTATGGTAAACCATATCCCCTACAGGCTGAAGCGTCGCAGCAGCGGTGTCAGACGAAAAAAAACCGGCATTTCGCCGGTCAGGTAAGGTCAGGCGCAGGATTACTGCGGTATGCGCAGTTTCTGGCCCGGGTAGATCTTGTCCGGATGGCTCAGCATCGGCTTGTTGGCTTCGAAAATTTTGTTGTAGTCGTTGGCGTTGCCATACTCTTTTTTAGCGATGGCACTCAGGGTATCACCGGAAACAACGGTATAGAATCTGGCCTCAACGGCTACCGAGGTGACGGTAATCTTGTCATCTACGCTGCCGATACCCTTCACGTTGCCGGCGGCGACAATGATCTTCTCTTTCTCCTCCTGCGTCAGGCCATCACCGGTAACCACGACCTTGTCACCATTGACCTCAACCTTGACCTTATCAGCACCGGGGATCCCCGATTTTTTCAGGTCATCTTCAATTGCAGTCGCCTGCGCGTGTGCATTGCCGGAGAAGGCCTCAATAACTTTGCTCCCGGCCTCTTTAACGAAATCAAGCAGTCCCATGTCTATAACTCCTGTTAGTAGGTGAGTAGAGCAGCTTAAGTTTAGACGCCCCGGCACTTTTTGCGCAGCAGATGCCCGACCCGGTTAAAATTTTATCGGAAATGAGACCCGACTTTCATCGCTGCCAAAGTCCGGCGGCAGCCCCTGGCGCGCGCGAATTTTTTCATCCCGGGTTGGCTTGTGGGTAGCTGATGAGGATGAGTGTTTACCGGGCGGGGTGTTACAGCCGAAACCCTGACAAATGACCGCGCCCTGGCGGCTATCAAGGGGGTCTGCGCTATCGGCACAGCCGTTCAGGCAAAGTGCAAGTAAGGCAAAGGGTATTAACTTCATTTTTAATCACGCTCCTGTCATTAAAGTGTCGACGTAAAACTACATCAGGCCGCGGCAGTGGCGATATCCAGAAGAGGGCATTTCCCTGTGGAAAAATTTCAGCGCCACACCAGGTGCAGCTCCATCAGCTAATCGGCTGATTTATTCATATTTTCTTGCAATTTATTCGCACAAAATGCCAAAGGATCCCGTACAACATGCGCAATTTTTTATCTGTTACCGTATTGAGGATTGAGTGTTGAAAAAGCGTCAGCTTGCAAGTTTAACCGTGGTTATGGCCCTGAGTACCGTAGCCCATGCCGAAAACAACCCGGGCGTTGACGCACTGGCGTTCCCAATGACTGCCCCGGCGATTGATGCCGCTTCCTGGGTACTGATGGATGCCACTACCGGGCAGATCCTCACCTCCGGCAACCCGGATGAGCGCCGCAATCCGGCCAGCCTGACCAAGCTGATGACCGGCTATGTGGTTGACCGCGCTATTGATAAAAAGCGGATTAGCCGTGATGACATGGTCACCGTCGGGCAGGATGCCTGGGGAGCAGGCAACCCGGTATTTAAAGGTTCTTCGCTGATGTTCCTTAAGCCGGGGGAGAAGGTCTCGGTGCGCGATTTAAGCCGCGGTGTGATTATCGATTCAGGTAATGATGCCTGCGTGGCGCTCGCCGATTATGTGGCGGGCAGCGAGGCAAACTTTGTCACCATGATGAATCAGTATGTTGAAAAGCTTGGCCTGGCTAATACCCACTTTGAAACCGTTCACGGGCTTGATGCACCGGGCCAGTTCACCACCGCGCGCGACCTGGCGAAGCTGTCACGGGCGATCATCAGCGGCGAGCCGGACTTCTACCAAATGTACAGCGAGAAGTCGCTCACCTGGAACGGCATTACCCAGCAGAACCGCAACGGCCTGCTGTGGGACAAAACCCTGCACGTCGACGGGCTGAAGACCGGCCACACCGAAAGCGCCGGCTTTAATATCATTGCCTCCAGCGTGGACGGTCAGCGCCGCCTTATTGCCGTGGTGATGGGGGGTAAAAGCCCGAAAGGGCGTGAAGAGCAGGCGCGCAAACTGCTGATCTGGGGCCAGAGCAATTTCGATACCGTCCAGCTGTTCCACGCGGGCAAAGAGATTGGCCATGAAAATGTCTGGTACGGCAACCCGCACCGCATTTCTCTGGGCAGTGAAAATGACGTCTATCTTACCCTGCCACGCGATGCAGTGCAGAAGGTCAAAGCCAAGTACGTCATCGACCGCAAGGATCTGGAAGCACCGATTAAGCTGCACGAGCAGGTCGGCACTATTCAACTGGTTGAGGGCGATAAGCAGCTGGCCAGCTACCCGCTGGTGGCGCTGCAGCCGATAGAAGAGGCAGGCGTTATCACGCGCATTTCAGACTATATCAAGCGCAAGCTGTAAGGCTGATTTTTCCATGGCCGCCTTCCTGCGGCCATGTTATTTAAAAGTTAATAAATTCATCGGCAAGGTAATGGATTATTAACGGGCTGTATCTCCCCGGTAAATTCAATGTTTTCTGCCGTTAACTCGCCATAAATGAGTGAAAAAACATCTGAAAAGCGTCGCTCTACGCCTTTTCCCGACCCCGACTTCAGGTATCATGGCGCGCAGAGACCCCCATCTTTCGGAGCCTGTTTTGCGACCGGACAAGCCGATTTCGGCCCTGCAGTTCAACGTATATCGTAATTACCGCACAGTGCACGGCGTGCGTATCGCGCTGGCTTTCGTGCTTACCTTCCTGCTGGTCAGGCTGATGGAGATCCCCGAGGGCAGCTGGCCGCTGATCACGCTGGTGGTGGTGATGGGGCCGATATCCTTCTGGGGCAATGTCTTCCCGCGCGCGCTGCAGCGCATTGGCGGCACCCTGTATGGCTCTATCTCCGGGCTGATCGCGCTCAGGCTGGAGCTGATCTCGCTGCCGGGCATGCTGCTGTGGTGCGCGGCGATCATGTTTATCAGCGGCTTTCTGACGCTGGGCAAACAGCCCTATATGGCGCTGCTGATTGGCATCACCCTGGCGGTGATCTGCGGCGGGATCCCGGGGGATATGACCACCGCCCTGTGGCGCGGCGGTGATGTGATCCTCGGCTCGCTGCTGGCGCTGCTGTTCACCAGCATCTGGCCGCAAAAAGCCTACACCCACTGGCGCATTCAGCTGTCCGATCTGCTGCTGGAAACCGCGCGGGTTTATCACGCCGGTTTCTCTCCCAACCTGGTTGAAAAACCGCGCCTGACGCGCCCGTTACAGCGCCTGCTCAGTAATGTGATTAAGATGCGCGCGCTGATCGAGCCTTCCAGTAAAGAGACGCGCACGCCGCGCTCGGTATTTGAAGGGATACAGACGCTGAACCGCAATCTGGTCTGCACGCTGGAGCTGCAGCTCAATGCCTGGTGGGCGTCGCGCCAGAGCCACCTGATTATGCTGAACGCCCCGGCGCTGCGCCGCACCCAGCAGATGACCGAAAATACGCTGCGGGCGCTGTCGCAGGCTATCGTGGAGGGGAATACCGACAAGATTGGAGCCAACAGTGAAGAACTGGTGGAGATTACGCGGGAACTGCGCCAGCTGATCGCCGAGTCTGACAGTGACGAACTGGTGGAAACCCCCATTCACGGCTACGTCTGGCTCAGTCTGGAGATGGTCCGGCAGCTGGAGCGGTTATCGGAACTTATTCGCCTGGCGCTGCGAAAATAGAATGATCCAGCAACAACTTACTGCGAGGCGGGTCGCTTCAGGGTAAGATAGGCCCAATCCGATTCTGCAAGTTTAAAATTGCCATCGCCAGCGGCGCGCCGCTAATCTGATGGCTACGACAATGATGCCTGTGTAAGCAGGCCCAAATGAAAGGTGTCTTCATGGAAAATGCAAAGCAATCATTTCAGGACGTACTGGAGTTCGTGCGTATGTTTCGTCGTAAGAACAAGCTGCAACGTGAAATTCACGACAACGAAAAGAAAATCCGTGATAACCAGAAGCGTGTTCTGCTGCTCGACAACCTGGGTGAGTACATTAAACCCGGCATGAGCGTGGAAGCTATCCAGGAGATTATCTCCAGCATGCGCAGCGATTACGAAGATCGCGTGGATGATTACATCATCAAAAATGCCGACCTCTCTAAAGAGCGTCGCGATCTGTCGAAGAAGCTGAAAGCGATGGGCGAGCCGAAAGCGTAACGGCGAACGCCAGCATGATAAAGGCCGGGCAATCTGTCCGGCTTTTTTATGCCTGCTGTTCCGGAGCCTGACGGGTGCTGGCGCGCACCACCAGCGTGGTGGCAAAAGGCGTCAGCGCCTCACCGGCAGCGGGGTTTTCCAGCTTAGCCACCAGCGAGTTCACGCTGCATTCACCTAGCTGGCGCATATCCTGGCGCACCGTGGTCAGCGGCGGCTGATACCAGGCGCTGTCGGCGGTATCATCATAGCCCACCACCGACATCTGCGCAGGTACCGCCACGCCAAGCTGGTGCAGCGCCTGCATCGCACCGAGTGCCATCTGATCGTTAGCCACTAACAGCGCCGTAGGGCGTGCCTGACCCTCCAGCTGCATCACCGCCCGGTAGCCGGACTCTGCGCTCCAGTCGCCGCTTAGCTGCTGTGTGGGCGCCAGATCCCGTTCCCTCAGCACCGCCAGCCACGCCTTGCTGCGCGCCTGCGCCGCCACCGAGTCCGCCGGCCCGTTCAATAACGCGATTCGCCGATGCCCCAGCTGCAAAAGATGCTCGGCCCCCTGGCGTGCGCCAGTCTGTGCGCTGAAGCTGCATATCGCCACCGCGGCATCCTCCGCCACATCCAGAAAGATGCAGGGCAGGGATCCCGCCATCTGCTCAATCTGGCTGGCGGCAGAGGCATCAAGCGGAATATTGATTATCAGCGCGTCGACGCGCTGTGCCAGCAGGTCGCTGACCGCCTGGCGTGCGCCGCCGCTGCCCGCCATCGCTATCACCAGGTGGTAGTCCAGCTGGCTGGCGCGCTGCTGAATGGCGGAGGCAATCTGCGCCGGAGCCAGCAGCGCGAGGTCGCTGGTGGCGAGGCCGAGCGTGCGCGTATTCTTGCCCGCCAGCTGCTGTGCCACCCGGTTTGGCACATAGTTAAGCGCCTGCATCGCTGCCTCAACCCGCTGGCGGGTCTTTCCGGAGACCTGCTGCGAATGGTTCAGCACTCTGGAGACGGTTTGATACGAGACGCCAGCGGCACGGGCGACATCTTCCAGCGTCACGGAACGGGGTTTCATAGGTCACTCCTGTTTTTGATGGCGCAGTGTAGCAACAAATCGCGCGCGCATCTTTCGCTTTACCGCAGGCGGTTCCGGGGCTGGATCGTTTAGTCGGGGTTTAATCAAAAATCCATCGTCTCCCTATAATGGCCGGATAGAAGTTCCCCTTGTGGCATGCAATAAGGATATCAAATGTCTGAACAATCTTTATCTCAGGAGCTGGTGATTCGAACACTGCCCAACACGCGTTGGGATGAGTCAGTGGTGGATACCAGCGCTATTGATGCGCTGGAGCAGGGTAAAGTGCTGTTTCTGCCCCAGCTGGCTTTCACTCTGACAGCCGAAGAACAGATGCTGTTAACGCCGCAGCTGGTCGATGCGAAGCGCAAAAACATCAGCTTTAATCCGCAGACAGATCGGGTTAACGGTGTGGCCGACGACAGCAAACTACCGCAGGTTAAAGCGCTGATGGTGCGTCACTACCAGCACTCTCTGCGGTTGATCGACGGCATACTGCCTGATTATCGCGCGTGGTTACACTCCCCGGCCAACACCCTGCGCCTGCACCCGATTGCCGCGTGGCGCGATGCCACTTCGTGGCGCAAGGACGACAGCCGACTGCACGTCGATGCATTCCCGTCGCGGCCTAATCACGGCGAGCGTATTTTGCGCATCTTCTCCAATATCCATCCCCACGGTGAAAGCCGCCGCTGGCGGGTGGGGGAACCTTTCCCGGTATTAGCGCAGCGTTTTATCTCACGCCTGAAAGGGTACTCGCCGCTCGGCAGCTGGCTGCAGCAGCGTTTTGGCATCACCAAATCCTACCGTACCCATTACGATCATCTGATGCTGCAGCTGCACGATGCAATGAAAGCTGACCTGCGCTATCAGGAGCATGGCCCGCAGGTGGCACTGGAACTGCCGGCGGGCAGTAGCTGGATCTGCTTCGCCGATCAAACGCCACATGCGGCGATGAGCGGGCAGTTTATGATGGAGCAGACCTTTTTCCTGCCGGTGGCCGGAATGAGAAATCCACAGAATGCGCCGCTCACGATCCTTGAAAAGCTGCTGCAGCGACCGCTGGTCTGAGTGGTAAAGGGCATCTGTAATGGAGGCCCTTTTTTTTTGCTGCACTTTGATACATAAAAAGACTTTGCAGAAACCCTGTCCCTTTACCATGATAACTGTGACCCCCTCCTCTGGTAATAAACTGGAATACTCTTGCTAAACTTCAGAACTTCACTGCTGCAGGCTATCCAGCACAGTGCGTGGTATCCGAAACGCCGTTCCCTGCGGATACTCTTCTGGCGAGAAATCACCCCGCTGGCCGTGCCGATCTTCTTTGAAAACCTCTGCGTTCTGCTGATGGGGGTGCTGAGTACTTTCCTGGTCAGCTGGCTCGGGTCGGAAGCGATGGCCGGAGTCGGGCTGGCGGACAGCTTCAATATCGTGGTGATCTCATTTTTTGCCGCCATCGATCTCGGGACCACCGTGGTGGTGGCTTTTAGCCTCGGCAAGCTGAACCGGGAGAGGGCAGTTGCCGCGGCGCGCCAGTCGCTGATTATTATGACGGGGTTCGCCGTGCTGCTGGCGCTGGCGATTGAGTTTATCGGCCCGCAGATCATCGACCTGATTGCAGGCAAAGCGGAGCCGCAGGTGAAAGCGCTGGCGCTCTCCTATCTGCAAACGACCGCATGGAGTTACCCGGCGGCGGCTATCGCGCTGATCGGCTGCGGCGCGCTGCGCGGCGCCGGGAATACCAAAATCCCGATGCTGATCAACGGCGGCATGAACATCCTCAACATTGTTATCAGCAGCGTGCTGATCTACGGCTGCTTCTCCTGGCACGGTCTGGGGTTTGTCGGGGCGGGACTCGGGCTGACCATTTCACGCTATATCGGGGCCGCTGCCGTGATTTACGTGCTGGTGATTGGCTTCGTCCCGGCGTTGAAAATCTCCCTGAAAAGCTACTTCACCCGGCTCAATCTCAACATCCTGCGCGAAGTGCTCGGTATTGGCGTCCCGGCCAGTATCGAGTCCGTGCTGTTTAACGGCGGCAAGCTGCTGACCCAGGTGTTCGTCGCCGGGATGGGCACCGATGTTATCGCCGGTAACTTTATCGCATTTTCTATCGTCTCCCTGATTAACCTGCCGGGTAACGCGCTGGGTTCCGCTTCCACTATTATCGTCGGCACCCGCCTTGGCCGGGGCCAGCTGGGCCAGCCGGAGCGCCTGCTGCGCTATATATTCTGGCTGTCGACCATTGGGCTGTGCGCGCTGGCGCTGCTGACGGTGCCGTTTGCCGGGCTGCTGGCACAGTTCTACACGCGTGATGAAGAGGTGATCCACGTGGTGAAAATGCTGGTGTGGCTCAACGCCGCGTTTATGCCGTTCTGGGCGGCTTCATGGGTATTGCCCGCCGGATTAAAAGGCGCGCGCGATGCGCGTTACACCATGTGGGTGTCGCTGCTCAGCATGTGGGGTGGACGCATCGTGGCCGGTTACCTGCTGGGGATTGTGCTCGGTTTTGGCGTGGTGGGGATCTGGTTAGGTATGGTGCTGGACTGGATGATCCGCGGCTCCTGCTTCTATCGCCGGCTGGACAGCGGTAAATGGCTGTGGAAATACCGCCCGCTGGTAAAGGCGCCGAAGGAATAAGCACAGACTGCCACATTTTACCCGGCCAGGGATAGCTTGCTGGCTTGCATTCAAGATATATCATAGATATATTTTATCTCGCAAATGAGAATCATTACTAAAATTAAGCCAGGAGAATCTTCGTGACCGAACAGAGCAAAAACTCGCGTGCGCCACAGCGCGTGCGTAACGAACTGCGTTTCCGCCAGCTGACCGTCACCGGCAAAACCAAAGTGGCCGACAGCTTCTGGCGTATCGACTTTGGCGGCGCCGACCTGAGCGGCTTTACCTCGCCGGGCTTCGACGACCATATCAAAGTGTTTTTCCCTGATGCCAGCGGCGTGCTGAGCCTCCCCGAGGTGACGGAGGATGGCGTGGTGTGGAAAGAGGGGGCGCGCCCGGTGTCGCGCGACTACACGCCGCTGTTCTTCGACGGGGAGAAAAATACCCTGACCATCGACTTCTTCATCCACGACGGCGGCGTGGCCAGCGACTGGGCTGAACAGGCTAAAATCGGCGATCCGCTGGCGATCGGCGGCCCGCGCGGGTCGCTGGTGGTGCCGGATGATTATGCCTTCCAGCTCTATGTCTGTGACGAAAGCGGCCTGCCCGCCTTTAAGCGCCGCCAGGCCAGCGTCAGGGCGAAGCGCCTGAAGCTGTTTGCCTATGCGGATGAAGCACAGGGCAGGGTATATCTCGATCCCCTGAACGGTATCGATGCCAGCTGGTTCGGGCACGGCTGCATGGATAAAGCGCATCTTGACGCGCTGGTGGCGCAGCTTGACCAACTGGTGCTGCCGCCGGAGGAGTACTTTATCTGGCTGACCGGGGAAGCCGATTTCGTGAAGTCGCTCAGTGACTATTTCATTAACCAGCGCGGCTGCGATGCCACCTTTGTGCGCGCCGTGGCCTACTGGCATCAGAAATAGCATGCGCGTGCCGTTTCCCGCTGCGGAGCCCGGGCAGGGCCGCCGCAAACGCCGTGAGAAGATGCTCGATGCCGCCGATATTCGCCTGCTGGTGCTGCATTTTCTCAGCCTCAATCCGGCGCACGGCTACGAGCTGATCAAGGCGATAGAGGCGCTGTCAAAGGGCGAATACACGCCCAGCCCCGGCATTATCTACCCCAATCTCACCCTGCTGGAGGAGATGGAGTGCATCGCGGTGCTGGATGCGCAGGCCACGCGTAAAGCGTACCGGCTGATCGACAAAGGGTCTGAACTGTTACAGCAGGAGCAGGCGGCACTGGAGGTCATCGTGCGGCGGCTCTCTTCGATGGCGGTGCTGGTGAATAACCGCAGCCTGCCGGACGTGGAGCGTGCAATCCACAATATGAAGAGCGCGCTTAACGTGCGCCTGTCGCAGGAGGGGATTTCTCAGGATGCGCTGTACGCGATTATTGATGCGCTGGATGACGCTGCAAAGAAGATTGAGCGTAGTTAAGACCGAAAAAAAGGTCTTCAGTCCGGCCGGTGCAAACCATTGGCACGGGGCGACCGGAGAAAAGGGTCGCCCCCTACGGCACCATTTTGGGGTAGGGGCTGACCCTCTTTTTCGGTCAGCCCGTTTGCCGGCTAGTTAATCCGCTAAACGATAACGTTCCAGCCAGTGCGCATACGGCGCCGGCAGCACCCAGGAAGGGCGCTCAACGTTGAGTTTCTTCGCCAGCGCATACGGATAGTGCGGGTTAGCCAGATGCGCACGGCCAATCATCACCAGGTCCATCTGCTGTTCGGCAATCACGCGCTCCGCCACTTCTGCCGCTTCCACACCCCACGAAGAGGCGACCGGCAGCCCGGCTTCGCGGCGCACACGTTCGGCGAATGGGGCCAGGAAGCCCGGTCCCCATGGGATCTCGGTTTCAGCAATCGAGAAGCCGACGCTGACGTTCAGCATATCCAGCCCACCCTGTTTCATCAGTCGGGTCAGCTCAATCGACTCGCTCAGCGTCTGCTCGTCGCGCCCGTCAAATTCAATCACGCCAAAGCGCGCGGTCAGCGGCAGGTTCTCCGGCCACACTTCACGCACCGCCGCCAGCGTCTCCAGCAGGAAGCGGCTGCGCCCGGCGAAATCGCCACCGTACTGGTCACTGCGCTGGTTGGCATGCACCGAGAAGAAGCTCTGTGCCAGATAGCCGTGGGCGAAGTGCAGTTCCAGCCACTCAAAACCGGCATCGCGCGCGCGGCGGGCGGCGGCGACAAAGTCACTTTTAACCCGGGTGATATCGTCGAGGGTCATCGCTTTTGGTACCTGCGGCAGATGATGGCCAAACGCCACGGCTGACGGCGCGATGGTTTCCCAGCTGCGGCTGTCCCCGGCGGCGATATGGTCGTCACCTTCCCACGGGCGGTTAGCGCTGGCCTTGCGCCCGGCGTGGCCGATCTGAATGCCTGGCACCGCGCCTGCGGCTTTGATCGACGCGGCGATTTTAGCCATGCCTTGCGCCTGCTGGTCGTTCCACAGCCCGGTACAGCCCGGGGTGATACGGCCTTCCGGCGACACCGCCGTGGCTTCAACAATGACCAGCCCGGCACCGCCGCGCGCCAGCGTCGGGTAGTGAACCTGGTGCCACTCATTCGTCAGGCCCTCTTCGGCGCTATACTGGCACATCGGCGGCACGGCAATGCGGTTACGCAGCGTGACGTCTTTTAGTTTGAACGGGGTAAACAGTGCAGACATGGAGATCCTCGGAAATGTAGAGTGAGATTTCTGCTGGCAACATTAAGCGACGAAAGGCGTGGGTTACTAAGCGCTGTGTGCCTTAGGGTTTACCCTGCTGGTCAGGGGGTTACTGAAACCGGCTATTGTGATCTTTTTTCATGAGTCGCCAAAGCCATTTCAATCAGATTGATAATCATTGGAGAGCTGTTTTTTTTGTGCCATACAATGCCGACTTCCAGCTCCGGTGGCGATGAGAGAAGCTCAAGATAAACTACCCCAGTACGGGCTAAATGACGTAACGATAACGGGACTAACGCCATTCCCATTCCAGAGGCAACCAGACTAATAATTGTCTGCATCTGGATGGCATGCTGAATAATATCTGGTTTGGCACCATAGAAAGCATAAAATCTGGTTACTAAAGCGTGAAAGCCTGGTGCCAGCTGCTGCGGAAAGAGAATTAATGGTGAATTAATTATAGAGCTTGGGCAAATTTTATTATCTATGATACGCAGGTTTTTGTCGTTTAACCATAAAGAAGGGATGGCCGCAATTAAGGGTTCTGAGAGGATTTTTTGATAATTTAATACGGCAGGGAGTGTGCCATTCAGAGGGGCAATGATAATTCCGGCATCCATTTTTTCATCTAAAATCGCCATTAATTGAATGTCGCTGGTGGCTTCCGTCAATCTGAGTTCAACTTCCGGATAACTCTGCCGGAAATTTCTTACCAGATCAGGTAAAATACTATAGTCAACGACGCTGATAAAAGAGAGGTCTAACCGGCCTGACTCGCCATTTTTTAACCTGTCGGCAATTTCAGATAATGAATTTACACCGGACAGTGCATCCTTCACATGAATCAGCCACTGTTCACCAAAGGATGTCAGGCTGACGTTTCTTTTGGTTCTGATGAAAAGGGCACCCCCTAACTCTTTTTCCAGCACCATTATCGACTGACTTAAGGGGGGTTGCGTCATATTCAGTTTTTCTGCCGCCTTGCCAAAGTGAAGTGTTTCGGCGAGGGTAACAAAATGTTTCAACCTTCTGATGTCCATGTCTAATATCCCTGGCGACTTAATGGCTAGCGCATAATATATTTCACCTTACTGCTTGTCGAACTTAATATAAAGCAACTTAATTCTTCAGAGTATCTTGAAATGTATCGTTCACGTACATCTACTCACGGTCGTAATATGGCAGGTGCCAGAAGCCTCTGGCGTGCAACAGGTATGACCGATAATGACTTCAACAAGCCCATCATTGCGGTGGTCAACTCTTTTACTCAGTTTGTTCCCGGACATGTTCATCTTAAAGATCTTGGTCAACTTGTGGCGAGGGAGATCGAAGCCGCAGGTGGTGTGGCCAAAGAGTTCAACACCATTGCGGTTGATGACGGTATTGCAATGGGTCATGGCGGCATGCTTTACAGCCTGCCCTCACGCGACCTGATAGCGGATAGCGTGGAGTACATGGTGAATGCTCACTGCGCTGATGCCATGGTATGCATTTCAAATTGCGACAAAATTACCCCCGGTATGTTAATGGCGGCGCTCAGAATTAATATCCCAGTGATTTTCGTTTCAGGGGGGCCGATGGAGTCCGGAAAGTTGACCCTGCGCGGTGAAAACCGGGCTTTTGACCTGATCGATGCGATGGTGGTGGCTGGTGACGATAGTATGTCGGATGAGGAAGTTAACGCAGTTGAAAATGTTGCTTGCCCAACCTGCGGATCCTGTTCGGGAATGTTTACCGCCAACTCGATGAATTGTCTGACTGAAGCTATGGGACTGGCCTTGCCAGGCAACGGATCCCTGCTGGCGACGCATGCCCTGCGTAAATCGTTGTTTATTGATTCAGGTAAGAAAATTGTTGAAATGTGCCATCGGTACTATGAACAGCATGATGCCAGCATACTACCGCGTTCAATTGCCAGTATTAAAGCGTTTGAAAATGCTATGACGCTGGATATCGCAATGGGGGGATCCACGAACACCGTACTGCATCTGCTGGCTGCCGCCTGGGAAGGCGGTGTGAATTTTACTATGGCAGATATAGACAGGCTATCACGCAAAGTACCGGTGCTGTGTAAGGTCGCGCCTGCAGTTGAGAATGTGCATATGGAAGATGTGCATCGTGCAGGTGGCGTGATGGCGATTATGGCGGAACTAAACCGGGCGGGGCTGATACATACTGATATTCCTACCGTTCACACGCCTACCCTTAAGCAGACTCTGATGGAATGGGATATCAAAACCACCCTCTCTGAAAGCGTCAGGCAATTCTATCGTGCTGCACCAGGCGGTGTGCGCACTACCGTCGCTTTTAGCCAGAATAACTACTATCCCGCTCTTGATACCAACCGCCAGGATGGATGTATCCGTCATGCTGACCATGCCTTCACCCGCGATGGCGGTCTTGCCGTTTTGTCCGGCAACATTGCTGCGGAGGGATGCATCGTTAAAACCGCCAGCGTATATGCCGGGATGTTATGTTTTACCGGCACCGCCAGGGTATTTGAGGGGCAGGATGAGGCAGTGGACGGGATTCTCTCGGGCACAGTGCAGGCGGGGGACGTTGTGGTGGTTCGCTATGAAGGCCCGCGCGGCGGGCCAGGCATGCAGGAGATGCTCTACCCAACCAGCTATCTGAAGTCAAAAGGGCTTAACAAAAGCTGTGCGCTGCTCACAGACGGCCGTTTTTCCGGTGGCTCTTCGGGTTTATCAATCGGGCATGTTTCGCCTGAAGCTGCTGAGGGCGGCAATATCGCCCTGATTGAAGATGGCGACCTGATTGAAATTGATATCCCGCGTCGCGTTATCCAACTTAAGTTGGCTGAGCACGAGCTTGACCAGCGTCGGCAGAAAATGCTGGCTCGTGGCAAAGCAGCCTGGAAACCCGTTCTGCGCAAACGTCGCGTATCGGCAGCATTGCGCGCGTATGCGGCACTGACCACCAGTGCCTCTCGTGGCGCCGTACGCAGTGTGGAGGAAGAGGAATGATGGACTCCATTGCGACAAAAACAAAACTGTAAAAGCAAAAAGCCCGCTCAGGTTTCCCTGAGCGGGCTTCTCAAATATGGCTCCTCTGACTGGACTCGAACCAGTGACATACGGATTAACAGTCCGCCGTTCTACCGACTGAACTACAGAGGAATTGTTGGAACGGGGCGCATCATATCCAGCAGGGCGGGTGAAGTCAAAGGCTGATTTCACGCTTTTGGGTCGACTGCTGAATAAATCAGCATTTTATGTGGGGGTTGTCGCTTTTTTCGGCAAATATCCCGCATTTGCGCTGCTCGCTGCAACTTCTGGCTGGCGTTGCAGCGGCGTTGCACTCTTTTTCGTCAGCGCGATCACGTTTGTTTCATTTTCATATTGTGAAGCCCGTTAATGGAATATAAATTCCACTTGAATTGTACGTTTGTTCCATTTTTACCCTGCACAAGGACCCACCATGCAAAAAGTCAGAATTGGATTGATCGGTACCGGCTATATCGGGCGCTGCCATGCCATTGCCTATTCGCAGGCGCCGACGGTATTTAACCTCAAGGGTGAACTGGTGCGCGAGATGCTGGCAGAGGTCAATCCAGAGCTGGCCGCCGCCCAGGCCGCAACGCTGGGTTTCAGCCGCTCCACCGGGGACTGGCGCGAGCTGGTGGCGGATGAAAATATCGACGTGGTGGATATCTGCGCCCCGAACTTCCTGCATAAAGAGATGGCGCTGGAAGCGATCCGTCACGGCAAGCATGTCTATTCTGAAAAGCCGCTGGCGCTGGATGTGGCGGACGCCGAAGAGATGGTGCGCGCCGCGCAAAAAGCCGGGGTGAAAACGCTGGTCGGCTTCAACTACATGAAAAATCCGACCAGCCAGCTGGCGCGTGAAATTATTGAGCGCGGTGAGATCGGCGAAGTGGTGCACTTCTACGGCACCCATAATGAAGATTATCTGGCAAACCCGAACACGCCGCTCGACTGGCACTGCCAGAAAGCGCTGGCGGGGCTGGGCGCGCTCGGCGACCTGGCGGCGCATATCGTCAATATGGCGCACTTCCTCGTCGGCAATATCGATGAAGTGAGCGGTGATATGATGACGGTAATCAAACAGCGCCCGGACCCGAAAAATCTGACGCAGCTGCGTAATGTGGAAAATGAAGATCAGGCCAGCGCGCTGCTGCGTTTTGCCAACGGCGCGCACGGCGTGATTGAAACCTCACGCATCGCCTGCGGCAGCAAAATGGGCCTGACCTATGTGGTTACCGGCACCAAAGGCAGCATTCGTTACACTCAGGAGCGCATGGCAGAGCTGGAGCTGTATATTCATGATGAACCGGCAGGGCGGCAGGGCTTTAAGACCATCCTCACCGGCCCGGCACATCCGGACTATGCGGCATTCTGCATCTCTGCCGGGCACGGCATCGGCTTTAACGACCAGAAAACCGTTGAAGTACGCGATCTGATCAACGGCATCGCCGCTAACGATCGCATGTGGCCGGACTTTGCCGAAGGGTTGCAGGTATCAAAAGTGCTGGAAGCTATCGCCATCTCCGCTGCCGAAGGGCGCTGGATGAAAGTGTAAGAGAATGGCCGGGTGCGCCCGGCCCGATTTATCCCGCGTCAATATCCCTGCGGCCTTAAGCGTTTAATTCGCCCGCCATTAATTGTATGATAATAAGATTCATTTACGATGAAATGGCCAAGATGAAAAAATCCTTCTCCTTCCCGCTGCTGTGCGCAGCGTTGATTATTGCTGCCCTGGTGATGGTCGTGGCGGTGCGCAGCTGCTCTACGCAGCATAAAGAAAACCTGCCTGCGGTCAGTCAGCGTGCAGGCTCCACCACTGTAAACCACGGCTGACCGCGTACGCTACGTCGGTGACGCCGGCGCTGATAGGCACCAGCCTGCAGTTCAACGCGCAGAACCTCACCACCGAGCACTATGTCGCATCCTGCGCTAACGCCTATGCTTGTTTGTATGGCTGTGGCCGCACCTTTGTTGCTTCCGTCGATTACCGCTGGTAAGCGCACGGGTTAGCTTGCATCATTCCGCAGGGGCCAGGCATGCCTGGCCCGTTTTATCTCTTGCCCCCCCAGGGCGATCGATAAGGAGCACTATGCAAAAACTCACGCGATGGAACCGGATCGGCGCCGCCTGCCTGGCGCTGGGCGGGCTGCTCTATCTGCTGGCGGAGCGCATCAGCGCGCTGGCGTGGCAGCATCCCCCCTACCGCTATCAATTTAACTATATCAGCGACCTCGGTATTCCCCAGTGCGGATCGCTGATCTGCTCCCCGCTGCATAACGTCATGAACAGCGGATTCGCCGCCGAAGGAGTGCTGTTTTTCTGCGGTTGTGTCCTGCTTTTTCCGCTCATTAAAAACCGCTGGGCGCTGCTGCTGGCAGGCATCCACGGCGCGGGCGGCGTGCTGATTGCCCTGTTTCACAGCGGCGGCATCGCCAGCGGCATTACCCTGCATCAAACGGGCGCGGTGATGGCGATTGGCGGCGGCAATCTCTGTTTGATCGCGGTGGGGGCGTGGTGCCTGGTGAACAAGCGGTTTCAGCCATTCGGCTATTTCAGCTTGCTGCTCGGTGGTTTTGGCCTGCTCAGCATGCTGGCTATCCCCTCCGCGCTGTTCCCCATCGGCATTATTGAGCGCGCCTCGGTTTACCCCATTACCAGCTGGCAGATCGTTACCGGCTTTGCGCTGCTGATAAAGCGTTCAGGCGCTGATTAATCTGAGTGATTTTCTGCAACTTATCGCCGACAGGCGTATCCTGTTGTCGCCGTCAGAGCGTCGTCATTTCCACAGGAGGGTGAGTTGTGAATCAGAACCAGCGCGAACATATTGCCACCGTTATGGAGAGCCTCCGTCCGGGCGCGCAGGGACAACGTCTCCGCCTGCATGACCAGACCATTCGCGACTCCTGGCAGCGCTGCGTCGAGTGTCACGGCCTGGATCCGAGCCGCATGCAGGAAGCGCGCATTCTGCCGTATAACGAACTGCGTGAGCATCGCGAAAATCTTGAAGAGTTCCGCCGCATTGCCCATCACGGGCTGGGCGTGCTGTATCAGCAGATCGCTCCGGCCGGATACGTGGTGCTGCTGAACGATGCCAGCGGCGTGACGGTTGACTATCTGGGCGATGCCGGGTCTGAAATCAGCCTGCGACGCGCCGGGTTGTTCCTCGGGGCGCAGTGGTCAGAAGCCTGGGCGGGCACCTGCGCGGTGGGCACCGCGCTGGCGACTGGCAAAGCGTTGACCGTACATCAGGCGGACCACTTCGACGCCACCCACATTCCGCTGACCTGCAGCGCGGTGCCGCTGTTTGACCCGCAGGGGCAGCTGAATGCCATTCTCGATATCTCCGCGCTGACCTCGCCGCAGTCGAAATCCAGCCAGCAGCTGGCGCTACAGATCGCCAGACTCTCCGCCCATCAGATTGAAAACGCCTGGTTTGAGCACCGCCACCGCAGCGACTGGGTGCTGAAGCTCAGCCCGTCGTCGTCGTTTGTTGAGGTTAGCCCGGATTTCCTGATCGCCTTTGACGCCAGCGGGCGCCTGGTCGGGCATAACCATCGTGCGCAGCGCATGCTGGAGCACGAGCTGGGGATTCCGGCGCCGTCGCCGCACAGCCGCAGCACGCTAATCGGGATGCCGATTGAACAGCTGTTTAATACCGCCATCGACAGCCTGCCGGACTGGCTGGCCAGCGCTAACGGGCGGCAGGGTACGCTGGAGCGGATCAACAGCGGCGAGCGGCTCTATGTGACCGCCGTGCAACCGGCGCGGCGCCCGCCGCGGCGAGTGATGACCGCACCGCTGGCACTGCCGCAACCCCTGGCAGCGCTGAGCGGTGGTGATGCGGCGCTACAGCAGCAGCTGCAGCGGGCGGCACGGCTGCTGAATGCGCCGCTGCACCTGGTGGTACAGGGCGAAACCGGCTGCGGCAAAGAGGTTTTTGCCCGTGCGTTTCATCAGGCCAGCGCGCGCCGGACACGGCCATTTATTGCGGTTAACTGCGCCGCCATCGCGCCGACGCTGATTGAGAGCGAGCTGTTCGGCCACCTGCCGGGCAGCTTTTCCGGCGCGGGCAGCAAGGCAAAGCGCGGGCTGGTGCAGGAGGCTGACGGGGGGACGCTGTTCCTCGACGAGATCGGTGATATGCCGCTGGAGATGCAGACGCGGCTGCTGCGCGTGCTGGCCGAGCAGGAGGTGCTGCCGGTTGGCGCCACCCGCCCGCTGCCCGTCGATATCCGCGTGATCTCCGCCTCGCATCACGCGCTCGATAAGCTGGTGGAGCAGGGGCGTTTCCGCGCCGACCTGTTTTATCGCCTGCAGGGCGCACGCATCTCGCTGCCGCCGCTGCGCGCGCGCAGCGATCTCGACTGGCTGGTCGCCCGACTGCTGGCGGGCAGGGCTGAACTGACGCCGCAGGCGCGCACACGGCTGCATCAGCACGCCTGGCCCGGCAACCTGCGCGAGCTGCGTAACGCCCTCGACTACGGCGCCGCAGTGTGTGACGGCGGGCGGATTGAGGTTGACGATCTGCCGGAAACCCTGAAGGCCCACGCTGACGATCCCCGCACGCAGCCTGACCCGCAGGAAGCCACGGACCTGCCGCCGCAGGCGCAGTTGCTGATGCAGCAGCTGCACGCCGCCCGCTGGAACCACAGTGCGGTGGCCCGCCAGCTGGGCATCAGCCGCATGACGCTCTATCGCCGCATGCAGCGTTACGGCATCCGATCACCGAATAAGGGGGGGCGATGACCCCTGTGACGGCGGCCGCCACGTCAGTCGGTCTGTTTAGCTTAGGGTTCGGTCGGCTACAAAAGCAACTGCGCTTCTCGCTCATCGCCGCCCGTTCAAATATCTTGTATGGGCAGTTTTGTCACTATGCGCTTTGATACGGACGGGCCTGAATTTCAATATTAATTGTTACCGTGTCATCCACCAGTGCGGCAAAGCTGTCCATATTGAATGCTGAACGCGAAATCGCTGTTGAAGCATGCATAACAAGGATCTCAGTACTGGAGGATACCGCCTTTTTCCCATCCAGTGAGGCATCAAGGATCACCGGGCGCGTGACGTTCTTGATTTTCAGCTTGCCAAACAAGCGAAAATGTCCGTTTCCCAGTGCCACAAGGCGACTGCTGGTGAAAGAGATGTTCGGATAGCGCTCTGCATCAAAAAAGGGACGGCTTTTCATCTGATAAGTTAACAGGCTATTGGAAGCCTCAAGGGTCGCGGCCGGAATGGTCACGTCGATACGGTCCGCCCTTTCATCTCCTGCATCCAGGGTAATTCCTCCCGTCACCTTTCCCATGCTGGCTTCAGAGACACTGCCAAATGCATGCCATGAGAGGGAAATTGTCGTGTTTTGAGTGTCGATACGGTAGCTGACCGGGCTGGCGTATAAGCAAAGCGGATGGAACAAAAAGCCCAGGGCGATGGCATGCATGAAACGAGTCATATTGATAATCCTCAGAGTGAGTATCGTGTAAACGCTTCAGCCGTCTTTTTTATTCGATTTTACGCCCCGTTTTAAAATTGAAATGCGGTCAACGCCATAAGTTGAATATGCGGCAGACAATTCGCCTGCCGCATCTATTATCCCGACGATTCAACCCACTGGCGTTTTAGCTATTTCGTGCGACCTGAGAGTGATGCGAACAGGCGCAGATTTATAGGATGGTGTGCCGCTTTCCTTGTCGATATAGTTGAGCGGAATAAGTACGTTAGCTTCAGGGTAGTAGGCGCCAATCGACCCCGGTGAAATAGCGTAACGCACTACCGTCATGGATTCGAGGCGCATGTGGTAGCCCGGTACCGCTGACTCAAGATCGACGACATCACCATGTTCCAGGCCCAGACGCTCAAGGTCATAATCGCACATAAATAGCACATCGCGGCGGCCAAATACGCCACGATAGCGGTCGTCTAAAGCGTAGATTGTGGTGTTGTACTGATCGTGACTGCGCAATGTAATGAGCCGCAGCACGTCCTCACCCTCAACGGATAAATCCTCATGAGTGCCCTGGTAGACTGAAAACACCGCTTTTCCTGATTGAGTGGGCCAGATGCGCTCTCTCGGTGGAAGCGGCATCTGGAAACCGCCGGGATGACGAATACGCGCGTTATAGTTGTCAAAACCGGATATGGTTTTTTCGATCAGCTCCCGGATGAGGTCATAATCGGCAACCAGTTCACTCCAGTTAACCCGTGTATCCGGCAAGGAAGCTTTCGCCATCCCGGCGACTATCGCAGGTTCAGAGCGCAGCAGTGGCGATGCAGGCTTGAGCTTACCGGAGGAGGCGTGCACCATCGACATCGAGTCTTCAACGGTGACCGACTGCCGGATACCGGATTGCTCGTCAAGTTCAGTGCGTCCGAGGCAAGGCAGCAGCAACGTCTCTTTCCCGGTCAGAAGATGTGTCCGGTTAAGTTTGGTGGCGATGTGGACGCTGAGCTCAAGTTCACGCATCGCCGCAAAGGAGACATCAGGATCGGGTAACGCCACCGCAAAGTTACCGCCAAGGCAAATCAGTGCCTTAGCTCTTTTCTCTACCATGGCTTGCATCGCCTGCACCGCATCGTGACCGTGCTGAGCGGGCGGAGTAAATCCGAATACGTTCTGCAGCTTGCTGAGGAAATCAGCGCCGGGCTTTTCAGTGATCCCTACGGTGCGGTTGCCCTGGACGTTAGAGTGACCTCGCAGCGGACAAACGCCAGCACCGGGTTTACCGATATTGCCGCGCATCAGCAACAGATTAACCAGCAGGCGTACGTTGTCCGTTCCGCGGTTGTGCTGGGTGATGCCCATGCCGTAGGTCAGGATGGTGGCTTTCGATTTGACATAGGCTTCTGCCACGCTGCGAAGTTCCGCTTGCTTCAGACCGGAGTCATGCTCAATTGAATGCCACGAAGTGGCATGAATGTCCGTTGCAAAGCGCTCGAAACCTTCGGTGTGCTCGTTGATAAAATCATGATCCAGCGCCGCGCCTGTTTCGGCCTCAATTTCAAGTACCGCTTTAGCGATGCCCTTTAGCGCAGCCGAGTCGCCTCCGGCGCGCACCAGATAGTAAGTTGAGGCGATGTCAGTCGAGCCGTAAGTGGCCATCTCCATGACATTCTGCGGATCGGCGAAACGCTCAAGCGCGCGTTCACGCATTGGGTTAAAGACGATAATGGGGACTTTGCGGCGCGCCAGCTCGTGCAACGTCCCCATCATACGCGGGTGGTTGGTCCCCGGATTGTGGCCCATAGAGAGAATGAGCTCTGCGCTATCAAAGTCGTCCAGTGAGACAGTGCCTTTACCGATACCTATCGACTGCGGCAAGCCTACGCTTGTCGCTTCGTGACACATGTTTGAACAGTCAGGAAAATTGTTGGTTCCATACTCGCGAGCGAACAGCTGAAACAGGTAGGCAGCTTCGTTTGATGCCCGGCCGGAGGTATAAAACTCGACTTCGTCGGGCTGCAGCGCTGCCAGACCTTTGGCGATGTGGCTGAATGCTTCGTCCCAGCTCACTTCTTTAAAGGTATCGCTTGCTGCATCGTATCGCAGTGGCGTGGTTAACCGGCCATATCCCTCAAGCTCGAAGTCTGTTCGCTTCAGCAGGGAGGTCACGGTATTTTCTGCAAGAAATGCCGGCGTCACGCGTTTGGTGGTGGCTTCCCAGGTGACGGCCTTGGCGCCGTTCTCACAAAACTGGAAGGTTGAACCATGGTCCTTATCCGGCCAGGCACAGCCGGGGCAGTCAAAGCCTTCTGGCTGGTTTGTGCGCATCAAAGTGGGCGGCGCTTTGAAGGTATCCATCTGGTTTTTAACGGCAATGGCGGTGGCCTTGAGTGCTCCCCAGCCGCCTGCGGGCCCGTCATATGGATGTACCCCAGGCACTGTACGATGATTTTTCTTACTCATAATGATCCTGCGGCCTCTTCATCTTTTTAAAATCTGATTAAATGAAAGTAGCAAAGAAATGCAGCAGGCCCCGGCGGATTATCAATTGGTTACTTAAAAGTTCAGGCTGTTATCGATGGAAGTGGCGACAAAGGTAGAGCCTGAGTTATCTCCAGAAATAACTTCCATCGCTAAACGTCCGCAAACCGGTCTGAGCTCAGCCCCCCTCCTGAAACCGTGCACCTGTCATCCCGCGATAATATTCAGATCAATGTCTGGGGGGGACCGCAGAGGTCGACCCTATAGCAGCGGTTACTGCGGCGGGCGCACCAGGATTTTTACCTGATTCTTCTCTTTCACCAGTGCCTCAAAACCTTCGGTCACCAGATCGTTCAGCTCAATGCGCTTAGTTACCAGCTTATCGGCCTGGAAGTAGCCCTGGGTCATCAGCTCCATCACCGCCGGGAAAATATGGCGGTAGGCAATAATACCCTTCACGTTGCGTTCGGCCAGCACCACCCTGTTGGGATGGAATGAGGCTTCGCCCTCCCAGATAGAGACAATAATGGTTTCGCCCTCGTAGCGGGTGGCGTCGATACACTGTTTCAGCACTACCGGCACCCCGGTCACTTCGAACGACACGTCTACGCCGCCTTTACTCAGGTCGCGGATGGTGGCAACTGCGTCCTGCTTGCTCGGGTCAATCACTACGTTGGCGCCCAGCTCAAGCGCCTTCTCAGCGCGCTGCGGCGACAGCTCCACCACGTAAATCTCAGAAGCACCCGCCGCGCGCAGCGCTTCAATCACCAGCAGGCCAATCGGGCCCGCGCCGAATACCGCCGCTTTATCCCCGGCTTTCAGCTTGCTCATGCGCACCGCATGTAGCGCCACGGCGGCAGGCTCGACCAGCGCACCCTGCTCGTAAGAGAGGCCATCCGGCATGCGGTGCACCATATGCTCGTCAACCATCGTAAAAGAGGAGAAACCACCGCCGCCGCCGGATAAACCGTGGAAGCCAAGGTCGCCGCACAGGTTATATTTGCCTTCGCGGCAGGCCTCGCACTCGCGGCAGGCGAGGATCGGTTCCACCACCACGCGGTCACCTGCTTTAAATTTGCTGACGCCTGCGCCCACCTCGACCACTTCGCCGGAGAACTCGTGGCCCATCACAATCGGGGCGATGTCATGGCTGATTTTGTGCGGCTTATCGACCGGGACGAAAATGGGGCCGGCGAGGTACTCATGCAGATCGCTACCGCAGATCCCAGTCCACGCCACTTTGATTTTGACTTTGCCTGCGGATACCTGCGGCTCCTCGATGTCGTCAATGCGGATATCGTGCGCTTTATACCAACGTGCTGCTTTCATCATATTTCCCTTGAGAGTGGAACAAGAAAACCTGTCCATCGCCGCAGTCAGCGGCCGGTGCAGGAACTCAGGGCGACATAGTGCGAAAAGCGTGCCATAAAGTGCTTTTTTGGTAATTTACTGATTCTATTTGTTTATTTCTGTTTCTGCAGAGGGGAGAGGGAGTGACACAAGAAGGAAATGTGACACCTGTAACAGCGACAGGTGTCACAGCAGGCTTAACGGAACGGCGGCTCGTTAAAGGTGCGCAGCTTGCGCGAGTGCAGGCGGTCGCCCTCGGCGCGCAGCAGATCAATCGCGCGGATGCCAATCTGCAAATGCTCGGAAATCGCCCCTTCGTAGAAGCGATTCGCCTGGCCCGGCAGCTTGATCTCGCCGTGCAGAGGTTTGTCGGAGACGCACAGCAGCGTGCCGTAAGGAACGCGGAAGCGGTAACCCTGTGCGGCAATGGTGGCGCTCTCCATATCTACCGCCACCGCGCGGCTGAGGTTAAAGCGCAGCGCGGAAGCGGAGTAGCGCAGCTCCCAGTTACGGTCGTCGGTAGTGACTACCGTTCCGGTACGCAGGCGCTGTTTCACCTCTTCGCCCGGCATGTTGCTGACCTGCTTGGTCGCGTCGTACAGCGCGCGCTGCACTTCGGCAATGCTCGGGATCGGGATATCCGGCGGCAGCACCGCGTCCAGCACGTGGTCATCGCGCAGATAGGCGTGCGCCAGCACGTAATCGCCAATGGTCTGGCTCTCACGCAGGCCGCCGCAGTGGCCAATCATCAGCCAGGCGTGCGGGCGCATCACCGCCAGATGGTCGCAAATGGTTTTAGCATTTGACGGGCCAACGCCGATATTGACCAGCGTAATGCCCTGGCCGTCTTCAGCAATCAGGTGCCAGGCGGGCATCTGATGTTTTTTCCATGCCAGATCGGAGATGGTCTGCTCCGGGTGCGGCGTGTCGTGGGTCAGCGTGGTGCCGCCCGCGCAGGAGAGGGCCACGTACGGCGAGGCCGGGTCGGCTATCTGCGCGCAGGCCCACGTCACGAACTCATCAACGTAGCGCGTGTAGTTGGTAAACAGCACGTAGGGCTGAAAGTCTTCCACTGGGGTGCCGGTGTAGTGGCGCAGGCGGGCCAGCGAAAAGTCGGTGCGCAGCGCATCGAAGTGCGACAGCGGGAAAGTTTCCCCCGGTGGCAGCAGGCCGTCGGCATTCTCATCGCCAATCTGTGACAGCTCGGTGGTCGGGAAGTGCTGGGCGATCCCGGCGCTCATGCTGCGATCCAGCGCCAGCCCGGAACCGTCAATGACATACGGGAAGGGGATCTCCTGCTGCGATGGCAGCACTTCAATGGTGACCTGATATTCGCTGGTCAGCATCGACAGCTGTTCACTGAGATAGTGGCGCAGCAGGGCCGGGCGGGTAATGGTGGTGCTGTAGCAGCCGGCTCGGGTAAAGCGGCCAAAGGCGCGGGTCAGGCGCTGCGAGGGGGCAACGCCGTTCCAGCTGACGCGCAGCTGCGGGTAGACAAACAGACCGGCGGCACGGCGTGCCGCATCCGGCAGGGCGCCGTTAGCGATAAATGCGGTAATGGCATCACGCAGGGCATCGACCGCCGCGTTGTACTGGCTATCCAGGGCGTCCAGCGCCTCGTTAACCGTCAGGGATCGCGCTACGGGTTGAGTCATAATATCTCCTTGGATCGTTTGCACCATGGCAAACAGACTAACTGAAGATGGTGATAAACGGCTATTACCAGTGAACTTTTTTCTCTTCTGGCCGGAAATTTGTGAGGCGCGCTGTATAAAAAAAAAGCATAATTGCTAAAAGTAGCAGCAGGGCTTAGGTTGGAAATAGAGGCCCGCCTGCGCAACGTTTTTTATGCCACAGGAGGGGAAAGGATGCAGAAATCAGTGAGGGAGACAGGGATGCCACTACTTATTCCGTCGGCGGAGTTCGATGACAAACTCAGCCGGACATCAACAGGGAAGAATACCCAGCATACCCAGGCATTTATCGATGGCGGGTCGCATGATTTTGACCTGCCTGACTACGCGGTGCCGCCGGGGTATCGCCTGCTGCAATCATCGCGTGAAGATCAGTATCGCCTGATTAAAGAAGGCGCGGAGCCGGAAACCGTCTATGCCGTCAAGCTACTGCTGCTGGACACTATCGTCCCTTCGCGGCGCAGCTGTACGCAGATTATGGTGTGGCGCAGCGTGTTGCCTCAGCACGAAGAGGCGGTTCATGGTCTCGCCCGGCGCTTTTTCCGCTATTTTCTTCAGCGCTATTCCATCGTGGTTTCCGACAGCGAGCATACCGGCGATGGCCGCCGCTTCTGGGAGGGGATGATTGCCTGGGCTCTGGCGCAGCCTGAATACCATGTCTACCTGTCTGACGGCAGTTTCGACGATCGCCCCCTGCGTGTTATCCCCAACTGGGACGATTTTTACGACCACTGGGCGCAATATGGCTGGGGGGAAGACCGCGATTATCATCCACACCGGCTTTTTGTCATCAGCCACGAAAAGCTGGAGTAATCCTTCAGCTGCTGGCGCCAGGCTCGAGGGTAAACTTCGCCTGCTCGGCCAGCGGCTGCGGGGCGTCATCCAGCATCGCCATTAGCCGCTCGCCGACCTGCTGGCCAAGTTTTTCATAATTGAGGCGCATCGACGTCAGCGCCGGAAATGTGTGGTCACAGTTGCTGGAGCCGTCCAGGCAGGCGACCGCCAGGTCGTACGGCACCTTCAGCAACCGGCGCTGGCACTCGGCCAGCACGCCAAAAGCAATCTCTTCATGGCTGCAGATAATCGCATCGAGGTCCGGCTGATTCTGTAGCAGCTGGCCGAGGGCGTAGCGGCCAAACTGCAGGCTCGGTGCGTCCGGCACGGTGATCATCAGGTCCGCGTTCTGATAGTGCGCCAGCATCGCCTTGTGCCAGCCGTTAAGCTGCTGCTTGTGCAGGCGGTTGTCGGTCTGCGCGCCGATAAAAGCGATGCGGCGATAGCCTTTATCCAGCAGGTGGAGGGTCAAGCGTTCGGCGGCATCGCTTATCGCAATATCCAGCGTGATATCGGCGTTAAAGCGCTCGGCGCCGCAGACGTTGGCGGTCACCAGTTCGCTGGACTCAATCAGATCGGCGGTTTTCCTCGCCAGCTGCGCGCCGAACAGCACCAGCGCGGAAGGGCGGTGCTGCAGCAGCTTCTCCACCAGCGGCGTTTCGCCGTACTGATGATACTCGTGGCAGGCCATGATTAACTGGAAAGGCTGTTTGCTCAGCGTCTGTTGCAGCGCCTGAATAAAGCGCGTACTGGCGCGATCGTGCTGAAAGGGGTAGAGCACGGCGACGGTATGCAGGGTGCTGGAGGCCAGCGAGGCGGCGGCAAGGTTCGGTACGTAGCCCAGCTCTGTGACCGCCTGCTGCACCTTTTTGAGCGAGGCGTCAGAGACCAGAGAAGGGTCACGCAGCGCGCGGGAGACCGTCATCGGGCCGATACCGGCGTGGCGCGCCACGTCCTGCAAGGTGACGCGGCTGGCGCTGCTGCTGGCGATGTCGCTGGCGTCGGGGTTGGCTTCATAACCCAGTGCGCGTGCGGCTTGCTCAACTTTGCTGCGCACCTTTTCAGAAACCAGCTCCGGCGTGCGCATGACGCGCGACACCGTCATCGCGCCGACGCCGACATAGTCGGCCACATCCTGCAGTGTCACGCGACCGCTACTTCGCCGCTTTCGCATCCTGGTTTCTCCCTTCTTAATCCGGGCGAGGCATGCCTCGCCCCTACGCAGAACATGTAGGGTCAGGCGTGCCTCGCCCCTACGCAGAACATGTAGGGTCAGGCGTGCCTGACCCTTTCGTAACTTTAAACATGCGCGCAGTGTGCCGCGCCAACCTTCAGGCAACAACTTATTCTTCGGCGGATGATAAGCCGATCACATTTAGTGATAGTTATAACAGTTAGCGTTATCTTTTTAGATATTCGTCACATTATTCCAGCGTTACTGGCACTACTCTGCTCGGGCGATGAGAGAGAGGTGACCTGAAATGCTGAAAGAATTACTGACCGCTGATGTTGTCCAGATTGTTCCCGCCTGCACCGACTGGCGTCACGCCGTCACGCTTTCCTGCCAGCCGCTGCTTGATAACGGCACGGTGGAAGCGCGCTACGTAGACGCCATTTTCCGCTCGCACGAAGCCATCGGCCCATATTACGTGGTTGGCCCCGGTATCGCTATGCCTCATGCACGCCCGGAAGACGGCGCCCACAAAATGGGAGTCAGCCTGACCGTGGTGCAGCAGGGGGTGAACTTTGACTCAGACGGTAACGACCCGGTGCACCTGCTGATTGTGCTGGCCGCGACCGACAGCAACAGCCATATCGGTATTATTACCGCGCTGGCACAGCTGTTTGATACCCCTGAAGATACCGCGTCACTGATGGCTGCGACGACGGTTGAAGAGATTTTATCCATTATTTCGCGTTATTGATAAACACCAGAGGACACAAAATGAAAATCACCGTGGTATGTGGCAACGGCCTGGGCACCAGCCTGATGATGGAAATGAGCATCAAAAGCATTGTGAAAGATCTGGGTGTCAACGCTGACGTTGACCATGTCGATCTTGGCTCAGCCAAAGGCACCCAGAGCGATATCTTCGTCGGCACCTCCGATATTGCCGAGCAATTAGTCGCTCAGCAGGTTGGCGGCAAAATTGTCTCCCTGAAAAACATGGTGGACAAAGTGGCGATGAAAGAGCGTATCGCAGCGGCGCTGACCGAACTCGGCGCATTATAACAGGGAGCCAGAAATGGAATTTTTCCGTTTTTTAATGAGCGACGTGCTGTCTGAGCCCTCCATCCTGGTGGGGCTGATTGCACTGATCGGTCTGGTGGCGCAGAAAAAGCCGGCGACCGAAGTGATCAAAGGCACGGTGAAAACCGTGATGGGCTTCCTGATCCTCGGTGCGGGCGCCGGGCTGATTGTCTCCTCGCTCGGCGACTTCGCCGCTATCTTCCATCATGCCTTCGGGATCCCGGGCGTGGTGCCGAATAACGAAGCGATCGTGGCGGTAGCGCAGAAGAGCTTCGGCACGGAAATGGCGATGATCATGTTCTTCGCCATGGTGATTAACATTGCGATTGCGCGCTTTACGCCGTGGAAATACATCTTCCTGACCGGCCACCACACGCTGTTTATGTCGATGATGGTGGCGGTGATTCTGGCTACGGCGGGCATGAAGGGGGCCACCCTGATCGCCGTCGGTTCGCTGGTGGTCGGCGTGTCGATGGTGTTCTTCCCGGCCATCATTCACCCGTACATGAAAAAGGTAACCGGTTCGGATGATGTGGCGTTCGGTCACTTCTCGGCGATCTCTCAGCTGCTCTCTGCATGGATCGGCAGCAAGTTCGGCAATAAAGAGAAGTCGACCGAAGATATGGAAGTGCCGAAAAGCCTGCTGTTCCTGCGCGACACGCCGGTGGCGATTGCCTTTACCATGTTCTTCATCTTTATCTTCACCTGCCTGGTGGCCGGTCCGTCAACGGTGAAAGAGATGAACGCGGGTGGCAAAAACTGGTTTATGTTCTCGCTAATGCAGTCGATCACCTTTGCCGCCGGGGTTTATATCGTGCTGCAGGGCGTACGTATGGTGATTGCAGAGATCGTTCCGGCGTTTAAAGGGATTTCCGACAAGCTGGTGCCGAACGCCAAACCGGCGCTCGACTGCCCGGTGGTGTTCCCGTATGCGCCGAACGCAGTACTGGTTGGCTTTCTCAGCAGCTTTGTGGCCGGGGTGCTGGGCATGTTTCTGCTGTATGCGCTGAACATGACGGTAATTATTCCAGGCGTGGTGCCGCACTTCTTCGTCGGCGCGGCCGCCGGAGTATTCGGTAATGCAACGGGCGGGCGTCGCGGCGCCATCCTCGGTGCGTTCACCAACGGCCTGCTGATCACCTTTATTCCGGTGTTCCTGCTGCCGGTACTGGGCAGCATTGGCCTGGCGAACACCACCTTCAGCGACTCCGACTTCGGCGCGGTCGGGATCCTGCTCGGCTTGATCGTGCGTTAACCGCTGGCTTCACTGCTGAACACGCCCCGCTTAGTGCGGGGCTTTTTTTTGTTCTGACGGCGGTGGTTATTCCTGCGATCTAAAATCCGTTTGGGTTTTTATCAGATTTTTTTAGTTAATTTAATGTATAGTGCATGTAATTATTTGTCAGAAAATAATTACGTTGATTAACACTAAGGGATACCAATGCTTAACAAACTCACCGGTATTGTCATCGCGGTCATTGCAATCGCTATGCTGTACATGGGCGCCCAACTCCTGATGCTGGGAGGGTCGCCATTCTATGTGATTATCGGGGTTGGCCTGTTGGCTACCGCTATCACACTGTTTATGAACAAAAAAATTGCGCTTTCCATCTATGCCGTGCTGATGTGGCTGGTGGTCGCGTGGTCAATTTATGAAGTCGGCTTCGACAAATGGCAGTGGATCCCACGGGGGGATATCATTGGTGTGATCGGCCTTTGGCTGGTGATGCCGTGGGTGGTTCGCCCGCTGTATAAAGCTGAAAAACGCCGCTTCCATCCGTTCCTCGGTACCACCCTGGTGCTGATTATCGCGCTGGTAGTGGGGATGATGTTCTATGACCCGTATCCGAAAGCGGGCACCATCACCACCCAGCGTCAGGGCAGCAGTACCGAGGTGGCAGGCAGTGACTGGTCAGCCTACGGCGGGACCAGCAATGGCCTGCGCTTCTCCGACCTCAAGCAGATCACCCGCGATAACGTCAGCAACCTGCAGGTGGCCTGGACTTATCATACCGGCGATCTGCGCGCCAGCGATGATGCTTCCGAATACACCTTTGAAGCGACCCCGCTGAAGGTTAACAACAGCGTCTATTTCTGTACGCCGCACAATGAAATTCACGCGCTGAACCCGGAAACCGGGGCGCTGAAATGGAAATATCAGCCGAAGAAAGAGGCTTCTTACCTGCAACAGCACCAGACCTGTCGCGGCGTGAGCTATTACGACGGCGGCCAGCAGGCCCAGGCAGACACCGGCGCGGCCAGCCCAGCTATCTGCCGCAAGCGTATCTTTAACGCCAGCAACGATGCCAAACTGATCGCGCTGGATGCCGATACCGGTAAACTGTGTGCCGACTTCGGCAACAACGGCGTGGTCGATCTGCATGCCAATATGGGTACCGTGCGCCCGCATGCGCTGATGCAGACTGCGGCACCGCTGGTAGCCGGCAATCTGGTGATTGTCGGGGGGTCGGTGATGGATAACGGCTTCAACAGCGGTAATCCGTCTGGCGTGATCCGCGCTTACGATGCCACTTCCGGTCGCCTGGTGTGGAACTTTGATCCGGCTAACCCGGAAAACACTCAGCCGATTGCGGCTGACGCCACCTATCCGCAGGATACGCCGGTAGCATGGGCCACGCTGAGCGCTGACCTGAAAAATGGCCTGGTGTACGTTCCATTTGGTAATGCCTCCCCGGATGAAGTGGGGATTGAGCGTAATGCCGACAGCAACACCGAGAAGTTCCGCGACACGCTGGTGGCGCTGGATCTGAAAACCGGTGCCTTTAAATGGCGTTTCCAGTCATCGAAGCATGACCTTTGGGACCGCGATAATCCATCACAGCCGTCGCTGCTGGATATTGATTACCAGGGCAAGAAACAGCCGGTGGTGATCCTGCCGACCAAAACCGGCAACCTGTTTGTGCTTAATCGTCTGACCGGTGAGGCGGTGTATCCGATCAATCAGAAAGACGTTTCTACTAAAGGTATTGCTGGCGAGAAGTATTCGCCAACGCAGCCGGTCTCCGCGCTGAACTTTATTCCGCAGCCGCTGAGCGAAAAATCAATGTGGGGCATCACGCCGTTCGACCAGATGGCCTGCCGCATCGACTTTAAATCCCTGCGCTACGACGGCAACCCGTGGACGCCAGCGACCGAAGGCGGTTCGATTGTCTTCCCAGGCAATATCGGGGTGTTTAACTGGGGCTCGGTGGCGGTTGACCCTGAGCGCCAGATCCTGATCGCTTCGCCGGTACGCCTGGCCTATAAGTACAACCTGATCAAACGTAACGCGGAAAATGCTAAACAGCGCCTGTTCACCAAGGACGGCACGCCGTACTGGAATGAGAACTTTGACGGCGATTATGCCATTCATATTCAGCAGCTCTCCTCCAGCCTGGGGATCCCGTGCATCGCGCCACCGTGGGGCCGTATGGTGGGCGTTGACCTGTCTACCGGTAAAACCGAGTGGATGCGCCGCGTAGGTACCACTAAAAATCTGAAAACCTCGTTCCTGCCGGGCCGTTTCCCAATCGGTTTCCCGATGGGGATGGTGGCGCACGGTGGTCCGTTAACCACGGCGGGTGATGTGGTGTTCCATGGCGCAACGGCGGATAACTTCTTCCGCGCCTATGACATTAACAGCGGCGAGCTGCTGTGGCAGACCGAGCTGCCAGCGGGTGGGCAGGCGACGCCTTCTACCTATATGGGCAGCGACAACAAGCAGTACGTGGTGATTGCGGCCGGTGGTCACGGTTCGCTGGGCACCAAAGAGGGTGATGCCGTGGTGGCGTACCGTCTGAAGTAAGCGGGATGTGGCTGGCTGACCGAAAAAGAGGGTCAGCCACTACTAAAAACCGTAGGGGTCGACCCTCTTTTCCGGTCGACCCGTGCCGCGGATTTGCGCCATTCGTATTGAAGACCCTCTTTTCCGGTCGACCCGTGCCGCGGATTTGCGCCATTCGTATTGAAGACGCTCTTTTCCGGTCGCCCCTTATTTTGCGCTAATCGACGATACAAATCCGGCAGGTATTCGCGCTGCCAATCAGCCCCACGCTGTCCCCCTGCGACAGCACCACCAGATCCCCCGAACTGAGATAACCCGCTTCCCGCAGCAGCGCGATCGCATCCTGCGCCGACTCCACGCCCTCCGCATGGCCGTTAAACAGCACCGGCGTCACCCCGCGGTACAGCGTGGTGAGGTTAAGCGTGGACTGATGGCGGGAGAGGGCGAAAATCGGCAGGCGTGAGGTAATGCGCGACATCATGCGCGCGGTGCGCCCGGATTCGGTCATGGCGATCACCGCTTTTACCCCGGTCAGATGGTTGGCGGCATACATTGCCGACATCGCCGTCATCTCTTCAATGTTATCGAACTGCACCTCAAGGCGATGCTTCGACACCGTGACGCTCGGCACGCGTTCCGCCCCCAGGCAGACGCCGTGCATGGCGGCGACCGCTTCTGCCGGGAAGCTGCCGGCGGCGGTTTCGGCAGAGAGCATCACCGCATCGGTGCCGTCAAGTACCGCATTTGCCACGTCCATCACTTCGGCGCGGGTCGGCAGCGGATTGGTGATCATCGACTCCATCATCTGCGTGGCGGTGATCACCACGCGGTTGAGCTGGCGCGAGCGGGCAATCAGGCGCTTTTGCACCGCCACCAGCGCAGCATCGCCAATCTCAACGCCGAGATCGCCACGCGCCACCATAATCACGTCGGAGGCGAGGATCATGTCGTCCATGCTCTCCGGCGTGGCTACCACTTCTGCGCGCTCAACCTTTGCCACAATCAGCGCGCGGCAGCCCGCTTCCTGCGCCAGCCTGCGCGCGTAGCGCAGGTCTTCACCGCTGCGCGGGAAGGAGACGGCAAGATAGTCGACGTTCATCGCGGCGGCGGTCACAATATCCGCCTTATCTTTTTCGGTTAGCGCCTCCGCAGACAGCCCGCCGCCGAGCTTGTTGACGCCTTTATTATTCGACAGCACGCCGCCCACCGTGACAACGGTGTGGATGGCGGCCCCGGCAATGCTCATCACGCGCAGCTGGATGCGGCCATCGTCGAGCAGCAGAATATCGCCCGGCACCACATCCTCCGGCAGCGCTTTATAATCAATGCCAACGCGCTGATTGTCACCCAGCCCCTTTTCCAGCCAGGCATCCAGAATAAACGGCTCGCCGACCGTCAGCAGCGCTTTGCCCTCCTTAAAGGTCGATACGCGGATTTTCGGCCCCTGCAAATCGCCGAGGATCGCCACCTGGCGGCCAAGACGCTGCGCCACGTCGCGCACGCGCTGCGCCCGGGCAATATGGTCGGCGGCGCTGCCGTGGGAGAAGTTAAGCCGGACCACATTCGCCCCGGCCCTGATGATTTTTTCTAAGTTGTTATCGCGGTCGGTTGCCGGCCCCAGGGTGGCAACAATTTTAGTGCGTCTTAATACGTCAGACATGATCACGTCCTTATTAACATTCACGTTGAAAAAGAAGCAGAGTGAGACAATTGTTTTATTTAATGCTGCATAGTGTACGGACGCAGATCAATATAGTGGAGAACGGTGGCCTTTCTTTTACCGTAAATGGATTTACGGTAAATGCATTGAGGTGGCGAGAACGTGATGTAGGGGCGGACCGCTGTTTCTGGTCCGCCCGCAGTGAGGATCAAAGCTGGGCGATGCGCAGTAAATCCTCTCTGGCGCCGGGTGCTACTGCCAGCACAGGGCCGCCGCGCAGCAGGTTTTCGCCGTCGGTGTTAAACGGATGTACCCAGCCGCCCGCCTCGCTCACCAGGCAGTAGCCCGCCAGGCAGTCCCAGGCGTGCATATGGGGTTCGTAATAGCCGACCAGGCGCCCGGCTGCGACATAGGCCAGCATCATCGCGCCGGAACCGTTGCGGAAGAAGTTGCCGCCGACGGCGGTAATGGCAGCGACAATCTCGCCGACGCGCTGCGGCGTAACGTAGCTGTTAGCGCCAAAGCCGGTGACGTGATTCTGCATGGTGCGCGCCGGGTCGACCTTCAGCGGCTTGCCGTTCAGGGTCGCGCCCTGGCCGCGTGCCGAGACAAAGCACTCCTGCTGGCACGGTGCCATAATTACGCCGATTACCGGCTCGCCCTGATAGATCACCGCCACCGATACGCACCAGTTCGGCATGCCATTAACGAACGGGCTGGTGCCGTCAATCGGGTCCACCACCCAGCTGTAGCCGGAGCTGCCCGGCAGCAGGCCATACTCCTCGCCGAGGAATCCGTCCTGCGGGAAGCGCTCTGCGGTCTGCTCGCGGATCAGCAGCTCCACCTCGCGGTCGGCAATCGACACCACGTCCTGCGCATCGCGCTTGGTTTCAATCACCAGGCTGTCGCGGCGGTTAAAATAGTCCAGCGCTTTTACGCCGGCCTGGCGCGCGACCTGCTCGGCCAGCGCCAGGCGCTGCAAAATCTCGTCACTCATGGTCATTCCTTATTAAAGCGGGATCACTGCGCAATCAGCGCCAGCCCCTGAGGTTTAAAATCTACGGATACCGCTGTGGCGGGCGCCAGCTGGCGCTCCATCTGCACATCGATAACAAACAGCGCGCCAAGCTCGGTCTGCACTTCATATTCGATGTGATCGCCCAGCCAGGTGCTGTGGGTCACTTCCCCGTTCAGCGCACCGGGCTGGTCGGCGTGCAGCGTAATAAACTTTGGCCGCACCGACAGCTGTGCTGCCCCTGGTCGCGCCTGCATGCCGGGCACGCGGTAAGTGCGACTGCCGAGAACGATCAGCGCTTCGCCGCCTTCCACCCGCTCTACGGCGCAGGGCAGGATATTTGCCTCGCCCATAAAATCGGCGATAAACACCGAGGCAGGGGAGTGGTACAGCGCCTGCGGTGCGCCCTGCTGGGCAATATGCCCCTCTTTCATGACAATTATCTTATCGGAGACCGCCAGCGCTTCCTCCTGATCGTGCGTGACGTACACGGCGGTAAAGCCGAGGCGCTGCTGCAGATCGCGGATCTCAGTGCGCACGCGGCGGCGCAGGCGTTCATCCAGGTTAGATAACGGCTCGTCAAGCAGCAGCACCTGCGGCTCCAGCACCAGCGCGCGCGCCACGGCAATACGCTGCTGCTGCCCGCCCGAGAGTTCGGCAGGCAGGCGCTGGCCCATGGTCTCCAGCCCGACCAGCTTCAGCCCTTCACGCGCCCGGTCCTGCGCCTCCTTACGACTCAAGCCGCTGGCGCTGAGGCCGTACATCACGTTATCCAGCGCATTCATATGCGGGAACAGCGCGTAGGACTGAAACACCATCGCCACATCGCGCTCGTTGGCGGGCAGATGGGTGACGTCCTTGCCGCCGATCAGGATGCGCCCGGACGTCGGGTGCTCCAGCCCGGCCAGCAGACGCAGGGTAGTGGTTTTGCCGCAGCCGCTGGGGCCGAGCAGCGTCACCAGCGTACCCGGCTCGACGGTGAGCGACAGGTCGGGCAGGGCGGTAAAGCCGGCGAACTGTTTACTGACGTTTTCAAACACCACGGAACCGGTTTTGATGGCGGTCATACGGCACTCTCCTGAGATAAAGTGGTTGGAACCGCGGCGACAGGCGCCGTGGCCACGCGATTAGTGCGGCGCAGGCGGCGTTCACCGACCAGCAGCTGGAAGGTGAGGATCACCGCCAGCATCACCACGATAAGCACCGAGGAGTAAGCGATAGCCACGCCGTATTCCCCATTTTCCACCAGCCCGACAATATAGGAGGTGGCCATGTTGTACTGGGCGCTGACGAGGAAGATCACCGCGCTGATCGAGGTGATAGCACGCACAAAGGCATACACCAGCGCGGCGCTGATCGCCGGCTTCAGCAGCGGCAGGATCACCTTACGCAGGGTGCGGAAGCTGCTGGCACCGAGCGTGAGGGAGGCTTCATCCAGGCTGCGGTCCAGCTGGCTCATGGCGGCAATCCCGCCGCGCACGCCAACCGGCATATTGCGGAACACAAAGCAGGCGACGAGGATCAGTGCCGTGCCGGTGATCTCCAGCGGCGGCAGGTTGTAGGCCATGATGTAGCTGACCCCGATCACCGTGCCGGGAATGGCAAAGCTCAGCATCAGCATAAACTCGAAGGTCTGGCGCCCGGCAAACTTCTGCCGCACGATCAGCCACGCGGTCAGCAGGCCAACTATTGCCGTAAGCGGGGCGGCAATCAGCGAAATTTCCATCGTAGTCCAGAACGAGTTCCACGCCACGCCGGTCCAGACAATCTGCCCTTCATTCCAGTGGAAGCCGAAGGCACGGGCGTAGTGCGCCAGCGTCAGGCTGCTGTCCAGCCCCCACGACTGCACAAAGCCGCCAATCAAAATCATGCCGTAGACCACCAGCGTGAACAGGCCCCACGGGATCACCAGCGCATAAACCCCGTAGCGCAGCGCGCGCGGCAGCCCGCAGTGCTGGCCGGAATCGCCTTTGCCGGTGACGGTGGCGAAGTTTTTCCCCGCCAGCCACAGGCGCTGCAGAATAAAGGCGCTGAGGGTGAAGCACAGCAGGATAATCGCCAGCACCGCCGCGCGGCTCGGGTCATTCTGCGCGCCGACCACCGAGAAGAAGATCTCCGTCGACAGTACGCCGTGACTGCCGCCCAGCACCATTGGGTTGCCGAAGTCCGCCATGCTCTCGATAAAGCTGATGAGAAATGCGTTTGCCAGCCCCGGCGCCATCAGCGGTAGCGATACCGAGCGGAAGGTGCGCCAGCGGTTAGCGCGCAGGGTCTGCGACGCTTCCTCCAGCGACGGGCTGACGCCCTCGACCACGCCGATCAGCACCAGGAAGGCGATAGGCGTAAACGAAAGCACCTGCGCAATCCAGATCCCGGTCAGGCCATACAGCCAGCGGCCGGGTTCAATGCCGAACAGCGAGGAGAGCAGCTCGGTAACCACCCCGGCGCGGCCAAACAGCAGCATCAGCGCCAGGCCAATCACAAACGGCGGCGTGATGATCGGCAGCACGGTCAGCAGGCGCAGCCCCTTTTTGAACGGCAGCGGCGTGCGCGTCGCGGCCAGCGCAAACGCCAGCCCCAGCAGCGTGGATCCGCTGGCGGTCATCAGCGCCAGCCACAGCGTGCGCCATGCGGTGCCGCAGCTGCCGCCGCTCAGGCAGCCCAGGCTCCAGATCGCCGGATCCTGAATATTAGCGATCATGCCGTCGGGTTTAAACGAGCCGTCTATATCCTGTACCGAGGCGACAAACATGCTCAGCACCGGGTAGAGCACGAAGGTAGTGACCAGCGCCACCAGCAGCACAATGGCCGCAACAACAAAGGCATCGCCCTTTAGCACGCCGCGCTCGGCCAGCGCAAAGGAGAACAGCAGCAGGAAAGTGGTCAGCAGCAGGATCGCCCCGGCGCCAAACGCCGGCTGGCCGTCGCTCAGCGCGCCGAAGAGCTGCTCGCTCCACTGCCAGTTCCAGCCGCTGTAGCCGATGGCGTGACCCTCAAACAGCAGGAACAGCACGCCGGCCGCGCTGGCCCCCAGCAGCACGCCCGAGCGCAGCGTGCCGATGTGCAGCAGGCGGCCCAGCGCGCACAGCACCAGCATCAACACAGCCACGGCCAGCCACGGGCGGCCGAATAGCGCGATTTGCCACAGCGCCGGAGCGCTTTCGCCCTCCTGCCACAGCGTGGTCAGCCAGCCGAAGTCGAAGAATCCGGCTTCGAGGCTGTACCAGGGCAGCAGCAGAATTGCCAGTGCGCCCAGCAGTAAAGCCCCGTCGAGGCGGCGGTTTTGAGCATTCATCTTCACCTCGACAGTTATTGGGCGCTGGCGCCGATCTCTTTATCCCAGCGGCTGAGCAGCGCTTTGCGTTTTGCCGAGTCGCCGTAGGTTTTAAAGTCGTAATCGATCAGCTTGATGTTCTCAAAGCGCGGCGCATATTCGGAGATGGCGGCGTTTTTATTCGATGGCAGCTGGAAGGATTTGGCATCTTTCATATGCGACTGCGCTTCCGCGCTCAGCGCCCAGTCGTACCACACTTTGGCACTGGCGAGGTTGCGGGCGCCTTTCACAATCGACATCGAGCCAATCTCATAGCCGGTGCCTTCGCACGGTGCCACGGCCTTGATCGGGAAGCCATCGACCTGCATCGCCACCGCGTCATGCATAAACACGATGCCGATGGTGGTTTCGCCACGCGCCGCGGCTTTCACCGGGGCCGAGCCGGATTTGGTGTACTGGGAGATATTGGCGTTAAGCTTTTTCAGGTAGTCGAAGGCTTTCTCTTCGCCCATGATCTGCACCAGGGTGGCGAGGGTGTTATAGGCGGTGCCGGACGAGTTCGGGTTTGCCATCTGGATTTCGCCCTTGTACGACGGGTCGAGCAGATCGGCCCAGCAGGCCGGGGCTTTTAATTTCTTATCCGCGACCAGTTTCGTGTTGTAGCCCCAGCCAAGCGCTCCGGCATACACGCCGATGGTGCGATATCCGGCGCTTTCGGCCTGCTTGCGTGCCCAGTCCTGCTGCTGGTCAAGCAGCGGAGATTTGTACACCTGGGTTAAGCCCTCATCCGCCGCCTGCATGTGCGGGTCGCCGGTGCCTGCCCACCAGATATCGGTACGCGGGTTGCGGGCTTCAGTGCGAATGCGGGCATAGGCTTCGCCAGCGGAGAGGCGCACCATGCTGACCTTGATATCCGGGTGCTGTTTTTCAAACAGGTTGGTCATTTGCTCACAAACCACGACATCCGCGGAGCAGATCATATTCAGCTTTCCGGCGGCACAGGCGGGCAGGGCAGAGAGCGTGGTAGCGGCAGCAATAGCGGCCATCAGAGTGACGCGATGCATGGTGTTCTCCTTGGTTGTGTAGGGTAGCGATACGTTGTCGCCAGGTTTTTATGCACGCGGTTTTTTGCACGTGTGTGCAAAGGAATAATGATTAATAATTGCGCTGTCAATCGCGCTGATACGCAACTCCACGGCCATGTCACAAAAATGAAACAATTGTCTAACAAATTTATTTGCACAGCCTTGCAAAGTGCGACAGACTCTCTGGCGTACAGTGATCAGGCGGAAGAGATATGGCGGTGGAGAAAACGGTAGTCAGTGCGCAGGACGTGGCGGAGCTGGCCGGGGTATCCCGTTCGGCGGTGTCGCGCACCTTTACGCCGGGGGCCAGCGTGTCGGCGGCAACGCGCAAGCGGGTGATGGCAGCGGCGGAAGCGCTGGGTTATCACGTCAATCATCTGGCGCGCGGGCTGGTGCGCAACCGCAGCGGCATTGTCTGCCTGATTGTCTCCGAACTGGCCACGCCATATCGCGCCAGCCTGGTGCGGCTGGTGACGCAGCACCTGCAGGAAGCGGGCAAAATCGCCATGCTGATCAACACCGATCGTTCCGATGACAGCGTCTCCCAGGCGCTGCAGCAGGCGATCAATTACCGCGCCGATGCGTCTTTTGTCCTCTCCGGAATGCCGGAGAGCGCCATTGCCCGCCTGTGCCACAAGCACGGCCAGCGGCTGGTGCTGATCAACCGCAACGACGCGCTGCCCGGATCGCTCAGTATCAATCTGGATAATGAAGAGGCCGCCAGCCGGGTGGTGATGGCGTTTGCCCGGGCGGGCTGCAAGAAGCTGGCCTTTGCCAACTCGCTGGCGGGCACCCCAAGCCTGATGGCGCGCGAGCGCGGATTTTTACAGGCGGCGCAAGCGGCCGGGCTGAGCGTCAGCGTTGAGCGCTTCGGCACTACCTCCTATGAGAGCGGGCAGATCCTCGCACATCGCCTGTTGACCCGACGCGAGCGTCCGGATGCGGTGTTCTGCGTTACCGATCTGCTGGCCTGCGGCTTTATGGATGAGGCGCGTCACCGCTTTTCCCTGCGCATCCCCAAGGATCTCTGCGTGGCGGGCTACGACGATATTCCGCAGGCTGCCTGGTCCTCCTATCATCTCACCACCTTCGCACAGCCGGTCGAGCAGTTCGCCCGTGACGCGGTGCAGTGGCTGATTGCTGAAGAGCAGAAGGAAGGGGAGTTACCTCCCCCCCCTGGGCTGGAGATGCCCGGCGAAACGCGGCTCTATCATGCCGATTTTATCTGGAGAGGGACGGTGCGTGGGGGCTAGGGTGATGGCGACGCTTATTTTTAACCACTTTGCGCTCATGCTCGCAAAGTCATGCAAACAAATGTCTGTTACCTCGAAACCCCCGAACACGCCTCCAACTTCTCTCAAACGCGATGTTGAGGCAGCGGGTGGCAAGCTGCGGCTTGATGTAGAACTGCCGGACGGCTCCCATTTTGGCTTTGCGTTATAAACAATTCCTGCTGAAAACAAAAAGCCCGCTCAGGTTTCCCCGAGCGGGCTTCTCTAAATATGGCTCCTCTGACTGGACTCGAACCAGTGACATACGGATTAACAGTCCGCCGTTCTACCGACTGAACTACAGAGGAATCGTTTGAACGGGGCGCATAATAATCATGGCAGGGAGGTGTGTCAACGTTAAATATTCTCCAGGAGCATGCTGCCGGCCATGCTGGTCAGAAGATTATTATCCGCCGTACCACTGGAGCTCAGCGAGCAATCGCTGTGCCTGGCTATAGGTAGATTTTTCGACGTCTATTCCAAACTATTTACTGTTTCGCATTATTGCGGTCGCTGTCCTGCGGGTAGCTTCTGGTATCCGATAAGTATTCAACAATGGAAAAAAAAGAGGCGTAAACGTTGATAAAAAATGTTAAGAGCCTCCACAGTTTTCTGATTTTTTAGCGGGTTTCATAAATCAAAGAGTTAAACAGTCATTACCAGGGAAGGGCAGGGTACAGCATCAGCTGCACCAGCACGCGCCACCCCAAAACCAGAAGCAGCGCGGCACGCTACACCTACAGCCCCAGCATTAACCTCAAGGGCGACTGGCTGGAACAGGCGGGGTTTGATACCGGGGATGCCGATTAAGATCCGGGTGATGCCCGACTGTATCGTGATCACCACCCAGGACACCCGCGAACTGTGGGGCTGCATCGAGGGCCTGAGCGTGGTGCCGATTAACCGCAGGAAGGTGGCGCAGTGGCTGAAGGAATTCCCGGGGGCGTTACACAACACCTGTGACGTGCCGAAGTTTAAACGTAACAGCGGGTATCATTGTCGGGAGCTGAAATAGTGGGATATCCCGCCTGATAGCAGCTGCAAATAGCAGAGTTTATCCGCAAGATTGTCCGGCCGAAGAAGCGGGCGGCTAAAGGGTAACTGACTGAGTATAAAGTAAAATCCCGGTCTGATGGCCGGGATTTATTATTACTTAATCGGATGATTGTAATGTTCAGGTATTCGATAATCCTCTGGAATTTCTGGCCAGTTAAAACGTTCAGTCCAACCAATCATTTCAATATCATCATATATATCGTTGAAAAAATTCCGCAAATTCATTGAATGAATTCTAGACATAATCAATGCTGCCTGAACAGCAATCATATCTTTCTCATCTAATGCTTTTCTTAGCACCAATGATATTTTTTCTAATTTTTCCAACTCACTACATAATTCTTCATCTAAGTTTAATGAGTAATCAACAGAAAGTTCGTCTTCACGAATGTTGCAAACTTTTGCCACATCAGATAACGCCTCTTTAATGTAATTTAATTTAGTCAATTTTCAGTTTCCTCCCTTGCCCAGCTTTGGTTTTATCAAAATTAACCGAGCCATCCAAGTTAAGAACAGCCTTGAAATTACCATTTTTATCAAACACTTCTAAATGATCTTTATGTTTAGCATCAAGGTATAACTGGTCGCCTTTCTTTATCGTATCACCAGTTTTATTTTGAGCTTGGTAAATGCTCTGTCCTTGATATTGCTTCGCGGTTTTCCTTGTGACATCTTTAATATCACTACCAAATCCTGACTTTTTCAGAAGTTCGCTCATATTCCCAACAGCCCCGGCATTAGGGACGTGTGGAACTTTCTTACTTGGCAGGATAATACTTGCCACCATCCCGCCTGTGGCTTCCAGCGCCGCCTGATTCCCTTCAGACGCTTGTTTGATGGTGTCGGCGACTGCTGACCAGGTTTCGCTTTGCATCAGCGCCTTAACGCTGTCTGCTACCGCCTGATTCTTCCCGGCCAGATCATTAAGAGCTGTACCACAGTAACTGTCACCGGCTGCACATGACGCCAGCGCCATCGCTGCATCAGCAGCGTAATCCGCCCCACCCAGTGCCGCATCACCCGTATCAGCCAGGGCATTGATAATCCCGTTCGCGATGGAGGAGGTTGTACCGTTGCCCAGCTTATCCCGGACCTGATCTTTCCAGTGTTCAGCGCTCTGCTTAACCGATTCGCGGGCTTTATCCCCGCTCAGTGAGTTATTCTCCACCGCATTCTTGCCCGCCTGAGCGGCCGTCACAGCACCGCCAGTATCGCCCGTTGCCAGGCCGCCTGCAAGCCCTGCGGCCAGCTGGCTCAGCGCGCTGACCTGCTGTTTCTCGCTTTCGCTCAGCTGGTCTGTCGTCTTGCCCGGGAACAGCTGCCCGGCGATGTAGCGCGCCGCCAGCTCGCCGCCGCCGGCGCCCAGCCCGCCGGCCACGGCCGACTGGTGGTTCAGCTGCGCCGTGACCGCGCCCAGCACCGCGTGCGCCATCGCGTTGCTGGCCACGTCCACCTTGCCGGTCAGCGGGTTGGTGGTCAGCTTCTTGATTTCCGTCGCCAGATACGGCGATGCGCCGCTCGCCAGCGCCCCGGCCAGGTTGTTGCCCGCCAGCGCCGTCAGCGCGCCCGTTACCGCCTGCGCCGCCTTCTGCAGGTCGCTGCCGGTGCCGTACTGCCGCATCGCGTTGTTATAGGCGCGCTGCAGCACGTCCGACTCGCGGAACGGTTTGTCGTCCTTCTCCAGCTGCTCCCGCGCCTGCGCCAGCGCCGCCGGGTCGGTCTGCGCCTTCAGCCCGGCGATGTCGCCCTGGGTGCGGATAACGTCCATCGCCTGACCGGCGATTTCGCCGATAAGCTGCGCCTGTTCTGCTCCTTCTTTTTGTCAAATATCGTATTCAGGCTTTTCGCCGCATGCGCCATATCCCGGCTCAACGTACACTCGTCCTGCTTATGTATTGTGCGAAGAAGGTTCGCGCGTTGAAGCGGGACTTCGCTGTAAAGATTTGCGGGACGGTTGCGCATAATACCCGTACATTATGTTGAACGGACGTTCGACCAGCAGCATGAACGCAGAGAACGCCACCGCTTAGCGCTGGACGGGCGGCCGTTTACCCCCGCGTATACGGGACACGATTAAGGCAGATCGACGCAGGGACGCGGCGCTCTGCCGCACAGTGAACAACACGACTCACAGAGAACCGCCTAACATTCCCGGATCGAAGTCCGGGATTAATTTTATAAAGATGTCTGTCTTAACTGATTGATTACACTAAGTACAGTTCCCGCAGGCAACATTGTTTCATTAATTTCATCCCCATAATTAGTGCTCCATATTAATTTGTCACCAATGCTTGTTTTTAGAAAGTAAAGATAGAAGCCATTATCCCCCATTGGAGTGCATGTCATATCAAACAGCCCATCAATTAACTCTTCACTATCACCTAAGAAGTAATCTGTGGCGTTGCTATAAAGAATTCTTGCATCAATAGAAGCATCATTAACATTTAAACTTTCAATTGGTGCTTTAGAGTAGAAACTAAATGTTGTCGTTAATTCAAAAACATCCACGACATTAAAAATCACACGCCCATCAATACACAGTGAAAAAAGTCCATTTTTCCAAATGTCATTGGGTGTACTCCATTCATCAACCACATCAAATTGTAGAGATAAACAAAAAGGATCGCCGTAAATCATTTTATTCTTACTCCCAACTGTTTCTGAACAGCATTCGGTATTTGACCGCTTGTTAACGCATTCTTATCCCCGGTACTCCCATTCCAGTGATACTGCCCATTTGTACCTTCAAATCGATGAACATTGCCTTGACTATCGACGGCAAAACGAACCTCTTTATTAGGGTATTGTTTCGGGCTGGGGATTGAATGCTCAAATAGGCTAAGGGAATCTTTAGGCTCGATTCCTGCATTTGGCCTGTTACCCTGCTGACCTAATGTATGCTTAGGGTTAGATTTATATACTAACCCATTGCTAACCTTAATAGGTTCTGACACCGGAATTGCGCTGCTTTTTCCTGTGCTATTCCCTTTACCGCCTGCGCCCACAGACAGATGTGCACTGGATGACACTTCAGAGCCTTCACTGCCCGCATATCCCGCTCCGGGAGTGGCCGTTATCAGCCCGTCATTATTCCCCTTGGTGCTACTGGCAATGTTCTGCTTGAATTCGTCATACTTCGTCATCAGCTGCTTTAGCGTTGATGCCGCTGCGCTGCTGATTCCTGTTTTGCCGCCCTCGTTGCCTTTCAGCCCATAAAATATTCCAGCAATATCAGCTGCCTGATTGATATTTATTGCCAGCGCAAAACGGTCTTTCGCTTCCTGGTAGCTGATGTTCTGTGATTTCGCGTAACCCTCTATTGCGTAATCCCATTTATCAGCTGAGGTATTCGCCACTATCTGGCTGACTTGAGCGTAATCTTCGCGATTCAGCTCTTTATACGTCAGCCTGCCCAGATAATCGTTGTAACTGTCCTGTAGACCCTGTGCCAGAGCATTCGCATCCTGACAGGCGGGCGATGCCCGCCCCTGGGAACACGCATCCTGCACATACTGATCAACTTCGGCGTCAAGTTTGGTTAGCTGGTCGTGTCGCTCTTCCAGTGCAGCCACTTCTTCAGGCGTTCTTGGGTGCAGGGCCAGTCCGGTTTCTGACAGTGCAAGCTCAATGCTGTTTTTCTCCTGGGCATCTTTGCCGCTCAGCGCATTATTCTCAACCGCATTCTTGCCCGCCTGAGCGGCCGTCACAGCACCGCCAGTATCGCCCGTCGCCAGGCCGCCTGCAAGTCCTGAGGCCAGCTGGCTCAGCGCGCTGACCTGCTGTTTCTCGCTTTCGCTCAGCTGGTCTGTCGTCTTGCCCGGGAACAGCTGCCCGGCGATAACCCGCGCCGCCAGTTCGCCGCCGCCGGCGCCCAGCCCGCTGGCCACGGCCGACTGGTTGTTCAGCTGCGCCGTTACCGCGCCCAGCACCGCGTGCGCCATCGCGTTGCTGGTTACGTCCACCTTGCCGGTCAGCGGGTTGGTGGTCAGCTTCTTAATTTCCGTCGCCAGATACGGCGATGCGCCGCTCGCCAGCGCCCCGGCCAGGTTGTTGCCCGCCAGCGCCGTCAGCGCGCCCGTTACCGCCTGCGCCGCCTTCTGCAGGTCGCTGCCGGTGCCGTACTGCTGCATCGCGTTGTTATAGGCGCGCTGCATCACGTCCGACTCGCGGAACGGTTTGTCGTCCTTCTTCAGCTGCTCCCGCGCCTGCGCCAGCGCCGCCGGGTCGGTCTGCGCCTTCAGCCCGGCGATGTCGCCCTGGGTGCGGATAACGTCCATCGCCTGACCGGCGATTTCGCCGATAAGCTGCGCCTGCCTGAGCCGGTTCTGCTCCTTCTCCCTGTTAAATATCGGGCTGATGCTGCCGTCGTTGGCGTGGTCGGTATCCCGGTTCAGGGTGGTGATATCCTGCTGCTGCCTGTCCTTGTCACGGATGAGCAGGGCGCCTTCACTGACCCCGGCCTTCGTCGTGCCCTCTGCATGGCCGCTGTTGTTGGCGCCCGACAGCATGCCGCCGGCCATATTGGTCAGCAGGTCCCTGCCCACCGGCCCGCCGGTGCTGAGGCTGCCGCCGCTGTGCGTGGCGCGGTAATCTGCCTGGTTGTGGATGTCGCTCCAGCCCAGCGTGCCGGTATCAAGGCGGTTGCTGTCCGCGTCCGCGGTGCTTGCAATGACGGCACCATCCAGTTGAGTATGCTCGCCAACCCTGACGTCATAGCCGCCTTTGCCCGCAAACAGCCCGGTCTGCTCTTTGACGCTGTCAAAGTTGCTTTTGAGCCTGTCCCGGCTGGCGCTGACGCTGGCGGAACCGGCTGAGCCGAAGGTGAAGCTGCCGCCCGCGCTGGCGTTCTGCTGCTTTGCGTTATAGCGGTCGCTGTCCCGCTCGCTTTCCAGCGTCAGGTTGCGCCCGGCGTCAACGGTGATTTTTCCCCCGCTGGCCTGCGCCCCTTTCAGGGTGGTGTCGCGGCCGCTGGTCAGGCTGAGATGGCTGCCCGCGTCGAGCGTGGTTTCGCTGTGGGTCAGGCCGCTGCCGTTCTCATGCCCTTTACCGGCGTTGACCCCGGCAGAGACGCTGATGCCGTAGCCGCCCGTACCGGCGCCGATACCCACGCCGACGCTGCCGCCTTTACTGCTGTTAGTGCCCGTTGTGGATTCGCTGTTTTGCGCGGAGTGCAGGGTAATAATATCCCGCGCCGCGTCAAGGGTCAGCGCTTTGCCCGCCTTCAGCTGACTGCCGGATATCGCGATATCGCCGCTTTGCGCGGCGTTATTCTTACCGGTTGCCGTTATCGACAGGTTTTGCCCGGCGCTGAGCGTGCCCAAAGCGCAGCGGCAGTATACCGTCAGCTGTACCGGCACGCGCCACCCCAAAACCAGAAGCAGCGCGGCACGCTTCACCTACAGCTCCAGCATGAACCTGAAGGGCGACTGGCTGTAGCAGGCGGGGTTTGATAACGTGGTGAAGATTAACGTGCGGGTGATGGCGGGCTGCCTGGTAATTACGGCACAGCAGCCGGAGCCGGAACCGGAGATTATGCAGACGCTGAGGAAGGTCTGTAGGCTGTCAGCCCGCAAGCAGCGGCAGGTGACTGAGCGGATCGAGGTGATCAGCAGGCCGCAGAGAAATGGCGGTAACTGACTGGTATATAAGGTAAAATCCCAGCTGCGAGGGCTGGGATTACAGTTAATCATCGTATTGAAGATTTATGCTTATTTTTTCTTCTGGTATATCAACGGTTATTTCACATGATGTCCATGCTGGTTTTCCATTAGTCATGTTATTTTTAATATAAAAATTCCGCATTTTAACTAATAGCAACCTAAGGTCATGGCTGGCTAACTTATCAGGCACAAACCAGTCTTCACTGTCTGTCTGATCAATGTAATCATATTCATACTCACATGACTCACCATCAAGTGGTAATTTGGCTCGAGCAATGATCTTCTTAGCATTCTCTGGGCCAGCACCTACTAAAAGGTGACCAATTTTATTATGTAGATCATCTAATTCTTTCATTTTAGCCCTCCCGGAGTATTGCTAATATCTTTGATAACTGGACGAGCACCATCAATGGAATATATTACACTAAAACTATCGGGACGTTTGCTATCCCCGATATAAACTGGCGCTATTTTTACATTGACTTGCTGACCATTTCTCAAAGCACTGGCCCAAGTATTTTCCATCTGCTTCCACACACCTTTATTCAGATTTCCATCCATCGGAACGAGGTTGAGTTTCTCACCTGGACCATTAAAAATGCTGGCAATTAAATGTCCACCTTCATCACCAGGATTACCACATTGACCAGCTTTACATTGCTGATAAGTATTTCTGTCATTTTTACCCCAAGACAATGTACCTTCGGCAAAGCTGGTTCTGCCTTGTTCATCCGTCTGGAATGTTTTGTTCCCATCAACCTTATAAACCGTATTCGGTTCTGGCTTGTTCATCGCCTTGTTCCAGGCTCCTTTCTTGCCGGAGTCCACAAGAACGATGTTCTTACCTTCCGTTCCGGCAGCAGGTTTACCGCCTTTACCCATCCCACCGGTTACAGCACCCAGCGCTGCCGCCGCATAAATCTCTGCCTGCTGTGGGTCTATATCGTAGCGGCTCTGCAACTGATTTGCGAACTCGGTACTGGAGACAACTCCCTCAGCTTCGATCTGCTGTGCCAGCAATGAAGACATATCGTTCTTCATTTTTGATGGTACATCATCACCAAGTACGCGATCTATTGCTTCACGAACCAGCATGCCGTTAGCCGGTATATCACCATAAGTCGCTTTACAGGCTTTAGGGTCCGAAGCACACACAGCAATCATTTCTTTCTGCTGCTTAAGGCTCAGATCCTCCATCTCTTTCACGACCTGCTGACAGTCGCCACGAACCTCACACCCTTTCGCTTTCGCTGCAAATGCATCTATCTGATCGGCATGCAGCGCATTATTCTCCACCGCATTCTTACCCGCCTGGGCGGCCGCCACAGCACCGCCAGTATCGCCCGATGCCAGGCCGCCTGCAAGCCCTGAGGCCAGCTGGCTCAGCGCGCTGACCTGCTGTTTCTCACTTTCGCTCAGCTGGTCTGCGGTTTTGCCCGGGAACAGCTGCCCGGCGATAACCCGCGCCGCCAGTTCGCCGCCGCCGGCGCCCAGCCCGCCGGCCACGGCCGACTGGTTGTTCAGCTGCGCCGTCACCGCGCCCAGCACCGCGTGCGCCATCGCGTTGCTGGCCACGTCCACCTTGCCGGTCAGCGGGTTGGTGGTCAGCTTCTTAATTTCCGTCGCCAGATACGGCGATGCGCCGCTCGCCAGCGCCCCGGCCAGGTTGTTGCCCGCCAGCGCCGTCAGCGCGCCCGTTACCGCCTGCGCCGCCTTCTGCAGGTCGCTGCCGGTGCCGTACTGCCGCATCGCGTTGTCGTAGGCGCGCTGCATCACCGCCGCGCTGCCGGTTGCTTTACCGTCTTTGGCCAGCTGCTCGCGCGCCTGCGCCAGCGCCGCCGGGTCGGTCTGCGCCTTCAGCCCGGCGATGTCGCCCTGGGTGCGGATAACGTCCATCGCCTGACCGGCGATTTCGCCGATAAGCTGGGCCTGCCTGAGTCGGTTCTGCTCCTTCTCCCTGTTAAATATCGGGCTGATGCTGCCGTCGTTGGCGTGGTCGGTATCCCGGTTCAGGGTGGTGACATCCTGCTGCTGCCCGTCCTGGTCACGGATGAGCAGGGCGCCTTCACTGACCCCGGCCTTCGTCGTGCCCTCTGCATGGCCGCTGTTGTTGGCGCCCGACAGCATGCCGCCGGCCATATTGGTCAGCAGGTCCTTGCCCACCGGGCCGCCGGTGCTGAGGCTGCCGCCGCTGTGCGTGGCGCGGTAATCTGCCTGGTTGTGGATGTCGCTCCAGCCCAGCGTGCCGGTATCGAGGCGGTTCTTGTCGCTCTCCGCCGTGCTGGCTATTACCGCGCCGTCGAGCCGGGTGTGCTCTTTGACGGTGACGTCATAGCCGCCTTTGCCCGCAAACAGCCCGGTCTGCTCTTTGACGCTGTCAAAGTTGCTTTTGAGCCTGTCCCGGCTGGCGCTGACGCTGGCGGAACCGGCTGAGCCGAAGGTGAAGCTGCCGCCCGCGCTGGCGTTCTGCTGCTTTGCGTTATAGCGGTCGCTGTCCCGCTCGCTTTCCAGCGTCAGGTTGCGCCCGGCGTCAACGGTGATTTTTTCCCCGCTGGCCTGCGCCCCTTTCAGGGTGGTGTCGCGGCCGCTGGTCAGGCTGAGATGGCTGCCCGCGTCGAGCGTGGTTTCGCTGTGGGTCAGGCCGCTGCCGTTCTCATGCCCCTTACCGGCGTTCACCCCGGCAGAGACGCTGATGCCGTAGCCGCCCGTACCGGCGCCGATACCCACGCCGACGCTACCGCCTTTACTGCTGTTAGTGCCCGTTGTGGATTCGCTGTTTTGCGCGGAGTGCAGGGTAATATCCCGCGCGGCGTCGAGCGTCAGGTTTTTGCCCGCCTTCAGCTGACTGCCGGATATCGCGATATCGCCGCTTTGCGCGGCGTTATTCTTACCGGTTGCCGTTATCGACAGGTTTTGCCCGGCGTTGAGCGTGCCCAAAGTGCAGCGGCAGTATACCGTCAGCTGTACCGGCACGCGCCACCCCAAAACCAGAAGCAGCGCGGCACGCTACACCTACAGCTCCAGCATGAACCTGAAGGGCGACTGGTTGGAACAGGCGGGGTTTGATACCGGGGTGAAGATTGACGTGCGGGTGATGGCGGGCTGCCTGGTGATTACGGCCCGGCAGGCAGAGCCGGAACCGGAGATTATGCAGACGCTGAGGAAGGTCTGTAAGCTATCGGCCCGCAAGCAGCGACAGATGACGGAGCTGATCGAGGTGATCAGTAAGCCACAAAGACAGAACGGTAACTGACTGGTGTATAAAGTAAAATCCCGGCTCAGTGGCCGGGATTATAAAGTTATTCAGATCGGGATTTGCTATCTTTTCGCTCTTGCAGTTTGGCTTTTATCCAGATGCCGATCCCAGCTAATGTACCAGCGGAAGCGCCTACTTTTAAAGAATAAAAAACATCCTTTTTCCAATCAAATAGTAAAAAATTGGCTTTAAAAAATACTATTAATCTGCCGAGAAGACAGCCCATCATTGCTATAAAAAAAACACACAAAATACAACGAACCACCAATTTAACAAGAGTATTTAAATTGACACTCTGATTAATTTTTAACGGATTTATCGGCTTCATCAAGCGTTCCTTTTACAGTATTTCCAACAGCTTCACTAGTAACGGACCCACCGATATTGCTAATAATATCTGCCGTTCCCTCTTTTACAGAAGTTCCTAAAGATCCAGATATAGCCTTTCCAGTACTGCCACCAATCACGGAACCTAATCCGGTACTGATAACTGAATTAGTCGGGTCTTCACCTTTAATCCCGCTGCCAACAGCAGCACCGCCCATATTAATTGCAGCCGATGCCCCGATACCTTTTCCTGTTGTCGCTGCAGCGGTCACTCCGGCCATAATGGCATCAACATAGCTGAACGGATCTTTTCCAGACAACTGAGATACCGTATTAACTCCCGCGCCAATTGCCGCATTCAGCGCCATGCCCTCTTTTATCGTGGTGCCCAACATATTACCGCCGAACAACAGGGCAGGGTCACCAATGCTGGCATTCGATTTATGGTAGCCCCAGGTATTCATGATTTTTTGGGCCTCTTGTTGAGCTTTCGTTTGCGGGGCTGATTGTTGATAGTTCTGCCCTGTCAGCATCCCTGTAATCAGTTCCTTAGTTACGGCCTCATCATATTGAGTCTGCATTTCGGCAGCATAAACTCTCAAATAACTGGCTAGTTCTGTACGCTCTGCACTGCTCATGCTGGCTGGTTCTTTATTGAATTTAGCAACTAATGCATCACTGCGTGTATCAGCATTCTCCAGTTGCAAAAACTCTTGCGCGGTTTGCAGGGATTTATCGCCTTTTAAGACTTTCTCTGCCAAAGCATCACGTTTTTCCGAGGAGGTACTGCTCAGGAAGTTATTCTCCACCGCATTCTTACCCGCCTGGGCGGCCGCCACAGCACCGCCAGTATCGCCCGTCGCCAGGCCGCCTGCAAGCCCTGAGGCCAGCTGGCTCAGCGCGCTGACCTGCTGTTTCTCGCTTTCGCTCAGCTGCTCTGCGGTTTTGCCCGGGAACAGCTGACCGGCGATGTAGCGCGCCGCCAGTTCGCCGCCGCCGGCGCCCAGCCCGCCGGCCACGGCCGACTGGTGGTTCAGCTGTGCCGTGACCGCGCCCAGCACTGCGTGCGCCATCGCGTTGCTGGCCACGTCCACCTTGCCGGTCAGCGGATTAGTGGTCAGCTTCTTAATTTCCGTCGCCAGATACGGCGATGCGCCGCTCGCCAGCGCCCCGGCCAGGTTGTTGCCCGCCAGCGCCGTCAGCGCGCCCGTTACCGCCTGCGCCGCCTTCTGCAGGTCGCTGCCGGTGCCGTACTGCCGCATCGCGTTGTCGTAGGCGCGCTGCAGCACGTCCGACTCGCGGAACGGTTTGTCGTCCTTCTTCAGCTGCTCCCGCGCCTGCGCCAGCGCCGCCGGGTCGGTCTGGGCCTTCAGCCCGGCGATGTCGCCCTGGGTGCGGATAACGTCCATCGCCTGACCGGCGATTTCGCCGATAAGCTGCGCCTGCCTGAGCCGGTTCTGCTCCTTCTCCCTGTTAAATATCGGGCTGATGCTGCCGTCGTTGGCGTGGTCGGTATCCCGGTTCAGGGTGGTGACATCCTGCTGCTGCCCGTCCTGGTCACGGATGAGCAGGGCGCCTTCACTGACCCCGGCCTTCGTCGTGCCCTCTGCATGGCCGCTGTTGTTGGCGCCCGACAGCATGCTTCCGGCCATATTGGCCAGCAGGTCCTTGCCGACCGGGCCGCCGGTGCTGAGGCTGCCGCCGCTGTGCGTGGCGCGGTAATCTGCCTGGTTGTGGATGTCGCTCCAGCCCAGCGTGCCGGTATCGAGGCGGTTCTTGTCGCTCTCCGCCGTGCTGGCTATTACCGCGCCGTCGAGCTGGGTGTGCTCTTTGACGGTGACGTCATAGCCGCCTTTGCCCGCAAACAGCCCGGTCTGCTCTTTGACGCTGTCAAAGTTGCTTTTGAGCCTGTCCCGGCTGGCGCTGACGCTGGCGGAACCGGCTGAGCCGAAGGTGAAGCTGCCGCCCGCGCCGGCGTTCTGCTGCTTTGCGTTATAGCGGTCGCTGTCCCGCTCGCTTTCCAGCGTCAGGTTGCGCCCGGCGTCAACGGTGATTTTTTCCCCGCTGGCCTGCGCCCCTTTCAGGGTGGTGTCGCGGCCGCTGGTCAGGCTGAGATGGCTGCCCGCGTCGAGCGTGGTTTCGCTGTGGGTCAGGCCGCTGCCGTTCTCATGCCCCTTACCGGCGTTCACCCCGGCAGAGACGCTGATGCCGTAGCCGCCCGTACCGGCGCCGATACCCACGCCGACGCTACCGCCTTTACTGCTGTTAGTGCCCGTTGTGGATTCGCTGTTTTGCGCGGAGTGCAGGGTAATATCCCGCGCGGCGTCGAGCGTCAGGTTTTTGCCCGCCTTCAGCTGACTGCCGGATATCGCGATATCGCCGCTTTGCGCGGCGTTATTCTTACCGGCTGCCGTTATCGACAGGTTTTGCCCGGCGTTGAGCGTGCTGCCCTGCGACTGGCGGCTGTCGGTGCGGGTTTCGCTCTTCGACGACTGGCTGCCCCAGGAGGCGGTAACGCCAACGGTGTTGGTGGCCCCCTGCGCGGCACCTTCATCACCCGACTGCAGGCCGGCTGCGGCATTTTTCGCATCCGCCGCCCCGGTCAGGGCGTCGTCACGCGCCCAGGCCTGTGCAGCCTGCACGCCGGACAGCGCCGCTTTGGTGTTTTGCAGCGCGTTCAGGCGTCCGTCGCCTTCCTTTCTTGCCTGCTGAGCCGTGCTGACGGCGGTGTTGAGCGCGCTGCCCACGCTGCCCGACAGCGCCAGGTTAAGCCCGCTCTGCTTCTGCTCGAAGGTTTCCCGGCGGGTGCGCTGGTCGTAGCCCGGGTCGATAGCCACGCTGTCACCGGTCAGCGCCAGATCTCCGGCCGCCACCAGGTCGGCGCCGCCGATGTGCAGCTGGTTGCCTGCGGTGATGCTGACATTGCCCTGGCTGCTGCCGACGGTGCTGACGCTCTGGCTCTGGGTTCTGCCTTTCTCGTCGACTTCGTGTTTGCTCGACTGCTTACCAATCGTAAAGCCGATGCCGCCGCTGCCCAGCAGGCCGCTCTTTTTCTTCTCATCCAACCGGTAGTGGGTGTCGGTCTCGGTGGCCGCACCGATATCAACGTTATGTCCGGCCTGCAGGTTCACATCACGGTCGGCAGCAATCGCCGACCCGGTGACCGTCAGGTCATTGCCGGCGCTGACGCTGACGCTCTCCCCGCTGAGCAGGGTACCTTTCTCGCGCGTGGTGGCGTCATGCGCCACGCTGTGGCTGCTGCTTTTTTTCAGGAAGCCCTTTTTCTGAGACCGTTCTTCACTGAAGCTTGACTCGCGTTCGGTGGCGGTACTGAGGGTCACATCCTTTTTCGCCTGCAGGGCGATGGCGCCCTGGTCACTGTGCAGGGCGCTGCCGGTGACGGTGACATCGCCTTCACGCCCGATAACCGTGACCCCTTGCTGACCGCTGAAGGTGCTGCCGCTGCTGGTCTCGCGTGTGTTTTGCTCGATGCGATGGCTTTTGGTCTTGCCCTCGCGTTTGTTTTCGCTGTCCTGGTCCTGCGAGTGGGTCCGTGCGTCCTTAATCGTCACGTCCTGCGCGCTGACGCCGATGCGGCCCTCTTTGCTGGCAACCTGTGCGCCTTCGGCCAGCAGCTGGTTACCTGCCACCAGGGTGACGCCCTGGTCTCCGCCGAGTGCGCTTAATGCCAGGCGCTGTTCCTCGCGGCTGTTGCTGACTGACGAAGTCCGGCTGTTGGCGTCCAGGTGCGTGCTATTGGTGGTCTTATCGGCAAGGAGGTTGATATTACCCCCGGCCTGCACGCCCAGCTGGCCGCCTGCCTGGAGCTGGCTGCCCGTCAGCGTCACGTCACGCCCGGCATTGAGCGTGAGATTGCCGCCGGCGTTAAGCTCGCTCCCCAGCACCTGCTGCCATTCGCCGCTGACCTGCGCCATCCGGGAGCCGGCCGCCTCCGTGCCGCCGCGTGTACGGTTGCCCATCGAGCCGGAGATAACCCCGAGGTCAGCCGTGTGGCTGCTTCTGGCGGTGGTAATGGTCAGATTGTTGCGCGCGCTCAGGCTGAGGGTATCTGTTGCAGTCAGCTTGGCGCCCGCAAGACCGATATCAGTGCCGCGCAGGCTAATGTCATCGGCACTCATCGTCGCCTGGCGCAGCGCGTCCTGCAGGTTGCTGCTCATCGACAGGGTGTCGGCCTGCACGTCAATGCTGCCGGCCTTGATGTCACCACCCTGATGCAGGAACTGCCCGGCGTCGACCGTCAGGGCCTTGTCGGCAAACAGGTTGCCGGCGTTGGTGATGCTGCCGGCCGAGAGCTGCAGACTGCCGCCGCCAATCACCGCGCCATCCCCGGTCAGGCGCAGCGTGCTCTGCGCCAGGTAGACTTTCGGTACCCACACCGTTTGCGGACCGTCGGCCGTTTGCACCGTCTCGCTCACCAGCCAGACGATGTCCTGCTGCAGCGCGGCTATCTGCTCCGGCGTCAGGGCCACGCCGGGCACCAGGTGGAAGTCCTGTGCGACCTGGCTACCGTTGTTCATCAGCTGCTGGTACTGCGCCATCGCATCTTCCCCCCTGACGGACGGTTTACCGGTGAGTGCCAGCACCTGCTCACGCACCAGGCGCTGCTCGTAAAAACCGTCGCCCAGGCGTTTATGCACCTGCGCCGGGTCATAGCCCACCCGGCCGAGCAGGTAATCGCTGCTGATAAACTTATCGCGGTTGGTAAAGCGTTCGTCGGTGACCACCAGGAACGGGCTGGCGGGTGCCGTATGCTGGGCAAAAAGGGCGTTATTGGGAATGGCGGTCGCCACATTGCCCAGATGCTGTAACTGGGTAAGCGCCAGCTCGGCCGGCAGCAGCGGGCGCCCCAGCGGCGCAAGCGTGGTGTCGCCGACCACGGGGGTAGCACCTTCAACCGTAAAGGCCAGCGGGTTGCGCTCCAGTTCGGCACGTTCGGCGTCTACGGCGTTTAATGCCGACTCAAGCCGGCTGATTTGCGCCTGGTTTACCGTAGTGTTGGTAATGCTGGCGCCGTTGATGGTCACCGTGCCGTTGCCGGTAATAATGCCGTCAACGGTGGTTAGCGCCGTGGTTTCATCGCGGTTGAACGTCGGATACCAGTGATGGGTGTCCTTGTCGTAATGGTCGACAATCACTGCCTGCCGCCGTTCATTGACCGAGTAACCGCGGTTGTCCACGCTGCCACCGCCATCCTGCGTCAGGTTGCCACCGGCGGTGATGACGCTGGCGTCATTGAGCAACTGCCCGGTAATGCGCAGCAGCATATTGCCGCCTGCCAGAATGCGCGCGCCGATGCCTTCGGAAACCAGCCTGTCGCGGGTCACCGTGCCGCTCTCTGAGCGTTCGCGGAAATTGTTGTAATCGGTAATAAACGGTGCGCTGTCGATATCAATGTGCTTTTCGGGGTCCCAGGTTAGCACCTGCGTCCAGTCGTGCTCCCAGTGGAAGCCGTTTTGATAGGGCGTCGGGATGGTTGCCAGCTGGTTTCCCCCACGCGTTTCATAGAACGTCATCGCGTAGCTGCCGTCGGCATTCGGCTTAAGCGCCAGGTAGTTAACCCACAGGTCGGTCAGCTGGCCTTTGTTGTCTTTGACGCGCACCTGCGCGCGCTTGCCCGCCGCATCAATGGCCAGCAGGGTGCCGTAGCGGTTGCTCTGCGCCGCCGCGTCATCCTGGAAGGTCAGCTGCTGGGTGGTCGGTGCCATGGTGCTTTTATCGGGGTTGACCGCCGAACCATAGGTGCGCCAGTAGTAGTTATAGCGATGCCACTTGTAGTCGCTCTTTTCTGCATCGCGCTGGATCTCCAGCCCTTCGCGCAGATTGTCCAGCCGGCGGGCCTCGACGGCCAGGTCGCCGTCCGCTTCGATAAAGCTCGCCCGGTTCTCAATCAGGTCATCGCTGTGAAGCGACAGGCTGTCGCCGCTGTAGAGCAGGGCGCCATCCCGGTTGCTCAGGCGCTCGCCGGCCTGCAACGTCAGGCGGTGGGCCGCTGCGATGACCGCAGGCTGGCCGTGGTTGTCAATCGTGCGCGCACGCACGGTGATATCGTCGCCCATCAGCGCCGCGGCGTTGTCCAGGGTATCGACGTTCATCGTCATGGTGTCCGCTTCAATGCGCCCGCTGTTTTGCAGGGTCCCGGTCGTCAGTTGAAGTGTTTTGCCCACCAGGACAGCCGGATTGGTGATGCTGGCCGCATTAAGGATAAGTTCGCCCGGCAACAGCCAGTCCGCCAGGTTGGTAAAGGCACCGCTCAGAGAGAACGTCACCTTACCGTTGCTGCTGACGGTTTCGCCCGCGGTGCGGATGTAATCCTGCTGCGCGCTCAGCGTGAGCGACTGCAGACCGAGCAGGGTGCCGCGCTGATTTTCCAGGGTGCGCGTATGCAGAGTCAGGTCACCGGCACTCTCTACCCGTCCGCCCTGATTGCGCAGGGCGAGCGGTGAGGCGCCCGGCGACAGTCCGGCATTAATGGCGATATTACCGTTGGCAAGGAGTCGTCCCTGGCGGTTATCCAGTGTGGCGACATCCGTGAAGGTGAGGGTGCCCGCACTTTGCAGCCGTCCCGCTGCGTTGTCGATGTCGCGCGCGCGGATGCCGGCGTGGGTGGTGCCGAGGATCAGGCCGCCGTCGCGGTTGTTCAGGCTGTCAGCTTGCAGGTCAAGCGACGCCTGGCTGCTGAGCGTCCCCTGAGCGCTGTTGTCCAGCGCGTCCGCCCTGAGCCTCAGCGCCTGCATGGCGACGAGCTGGCCGCCCTGGTTATTCACCCGCGTGGCGTCAAGCGTCAGCGATGCAGCGCTGTGAACCTTGCCCTGCTGGTTGTCAAGCCGCGCAATGTGATAGGTGCCTGCACCCTGACCGATCAGCGTGCCGCCGGCGTTGTCCAGCTGTGCCGTGGCCAGGTCAATGTCACCGCGGCTGCTGAATACGCCCTGTCGGTTATTGATATCGCCCGCCGTGACCCGCTGGTCACCGTTGCTGCGTATTGTCCCGCCAGTATTATCAAGCAGGCTGAGGATGCGCAGCGTTAGCGCCTGCCGGGCGTCTGTCGTGCCGCCGGCATTGTTCAGTGCCTGTGCGTCAAGCGACAGCGCGTCGCCGCTCTGCAGCCTGCCGCCACGGTTGTCCAGTTCGCCGTTCAGTTTCAGGCGCAGCAGCTTCTGGCTGTACAGCTGACCGTTTTGGCTGTTGTTCAGGCTCAGGGCGGCAATGTTCAGCGCCTCTCCCGCCAGCCACTGGCCGCCCGCATTGTTGATTGCCCCGGCGTGGGCATCCGCAGTCGAGCCCTGCACGGCAAGCAGCCCCTGCGCGGAAACCTTGCCGCCGTGGTTATCGATATCCTGCGCAACGTGCAGCACCAGGTCCGCCGCCGACTGCAGGGCGCCTTGCGCATTGCCCAGCCAGTTCGCTGCAAGCTGCACATCCTGCTGGCTTTGCACGCTGCCCTGCGCGTTGTCAAAGCTGCCGCTGACGGCGTGCCAGCTACCCTGGCTGCCCATCCAGCCACCAACATTGACAATGTCCTGCGCGTTGAGCGTTTGCGACAGCTGACTGAAAATACGTCCCTGGCCATTATCCAGCTTTCCGCTGAACTGCATGTCCAGGCTGTCGAGGGCGTTGATAGCCCCCTGAGCATTCAGCAGGTTTGCAGCGCGCACCCAGCTGCTGCCGCTGCCGGTCAAGGTGCCGCCCTGGTTGTTCCATTCCCCGTCAAGGCTGAGTGACAGCGCGTTCTGGCTGTAAATCCGCCCCGACTGACGGTTGTTCAGCCGTCCGCCCTGCAGGGTCAGGGCGCCGCCGCTCTGCAGCGAACCGTCGTCGTTGTCAAACAGGCTGGCCGCGCCTGCGTTGACACTGAGTGCCTGCTGCGCGGTCAGCTTGCCGGTGCGGTTAACAATATCGCCTGAACTATTCAGGCTAAGGTCACCACCGGACTGCAGCCTGCCGCCAGTATTGTCGAGCGACAGCGCACTGGCGTTGACCTGATGGCCGCCCTGGGCGATACCGCCACGGTTATCCCAGTCGCCCCCGGCGTTTAACGCGAGGCCATTTCCGGCTTCAAGCCAGCCGCCGGCATTGTTCAGCCCCTGCTGCGACGTCAGGGTGACATCGTTTTGGGCGACGATCTTACCCAGGGCGTTATCCAGACTGCCGGTCGTCAGCGTCAGCGACTGACCGCTGATTTCACCCTTGCCATTCGCGAGCAGCCCCGCCGCGCTGAGGGTGAGCTGGCCGCCGCTCAGGGTGCCGGACTCGTTGCTGACGTCACCGCCCGCGCTGAGCGTCAGGGCGTTTCCGGCCAGCAGGTTACCACCTGCGTTGTTGACCGCGCCGGAGGTGTTCACCGCCAGCGCGGCCTGGGTTTTTACCGTGCCGTTCTGATTGTCCAGACTGCCGGCGTCAAGCCGCAGGTCGCCGTTGCTGCCGATCTCGCCGCCCGCATTGTCGAGCAGGCCACTGACTTGCCACTGCTGCGCCGCATTATCGAGTGCCAGCAGGCTGCCGCGCGAGTTGGTCAGCGCCGCCGCGCTGAAACTGAGCTGGCGGCTTTCTATGGTGCCGTCACTGTTGTCCAGCCGCCCCGTCAGCGCGAAGCGACTTTCACCAGTTCCCGTCTGGGACCAGGTAGCCTGCTGATTGAACAGGTTGTTCGCAGTGACGTCCCAGCGGCCGGCCTTCACCTGAGCCTGGCGCGCATCAATATCAGCGGCGGTGTTGATGACCAACTGTTTGCTGTCTATCGCTGAATCTCGCAGCGCCGCGCCGCCTTCCCGGGCGTTTAGCCGGGCGCGGCTGGCCGCGACGTGCGCGCCGCTGATGTCGACCCGGCGTCCGCTCACATCAATCTCTTTTTTACTGAGCAGGCTGCCGCTGGCGCGAATATCGCCCTGGCTTTCCAGGCGCAGGCTGGCATCGCGGTTGATCTGGCTATTGGCATCGCTGCCCGCCAGAAGGTGCCCGCTGCTCGCTATGCTGCGAGCGGCGTTGAGCTGCACATCACCCGCCGCGGCGAGGGTGCCTGACTGCGTCAGCTTACCCTCGCGGCTCTGTACGGAGAGTTGGCCGCCGCCGTGTAACTTACCCTGATAGTCGACGGCGTCTCTGGCCGCCATCCTGATATCGCCACCGGCCTGCGTGGCCGCATTTTGCGCATCTGATTGCCAGCTGAGCCTGCCCTCACTGCTGACGGTCAGCGTTTTGCCTGCCTGAACCTGCGCGTTCTGATTGCGCACGCCCACCCCGGCTTCGGTGCCTATCATGCGGATACTGCCGCTGTACATGCCGCCCATCTGGCCCATGTCTATCGCCAGCTGGGGCTTAGCGCTGCCGTTATCTGAGAGCGGCGCCACGCTTTTTCCATCCGCGCTGATACGGTTGCGGCCGGCGACCACCGAGACTTCCTCTTTGGCCCAGACCCCGGCGTTAACCTTTACCGCACGGGCGAGGAGGTCGACGTACCCGGTATCATGACGGGCGTCACCGTTGAGGCCGCCCCCTTCAACGCTTATCACGCCGCGCTCAACCTGGTATCCCGCCAGGCTGCCGTCTGCGTTCATCTGCGGCTTGCCGGTGGTCAGCGTCATGCGCCCGGCGTTAATGGTGCCACAGCCGTTGCACACAATCCCGGCAGGGTTAGCCACAATCACCTGCGCCTTGCCGCCGGCGACTTCCAGAAAGCCACGCAGCTGGCTGGGATTATTGCTGTTCACTTCGTTGAGGATCACCCGCGCCGGCGCGCTATTGGGATTGAGATTGGGGTTGCCCTGGATCATGCCGGCCATCTGGGTGGAGGTCATGACCGCCGAGTTGTTGAGGATGGCGCCTTTGTGATCGACGTCGAACTGCTGATACTGGTTATGCGACACCCCGGCCTGGTTAGGGGCGGTGATATTGACCTGCGGCAGGCCGTTCTGGGTGGCGATCACCTCCGGCCGCTGGCCGGGCGCGGCGCTGCCGTCGGCCACAATGCCGCTGGCCATCACCGGCGCGGCAAACATTGCCAGCCCCAGCAGCCATACCGCACGCCGCAGGGTCACCCATAAACGGTTCTCCGCCGCGATGCCGGCACCGCGATGCTGTCCGGGTTCGCTGCTGCAGCTGCGGGCCAGTTCGGATACGACCCGCAGCTCTCCGTGGGTGCGGCTAAATATCAGGCGATAGCAATGTTTGTTCATGAGGTTCTTCCCTGAGTAAAGTCAGTCCGTTTCGTCCATTGTCAAAAAAGGGGGCGTAATCACGCCCTGCCGGGTTTCAGATTTCCAGATTAACGCTAAAGCCTGCCGTGGCACCCGAGGTGTGGAAGCCTGCTGGCTTGTAGATCGGCAGGCCAGCAAACAGGTCATAACTGAACCGGCCCCACAGCGCGCCGCGTACGCCAACCGCGCTGCCCGCAAGCTGGTGACCGACCAGGTATCGGGTACCCGGGCCGCCTACCCGCCCATAGTCGGCCGCAAGGTAGAGCTCGTGGCCGCGTGCGAATACGTTCCAGGCGATATCGTTACGCCAGAGCAGGCCTTTTTCCCCGGACAGCACCTGTTCGCCGTCAAAGCCACGCACCGTGTAACGTCCGGCAATCGCCATGCGCTCCTGGGGCGTCAGCGCGTTCGGGCTCCACTGCCCGCGCAGGCTGGTGTAAATCCGCCAGGGTTGCCCACCCAGGGTAAAGGGCTGATTGATCCCCAGGTCCCCGAGCACCATTCCCGTGCGAGCGCTGCCTTCATGACGCGACTCTTCCGGGGCGGGAAGGGCGTTGAACGCGCCGGTCCCGCGCCGCCAGGTGATATTGGCGTCCAGAGTGGTGGTCCCAAGGTAGCTGCGCTGGTTAAGCCCCAGCTCCCAGCCGGCGGTGCGCCGCTTCTGCTGTTCGATATCGATGTCGTTTACGGCGTTAGTCGAGTGCCTGCGGTAACCGCGCAGGTTGAGCGTGATTTTGTGCGACTGGTCGCGGTACAGCAGCCGGGAGAGCGTCAGCTGAGCATTGTTGCTTTTACCGCTGTAGCGCAGCACTTCGTTGGCGTTGGGAATATTCTGGTGGTAGGTGTAGTCGTTGTAATTGGCGGCAACACCCCAGTAGCCCAGCGGGAAAAAGTAGTTCAGGGTGTGCGAGCGGTTGCCAAACGGCCCGTGCTGGAACAGATCTTTACCCACGTTGGCGTAAAAGAGGTCGTTCTGCGCAAAGGGGGCATCAAGGGCTAACGTGGCGGAACCGAGATACCGTCCGGTACTTTTAGAGCCGCTGTCATGCAGCCCCAGGCTAAGCCGCACCGGCCGGGCTTCCTGCCAGTTGACCAGCAGGTCGCTGGTGGCATCTTGCCTGCCGGGGACGATTTTGATATCGGCCGCGGCGCTGGGCACCCGCCGGAAATTCTCCAGCCCCTGCTCAATGTCGCGTAGATTCAACATGTCGCCCGATGAGGCGGGGAGGGCGTTCCACAGTCGCCCGCGCCACGAAACGGGTTGCTCAAAGCGTATCTCCCCGATGCGCCCGGGCTGCAGGGTCAGGGTCAGCACGCCGGTGGTCAGGTCCTGCTCCTGCGCCATCACGCGGGTGGTGACCCAGCCTTTAGCCAGTATGGCGTTTTGCACCTGATTCATCACCAGCACAATGCCCTGGCCGCCCAGGCAGCGCCCTTTGGCGTCAGCGGCGGCTTTCAGCGCCCACTGAAAACGCCCGGCAGACTCACCGACCAGGGCGATGCGGTTGAGGGTAAAACAGGGTTGCTCATCAGCGGGATATGGGGTTCGCTCAAGCTCAGGGCGGGCAAGGCGCACATCGGACTGCGGGTTATTTTGGCTTTGCAGGGCGCGCTCGCGCTCTTGCTGGCGCTGCTGTTCGCGCGCGTCAATAGCGGAAGCAGCCCGGTCGGGCGCGTCGGATGGCGTGGCAGCCAGTAACGGGGAAGCGCCAGCGAAGAGCAGCCCGGCGAGAATGCGTCCCAGCGTCTTTTGTGGACGGGCGTCCGCAAGAAAAGTCCGTTTCATGAAAATCCGTTTCATAAAGTTTAAAGGTGTATGAACCTCGACAGGTTACTTAGCAGGCAGCGGGAAAAGCAAGCAATTTTTTGGCGAGAGGGGAGACTAAAGAAACATCGGGAGGTTTTTCACGCGGGCTTGTTGAACCTGGATAGCAACAGGATCCATACAGTGCGATGAGAATAGAATTTGGCTCCTCTGACTGGGATCACCTTTGCCAGTAACTGGCTAATAAGCAAGCTAAACTTGAATCTTCATCCTGTCAAGACCACCAAAATGACCACCAATAGTTGCGGATTAAACAAATCAGATTGAGCAATCCTCGGAATGTGGTGATCGTTACTATGGCTTAACCCTTAACGTTAGCATAACTAACGAGAGCATCGAAGAATCTATCACTAAGAGTGCAACGAGGTCTAACAGTCTGCACATACCAAGAGTGGACGTTGCTTACTTGGGGGGCGGATGTTGTACTTGGACTGATTAGGCTATCTAGGGCCCCCCTCATAAAGTATTTTTCAGAATCTTGGATGTTGACAGTAGTAAATTGATTGGATTTCAGTTAGAAAATATTATCGATAAATTAACGGAGTGACGGGATGAGTAACGCGCATGAGGCCAGCGCGTCGGCCACTGGCTATCTGTATCAGTGTCGCTACGCATTGCTAAAAGGACTGGAAGCTACTCTGGATTCACCAGGTTGAATCGCCACGGATAATCTAGACACTTCCGAGCCGTTGATAATACTGGTTTTCATATTCTGTCGGTGACATCTGATCGCTAGAACCATGCCGACGCTTACTGTTATAAAACATTTCGATGTAATCAAAAATATCGCTGCGGGCTTCTTCCCGCGTTCCGTAGATCTTTTTCTTTATCCGTTCGCGTTTCAACAACTGGAAAAAGCTTTCTGCAACCGCATTATCATGGCAGTTACCGCGACGGCTCATGCTGCCCTCCAGGCCGTGTGATTTCAGGAACGACTGCCACTCATGGCTTGTGTACTGACTGCCCTGATCCGAATGAACCAGCACCTGTTTTTGGGGATTACGCCGCCATACAGCCATCAGCAGTGCGTTCAGGACAATATCCTTTGTCATCCGGGATTGCATGGACCAGCCGATAATTTTGCGTGAGAACAGATCAACAACCACGGCAAGATACAGCCAGCCTTCGTGGGTCCTGATGTAGGTTATGTCCGTTACCCAACGCTCATCCGGAGCATCCGGGCTGAACTGTCGCTGGAGCCTGTTGGGCGACACGATACTGGCCTCGCCTTTACGTGCCCGCGGGCTCCGGTATCCGACCTGAGCCTTTATCCCGACACGTTTCATCAGTCGCCAGACTCTGTTCACTCCGCACTGTTGCCCGCTGTCCCGCAGATCCAGATGGATTTTGCGATAACCATAGACGCATCCCGATTCCAGCCAGAACTGTTTAATCTGTCCTGTCAGTCTCAGGTCTGCCTGATGGCGTTGTGAATGCGGCTGCTGAAGCCAGGCGTAAAAACCACTGGGATGAACATCCAGCACCCGACAGAGCAGGCGAACAGGCCAGCAACAGGTGTTGTCACGGATAAAGGCGTACCTCAGTCGGACAGCTTTGCGAAGTACGCCGCGGCTTTTTTTAATATGTCCCGTTCGTCGGTAACCCGCTTCAGCTCTTTCTGGAGACGGCGGATCTCGGCCTGAGCATCTGACTCTTCTTTATTAGTGGAAGAATCCGGACCGTACTTCTTTATCCAGGCGTAAAGGCTGTGGGTGGTGATATCGAGACGTGTTGCAACGCTGGCAACAGAATAACCGCGATCAACAACCTGTTTGACTGCTTCAATTTTAAACTCTTCGGGATAACGCTTACCGCTCATGGGCACCTCTCTTTAAGCCATCTTAAATGACTCTGAGGTGTCTGTTAAACCCGTGGCGATTCAACTCCTTTTTTGGAATCAGCCCAAAAGATGTCATGGGGAAAAACGCTGAGGCATTGCTGAAAATTATCAATTATGACGAGAACAACCATGAACATTTTAAACATCTAGCTGATGCACTTGAGCTATTAGCCATAATTAAAAGCAGACAGGGAAAACTAGATCCGTTTCTGCGTATCCATGCAATGAAATTCTACAATCTAGCCATGGCCCCTGAATCTATGGTCCGGGTAGGACAGGACCTGGCGGATGATTTCGTCGAGTTTAAAGATTTCGAAGGTGCAAGAGAGGTCATGGAGCAGCATGTACTACCTGTGGTCAATAATGCCGGACTGATACATCGACTGGTTCAGGTCAGGAGCCAGTATGCTGTAATCTTGGCACTGGCAGGACAACATCGGCAAGCTCATGCCGAAATTCAACGTCTAACACCGTATATGAATGGTCTCACGGATGATCAGTGCTTTGAGGTTGCTAGACAGGCAGCTTACATTGAGCATCTCTATCAGCAAGAAAACGGGGCCAGAATGATTAATATTTTTGGCAAAGTTGGCCGAAATGACACCTGCCCATGTGGGTCAGGTAGAAAATATAAAAAATGTCATGGTGCTTGAGAGTAGAGCATTAAAACGCGATTTTTTGGGAAGATGCTCTGACCTACTCCCCATTGACTAGTACGCCCTTATGTTAGTTATTTCTGCTTCTGATACGAAGCTATGATAGGTAAGGCCCAAGGGCAGCTTTGAAAGAGGAGCAGACTTTACTCTTCTTCCCATAACTACAGCAAATTACTTAGACATAGATAATAATTCACTGTATCTCTCCGTTACTGCGTAATTCCCCTAGTATTATAAGATATTGATTTGATATCAATTCAAATGCATATTCCAATTTTAGGTATGGGAAATTAACTCGCTTCCCGAAAACGCTTTCCAACACCGTGCTAAGATTTTTTCCGTGAGTATCAAAACTAGATATACGATAAGTAAAATATAAGTAATTCAGGCGATCACCGTAATCATTTTTTATCTGCGCGAGCATACTATTAACATCTAGCCCACGAGAAATACTAGACCATGACGGATCAGCAGGCTCTAACCCAGGCTGATTATTTATCATTGGTTCATTCATGAGTTTATAATAATCTTTTCTAAAGGAGTCTAGTAGTGATTCATATCGAATTATCTTTTCATTTTTATCATCAAATATATAAAGAATCCAAAAAAAATTCTCAAGTAAAGAACGAGATAAAATGTGGCTAATGTATCGTTCTTCTACTAAAGATAAATTATTTAAGTCGAACTGATTTGATAGTGTTCCCGCAATAGAATAAAATCGCAAAACCTCTTGTGCGTAAAAAGAATTAACCCCAACTCCAATGGATAATTTTTTTATTGTGGGGATTTCATTTTCTAAATCTTTAATGTAAGTCATTTAAACTCCGTAACAAATAATTTATTTCAGAGGGTGTAAAATGGAATTATCATTAACTAACATTATGGGTTAATAAAGCTTCAATTTAATCATAGATTTGTGATTTTTAAGCATTTTTACCTCGACAAACTACCTATTTATAAGGTAATCACACAATCAATCAAAGTTTTTTTGCATGAAAACGCTAATGACATACTAAATTTTCACCCGTAATCTACCTGATGAATTAGTATAGTAACACAATTTTTGAGTCCTCAGTCCTCAGTCCTCAGTCCTCAGTCCTCAGTCCTCAGTTCACGGTCTGCAGTCGGCACAGAGCTGCCTGTCAGATTAGATTATGGACCTGAGCCATAAAAATGTTAGCTCAAATCTGAACTAACACCCTTTTATGGGCATTCAGACTAATTTCAGTTATCAACGTGCCTTTCTGCATCGCCAGAACGAGCCATGGTGCTACGTGCTGCCGCAATACGCCTCAAGCGATTTCCACATAATCCGCTTCGCGCTCAATACCGATGAAAACAGAAACCTTCCATCGCAGCGGCTTTGCCGGTGCTTCCGCTGCCCATGAAGGGATCAAGTACAGTGCCTCTCGGGGGCGTAACTAGGCGGCAAAGGTAACGCATCAGTTCGGTGGGCTTTACACATGGATGATTATTACCCTCACCACGGTCCTTTCTGCTGGCTTTCGCACAATAAAAGAACCTACTTGCGCTACTAATTTTTAACTGTTGAGGGGTATCCCGGAACATAGCAAGTATTTCACCGCTGCCATCATGGATAAGATTGGCAGGCCATCGGCCATCGGGGTTTCCTTGCCTGGCGACACTCCCATCACCATTATTTCTGCCTCGCCACATGTGGTTAGGTTCGGAACCTCCCGGTCCATTTGGATAATTATAGGGGGATTCCCCCTCTGCCAGCGGGATCCTGCATTCGCTAATGTTCAGAGCGCCGGTGCCATGCGCGCACAGATTCGATTCTATAGACCTCCTGAATAGCTTACGGGCAAGGGTAATCGGCTCCAGTGCGGGCTTTAACGCGTGGTGAGATTTAGGAAAACCCGAACCGTATATCCAGCCCAGCATTCCGCCATTTCCAAATGCCGCATCCTCAATACGCGCTGCCATACGGTGTTGAGTGCGGGATCCCGCGAAGGACAGCAGATGACCACCGGGTTTGAGTACGCGCAGACATTCTTACCAGATGGCCGGTGAAGGGACATCGTAGTCCCATGTCTTCCCCATGAATTTAATACCATATGGCGGGTCGGTCACAATGCTGTCCACAGAGTTGTCCGGCATACTGCGCAGAACGTCAAAGCAGTCGCCATGGCTCAGAACGTCATGCATGATATTCCCTCCCGTCATCTCCATGAGCTGATGAAGAAAGAGCTTCCTGCTTATAACTGATACTCCCTTCCAGTTCATCAATTGTGCGGAACAGAAACATCTCGCGGTGCTTCGCATCAAACGGAACGGGAACACCGTTTCTAATCACCGTTCTGATGCTGCCAAACAGCCTGACCAGCGACTCCTTAGTTTTATCATCCGGCATCACATACATGGCATAGTGCCAGCGTCCGGCGTCGCTGGCTGCCAGATGACTGTTAATGATGCTGATGTAACGGACGCGGGTTTTCATCGACCGCTCTGTTTCCACTGCAACGATGGCACCGCTGCTTAAGGTAATAATGCCGTCCGGTCTGTGCCGGACGCCCGGGTATCGCGACATAAACTCTCCCCGGTCGCCGTTCAGCCAGCCTGTGCCACCTTTTTCCTCAAGGGCGATCCTTACCCACTGGTTTAACAGTCGATGTTCCAGCGTCGAGTTTTTGAGTTTGCCCGGCTCAAAATAGGCAGGGAAAACCTTGTCATTAGCGCTAACCACCATTGCCAGTCCCTGCATGGTGATCCCCCACAATGATTTTCTCCCGGTCAATACTGGGTATTCATGTTTAATCAGGAAGCCCATCGCAGCCACTTTATTGAGCAGTTTATACATCGCATGGTTATGTTTCCCTTTATAGCCGACAACTCTTTTTAAGGTCTGGAAATCAGAGAACGTTTCCTCCTTGAGAAAATACAGCAATGTCCGCATTCTCCGTTTTGCGGCTTCATTTCTTTTAGCAACGTTATGAATAAGCATTGATAGCCTCACAGGTTAATGGAGGGTTTGCGAATCGGATTTTCTTTTTCGGTATGCGGAGGTTTTTTATGCTCAAATGAGAGCAGGTCGATATATTGTTTTTTCGCTGGAATGTGGAAAAGTTTGGTTGCCTTCGCCAGATCATTCTGGGTAAAAACAAAACCGACAAATTTCGGCAAATTGAGCAGCATATTGCTGTCTATATAATAGCGTTCCGCCTGGCGGATCATCCTGTCCGTTTCCATCTTCTCCGTCAGGGATATATCTGTTTTCACTTTCCTCATTTCATCGTCAACCAGAATAGAGCCGGTCATCCTTGCCACCCAGTCGGCAGTGTCCGGATCGCGAAGGCGATAAACCAGCATAAACTTGCAGTTCTCAATCACCGAACCTGCAACGGCATCACCCTCCAGATCTGCCGGGCAGTCATATAAATCTTTTACCGACTGGTGGGCCATGATGATATGCACACCTTTATCCCGCGCTGCGCCAAGTCCCTCAAGCGCAGGGCGTGATAGGTGATACTTGAGTTCATCAAGGAAAATAGCGACCGGACGAGGTTTGCCTTTTATTCGATCACGCGTTTCAGCTACCTGTATCAGGCGAGTTAAAATCATTCGCTGAGCCGATATGATTTTCTGGTTACGCATCGAGCCGATGATGTAGCAGCATCCGCCTTCATCAAAAATGGTCTTTAAGGAAAATCCGTTACGCGCATTAATGGAATTCACTAAAGCTATTTCCTCAAGCTCGCCATAAAAAGCAGGCACATCTTCACTGAGGGATTTCACAAAGTCAGTGTTAAATAAGTCGCGTAACGTCATTCCCTTTTCGTAAATAGCTGCCGTATTTCTGGCTGCGCGACGGTCGGCGATACGGTAAAAGTCAGCACCTTCGCCTTTTTTACCCAGGCTGAAACCGGCATTAAACAGTTCCTCCAGGGCTTTGTTGAATAAATCGGATTTAGATAAATGCTCCCCTCGTCGCTGACTTTCTCAGGCAATCCTTACACTTTCTGGCATGCCTGCACGCGTCATTTTGTTTAATGCACGGATCATGGCCATAGCCTCCCCAACCTGAGCATCATAATCCCGCAACGTAAGATGCCCACCAAACAGCTGTTTGACACGATACATTGCAGTTTCAGCCACCGAACGTCGGTTGTAAGCCGTGTGCCATTTCCAGTACGCATTGCTTCCCGTGAGCCGTTGCCGGGCAACCGCCTGATTTCTTTCGGCATATTCAGCCGGCCAGTAACCCGCCCGGGTTCGCGGCGGGATAAGTGCTTTGATTTTCTTACGCCGCAGTTCGTCGTGGCACCGTCTGGTGTCATAAGCCCCGTCGGCTGAAGCGACCCTGATTTTCCGGTGTGTCTGGTGGATAAGTCCCGGGAATGCTTCAGCATCAGTCACGTTGTTCAGGGACAGGTCAGCACAGATAACCTCATGCGTACCGGCGTCCACAGCCAGGTGCAGCTTCCGCCAGACACGGCGCTTTTCCTTACCGTGTTTTTTCACCTTCCACTCACCCTCACCGAAAACTTTTAAGCCGGTGGAGTCGATAACCAGGTGGGCAATTTCACCGCGTGTGGGGCTTTTGAAAGGGATGCTGACGGACTTAGCCCCCCTGCTGACGCAGGAATAATCCGGGCAACGGAGCGGGAGCTTCATCAGGATAAAAATGGAATCGATGAATCCCTGCACAGCGCGCAGCGTGAGGCGAAAGACGCGTTTGAGCATCAGAACGGTGGAAATGGCCAGCTCGGAATAATGTTGCGGACGACCACGTGAAGAGGTTTTGGGTTCGTCATACCAGGCCTGAATGGCCGACTCATCAAGCCAGAATGTCAGTGAGCCCCGATTGACGAGGGCTTTGTTGTAGACGTTCCAGTTGGTGATTTTGAACGTTTGTTTTGCCACGGGATACCGCTACAGGATCGAGAATGTGGTGATCTGATCCTGATTACGGCAAAAAGTTCGATTTATTCAACAAAGCCCGTGGATAGATCTAAATGATAAGCGGACCTCACACTTTCGATTCACGCAGGTCAATTCGGTTGAAGATGCTCATAAACGGCTTAACAATTTCTCCGAGTTGAAGCCAGAAAAATGCCGTACCAGTACAGACTGATACGGCTATTTCTGTGGTTTATTTTGTCAGAGGGGTTATCCCATTGCGCAACTGATTTCCTTCCCACAAATATAAGGTGGAGCATACGCTTTCCGGCACATATCCAGATAATCCGACCACCATTGCATCATCGCTTTACGGGCTTCGAGATATTCTGCTTTATGGAGGTAAGCCGCTCGAACGCTGTTACGCTCCTGGTGACTCATCTGCCGTTCAACCGCATCCTGTGCCCATAGGCCAGACTCCATCAGGGCACTACAGGCCATTGCCCGGAATCCGTGGCCGCAGATTTCATCTTTCGTGTCATAACCCATCAGCCGCAGTGCCTTGTTGACCGTGTTTTCGCACATCGGTTTATACGGATTATGATCACCCGGAAATACCAGCTCCTGATGCCCGGATATTTCCCGTATTTGTTTCAGAATAGTGATGGACTGGCTGGAGAGAGGAACGATATGCGGTGTGCGCATTTTCGCTCCACGCCCGGAATAGCGGACACCGGGGATTGCCTCGCGAGTGGCAGGAATGGTCCAGATTCTGTTCCTGAAATCGATCTCAGACCAACGGGCGAAACGCAGTTCGCTGGAACGTATGAACAGGTGCAGGGTGAGTGATACTGCCAGGCGGGTTAGTTCTCGTCCTTGCTGATAGTCCTCTATGCGAGCCAACAGCTCCGATAGTCGTTCCAGTGGAAGGGCAGGGTAGTGGCGTTTAACGGGAGGGGTGATGATACCGTCCAGATTTGCCGCCGGATTGTTATCTATCAACTCCTGATGCACGGCATGGCGCATGATGTTGCACATATGCTGCCGGGAACGTGCCGCCACTTCCAGTAGGCCCTTTTTCTCAATCCCTTTCAGCAGGTCGATAAAATGACGTGGTTTTAGTTCAGAGATAGGTAGATGCCCAATGATCGGAAAAATATGGTTATTCATGCTGGCGAGCAGACGGACGGCATGATTCTCAGACCATGCTCTGTTGCTTTTATGCCAGCTCAGTGCAACAGACTTGAAGGTTTCTTCTGGCAACGCAGTGGTTCTTTCAGCGGAGCGTTGTTGTGCTGGATTGATATTCTGCACCAGTAGCTTACGGATACCGCCACGCTGTTGACGAGCATCAGCCAGAGAGACATCAGGATAAGCACCTAAGCCGAGGCGGGATTCTTTTCTATTGATGCGGTATTTGAGATACCAGAGACGTGAACCGCCTGGATTAACAAGCAGATATAGACCATGAGAATCGGAAACTTTGAAGGGTTTAGCGGATGATTTTAAGTTGCGGATTTTTGAGTCGTTAAGAGACATTTGGGGGTCACTCCGTCATCGAACCAACTTGACCCCAAATCTGACCACCAAATTCTCCCGATGCGGAGGGAAAACTGAAAATGCATCGGGAAGACTTTTCACGCTAACTCATTGAATCGGAATCACATAAGGATTCGCAAAGCGGCATGAAAACAAGAATTTGGCTCCTCTGACTGGACTCGAACCAGTGACATACGGATTAACAGTCCGCCGTTCTACCGACTGAACTACAGAGGAATCGTGTGAACGGGGCGCATGTTAACGGCGTGCCTGCGAAATGTCAAAGTACCAATCGACAACCTGAGTGCGTTTGCTGACAAAAGCAGCGTTCTGATACTTTTCCTTTATTTCTGCTCGTTCCTCAATCTCTGCGCCAGATCTCACTTTCCCGCCTTTCCCTTGCCGATGTTAGAGGTGTGTCAAATTTTTGTTATTTGCTGATTTTAAAACATGCGTTTCGATGCTTTCATAGTGAAAGTTTCAGTTGGTGTGATTATGAAACAAAAAAACTGTTTTGCGATGACGCCAGCGGGGATGCGCAAAGAAGGTGGTGTGAGTTTTAACTAACCCGTTGTTTATATAAATAAAAGACAGACCCGATTAGCCGTACCCTGAAAGAGAGTATTACCCGAAATAGTCACCCCCTACATTTTAATAAAGCCGTCGGTGAAGTTGAGTGAATGTAAAAGAAATTTTTCATTCGCCGTATCAGCGAACCTTCGCATGCTAACGATAATAAGGGCTTTGCCATGAACGTGAAAAAAACAATTTTAGCGTCACTGTTAGTGTGTATGTTACCTGTCACCAGCTTTGCCAAAGATCTCCAGATTGGCGTCTCTATGGCACTGTTTGATGACAACTTTTTAACTATCGTGCGCAACTCAATCAACAATGAGATGAAGGCAGAGAATGTTAAAGGCCAGGTAGAAGACGCTAAAGGCGATGTCGCACAGCAGCTGCAACAGGTTCAAAACTTCATCGGCCAGGGCGTCGATGCCATCATCGTTAACCCGGTAGATACCAACGCCGTTAAACCCATTGTTGATCTCACCACTAAAGCCGGCATCCCGCTGGTGTTCGTCAACCGCAAACCCGCCACTACCCTGACCGGCAAAATGGCCTTCGTCGGTTCTGACTCCGAGCTGGCAGGCCGCCTGCAGATGGAAGCGCTGGCAAAACGCATGAACTACAAGGGTAACGTCGCCATTCTGTTAGGTGACCTCGCCAACGAAGCCACGCGCGAGCGTACCAAAGGCGTGGAAGCCATTGTGGCGAAATATCCTGGCCTGAAAGTGGTACAGAAACAAACCGCGAAATTCACCCGTAACGATGCGGTAGACGTCACCAGTAACTGGCTGACCGCGGGTGATGATATCCAGGCGATTGCGTCAAACAACGACGAAATGGCGATTGGTGCGCTGCAGGCATTAGGTAAAAACCCTAATAACATCCTGGTGGCGGGCGTCGATGGCACACCGGATGCGTTGCAGATGATTAAGAACGGCAAGATGGTTGCCAGCGTATTCCAGGACGCTAAAGGTCAGGGCGAAGGTGCCGTACAGACCGCTGTGAAGCTGGTGAAAGGTGAGAAAGTGCAGCCGATTGTTGATATTCCCTTCCAGCTGATCACCAAAGAGAACTACGAGAAGTTCACCAGTAAAAACCAGAAATAACGTTCTCTGAACCGGTTGTACGGAGGTAGTAAATGACCGCATATGCGCTAGAAGCCGAAGGCATCAGCAAATTTTTCCCGGGCGTTAAGGCGTTAAGTAACGTCTCGTTTCGAATCAAGCCGGGAACGGTGCATGCTCTGATGGGGGAGAATGGTGCGGGGAAATCCACCTTAATGAAGTGCCTCATTGGGATCTACCGTCCCGATGAGGGGCTGATCCGCATTAAGGGTGAACCCGTGCAGTTTACCGACACGCTGGATGCGCTGCGTTCGGGAATTTCCATGATCCACCAGGAGCTGAATCTGGTACCGCATATGACGGTCGCCGAAAATATCTGGCTGGGTCGCGAGCCGATGAAATTCGGCTTCGTTGACCACGGCAAGCTCAACCGCCTAACCAAAGATCTGCTGGTTAAGCTGAATATTCGCCTGCGTCCCGAGCAGATGGTGGGCGATCTCAGTATCGCCTCCCAGCAGATGGTGGAAATCGCCAAAGCGGTGTCGTGGAACTCAGACATCGTCATCATGGATGAACCGACATCGGCACTGACGGAAACCGAAGTGGCGCATCTGTTCACCATTATTCGTGACCTGCGTTCGCAGGGAAAAGCCATCATCTATATCAGCCACAAAATGGATGAAATTTTTGCCATTACCGATGAAGTCAGCGTGTTCCGTGACGGCGCATGGGTCGGCAGTAACGAGACGGCCAACTACACGCGTCAGTCGCTGATTACCCAGATGGTCGGGCGTGAGCTCACTCAGCTGTTCCCGAAAACTGACAGCAATATCGGTGAAGATGTGCTGACGGTGCGCAATCTGACGCGCAACAGCGTATTCCAGGACATCAGCTTCAGCGTGCGCCGCGGTGAGATCCTCGGCGTCGCCGGGCTGGTGGGTGCCGGCCGCAGTGAAGTGATGGAAAGCCTGTTTGGTATGACCTCGACAGACAGCGGTGAGATCCTGATCGATGGCGTACCGACCACCATCGATTCCCCGGCCAGCGCGATTGAAAAAGGCCTCGCCTTCCTGACGGAAGACCGTAAGAAGTCGGGCCTGTTCCTTGTGCTGTCGGTGATGGAGAACATGAGCATCGTCAAAATGACTGACTACAGCGCCAAAGGCGGCTTCGTCAATCATGGCAATATGGCGAAAGACTGCCTGGAACAGATTAAGCGCCTGAATATCAAGACGCCGACCATGGACCAGATTATTAACAACCTCAGCGGCGGTAATCAGCAGAAGGTGTTAATCGCCCGCTGGCTGCTGGCACAGCCGAAAATCCTTATCCTTGACGAACCTACCCGTGGCATTGACGTCGGTGCGAAGGCGGAGATCTACCGCCTGATCAGCGAACTGGCGAGCCGGGGCGTCGCCATCATTATGGTCTCCTCTGAACTGCCGGAAATCATCGGTATGAGTGACCGCGTGATGGTGATGCACGGTGGACGTATTACCGGCATCCTCGATAAAGAAGACGCCGACCAGGAAACCATTTTGTCATTGGCGTCCGAATAAGGGCGTGAGGTAAACAACATGAGTGAGATGAAAATGACAACGCAACAGTCGGCTGAAGCGCCATCGTTTTTTGATAATGTTAAAAGCAAGCTGCCCAAAGATACCGGTATTTTTGTGGTGATGGTGGGTATCGCGCTGATTTTTGAAGCCTTCGGCTGGTATGTACGCGATCAGTCATTTCTGATGAACCCGAACCGCCTGGTGCTGATTGTGCTGCAGGTAGCCATTATCGGGATTATCGCGGTGGGGGTAACGCAGGTCATTATTACTACCGGTATCGATTTATCCTCCGGCTCGGTCATTGCGCTGACGGCGGTGGTTGCGGCCAGCCTGGCACAAACCTCGGAAAGCCTCTCGCCCATGTTCCCGTCACTGGTGGATATGCCGGCGGTACTGCCGATAGGGGCGGGGATCGGGGTGGGCATTCTGTGCGGTATCGTTAACGGCGTGCTGATCACCAAAACCGGCATCCCGCCGTTTATCGCCACGCTGGGGATGATGGTTTCCGCTCGCGGTCTGGCACAGTATTACACCCAGGGTAACCCTATCAGCTTCCTGTCCGACGGCTTTACCTCCATCGGTCAGGGTGCAATGCCGGTGATTATCTTCCTGGTTGTCGCGGTTATCTTCCATATCGCCCTGAAACACACCCGCTACGGTAAATATGTCTACGCCATCGGCGGCAATATGGTTTCCGCCAAAGTTTCCGGTATTAACGTCAATAAGTATCTGATTATTGTCTACACCATTGCCGGTGGGCTGTCCGGCCTGGCCGGGGTCGTGCTGGCGGCGCGCGTCAGCAGCGGGCAGTCAAGTATGGGCCTGGGCTACGAGCTGGATGCCATCGCTGCGGCGGTTATTGGTGGCTCAAGTCTGATGGGTGGCGTCGGGCGCATTACCGGCACGCTGATCGGTGCGGTGATCCTAGGCCTGATCAAGAGCGGCTTTACCTTCGTCGGTGTCGATGCCTACGTGCAGGACATTATCAAAGGGATGATTATTGTCGCCGCGGTATCGATTGATATGTACCGCAACCGTAAAAAACGCTAACCCGCTACAAAATTGCAGGGGGGGGGCGACCGCTGAGGTCCCCCACAAAAATTGATTTGAATAGTGTTGCGGGATAACAGGTGCCCGGTTTCAGGAGGGAGGGCTGCTTTCCGCACCGGCATGAATACGTCCCTGTAGCCTGGCTCACGGCCATCCCTGGCCGTGGGCCTGCTGCAATCAGCCCTCCCTCCTTGCACCCAAAGCCCCAGCGTCGCGGTTTAAACCCACAGCGAGCACGATGATAGTGGGGGATGAGCCCGGCCTGAGGTAAGCCGGACGTCACGCGGCAGGGATGCCGCGTGCCGAGGCCCGCAGGGAGCGTCTTTTGCCGTTCCGGCGTGCTCAGGCCGGGCTCAGGCCGGTTTGCGGACGTTTAGCGATGGAAGTGATTTATGGGGATACCTCAGGGGTCGACCTTTTGGTCCGGTCGACCCTTAAGATGGATACGACCTCTCTACACATACGCCAGAGACCTGCACATCCTCAACGCATTTTCTGCACCATCGGCGTGCAATCCCGTCAACTGCTCTGACCTGCCAGATATCAATCTCATTAATCTCTGCGCCAGCGGTAATCAGATTCTCTTATTTTACCGCCTGTTAGCGCCCCCTTTACCTGAGCGCGAAGCCGTTAGGAAAATTCTGGCACGCCGCTTGCAATCCTGATTGGGTCAGAGTGAAAACTTATTATAAACCGCCAGCGCTGCTGGCATTCGGGGATACGCGACGGAGGCATTATGAACTTAAGACGACTGAAGTATTTCGTAAAAATCGTCGACATCGGCAGCCTGACTCAGGCTGCAGAAGTCCTGCATATTGCACAGCCTGCGCTGAGCCAGCAGGTGGCCACGCTGGAAAATGAACTGGACCAGCAGCTGCTGATCCGCACCAAGCGCGGCGTGACGCCTACCGAAGCGGGTAAAATCCTCTATTCCCACGCTCGCACGATTTTACGCCAGTGCGAGCAGGCACAGACTGCGGTAATTAATGCCGGGCAGGCGCTAAGCGGGCAGGTCTCGATTGGCCTCGCGCCGGGTACGGCCGCCTCCTCACTGACCATGCCGCTGCTGCAAACCGTGCGTGAACAGTTCCCGGACGTGCTGGTGTACTTACACGAAAACAGCGGGGCTTCACTAAACGAAAAAGTGATGAATGGGCAGCTTGACATGGCGGTGCTGTACGATCGTGCGCCGACGGCCGGCATCACCAGCATTGCGCTGATGAAAGAGGAATTATATCTGGTGGGCGCCAGCGCCTGTCCGGGGCAAAGCATCGATCTCGCCGACGTTGCCGAGATGAACCTGTTCCTGCCGCGTGACTACAGCGCCGTGCGCAAACGGGTTGATGAAGCGTTCTCCCTGCGCCGCCTCAGCGCGCGTATTATCGGTGAGATAGAGTCCATCGCCACGCTGACCTCGGCAGTTTCCAGCGGTATGGGGGCGACGGTATTGCCAGAGTCCGCGGCGCGCGCGCTGGTCAGCTCGACCAATGCCTGGATGGCGCGGATTACCAGCCCGACGCTGAACCTGCCGCTCTCTCTTAACGTCTCTGCCCGTGAACCCCTGTCGCCGTCGGCGCAGGCGGTGAAAAACATTCTGCTGTCGCTGCTTAATAAGCCGGTGGTGGAAGATCGCGAGCTGATGCTGGTCAGTTAACTCCCCTTTGTGCCGGGCGCGCAGTCGCGCGCCTCACCGCCCGCCTTATCGCTAAAAAGCATATAAAACCTCTTTTTATTATTTGTTGCTATCAATTTGCATCCTTAACATGATGTAAACCAGCAGATAACCGAGAGAGGAACGCACGTGAATTTTCAGCAACTTAAAATCATTAAGGAAGCGGCACGCTGCGAGTTTAATCTCACCGAAGTGGCTAATGCGCTGTTCACCTCCCAGTCTGGAGTCAGCCGCCATATACGTGATTTAGAAGATGAACTGGGCGTAGAGATTTTTATCCGGCGCGGCAAACGTCTGCTCGGCATGACCGAACCGGGTAAAGCGCTGCTAACCATTGCCGAACGCATTCTGGATGAAGCTGGAAAAGTGCGTCGCCTCGCCGATGTCTTTACTAACGAATCGAGCGGCGTCCTCACCATCGCCACCACCCACACCCAGGCACGTTATAGCCTGCCGAAAGTGATCAAGGCCTTCCGCGCGCTCTATCCGAATGTCCGTCTCGAACTCAACCAGGGTTCTCCGCAGGAGATCGTCTCAATGCTGGTGGCGGGGGAGGCGGATATCGGCATCGCCAGTGAGCAGGTGGTCAACAACCCGGCGCTGGCGGCTTTCCCGTGGTTCAGCTGGCATCACGCGCTGCTGGTGCCGAAAGGGCACGAGCTCGAGCAGCAGCAGCCGGTTTCCCTGGCGGCGCTCAGCCGTTATCCGCTGATCACCTACCGCCAGGGGATCACCGGGCGCTCCCGCGTGGATCGCGCCTTCCACAGTGCCAGCCTGAAGCCGGATATTGTGCTGAGCGCCCAGGACTCCGACGTGGTGAAAACCTATGTTGAACTGGGATTAGGCGTGGGGATTCTGGCCGATCAGGCCTGCCAGCTGGATGAGCATTCGCAGCTCACCCGGCTGGAAGCGCGCCATCTGTTTGAGTCAAACACCGTGTGGCTGGGCCTGAAGCGCGGCCAGCTGCAGCGTAATTTTGTCTGGCAGTTCCTCGAGCTGTGCAACGCCAATCTGTCACTGGAAGAGATCAAGCGCCAGGCACTGTCGCTGAACGAAGAGGAAACGGTGATCGATTTCCAGATTTAACGGCAAATCGCAGAACAGCAGGGGCCAATACGCTTTTTCGATTGGCCGTTTCACACAGCGGGTTGACCGAAAAAGAGGGTCAACCCCTACAAAAATACGGTGCACAGACAGTAGGGGCCGATCTTCTTTTTCGATCGGCCCTTTCACACAGCGGGTTGACCGGAAAAGAAGGTCAACCCCTACAAAAATACGGTGCACAGACAGTAGGGGCCGATCCGCTTTTTCGATTGGCCCTTTCACACAGCGGGTTGACCGAAAAAGAAGGTCAACCCCTACAAAAATACGGTGCACAGACAGTAGGGGCCGATCTTCTTTTTCGATCGGCCCTTTCACACAGCGGGTTGACCGGAAAAGAAGGTCAACCCCTACAAAAATACGGTGCACAGACAGTAGGGGCCGATCCTCTTTTTCGATCGGCCCTTTCACACAGCGGGTTGACCGGAAAAGAAGGTCAACCCCTACAAAAATACGGTGCACAGACAGTAGGGGCCGATCCTCTTTTTCGGTCGGCCCTTTCACACAGCGGGTTGACCGGAAAAGAAGGTCAACCCCTACAAAAATACGGTGTTCACAGACAGTCCTTTCACACAGCGGGTTGACCGGAAAAGAAGGTCAACCCCTACAAAAAATACGGTGTTAACAGACAGTCCTTTCACACAGCGGGTTGACCGAAAAAGAAGGTCAACCCCTACAGGTCATGGCGATGACACCGGCCACGGCATAAAATTTCGTTTCCCCGGCGAAAACCCCTTTCCGCGCGCTCCCCACACTGTGATAACGCAGCATTGATTGCCGCGCCTCCGTTAAAGTGAAATGAACTTATTAAGGAGACGCTATGCTCGCACAACGTTTACATGACGCTACTCTGCTGCGCCAGCAGGCTTTTTTTAACGGTGAATGGCAGGGCGCGCTCAACGGCGAAACGCTGCCGGTCACCAACCCGTCAACCGGCGAAGTGCTCTGTACTATTCCGGCGCTCGGCGCTCAGGAAACCGAGCAGGCGATAGCCTTTGCCGATGCGGCACGTAAAAGCTGGGCGAAGACGCCGAACGCGCAGCGTGCGCTGCTGCTGGAGAAATGGCATCAGCTGATCCTCGACAATGCTGACGACCTGGCCACCATCATGACCGCCGAGCAGGGCAAACCGCTGGCGGAAGCCAGGGGCGAAGTGCTGTACGGCGCGGGTTTTGTGAAGTGGTTTGCCGAAGAAGCTCGCCGCATTTATGGCGACACCATTCCGGCACCGAGCGATGACCGCCGTATCCTGGTGCTGAAGCAGCCGGTTGGCGTCGCCGCCGCTATTACCCCGTGGAACTTCCCGATTGCGATGATCACCCGCAAGGTTGCCCCGGCGCTGGCCGCAGGCTGCCCGATCATCGTTAAGCCGTCGGAGCTGACCCCGCTGTCGGCGCTGGCGCTGATCGCACTGGCGCAGCGCGCAGGCATCCCGGCTGGGGTATTGCAGATTGTCACCGGCTTACCCAAAGAGATTGGCGAAACCCTGACCGGCAGCCGCACGGTGCGGAAAATCTCCTTCACCGGCTCGACGCGCATCGGCCAGCTGCTGATGCAGCAGAGCGCCGACAGCATTAAGCGCCTGAGCCTCGAACTGGGCGGTAACGCGCCGCTGATCGTCTTTGACGATGCCGACCTCGAGATTGCTATCAGCGGGGTGATGATGAGTAAATTCCGCAACGCCGGGCAAACCTGCGTCTGCGCCAACCGCATTCTGGTTCAGCGTACTATCTACCCGCGCTTTGCCGCCCGCCTGCTGGAAGAGGTGGCGAAGCTGAAAGTGGGCGATGGTTTTGCCGACGGCAGCACCATCGGCCCGCTGATCAACGCGGCGGCGGTAAGCAAAGTGAATGGCCATATTGAAGATGCGCTCAGCCACGGCGCCGAGCTGTTAACCGGCGGCATCAGCAACGGTAACGGCACCTTCGTGGCGCCGACGGTACTTGGCGGCGTTACCCGCGCCATGCGCATTGCCCATGAAGAGACCTTTGGCCCGGTCGCACCGCTGTTTATTTTTGACACAGAAGAAGAAGCGATAAATATGGCGAATGATACCCCTTACGGTCTTGGGGCTTATTTCTTCACCGAAGATATTCGCCGCGCATGGCGTGTAGGAGAGTCGCTGGAATTTGGTATGGTCGGTTTTAATACCGGCTCTGTTTCTTTAGAAGTGGCGCCGTTTGGTGGAATTAAACTCTCCGGCGTCGGGCGCGAAGGCTCGCGCTACGGCATTGAAGAATATCTCGAATCAAAAGCGTTTCATTTCGGCAGTCTTTAAAAGCTAAATAAAGTTTAAGCGTTAAAAAAGGCCTGCACCCCGAAAAGGTGCGGGCCTTTTTTATAAATAAACCCGTGGCTTAATGAAAGCCTGACAAAACGTCCGCGCTGAATTGGTGCAAGTTTAGTACCGGATTCACCGCGCTGGTGCATTCGTTTTGTGATGAAAATCATCTATTTAAATAGTCGGCTTAACTGGAAAAAAACCACCGTCATTACGGCACAAAATTTTTTTCACCCCGCTTTTACGCATTATTATTTTTTCCCAGGGCTGGCATACTTTCTGCATTGCTTAATACAAATGCAATATTACTTAGTACCAGAAAGCATTAGTTAGCAGGCTAAATAAGGAACACACCATGCTCAGTTTTAACCCGGATAACATTGCACTTCCCGCAGGACATTTCATTAATGGTCAGCATATTCGCGGGCAGGGTGAGCAGCTGGCGGTCAAGCGTCCTTCCGATGGCCTGCTGGCGGGGGAGCTGTACCAGGCGGATGCGGCGCTGGTTGATGAAGCGGTCAGCGTGGCGGATAGCGCCGCACGCGCCAGCGGCTGGGCCAGCTGCCCGCCGCGCCAGCGCGCTGCAGTACTGTCGCGCTGGGCGGACCTGATTGAGTCCGATCCGCTGCTGGCACAGCTGGAGTCGCTTGGCTCGACCCGCCCGATCCATGACGTGGTTAATCACGAGATCCCCTTTACTGCCGAAGCGATTCGCTTCTACGCCGAGTGTGCCGACAAATACAGCGGTGACGTGCTGCCGACGCGCGATGCCAGTCTTGGCATGCTGGTGCCGGAGCCTTACGGGGTGATTGGGGCGATTACGCCATGGAACTTCCCGCTGTCGATGGCCTCATGGAAATGCGGTCCGGCGCTGGCAGCAGGAAATGCCGTGGTGCTGAAACCTTCCGAGCTGACGCCGTTCTCCACCGTGCGCATGGCGGAGCTGGCGGTGCAGGCGGGCCTGCCTGCCGGGGTGCTGAATATTATCCAGGGCGGCGGGTCGGTTACCGGCAGCGCGCTGGTGGCGCATCCGCTGGTGCGCAAAGTCTCCTTTACCGGTTCAACCGCCACCGGTGCACGCATTATGAGCGACGCGGCGTTTAACGGGATGAAGCCGGTCACGCTGGAGCTGGGCGGCAAAAGCCCGCAGCTGGTGTTTGACGACTGCGGCGACATTGGCGAAGTGGCCGGGCGCATCCTGCGCGGCTTCACCGCCAACGGCGGCCAGGCCTGCGTGGCCGGCACCCGCCTGATTGTGCAGCGCGGCGTGCACGACGCGCTGATTAGCCAGCTGATTGCGCTGTGCCAGGACTTCCGCGCCGGGGTGACCTGGGACGAAAGCAGCCGCTATGCGCCGATGATTGACCAGCGCCAGGCGGCGAAGGTCGAATCGTTGGTCAGCAGTGCACGCCAGCAGGGTGCGGAAGTGCTGGTGGGCGGGCAGCGCTTTGCCGATACCGGAGAGGGCTATTTCTGGCAGCCGACGCTGCTGGCGGGGGTGACCAACGATAATCCGGCGGTGCAGGAGGAGATCTTCGGCCCGGTGCTCACCGTACAGATTTTCGATGAGGAAGCCGAAGGCCTTGCGCTGGCTTCCCACCCCACCTACGGCCTGTGCGCCGGGGTACACACCAAAAATATTGATCGTGCCCTGCGGGCGATGCGCGGCATTGCCGCTGGCACCGTGTGGATCAACCGTTACGGCCGCTCCGGCGACTTTATTATTCCGACCGGCGGCTTCCACGGCTCAGGCATCGGCAAGGATCTGGGCCGCCAGGCGTTCGAAGCTTGCCAGCGATATAAAAGCGTACTGATCGACTTCTAATCACTGATTTCATCCTTAAACCGAACTCTAAAGAGGTAGCGTAATGGCTGTGTTTAAACCGAAATACATCACCTTCGACTGTTATGGCACGTTGATCAACTTCGATATGGCCGGTGCCGCCGCTGCCGTGTTCGCCGATCGCGTCAGCCCGGACCGTATGGCGGCCTTCACCACCGACTTCTCAAACTACCGTCTGGACGAAGTGCTGGGGGCATTCAAACTCTATCCGCTGGTGGTGGCTAACGCGCTGTACCGCACCTGCAACAAATGGGGCGTGGAGTGTACTGACCAGGATTGTGCTGCAGTGATGACCGCCTGCGCAACCTGGGGACCGCATCCCGACGTTCCGGCTGGGCTGGCGGAGGTTGCCAAAGAGTTTCCGCTGGTGCTGCTGACCAACTCCACCGATGAGCTGATCAAAAACCATATACCGCGCCTCGGTGCCCCGATCCACATGACTATCACCGCCGAAGAAGTGGGCGCCTACAAGCCGCAGATGAAGGGCTTCGAGTACATGCTTAACAAGCTGAACTGCGGGCCGGAAGAGATCCTGCACGTCTCCAGCAGCCTGCGTTATGACCTGATGACCGCGTATGACCTCGGCATCAAAAATAAAGTCTATGTTAATCGCGGTCACGGCCCGGGCAACCCGGCCTACGAGTACACCGAGATTAAAGATATTGGCGGACTTCCTGGCGTCGTCGGGCTGTAAGCCTCAGAGGAGCGGAGCGATGAAACTGGAATCATTCTGGCAGGCAACGGCACCCGCATTCACCGGTGCAGCGACAGGCGACCTGCCTGCCACCGCCGATGTGGTGGTCATTGGCGGGGGGTTTACCGGCATCTCGGCGGCGCTGAACCTGGCGCGCAGCGGAGTGAACGTGGTGGTGCTGGAAGCGGGCGAGGTGATGAGCCAGGCATCCGGCCGCAACGGCGGCCACTGTAACACCGGGGTGGCGCAGAACTTTTCGGCGCTGGTGGAGAGCCAGGGCGTGGAGCAGGCGACGCGCTACTACCGGGCGTTTGCCGATGCGGTCGACTACGTGCAGAGCGTGGTGGCTGACGAGCAGATCGACTGCGACTTCCGCCGCTGCGGCAAACTGAAGCTGGCCAGCAAGGCCTCACACCTGCCGTCGCTGGTGGCGGCGTGCGAGATGATGAAACGCCACGTCGACCCGGATGTTGAAATCCTCAGTGCCGACGATGTGAAGCGGGAGATCGACTCGCCCGCCTTCCACGGCGGGCTGTTACAGCGCCACGGCGGGCAGATGCACATGGGCAAATTCGGCGTGGGGCTGGCCGAAGCCGCTGCCCGCGCCGGCGCCGCCATCTATCCGCAGCGTGCCGTTACCGGCCTGACGCGCCTCAACGGCTACCGTCACCGCGTCAGCACCGCGCAGGGCGATATCGTCGCTGAAAAAGTGCTGATGGCCACCGGCTGCTCCAACATCGGTCCGTTTGACTGGTTCCAGCGCCGGATTATTCCGGTCGGCAGCTTTGTCACCGTCACCGCACCGCTGCCCGACTCTTTATTACAGCAGATCCTGCCGGGTGACCGTACCTACGTCACGTCGCTCAATCTCGGCAACTATATCCGCACCACCGCCGATCGGCGTCTGGTGTTTGGCGGACGGGCGCGCTTCGCCGTCAGCAGCCCGACCTCCGACGCCAAAAGCGGCGATGTGCTGAAAGCCGGCATGCAGAAGATGTTCCCGGCGTTAGGTGATGTACCGATTGATTACTGCTGGGGCGGGCTGGTGGATATGACTGCCGACCGCCTGCCGCACGCGGGTGAGCACGAAGGGGTGTTCTATTCGCTCGGCTACAGCGGGCATGGTACCCAGATGTCAGTGTGGATGGGCCGGGTCATGGCGGACCTGGTTGCAGAAAAAGCCAATAACAATCCCTGGCAGCGCAGCACCTGGCCTGCGGTTCCCGGCTACTTTGGCAAACCGTGGTTCCTGCCTGTCGCGGGTCTCTACTATAAGGCGAAGGATCGCTTCTCTTAACGATTTCAACCATAACGATTTGAGGGTGTGCAGATGAGTAAATTTCGCAAAGAATTTAGCCGCGTTAACCCGAATTTGACCCAGGCGATAACGGATGTTGCCATTTCACGACGCGGCATGATGAAGCTGCTGTCCGCCGGCGCGGTGATGAGTACCGGCCTGATCGGCTTCCCGGAGTTCAGCTTCGCGGCGGAAACCCCGGTAATGGGCGGCAAGCTGCGTGCGGCGGTGGCGAATGCCTCAGCCAGCGATACCCTCGACCCGGCCAAAGGCAGCAACAGCGGCGACTACTGCCGCCAGTTTATGTTCTACAGCGGCCTGACCGAGCTGGATAAAAACCTCAAGGCGCAGCCCGCGCTGGCGGAATCTTTTGACAGCACCGACGGCATCAGCTGGAACATCAAACTGCGCCCGGGCGTCACCTTCCACGATGGCAAGGCCCTGACCGCCGCCGATGTGGTTTACTCGCTCAGCCGCCATAAAGATCCGGCGGTGGCCTCGACGGTGATCACCCTCGCCAGCCAGATGAAAGAGATTAAAGCGGTCAGCCCGACCGAGGTCTCGATCGTGCTGGAGCAGGCCAACGTTGACCTGCCGTCAATTCTCGCCACCAGCTCGTTCCTGATTGTGCAGGACGGCACCAAAGACTTCAGCAAAGCCATCGGCACCGGGCCGTTCGTCCTGAAGGCGTTCCAGCCGGGTGTGCGTACCCTGGGCACGAAGAACAAAAATTACTGGAAGCCGGGCCTGCCGCACCTTGACGAAGTGGAGCTGATGGGCGTCACCGATCCGGCGGCGCGCGTCAATGCGCTGATGTCCGGCGACCTGCATATCGTCTCTACGCTCTCCGCTAACGATGTGAAACGCCTGAAGCAGAACGGGCAGTTCACCATCATGGAGAGCAAGTCCGGCATGTACAGCGACCTGATTATTCGCACCGATAAAGCGCCGGGCAGCAACCCAGATTTCGTGCTGGCAATGAAGTATCTGCAGCCGCGTGAAATGATTGTGAAAACCGTGCTGCAGGGCTTTGGTACCGTCGGTAACGATACCCCGGTTCCGCCGTGGCACCCGATGTTCAATAAGGATATCCCGCAGCGCCCGCTGGATCTCGACAAAGCGAAATTCCACCTGAAAAAAGCCAATATGGTCGGCGCGAAGGTGGAAGTGATCACCACGCCAAATATTGAAGGGGCAGTGGAAGGGGGCCAGCTGCTGCAGCAGATTGCCCGCAATACAGGTCTCAACGTTGCGGTGCGCCGCGTACCGTATGACGGCTACTGGTCTGCGCACTGGATGAAAGATCCAATTGGCTACGGCTCAATTAACCCGCGCCCGACGCTGGATATGCTGTTCTCGCAGTTTTACCAGTCCTCGGCGCCCTGGAACGAATCCGGCTGGAAAAACGCCCAGTTCGATCAGCTGCTGAGCGCCGCCCGCGGTGAAAGCGACCAGGCGAAGCGCAAGCAGATGTATGGCGACATGCAGCAGCTGGTGTACGACAACTGCGGCACCCTGATCCCGGCCTTTATCAGCACCATGGATGGCTGTAGCAATAAGGTGAAAGGGGTGGAGGCCTGGCCATCGGGCATGATGATGGGTTACCGCTTCCATGAGTTCGCGTGGCTGTCGGCTTAATCTCTAAACACTGAGCAGGAGAACGGCGATGAACCGGTACATTCTCACACTGATACTCCGGCGAATAGGGTCGGGTTTACTTACGCTCTTTATCGTCTCAGCGCTGGTATTTTTCATTACCAGCATGCTGCCGGGCGATGCGGCGCAGATGATCCTTGGCCAGTCGGCGACCGCAGAAACGGTGGCGGCGCTGCGCCAGCAGCTCGGGCTCGACCAGCCGCTGCTGATGCGCTATTTCAGCTGGCTATTCGGAATGCTTCATGGTGATTTCGGTACATCGTTTGCCAGTAACCTGCCGGTGACCCAGCTGGTGGCGCAGCGTATTCCTGCCACCTTCCAGCTGGCGGCGACCACCACCCTGGTCTCGGTGCCGGTCGCACTGATCATCGGCATCACTGCCGCAATGAAGCGCGGCTCGCTGCTGGACCGGGCGCTGGTGGTCAGCACCATGGCGGTGGTCGCGGTGCCGGAGTTCCTGGTGGCGACCGTGGCGGTGATCATCTTCGCCGTTAAGCTGCACTGGGTGCCGGCGATGTCGCTCGGCTCCACGCATCAGGATTTTCTCGGCTTCCTGCGCACCTTCGCGCTGCCGGTGATGACCCTGTGCTGCGTGGTGGTGGCGCAGATGGCGCGCATGACGCGTGCCGCGATCGTCAACCAGATGGACAGCCCGTACCTGGAGATGACGTTGCTGAAAGGCGTCTCCCCACTGCGTGCCATGCTGCGCCATGCGCTGCCCAACGCGGTCGGACCGATTGCTAACGCCATCTCCCTCAGCCTCTCCTACCTGTTTGGCGGGGTGATAATTATCGAAAGTATTTTCAGTTATCCGGGGCTGGCCAGCCAGATGGTTGATGCGGTGAGTAACCGCGACCTGCCGGTGGTGCAGCTGTGCGTGATGTTCTTCGCCGTCTGCTACCTGGTACTGCTGATGATTGCTGACGTCCTGACTATTGCATTCAATCCTAAGTGGAGGGGCTGATGAACACACTCACGCTGCCGTGGCGCTTTTTTCAATCTCTCTCCGTCAGCGGGCGTATTGGCCTGCTGATCACCCTGTTCTGGATCGTGATGGCGGTATTCGGCACCGCGCTGGCGCCGCACAATCTTGAGGATATCGGCGGCGGTCCGCTGTTCGGCGACTTCAGCCGCGAGTTCTGGTTCGGCACCGATTACCTCGGGCGCGACATCTTCAGCCGTATTCTCTTCGGCGCGCGCTACTCTATCGGCCTGGCGCTCAGTGCCGCGCTGCTGGCGAGCCTGGTCGGTACGCTGCTGGCGCTGCTGGCGGCGGTCGCCGGGCGCTGGCTGGAGGAGGTGCTGGGGCGCATCAACGACGCGATGCTGGTGCTGCCGGGCAAAATTCTGGCGCTGATGATCGTTGCGGTGTTTGGCTCGTCGCTGCCGATGCTGATTATCACCGCGGTGTTTACCTACTGGCCGGGCGCCTACCGTATCGCCTATGCCATGGCCTCGAACCTGCGTTCAATGGACTACGTGCAGGCCTCGCGCCTGCGCGGTGAAAGCCGCCTGTACGTTGCTATCCACGACATCCTGCCGAATATGCTGCACCCGATGCTCACCGACTTCGGCCTGCGTTTCGTCTATATCGTGCTGCTGCTCAGCGGCCTGAGCTTCCTTGGCCTTGGGGTTCAGCCGCCTTATGCCGACTGGGGCACGCTGGTGCGCGAAAACCTGCAGGGGCTGTTTGACGGCTCCCCGGCGGTGCTGATGCCGGCGGTGGCGATTGCCAGCCTGACTATCGGCGCCAACCTGTTTATCGACAGCTTACAGTCCATGCGTTCATTAACCGTGGTCGCTAAGGGGGTTGCATGAATATTACGCCACACGCCTCCACGCCGATGGTGTCGGTCGAGAACCTGCGCGTCACCGCCAGCGCCGACGATGGTCATGAAATAAGCCTGGTTTCCGATATTCGTTTTACCGTACAGAAGGGTGAAGTGCTGGCGCTGATCGGCGAGTCCGGCTCGGGCAAAACCACTATTGCGCTGGCGCTGATGGGCTATGCCCGCCACGGCTGCAAAATTGCGGGCGGCACCGTGCACGTGGCCGGAACCGATGTCACCTCATTAACCCCCGCGCAGCTGTGCCAGTTTCGCGGCAACAAGGTAGCCTACATCGCCCAGAGTGCCGCCGCCTCGTTTAACCCGGCGATGAAGATCATGGACCAGGTGGTCGAGCCGGTGGTGACCCACGGGGTGATGAGCCGCGCCGCAGCCGAAACCAAAGCGATTGAGCTGTTCCGCGAACTGGCGCTGCCCAACCCGGAAACCATCGGTGACCGCTATCCGCATCAGGTCTCCGGCGGGCAGCTACAGCGCCTGATGACGGCGATGGCGCTGATTAGCGACCCGGAGGTGGTGATCCTCGATGAACCGACCACCGCGCTCGACGTGACAACCCAGGTGGAGGTGCTGAAGGCCTTCCGCCGCGTGGTGCGCCAGCGTGGCACCACCGCCATTTACGTCAGCCACGACCTGGCGGTAGTGGCGCAGATGGCGGATAAAATCCTGGTGCTGCTAAAGGGCAATATCGCCGAATACGGCACCACCGAGCAGCTGCTGCGCGCCCCGGTGGCGGAGTACAGCCATCTGCTGCTGGAGGCGGCGAAGCAGAAAACGCGCCCCAGCCCGTGGCAGGAGCAGGATGAGAACGTGCAGCCGCTGCTGCAGGTGCGCGACCTCAGCGCCGGGTACGGCCCGCTCGACGGTGAAGGGCAGCCGAAGATTAAGATCCTCGAAGAGATTAACTTCAAGCTCTATCGCGGCCAGGCGATTGGCATTATCGGCGAGTCCGGCTCCGGCAAAACCACGCTGGCGCACGCGATAGCCGGAATGAACAAGCCGAGCGGCGGCCATATTCTGTTTAACGGCCACTATATTGCCGGGGATATGCACCAGCGCCCGGAAAACGAGCTGCGCCGCATTCAGTACGTGTTCCAGATGGCGGATACCGCGCTCAACCCGGCGCACACTATCGAGACCATTCTCAAGCGCCCGCTGAAGCTGTTCCACGGGCTGCGCGGTGCAGCGCTGGAGCGGCGGATGTTCCAGCTGCTCGACCTGGTACGCCTGCCGCGCAACGTGCTGTGGCGCAAGCCGTGGTCGCTGTCCGGTGGGCAGAAGCAGCGCGTCAATCTGGCGCGCGCGCTGGCCGCCGAGCCGGACCTGATCCTCTGTGATGAGGTGACCTCGGCGCTGGATACCGTGGTAGCGGCGGCGGTGCTGGATCTGATTACCGAGCTGCGCCGCGAGCTGGGCCTGTCGGTGCTTTTTATCAGTCACGACCTGCACGCGGTGCGCTCGGTGTGCGACGAAATTATCGTGGTAAAAAATGGCCGCATGGTCACCCAGGTGGCGCGCGCCGATTACGACAAGCCGTCAAGCGAGCTGTACTATGAGCGCCTGAAGCGCGCGGTACCGGAGCTGCGCCAGGGCTGGCTCGACGAGCACCAGGAGAGCGATATCGCGTTGTAGACCCGGAGCGGGTCAGGCATGCCTGACCCCTACGCCACACTCTGTAGGGGCGAGGCATGCCTCGCCCGCAATAAAAAAATTTTCAGGTAAGGAACAACATGCCAGCACCGATTCGATACGTACAGGACAGCCCGCATTTCCCACCGGCAGCGGATGTGGTGGTGATTGGTGCCGGGATCGCCGGGGCGGCTGCGGCCTATGAACTGGCAAAAAAAGGCGTCAGCGTGGTGCTGATTGAAAAGGGCCTGGTCGGCGGTGAGCAGTCGAGCCGCAACTGGGGCTGGTGCCGCCAGCAGAACCGCGACGAGCGCGAACTGCCGCTGATCAAGTACGCCCTGCAGCGCTGGGCCGAACTGGGCGAAGAGACCGGCGAAGAGCTGGGCTTCCGCCGCAGCGGGCTGGTGTACGCCACCCAAAACCAGGCTGACATCAACGCCTGGGAAGCGTGGAACACCATGGCGAAAGGCTATGATTTTCACAGCGAAATCCTCACCGCCGCGCGCGCTAAAGAGATGACGCCGGGCAGCTCCAGCCGCTGGCTGGGCGGGGTGTCATCGCCAACCGATGGTCATGCCGAACCCTCACTGGCGGCACCGGGCCTGGCGATAGCGGCGCAGCGCCTTGGCGGGCTGGTGTTTCAGCAGTGCGCGGTGCGCGGTCTGGATATCACTAACGGTAAGGTTAGCGGCGTGGTGACCGAACGCGGCCTGATCAAAACCAGCAGCGTGATCTGCGCGGGCGGGGCGTGGACATCTATGTTCTGCCGTCGTCACGGTATCGATCTGCCGCTCGGCAACGTGATCGGCACCGCTTTTCGCACCGCGCCGATTGAACAAAAAATTGCCCTGCCGCTGTATACGCCGGGCTTTGCCTGCCGCCCGCAGCTCGACGGCAGTTATACCGTCTCTGTTTCCGGCCGTGGCCGCCTTGAGCCTGGCGCGCAGGGGCTGCGTTACGCCCGCCAGTTCTACCCGACCTTTAAGGCGCGGCGTAAAAACCTGACGATTAACTTCGGTATCAGCCCGTTTATCCGCGGCCCGGAAGCGCTGGCGCGCTGGCAGCTGGATGGCGTGTCGCCGTTCGAGAAAGTCCGCATCCTCGACCCGCATCCCGATATGGCGATGGTGGAGGAGGGGCTGGCGGCGATGCGCAGCGAGTTCCCGTCGATGGCGGGCGTGCGCCTTGAGCAGGCGTGGGGCGGGATGATCGACAGCACGCCGGACGCGGTGCCGGTGATCTCCCCCGTTGGCAAGCTGCCGGGCCTGATTATTTCGGCGGGTTACAGCGCGCACGGCTTTGGCATCGGTCCCGGTGCCGGGCGCCTTGCCGCCGATCTCGCCACCCACGATAGCCCGATTGTTGATGCGAAGCCGTTCCGCTATGAACGCCTGATTGACGGTTCCGGCCTTGATGCGCCGGGCATGATGTAAGGAACAGTGATGACTCTTGAAATCAAAGCAATGAACGAAACCCATCTGGATGCGGCTTATGCGCTTACTCAGCAGCTTAAGTGGCCGCACCGGCGCGCGGACTGGCAGCAGGCTCTGCTGCTGGGGGAAGGGCTGGCGGCGGAAGAGCACGGGACGCTGGTCGGTACCCTCCTGTTCTGGCGCTGGGGCAAGGATTACGCCACCCTTGGCCTGGTGATTGTCGATGATGCACAGCAGGGGCGCGGCATTGGCAAACAGCTGATGCAGGCGGCGCTGGCCAGGCTTGAAGGCAGCAACGTGCGCCTGCACGCCACCGCTGCCGGACAGCCGCTGTATGAAAAACTCGGATTTGTCGCCACCGGCCACGTTGAGCAGCACCAGTGTCGCGAACTGGCTCCGGTAGCGGCCATCGCCTGCGGGCCGCAGCAGCGGATGCGCAGCGCGGGCCTCCAGGATGCCGCGCTGCTGACCGCGCTCGACCGCCAGGCGCACGGCCAGCAGCGCCCGCTGTTGATCACTCACCTGCTTGAGCGCGCCGAACGCTTCCTGGTGCTGGAGGAGAACGGTACCGCTGCCGGGTTCGCCAGCCTGCGCCGCTTCGGCCACGGCTATGCCATCGGGCCGATTGTGGCGCGCAATCTCGCTAACGCTAAACTGCTGGTCAGCGAGCTGCTAAGCGGCGTAGCGGGGCAGTTTGTGCGCATTGATAGCGACCGTTCGGCCGGGCTTGGCCCGTGGCTGAATACGCTGGGGCTGGTAGAAGTGGATGCGCCAACCACCATGGTCAAAGGGCAACCCTGGCAGCCGGAGAGCGGTGGCATGCAGGCATTCGGGCTAATGAGCCAGGCGATGGCCTGATGAATATTGTCTACAAATCAGAGCCCGAGCGCGGGCAGAAGTGGGCCGCGCTGGTGGCGGAAATGGCCCCGGCGGCCAGCTTCCGGCTGTGGCCGGAGTTTGGCAACCCGCATGAGGTGGAGTACCTGGTCGCGTGGGTGCCGCCGGACAATATCATGCAGCAGTTTCCCAACCTGAAGGTGCTGTTTTCCGTAGGGGCGGGTGCAGACCAGTTCGATTACGCCAGCCTGCCGCCGCAGCTGCCGGTGGTGCGCATGATCGAGCCGGGCCTGACCAGCGGCATGGTGGAGTATGTGACCTTTGCCGTGCTTGGCCTGCATCGCGATATGCCGCGCTATTTGCAACAGCAGCGCGCGGGCATCTGGCAGACGCACCCGGTACAGACCGCCGGCAAGCGGCGCGTTGGCGTGATGGGCCTCGGCGCGCTGGGCGAGGCGGTGCTGAAACCGCTGGTGGCGCTCGGGTTTGACTGCGCAGGCTGGAGCCGCACCCCACGCGATCTGCCCGGCGTGCAGTGCTTTGCCGGTAACCAGCGGCTGGCTGAGTTTCTTGCGCGCAGCGATATCCTGATCTGCCTGCTGCCGCTCACCGCCAGCACCGAAGGGATGTTAAACGCCGACCTTTTCAGTCAGCTGCCGCCCGGCGCGGCGCTGGTGCAGGTCGGGCGCGGGGCGCAGCTCAATCATGACGACTTAGTGGCTGCCCTCGACCGTCAGCAGCTGAGCGCGGCGGTGGTTGATGTTACCGCCCCGGAACCGCTGCCCGCCGGGCACGCCTTCTGGCAGCATCCGGCCATCTGGCTGACGCCGCACATTGCCAGCCAGACCCAGCCGGAGAGCGCGGTAAAAGCGCTGCTGGACAATATTCGCCGCTATGAACGCGGTGAATCCATGGTCGGCGTGGTCGACCGCGAACAGGGATATTGAGATGGATATTGCGGCATTAGTGGCGCTGCGGCGCGATCTGCACCAGCACCCGGAGCTGGGCTATCAGGAGCACCGCACCAGCGGGCTGGTGGCGGAATTCCTGGCCCGGCTGGGGCTGGAAGTCTATCAGGGCATCGGTAAAACCGGTGTAGTCGGGGTGCTGAAGCGCGGCACCAGCCCGCGTGCCGTCGGCCTGCGCGCCGATATGGATGCGCTGCCGATGGCCGATAACGGCACCCAGCCGTGGAAAAGCCAGCAGCCGAACGTCTGCCACGCCTGCGGCCATGACGGCCACACGGTGATGCTGCTCGGCGCGGCGCAGGCGCTCGCCGCCGATGCGCAGTTCGACGGCACGGTGAATTTCATCTTCCAACCGGCAGAAGAGGGGCTGGCAGGCGCGCAGGCAATGATCGACGACGGCCTGTTCGAGCGCTTCCCCTGCGACGAGGTTTACGCCATTCACAACTGGCCGCAGCTGCCGCTCGGCGTGGTGCAGACGCGCCCGGGGCCTATCATGGGCGCGGGCGATGCGTTTTCTATCCGCGTTGAGGGCGGCGGCGGGCATGCCGCGCAGCCGCAGTTGACGCCGGACACGCTGCTGGCGACCAGCGAGCTGGTGGTGGCCCTGCACACCATCGTCAGCCGCGATCTCGACCCGTGCGACCCGGCGGTGCTGACGGTCACGCGCATCAACGGCGGCTTCTCGCACAATATGATCCCGGCGCAGGCCACGCTGAGCGGCACGGTGCGCAGCTTTGACAGCGCCGTGCAGGACCGCATTGAGCAGCGCATGCGCGAGCTGGCGCAGCACGTCACCGCCGCCCACGGCCTGACGGCTGCGGTGCAATATGACCGTTACTATCCGGCAACCATTAACGGCGCTGAACAGGCGGCCACCGCATTACGTGCGGCGGCGCGTGCCGGGCTGGCGCACGCCGAGGCGCCTAAACCGGCGCTGACCTCGGAAGATTTCTCGTTTATGTTGCAGGCAAAACCCGGTGCCTATCTGTGGCTGGGCAGTGCCGACAGCCGCCCGCTGCACCACTCCGAATATGATTTTAACGATGCGCTGATCCCGTTCGGCATCCGCTGGTATTGCGCGCTGGTGCAGGAAACGCTCGGGCCAGAAATTTAACCGAAAGATTAGCCCGAATTACGAAAGTTAATGCTGCTGCCGCTCCCGGAACGGCAGCTTAATGGTCCGGCTTATTGCGATACTTGGCAGATGCCCGCTGGGGCAATTCATCATTTTCACGTCAATGAGGCATACAATGCATAATTTACTGGCTGAGCAGCAGACATTTTCTGATAACGCCCTGTTACTGGACGCCCGTGCCGAAAACGTGCCGCGCGGCGTGGTCACCGCGCACCCGATTGTGATTGCCAAAGGCAAAGGTTCCGAAGTGTGGGATGTGGAAGGTAATCGCTATTTAGATTTCGTTGGCGGCATCGGCGTATTAAACGTCGGCCACAGCCATCCGGCAGTGATTAATGCCGTCACCCGGCAGCTGCAGTTGGTTTCCCACGCCTGTTTCCAGGTGGCTGCGTACCCGGGCTATATCGAGCTGGCAAAACGCCTGAATAAGCTGATTGGCGGCGGTGAAGAGTTCAAAAGCGTGTTCTTTACCAGCGGCGCGGAAGCGGTAGAGAACGCGGTGAAAATTGCCCGAGCGCACACCAATCGCCCCGGCATTATTGCCTTTGACGGTGCATTCCACGGCCGTACCTTATTGGGGGTGACCTTAACCGGCATGAGCCAGCCGTATAAGCAGAACTTCGGCCCGTTCCCCGGCGATATTTACCGCGTGCCGTTCCCGAACGCGTTCCACGGCGTTTCCGAAGCGGACTGCTTAAAAGCGCTGGATACCCTGTTTGCGGTGCAGATCCTGCCGGAGCGCGTAGCGGCAATCATCATCGAGCCGGTGCAGGGCGATGGCGGCTTCCTGCCGGCTTCCCCGGCGTTTATGCAGGCGCTGCGCGAGATCACCACCCGCCACGGCATTCTGCTGATCTGTGACGAAGTGCAGACCGGCTTTGGTCGTACCGGCAAGATGTTTGGCTTCCAGCACACCGGGATGGTGCCGGACCTGGTGACCGTGGCGAAAAGCCTCGGCGGCGGGCTGCCGATCTCCGGTGTGGTGGGTAAAGCGGCAATTATGGATGCGCCAACCCCTGGCGGCCTCGGCGGCACCTACGGCGGTAACGCGCTGGGCTGCGCGGCTGCGCTGGCGGTGCTCGATCTGTTTGAGCACGACAACCTGCTGGAGCGTGCGAACCAGCTCGGCGAGCAGATGAGTGCGCGCCTGCAGCAGCTGGCGGATAAATATGCCTGCATCGGCGAGGTGCGCGGCATTGGCTTTATGCAGGCGGTGGAGATTATCGACTTCGAAAGCAAGCAGCCCGATGCGGCGCTGACGCAGAAGATCCTCGACTGCGCCTGCCAGGAGGGGCTGCTGCTGATCAAGTGTGGCCTGCAGCGTAATACCGTGCGCTTCCTTGCCCCGCTGGTGACCAGCGACTCACAGCTGGAAGAGGCGCTGCATATCTTTGATATCGCTCTGGCACGCGCCACCGGACGCCTGGGTTGACCACTCTTCCTCATTGATATTATTGCTTTTATTGATAATTACGCCCGGATAGCACGCGATGTTAAATCACTGGCGTAGCAGTGATTAAGCGTGCTATACCATCTGGGTGACGTGAACCAATGAGGGGTTTTATGAACGGCTTAATGAAACTGGACCGTATCGACATCAACATTCTGGTACAGCTACAGAAAGATGGCCGTATCAGCAATGTCAATCTTGCCGACGCCGTCGGGCTTTCGCCCAGCCCCTGCCTGCAACGCGTGAAGCGTCTGGAAACTGCGGGCTTTATCACCGGTTATGAAGCGCATATTAATCTGACTAAAATCACCGATTCAGTCACGGTGTTCACCGAAGTGACGCTCTCCGGCCACCGACGCGAAGATTTCCTCAAGTTCGAAAATGCGATCCGCGAAGTGGACGAGCTGATGGAGTGCCATCTGATCACCGGCGGCTACGACTATCTGCTGCGCTTTATCACCCGCAGTATTGAGCACTATCAGGAAGTTATTGAAGGGCTGCTGGATGCCAAGGTCGGCATCGACAAGTACTTCAGCTATATCGTGATCAAGTCACCGATTATGAAAAGCAGCGTGCCGCTACGCTCGCTGATCGCTCGCCATACGCAGGTTGAATTTTAACAGCGGGTCGGGCATGCCCGACCTCTGCTATTGACCCCCTCAACGAGTGCAGGGGCGGGGCTTGCCGTGCCCGTTGATACCCTGACGAAGGTTTTTTAGCTCACTACTTTGACCGAAAATGATCACCCCCCTCTCTGTAAATCGGAAAAATCACCATAACCTACGTCATTTTATGTTAATCAATTTTATGGCATTGGTGAACTCTGCTCTTTTCTTCATTTTTTTAAAAAATAATTTTATTTATCATCGTTTTTTGAGATAAGTTGTTCGTGTGAAATTAGGCGTATTTATTGTTAATTTCTAAATATACTCCGGTAGCAATTCGAGAGTAAAAGTTTGTGTTTATTTAAATGGAGTTAATATGATTGGTTTTTCGGTATCGCCATATACTGAAACTTTCTGGAATGAATTCTTAATCAATCCAAAATCCTGTGAGTATAATTTAGTCGTCGACCAGGCGATAAATGGGCCATTAGATATCGCACGTCTGGAAAATGCGATTGCAAAGTTAGTCGAAGAAAATATTCTGTTTAGTCACGTGCTGAGTGATAGCGGCGACCAACTCCGTTGGGTGCCGGGTAATAAAAGTATCATACTTGAGCAGCTTGACCCGTCGAGCGATCTGTCCGCGCAAGTAAAGGCCCCCTTTGACCTGCGTAGTGGCCCACTCTGCCGCTTCTTGCTGGTAAGGCATGATGCGCATCACCATGATTTGATTGTCATCCTGCATCATACCCTCCTCGATGGCCTTTCGGGGCAGGAGTTCATTGACGCGTTATCTCACTATTATAATCACCGGGGCCAACAGCCGTTCGGCCGCAAAAACAGAGAAACCCTCGATGAACAGAATGCCCGTTTCAGGCAAGAGATATCACGCCTGCGCACTGAATTTAATTCAGTAGATTTTTGGCAAGAGATGCTGGCGGGTTGTCAAAAAGTTAATGATATTCCAAAAATCCATCAGAACCCCCTGCAAGGTCAGATACACTCGTCTGAGGTCCGTTTTCACATCTCTTATACTCAGTGGAATAGTCTTAAGTCCGGTGTGAAATACGCGAGCCATTTCCTGATTTTTAAAACATTATGGGCAACTCTTCTTGCCAGAATGTCAGAGGAAAAATCGGTCTGTATTGGCTATCCGGTGTCTATTGATGGCGGCAGTGAGATGTATTACGGTGCTCAGGTGAATATGGGGATTTTTCCTCTGAGCCTCTCTGCTGAGTCGACGTTTCGTGATATATATCAGCTAAGCATCAATTATATCCGAAAAATTAAAGCGTCGGGAAAATTGCGCCATACTCAGTTGCCGATTTATGAAGTTATCAGACAGACTGGCATTCAACATTTGAATGTTAACTTTTCCCAGGCTTATCTCAAGGATGCGCCTTTCTCATTGGAAGGTTGCCAGCTCAGCATCAACAATCGTTTTAATATTGATCTATCCGGTTCAGAGCTGCTTCTGGAGTATCAACCCGCTGATGATGGCTTCGATTTTCGCTTGAGATATCGTACAGATCTGTTCGATGAGCATCAGATGATTGAGATGTCGGAACAGTATTGCGATCTGCTGAACGCGGCTTTGCAGCAGCCGGACAGGCCGCTGTCCGATTTCCCTTTGATCACGGCCCAGCAGGAATCACGACTGCGCGACCAGTGGAGCAGCGAGCCCGAGGTGGTCATACAGAGCTCTACCACACTGCTATCCGGTTTTGAACTGCACGCCAGCCGCCATCCCGAGCGGATTGCCCTGCGCGACGAACAGGGTTCCCTTAGCTATGGCGAACTGTCACAGCGGGTTGACCGTCTGGCCAGCCAGCTGCACACCGCCTTCCGGCAGCTGACGGGGGAGCCGATGCTGTCGGAGACCCTGATCCCGCTGTTTATTGAGCGAACCAACGATGCGGTCATCGGTATGCTGGCGATCATGAAAGCAGGAGGAGCCTATGTGCCGCTTGATCCTCACACCCCGCAGCAGCGGCTGAGCTGGATCCTGCAGGATGTGGCTAGCCCAATCATCCTGACACAAACCAGCCTGCAGGACCGTGCTCGCACAGGGGCAGAAAACATACACTGCCTGCTGATAGATGCGCTGGCGCCGTGCAACGACGATGAGCCAGTGGTACACCTGCCGCGGATTGATAACCGACAGCTGGCTTATGTCATCTACACCTCCGGCACCACCGGGCGCCCCAAAGGGACCCTCTGTGAGCACCGTGGGGCGATCAATACCATTCTCGGCCACACCCGCCGCATTCTTGCGGATGAGCGCGGCGTGCTGAATTGCCTGCAGTTTGCCACCCTGGCTTTTGACGCGCATGTCTATGAAGTCTTTATCGCTTTGCATAACGGGCACAGCCTGCACATCGCCAGCGAACAGCAGCGCAAAGATTTACAGCAGCTGACGCAGCAAATGGCCGCCTGGCAGATTCATTTCTGCTTCCTGCCACCGGCCCTGCTCAGTACCTGCCCGGCGTTCCCTGAATCTGTGCGCTACATCGGTATGGGCGGCGAGTCGGTGGCGGAGGAGGTACTGAACCACTATCTGGCGCAGGGAATGCGCGTCTCAAATCTCTATGGCCCCACGGAAGCCTCGGTCAGCGTGAGTGTGAACCTCTATCAGCATAATGGCGCGCGTAATATTGGCTGCAGCATAGACAATATGCGCTGCTATGTCGTTAACGAACGGGGGCACATATTGCCGACTGGCGTGGTTGGCGATCTTTGCCTGTCGGGGATTGGGCTGGCCCGCGGTTATCTCAACCTACCGGAGCTGACGGCGAGCACCTTTACGGACAATCTGCTGGAGGAGGGTGAAAATTATCAACGTTTTTACCGTTCCGGCGATAAGGCGCGCCGCCTGCCTGACGGCAGTATGGAGTATTGCGGGCGTCAAGATCAGCAGGTAAAAATTCACGGTCATCGCATTGAACTGGGTGAGATCGAAAGTGTGATGCGCGCTATCCCAGGCGTGCAGGGGGCGGTCGCGGCCGTGCAGAGCGAACCTGTGCTCCAGCTGCGAGCCTGGTACGTGTTGTCGCCAGGCAGCACTCTCACGGCAGAAAAGATCTTACAGGTGCTTAAACTTCAGCTGCCGCTGTATATGATTCCTGGCGCAATGAGGGCGATTGCGGCGATCCCGCTGACGCTCAACAGCAAAGTGGACTATAAGGCGCTGCCCGAACCGCAGAGCGTTGACAGCTATACTCACTATCGGGCGCCTGCCAATGCCCTGGAAAGCCAGCTTCTGGCGCTGCTTAATCAGCTATTAAAATGCCAGGCGGGCACTGACGATCACTTCTTCGCTCTCGGAGGCGACTCCATTCTGGCGATCAGATACTGCCATGAGATTTACAAGCGGACTGGCCTGCATGTGTCGCCCTTAACCCTGAGTGAGTATCCTACCGTTGCCACGCTGAGCCATCAGCTGGCATTGAGCAACGAAACGGTGCCACAGGTCACTATTCCAGCCATGGGACGTGACAGCGGACCGCTCTCTTTCCAGCAGTCTCAGCTCTGGTTTATGGCGCAGCTGTCTGCGCAGGCAACACATTATCTGACGCCGCTGATGCTCCAGCTTGACCCGACAATTGACTGCGAACGGCTGGCTATCAGCCTGCAGGCGCTGGTTGCGCGACATCAGGTATTACGCAGCCTGATAGTGCAGGATGAGCAGGGCGAAGCGAGCCAGCAAGTTACCCAACAGACTCTGACAGTGGCGCAGAAACATCTGCCAACGGAAGACCATGTTACAGCCAGCGTCGAGCAGGCACTGCAGCAACCCTTTGATCTGAAACGTGAGATTCCGATACGGGCCACGATTTATCATTATCAGGATGTGTCGGGCACTGCACGTATCGCCTGCCTGCTGGTATTTCATCATATTGCCTTTGATGGCTGGTCGCTGAATGTGGTGATGCGGGAGCTCGACGATTTATATCAGCACTTCGCTAAGACAGCGTCAGCGGATCCCGTCGTGCCTGAACGGCAATATCTGGATTACGCCCTGTGGCAGCAGCAGCAGGCGGCGAATCAGCAAAGCGCTTTGGACTTCTGGCTTCGGGCGCTTGACGGGCTTCAGCCACTTGATATCCCGATGGATTTTTCCCGGCCAGCCTTTGCCGATGTGCGGGGTGACAATGTTGAAGTGCTGCTGCCGGCGGCGCTTATCGAGGCGTTACGCGCGTTGGCCCGCAGGCAGGGCGTGACGCTGCATGCCGTGACCCTGGCCGGTTTTGTGCTGCTGTTATCCCGTTATACCGGGCAGGACGACGTGGTGGTGGGTTCGCCGCTGGCTAATCGCGGACAGGCGGAGCTGGAAAATCTTATCGGCTTTTTTGTGAATACCCTGCCGCTGCGCCACCAGCTGGACAATCAACTTTCTGTCGCTGAATTTATCCGTCAGGTGGCGGACAACACCCGTCAGGTGCAGCAGCATCAGGATATGTCCCTGAAGCAGCTGGTGGACCATCTTGCCATTGCGCGTGACTTTTCCCATCATCCGCTGTTTCAGGTGATGTTCAGCCTGGAAAGCGAGGAGCACTCTGACGCTGTGCCGCAGTGGCTGTCTTTGGTGGATCTGAGTGAGAAAGAGAGAACGGCGAAATTTGATCTGACTCTGACGCTCAAGCCTTGCCAGGAGGGGATGCGTGCGCGCTTCAACTTTGCCAGTGCACTCTTCAGAAAATCAACGATTTCCCGGCTCGCCCACTACTATCTGCAGATGCTGCAACAGCTGATAGAGCATGAGGAACGGCCGCTAGCGGCAGCCGGGTTGGGGGCGGGTATCGCCCTATCGCCGCCGAAAGCAGCATTTGACTATCACTTTGAACGTCCGCTACATCAGGACTTTATTCGTCATGCCCAGCAAAACCCGCAGGCAGCAGCGCTGTTCGATGATCGGGGCGAGATGAGCTACGGTGAGCTGTATCAGGCCGCACAAATGTTGGCGACCCAGTTACGATTACAGGGGGAAGTGACTGGAGAAGCTGTCGCTATCCTTGCGGATAAGGGGCGACAGCAGCCTGTTGCGATACTCGCGGTGCTGATGTGTGGTAAAGCCTTTTTGCCAATGGATAAGGCCTGGCCGCTGCAGCGCAGACTGGCGGTCATGGCGCAGGCCGGGATTAACACCGTTTTGAGCAGCGAAGCGTGGGCCACTGAAGCCGTCAAGGTCATTCTGCTGGACCGCAGGGGGCTGGCATCGGAACTGCCGCTGGCAGAGCAGCTACTGCCGCCGGTGGAGGTGGCCGCGAATGACCTGGCCTATATTATTTTCACTTCCGGCTCTGGCGGTACGCCGAAAGGGGTCGCGATTGAACATCGTAGCGCGGTGAATACCCTGGAAGGGGTACAGCGTCGCTTCAGCATTGATAAGCACGATCGCAGCCTGGCGCTCAGCGCAATGAGTTTTGACCTTGCCATTTGGGACATTTTTGCCCCGCTTTCCGTCGGTGGCGCCGTAGTGATGCCTGCCGAGCAACATCGCGCCAGTCCGCAGGCATGGTATCAGCTGATGATGTCGCATCGGGTGACCCTCTGGCTCAGTGCTCCGGCCTTGCTGGAGCTGTTGCTGGATTACGTTATTAATGCCGGATCCCTCGATCGCCCACGTCCGGCGTTGCGGCTGGTCATGGTGGGAGGGGACTGGATTGCCACATCCTTACCCGAGCGCTGTCGCCAGTGGGCACCTGACTGCCAGTTCTGCAGTGCAGGCGGCGCGACAGAAGCCGCCATTTTCTCAATTCTGTACGAAGTTCCACCTGAAAAGGTGCTGACGGTCAGTATCCCGTATGGTCGGGCGCTGCCCCATGAACAATTTTACGTCCTGGATCGCTGGCTGCGGCCCGTGCCCGAAGGGGTTAAAGGCGAGCTCTTTATTGCCGGAGAGGGATTAGCGCGCGGTTACTATCATGATGAAGAGCGAACCAACGCCAGTTTCTTCTGGCATCACCAGCTGCAGCAGCGCGTGTATCGTACTGGCGATTACGGGCGTTTCCTCAGCGATGGCAATATCGAATTCATGGGGCGCATTGACCAGCAAGTCAAAATCAATGGCTACCGGGTTGAACTGGGTGAAATTGAAAACGTGGTGCTGGCTTATCCGCGGATAACGGGCTGTTGCGTGATATTGACTTCCGCTCCCCAAAGGGTTCTGGTCGCCTATATCACTGCCAGTGAAGAGATTGATATTGTCTTATTGCTTCAGCAGTTACGCGCCCAGCTGCCGCAGTACATGGTGCCAAAAACCATTATGCAGCTTGAGCAGATCCCCCTGACGCTGAATGGCAAAGTCGCGCGCGATTTACTGCCGCCAGCAGTGCCTCAGGCGCAGGCTTTTGTGGAGGCAGCGAGTCATGAAGAGACGATTTGTTGCGATATCTGGCGCGAATTGCTTAACGTGGAGCCAATCGGCGTAGAGGACAACTTCTTTGCGCTGGGGGGCAATTCCCTGCTGGCTATCCAGGCCAGCTACCAGCTTAGCCGAAGGCTGAAAAAGCAGGTTACGCTGAGCGAAATAGGGCAGTACCCCACGATCAGATCGCTGTGCGCTTACCTGGCGCAGAGTGGGCCGCAGACAGCGGGTATTTCTATCCCGGCCCAGCAACGCGACCGCTGGCCCCTCTCTTACTCACAGATGCAGCTGTGGTTTATTGAAAATCTTAACGGTGGCAGCAATCTGTACCATGTTCCGATGCTGTTCCGGCTGGCGCCAGGCACAGATATTGACGCCTGTTGCCACAGTTTGCAGGCGATTGTTGCCCGTCATGAAGTGCTGCGCAGCGTGATCCATCAGCAGCAGGCGCAGCTAGCCGAGTCAGTGCGAACTGATGCAGCGCTCGAGGTGGCTCGCATGATGCTGGCTGCGGGTGAGTGGCCGCGGCAGCTGCAGCAGGATATCGACCGTCCATTTAATCTCAGCACAGAAATTCCGACCCGCGCCACGATTTACCAGGTGTATGAGGGGAATACGCTGGACGTTTACTGCCTGGTTGTTATCCATCACCTGGCTTTCGATGGCTGGTCGCAAGCGTTGTTTATCCGCGAGCTGGCCGAGCTGTATCCCGCTTGCTGTTTAGGCAGCACGCTGCCATTGTCCGCACCCGCGTTACAGTATGGTGACTATGCCTGCTGGCAGCGAGAGTATCTTGACTCCGGGCGGGCGCAGGCGCTGAAAAACTTTTGGCGGGATGAGCTGCACAACTGGCAACCTCTTGAGCTGCCGCTCGACTACCCCCGCCCGGCAAAGGTTGATCATCGGGGGGCCAATTATTGCATCAGGTTACCAACAGAACTGGGTGCTCAATGTGAGCATTTTGTTCAGCAGCATGGCGTAACGCCATTCGCGCTGTTTCTCGCCAGTTTTAACCTGCTGCTGAGCTACTTCAGCGGTCAGCAGGATATTTTGGTCGGTACGCCTGTCGCTAACCGCCCGACGGAGGAGGTGCATAATGTTATTGGCTTCTTTGTTAATACCTTGCCGCTACGCTCGCAGATCGATGATGACATCACGCTTGCCGCGTACATACAGGGTGTGTTCGACCAGGTGATGGAAATTCAGCAGTATCAGGGCCTGCCTCTGGACCAGCTGATCGATATGATGAAGGTGCCGCGCGACCTGGCTTCTCACCCTTTGTTCCAGGTGATGTTCCTGTTGGAAGATGAGGACGTTAATCCGTCATTCCCTGACTGGCTTATCCCACAAAGCCTGAACAAAAATTATCAGGTAGCCAAGTTTGATATGACCTTGAGCGTACAGAAAAAAACGGAGGGGACGCAGCTGATATTTAACTACGCCACGGCGTTGTTCAGTGCTGAAACCATTGAATACCTGGCGCGTTACTATCTGCGCATCCTGCAACAGCTGGTGAATCATAGCCGCCTGCAGATTAAAGAGATGCATCTGATCGACCCAGCCGACGTGTTGCGTCAGCGAGCAGAGTGGCAGTCCAGCCTGCCGCAGTATGACTTTGAGCGTGCCATTCATCATGACTTTATCCAGCATGCCCGGCGGCAGCCGCAGAGGGTGGCGCTGATAGACAGCGACGGGGCACTGAGCTACGGCGAACTGTATCAGGCGGCGCTGCATCTCTCTCTGCAACTACGGCAGTTTACCGATATGGAGGCGGAGACTATTGCAGTGATGGTGGATAAAGGGCGCGCGCAGATTATTGCCGTAATGGCTATCCTGATGGCCGGCCGGGCGTATCTGCCGCTTGATGGCTCCTGGCCGGAGCGCAGACGGCGCGCCATCATCAGCCAGTCACAAACACGGGTCATTATTAGCAGTGCCCCCTGGCAGTCCACCGACAATGCTCGCCTGCTGGCGATAGATAGTCACGGCTGCGTCGCGGAACTTCCGCAGCCGCAGCCGGGCGAACCGGTATTCGCGGCGTCGGGTGAACTGGCGTATGTCATCTTCACTTCCGGTTCTACTGGGGCACCCAAAGGGGTGGCAGTTGAGCATCGCGGCGCTGTGAACAGTATTGTTGATACGCTGCGGCAGCTGAGCATTGGCCCGCACGATCGAGGGCTGGCGCTGAGCGCGTTGAGCTTTGATATTTCTGCATTTGATATCTTTGGCATTCTGTCGGCTGGTGCAACGATGGTGATACCGTCGGAAGCCCAGCGTTATCAGCCAGATGCCTGGCATCGCCTGATGATTGAGCACGACGTGACGTTCTGGAACTCTGCCCCGTCAGTGATGACATTGCTGGTTGAGTATCTTGAGTCCGGCGTGCAGCCCGGCGCCAGCTGGCCCGCCTTGCGCAATGTGGTGCTGGTGGGGGAAGTGATCTCCCGACAGCTTCCCGCGCGTATTCGCCAGTGGCAGCCGCACTGTCGTATTAGCAGTACGGGGGGGGCCACCGAGAGTTCTATATGGTCGATCATCTATGAGATTCCTGACGGACCGATACTTGCTCCCAGCGTGCCTTACGGCAAAGCGATGGCGCACCAGCGCTTTTACGTGCTTGACCGCCATATGCGTATCCTACCGCCTTGTCTGCCGGGTGAGCAGTATATCGGTGGGGCAGGCGTGGCGCGCGAATATTACCGTAATCGCACCCTTACCGATGAGCGTTTTATCTGGCATCCGGTGCTGGGGGAGAGGCTTTACCGTACCGGGGATGCTGGGCGTTATCTGCCTGATGGCAACCTTGAATTTTTAGGCCGTATGGATTTTCAGGTGAAGCTGAATGGCTATCGCGTTGAGCTGGGGGAAGTCGAAGACTGCGCAATGGCATTCAGTCCCATCAAGTCCTGCTGCGCGATTGTCAGAAATGACGACAGCCAGCAACGGCTGGTCCTTTACTACGTCTGTGAGGAGCCGCTGGTGGAAGTTGAGCTGCTGGAATTCATGAGTCAGCAACTGCCGCTATATATGATCCCGACCGCGTTGGTAAGGCTGGATGCGTTGCCGCTTAGCTCCAGCGGTAAGCTGGATCGCAAAGCACTGCCTGCCCCGGCCAGCAGTAGCGAAACTGATTATGTTGCCCCGAAAAATGCGCTGGAGGCCCAGCTGTGTGCGCTGTGGCAGGAAACGCTGCACTGCGAACGCATCGGTATGACCGATGATTTTTTCCGCGCCGGGGGAACGTCAATTATCGCGATCTCTTTGTGCATCAGGCTTGCTGACATTCTGGGGTCACCGGTCCCGGTGGTGAAACTGTTCCAGTGCCGTACCCTGAAAAATCTGTTAGCCAGCCAGCACAACAGCCTGGTGATAGCGCTCAACACTCCTGCGCCCGGTGCATCTGCGTTATGGATGATCCATCCGGCACTGGTTGGCGCTGAAGCGTTTTATCCGTTTGCGCAGGCCTTCCAGGGCCGCATAAACTGCTTCGGTATCGACAACTACAATCTTTATCATCGGCCGCCGATTGATTCTCTGCCCACGCTTGCCGCTCGCTATCTTGATGAGATGACGGCACACGGGCTGTTAAGCGGAAGTTCGCCAGTACAGATTGTCGGATGGTCGTTGGGGGGACTGATCGCGTTGGAGGTTGCCGCGCTGCTGGAAGCAAGGGGCGTCGGCCAGGTGTCACTGTATCTGCTCGACAGTTTCTATCAGCAAGCCGTGGGAGAACAGCCATCATCCGATCTGCTGTCCGCCCTGGGCATTACTGCGGAGGCGGCACAGCGGGCAATGGCCATTGCAGGAACGGAACAGCGGCTTGCACAAGGTGTTATTTCGCGCAGGCTGATGACCACACGCGTGACATTGTTCAAAGCGACCCAGCCCAACCCACAGCTGCCGGATGACGTAATGCGAGAGCTTCTGGCAGTGCAGGATAATGGATTGCAGCAAGTTTGCGAAGATTTGACGGTGATCCCGCTGGCGTGCCACCACCATAATATTCTGCAATGTGCAGAGGAGATTGGCGAAGTGATTATCCGTAATAAAGAGGGCATAGCGTTGGATAAGGCTACAGAGTTGTTACAACGGGCCGACCGGTAACAGGTCGACCCGACAACGAACCCCTCAACTCTCGTCAGGGCGAGGCCTGCCTCGCCCTGATTATCCATCTCAACCCCGCTTAAAACGTTTCCCAATTCTCATGACTGACCAGCGCCGGGCGCGTGGCGGCTAACGCGGCGGGTTTGCTGCTGACGCTGCTGTTTTTCACCGCAGCAACCGCGCCACCACTCAGTTTAAATGCCGACACCGCCTGAGTCAGGCGCGCCGCCTGATCTTCCAGCGACGCTGCGGCAGATGAGGCTTCCTCCACCAGTGAAGCGTTCTGCTGGGTGACGTTGTCCATCTCGGTGACCGCATGGCTGACCTGCTGGATCCCTTTGCTTTGCTCGTCGGATGCGGCGGCAATCTCGGCCATGATATCGGTCACGCGGCGCACCGCATCGACGATTTCACCCATGGTATTGCCCGCGTGCCCCACCTGCGACGACCCCTTACCAATCAGGTCTACCGACTCGGCAATCAGCCCCTCAATCTCTTTCGCGGCTCCGGCGCTGCGCTGCGCCAGGTTGCGCACCTCGCTGGCGACCACGGCAAAGCCGCGCCCCTGTTCACCGGCTCGCGCGGCTTCCACCGCGGCATTCAGCGCCAGGATATTGGTCTGGAAGGCAATGCTATTGATCACCGTGGTGATCTCGGCAATTTTCTTCGAGCTGCTGGAGATGTTGTTCATGGTATTCACTACGCCGGTGACAATCTCTCCGCCCTGGCGCGCTTTACCCGACGCATCGGCAGCCAGCTGGCTGGCGTGATGGGCATTTTCGGCGTTCTGTTTCACGGTGGCGGTCAGCTGTTCCATGCTGGCAGCGGTCTGCTCCAGCGCGGAAGCCTGCTGTTCGGTGCGTGAGGAGAGGTCGGTATTGCCTGCGGAGATCTCGCTCGATCCCTGATAGATCGCCACCGCCCCCTCGCGCACGGTTCCTACGGTTTTAACCAGCGCCTGCTGCATCAGCTGCAGGTTATTCCCCAGGCTGCCGATCTCACTGCGTCCCCAGACCTGCGGCGGCGCGGTCAGATCGCCGTGGGAGATCTGCTCAATTCTTTCTACCGCCTGGCGCAGCGGCGTAATCACCACCCGGCGCAGGAAGATAAAGGTCGCCAGCGTCAGCAGCAGGGCGAGGCCGAATGCCGCCGCCATCATAATAAAGCCGAGGCGGGTTTGTGCAGCGGCCTGCTGATTGAGCCCGTCGGCACGCTCAGTACGCAGCTTGATCGCTTTAAACAGCACGTCGTTATAAGCGTCATCCAGTTTGCGGGTGTAATCCGTCTCCTGGGCGATAACCCCTTCAAAGCTGCCATCCCCCGCGCTTTTCAGCATCGGCTCAAGCCCCTGCTTAATATAAGCGTCGAAGCGTTTTTTCAGCTCCACATCCAGCGCTATCCCTGCCGGGGTTTTGACCGGGCGGTTGAGATAGATATTGAAATTGTCGCGTGCCGATGTGATGCGCTTTTCTGAACTGGTGAGATTGGCTTTGAATTCATCCATCTCACCGATACGTGCAGCGGCACCGGCATGGATCACCGTCAAACGCGCAGCGCGCAGATTATTAGAACTGTTTGAGATCGCCATGCGGATAGCAATTTCTTGCGTAATATCATTCAGCGACTTATTACTCTGGACTAAAAAATAACTGGCGAGGCCGATACACAGGGCAAACAACAGCAGAATTCCGCCAAGAATGGCGGCGAACAGGGGGACCAGGCGCAAATGTTGCCAAAAGCTGATGGTCGGCTGCTCGTGAGATTGTAATGGTGATTTCATATCCTTGCTCTCTGTCAGTAGGGACGAAGGAACGCTCCGGTCGTCTACAAACCATCGGCAAAGAAGTGAAAAGGATTAGGTCTTGAAGTGGGAGCAGGCTCACAGAATGAGCATTCTGCAAATGGAGAACGGGCAGGTCAGCGAAGGCGGACCTGCCCGGTGCGTTATCTTACGTTGACGTAAATACCGCTGGTGACATTATCAGTTAAACGAACCACATGATAAATAACCTGCTTATTATGCGTTTTAATTTTACGTTTTATATTGCCTTTATGCGATGAAACCGTTTTGGCTTTAATCTGCATTTTATCTGAGATTTGTATTGTATCGTGACCTGACATCCACATCTTAAGCATATTAGACTCAGTCTGGCTGAGCGTTAATGGATGGACGTCGAAGCCTGAATTGTAGCGGGGTGACATACTGACTTTCTTTTGAAAGTAGCTGCTAAGCAGCGTATCAAGAGTCGCCGGCTTTATCGATTTTGATGTAATAATCAAGTTCTTACGAACGTAGAGGTATTCCTCAAAATGGATATTGGAGATAGCCATGAAGATGAAGAACAGGGTATCAGGGTGCTGCATGATAATGTCTCTGATACGCTGACTTGCATCGGACTCATGAATGAAACAGTCTTCATTAATAAAAACCACGCCAGGTTGAAGCTGCTGGCATTTAATTTGCAATTGGTCCATGTCGTTAACGGAGGTTATATTTTTCTTTTTAACCCCTTTTACCGCCATATAATCGCTTAAGCCTAGTCGTGTGTAGTTACATGAATCCATAATAATCGTTGGCATAATAGCTACCCTCACCAAATTTGTTTTCCGTTTAAATCAACGATGAATTACGTGCTTGCGGTACGAGAGCAAAGAGTTCTTAATCACGATCTTGTTATTTTTACCCAGCCTGAATAAAGCTTTGCCATCTACGGCGAGAGTACTCATGCGTCCTTGCTGACTGCTAATTTGGCTTTTGACAGAGCGATGCTCTGACAAGTCACCCACTTCAGAGGGCTGGCAGCGAGACTGCTTAGACATCTGAGTTAGTACAGCACCTGACACAGTTTTCCGCTGACGTCGACACTATCGCGCAGAATCAGGAAAACTCTGATAGGACGAATCCTAAAAACATTCATTCCCCGAAAGTGTAGGCATGCGGGGAGTATTGACAATGCCGTAAAATGAATTTTAAAACAAGAAAAACCGAGAAAAATAAAATCTTCATTAAAAACAGACATTTGCCCATTTTTTAACCGTTAACTGTTTCGCAACAAATCACCGGTTTGAGGATTTAAAATACGCTAACTGGGTTTTAATAAGAATTATTTTCATCGTGCTAGCCCATTTATCAGAATTTCCTTAAGGTTATTCTGCAAATAATGGCGCGAAAAATGCTCTGATATATTTCGATGGCTTAACAATGCTTTTGTATAAGAGGGGGAATACTAAAGTTTACTTGCCGGGTAGTTCACTGAGTAATGTCGACAGTAAGTCGAACACTTCACTGAATAAATGCTCGCAGAAGGGCGCCAGCAGGGGCATCATCAGGCTCATGAACACCATACCTATCGATAAGGTGACCGGGAAGCCGATAGCGAAAACCGACAGCTGTGGTGAAACGCGGTTTAACAAACCCAGGGCCAGGTTTAAGGTGAGTAACAGGGTGATTAACGGTAGCGCTAATCTCATGCCGTTAAGGAAAATTAAATTGGCGGCTTTGGTCAGCGCCAGGAACGCATTGCTGTTCAGCGGCTCGCCACCAATAGGCAAAGTATGAAAACTGTCCGCAACCATCGAAATCAGCCACAGGTGACCGTTGAAGGAGAGAAACAGCAACATCGCCAGCATATCGAGAAAGCGCGCCAGAACCGGCATGTTCAGTCGGCTGGCCGGGTCAAAGAAGGTGGCAAAGGATAAGCCCATCTGCAAACCAATCACTTCCCCCGCGGTACGCACCGCCGCAAAGGCAAACTGCATGGTAAAACCAATCGCTACGCCAATCAGTATCTGCTGAATCAGCAACCAGAAGCCGCCAACCGAAAACAGCGTAACGTTGGTCGGGGGTAACGACGGGATCAATACCCAGGTAATCATCAGGCCCAGACCAATTTTCACCTTGCGGCTAATCGATTTTTCGCTCAGCAGCGGCGCCGTCATGATCAAAGCCAGCACGCGAGCAAGCGGCCAGAATAGCTGACTTATCCAGAATAAAAGTTGACTGCTGTCAAAAAGAATCATTATCCGATCAGATAAGGCAGGTTGGAGAACAGGGTACGCATATAGTCGAGGATCAGATTGAGCATCCACGGACCGGCCACAACGATGGTTGCCACCACGGAAAGGATCTTCGGAATAAAGGAGAGCGTTTGTTCGTTAATCTGGGTAGCCGCCTGCAGCAGGCTGATTAACAGGCCGCTTACCAGCGCTGCCAGCAGCAGCGGGGCGGCCAGCGCCAGCGCAATCTGCATCGCGTCGTGGCCCAAAACCATTACCGATTCAGGAGTCATTTTTGTGGCCTCGCTTAAGAGTAGAAACTTTGGGCCAGTGAGCCGATGAGCAGCTGCCAGCCATCCACCAGCACAAACAGCATCAGCTTAAAGGGCAGGGAGATGGTGGCGGGGGGCACCATCATCATCCCCAGCGCCATCAGCACGCTGGCGACCACCAGGTCGATAATCAGGAATGGAATAAATACCGTGAAGCCGATCTGGAAAGCCGTTTTCAGTTCACTGGTGACGTAAGCCGGCAGCAGAATACGCATCGGCACCGCTTCCGGCCCGGCAATCGGTGGCGTGTTAGCCAGGCGGGCAAACAGCGCAAGGTCCGCTTCACGCGTCTGGCGCAGCATAAACTCACGCAGCGGCTGCGCACCTTTATCAATGGCTTCCTGCATGCTGATCTTATCTTCGCTGAACGGCAGATAGGCATCAGTATAAATTTTGTCGAACACCGGGCCCATAATAAAGAAGGTCAGGAACAGCGACAGGCCAAGCAGCACCTGGTTAGGTGGCGCAGAGGGGGTACCCAGCGCGTTACGCAGCAGGCCGAAAACGATGATGATGCGCGTAAAGCTGGTCATCATCAGCAATATTGCCGGCAGGAAGGTCAGCGAGGTAATAAATACCAGCGTCTGCACCGGCAGCGACCAGCTCTGGCCGCCGTTAGCCATCGGCTTACTGATAAGCCCAGGCAGCTGCGCGTAGACGTTCGGAGTCAGCATCAGCAAAACCAGTGCTAACAGTGGAAGGAGACGTTTCATTTTTTCTTCCCGGAACCTTTCATTAACGACTGCAGAACCTGACGGAAATCTGCCGTCACAGCCGGTGCTTCCGGGAGTTCCTGCTGCGGTTTCGCCGGCAGGGTATGCAGATGGGTGATCTGCTGAGCGGTGACGCCCAGAACCAGACGCACATCATCCACATCAACCACGACCACGCGTTCACGCTGTCCCAGCTGGCAGCTGGCGCTGATATTCAGTTTCTCACTGCCGCTGCGCTTAGTGGCAAAGCCGAAGCGCTTTGCCACCCAGGCGCAGGCGAGGATCAGAATAATAATCGCCGCCAGTACCCCGCTCACCTGAGTCAGCATTGAACCGGTAGAAATGGCCGGCTGCCCGATGGCTGGCTGCTGCTGGGTGGTATTCATTTAGCGGCTCAGACGACGCATACGTTCGGTCGGGGTGATAATGTCGGTAATGCGCACGCCATATTTATCGGCGACCACCACCACTTCACCCTGGGCAATCAGATAGCCGTTGATCAGGATATCCAGCGGCTCCCCGGCTAAGCCGTCCAGCGCCACTACCGAACCCTGCGACAGGCGCAGCAGCTCTTTAATGGTCATTTTGGTACGGCCCAGCTCCACGGTGAGCTTCACCGGGATATCCATAATCATGTCGATATCCTGCGAACCAGCAGCAATATCGCCATTTTCCAGCGATTTAAACACGCCGCCGGTTGAAGAGGATTTTACCTGTTCGTTCATTGCGTCAGCCCACAGGTCGTCCGCAGAGATGTCGTCGTCGGACGGCTTATTGGTATCACTCATCGGGCTGTTCCTCATTCAGCGAATTCAAAATCGGGTTGATCAGGTGTTCCACGCGCAGTGCATACTGTTTATTCAGTGTTCCGTACTGGCTGGTCAACACCGGCACGCCATCGACATGGGCGATAATGCGGTCCGGTTTTTCAATCGGTAAGACGTCGCCGGGCTTTAACTCCAGCAGACGGGAAATTCTCATTGAGACATCGGCAAAATTCGCCACCAGCTCCAGCTCCGAGTGCTGAACCTGTTTCACCAGCGTGTCACGCCAGTTCTCATCTTCGGTACGCGAGTTCTCCAGCGGTGGGTTCACCAGCGTTTCACGCAGCGGCTCGATCATGCTGAATGGGATACAGATGTTGAACTCACCGGTCAGGTTACCAATCTCCACCTGGAACGGCGTGGTGACCACGATGTCATTCGGTGAGGTAGTAATGTTGGTGAACTTCACCTGCATTTCCGAACGCACGTACTCTACGTCCAGCGGATAGATCGGCTTCCACGCTTCGCTGTAGGCTTCCAGCGCCAGCTTTAACATACGGCGGATCACCCGCTGTTCGGTGTGGGTAAACTCGCGTCCTTCGACCTTGGTCGGAAAACGGCCGTCACCACCAAACAGGTTATCAACGGCGATAAACACCAGACTCGGCGAAAATACCACCAGCGCCGTGCCACGCAGCGGCTTGAGGTGGATAAGGTTAAGGTTGGTAGGTACCGGCAGATTGCGGGCAAACTCATGGTATGGCTGGATCTTTATCGCACCGACGGAAATATCCGGGCTGCGACGCAGCAGATTAAACAGCGCCATACGGTAAGAACGCGCAAAACGTTCGTTGATGATCTCCAGTGCCTGCAGACGCTCGCGTACCACGCGGCGCTGAGTATTGGGATCGTAAGGGCGAATATCGCTTTCGCCCCCGGTACTGACCTTATCTTCTGCCGCACTATCGCTGTCGCCATTGAGTAGTGCGTCAATTTCTGCCTGAGAAAGAATGTTATCGCCCATGTATATCCATCACCGCAGAATGAAGGCCGTAAACAGTACATCTGTCACGACCTGCTGTGGTTGTCCCTGCACCAGCGGAGGTGCCAGTACCTGTTTAATCTGTGTCACTAACTGCTGCTTGCCCTGCTCATTGGCGAGGCCCGTAGCATTCTGACGCGACAGCAGCAGCAGTAAACGGCTGCGTACTTCCGGCAGATAATCGTTCATGCGACGACGGGTCTCTTCATCCGGCAAGCGCAGGGTGAAGCCGACATAAAGCACGCGATCCGGGTCGTTGTCTGGGTTGATCAAGTTGACCGTAAACGTATCCAGAGCAAAAAAGACCGGGGCAGGTGGCGGCTCAGGCTTTGCAGCCGCAGCGGCATCTTTCGGCGCCTTCATCATGTGCCAGACTGTATATCCCGCCACGCTGCAAGCGACCAGAGTCACGATCAGTAACACGGGTATCAGGAGCTTACGTTTGCCGCTTTTGGCTTTAGCGTTATCAGTCATATTAGCTGTAACTTCCTGTGATTATTTTCGAGGGGCGGTGCCACGTCATATTTCTCACTGTCCCACGGCTTTATGAGCGAATTATCCCGCGTCTTGCGCCAAACAATAGGCAGAAAAGACGCGAGTTTTGCCATCAGCTTGCGCGTTTGTTGCCGTCAGGCGAAAATATCAACAGCATTGGAGCCAGCTGCACGCGCCTGCAGGGCGGCAGGTACGGCAATTTGCGTCACATCACTGTCATTTTCATTAGCAAGACTAAACGGGTTTCCGTTGTTATTACGCTGCTGTTCCTGCTGGCCATTAAAGGACTGACCCTGCTGGAATGCATCGCTACTGACATTACTTTGACCCAGGCTGATGCCGCTTTCAGCCAGTGAGGTACGCAGTTGAGGGATAGCGGCCTCAAGCGCGGCCCTGACCTGGCTATGGTTCGACACCATACTCAGCTGGGCCTGGTCATTATCCAGCTTCAAAGAGATCTGGATGCTGCCCAGGTCCTGCGGATGCAGATGCAACTCGGCGGTCTGCTGCCCGTTGCGGCTGAACATCAGGATCTGTTGTCCCAGTGCCTGCTGCCATTCCGGGCTGCCAAGCTGAGAATTCAGCAGTGGCGTTGCCGGCGCGCTGACCGCCGAGGTTGAAGTCGGGGTCTGCGCGGAAGAAGCGGCGCTGATCACATTATTGGTTATCGTCGCGTTGAGGGCAGAACTTGAATTTTCTTTGTCGTTATCTTTGCTGACGTGGCTCATAACCTGCTGAAAAGCTGAGTCAAGCGTCTGCGCACCCGGGTTAGCGCTGAATTTTGCCGCAGCAGTCGCGCTGTCGGAGTTGCCCGGCAGCAGTACGCCAGCGCTGCCGGTTTTCGTGGTGGCTGTGCCCGCGGCGTCAGCGTCGTCGCTGCTCACTTTACCCAACGCCGCGCTTAACGCGTTCAGCGTCGAGCCTTTGCTGCTCTTGCTCAGATCGCTGCTCAGCAGGTCACTGTTTTTGCTGCTGCTGTTACCGCTGGCGACGGGCACTGCGGCAGCGTTGGGCAGCATGGCGTACAGCGCCTGTAACGCCTGCAAATCGCTGCTGCTCAGCTCCACCGGCGCGGCTTTCTCCTCGCTGTCCGGGCTTTTTTCCGTGCTGGCTTTTTGCGGTTGCAGCAGCGCGGTCAGCGTCTCGGGCTTATCCAGCGCGGCCAGCAGATCGCTGATGCTGGTTTTTGCCGGTGCTTTCCCATCGGCGGTAACATTTTGCGCCGTGTCATCCTGAGGGGCGGCGCTGGCACCCTGCTGCGCCAGCGATAGCAGTCGGTTCCCCAGCAGAGTGAGAAACCCCTGCGGCAAATTTTCACCGCTGGCGGCGCTGTCGCCGCCGGGAGTCGCGTCCAGCGTGCTGTCAGGGGTGGTGGCAGCCGCACCGGTTTTGCTACTGGCGCTGGTGGTCGCCACTGCGGTTGGTAAGGTAATCATTCGCCTTTCCTCAATGATGCCCGTTGGGCAAATTCGTCCATCCGTTTCTGATCGAGACGGTTTTCCTGTAAGAGTGCGGTTGCCAGCGCCCGCGCCTGAAGCGTTTCATAGGCGTGCAGCCGCTGCTGTTTGTCGCGCCAGAAGCGCAGGGCATTTTCCACCCGGGTGTTCCAGTGCATCAGCTGGGCGCGATGCTGTTCAATCGCCTTTTCCAGCGTCTGAATAAACTGGTGGTAGTTGTACCAGCGCGTACTGGCAATCCCTTCGCTCATGGTGGTGTTGAGATTCCTGCGGTATTCGTCCTGGTAGTTGAGCAGCATTGTCAGCTGATCGTCTGCCTGCTTTTGCGCCCGGCGTACGTCGCCTAACTGAATGGCGGCTTTTTCCACATCTTTATGTGCCAGATCGCGCAGGGTATCGATCGGGGAAGCTGTCTTAGCCATAAGTTCTCCGCTGTTCAGACTTAACCAAAGATCGCCTGCAGATGCAGGCTGGCATCATCAAACGTACTGCGCTCAAACATCCCCTGCTGCAGGAAGGCCTCCAGCTCTGGGTAGAGTTTGATCGCTTTATCCAGCGTCGGGTCGGTCCCGGCGGCATACGCCCCCACGCTGACCAGATCGCGGTTGCGCTGGTAGCTGGAAAGCAGCTGTTTAAACTGGCGCACGCGGGCGTAGTGCGTCTCATCGATCAGGTGTGCCATGACGCGGCTGATCGAGGCTTCAATATCAATAGCCGGGTAGTGGCCGGATTCTGCCAGGCGGCGCGACAGCACAATGTGGCCATCGAGAATGGCGCGCGCGGAGTCGGCGATCGGGTCCTGCTGGTCGTCCCCTTCGGTCAGAACGGTATAGAAGGCGGTAATCGAACCGCCGCCGTCGATGCCGTTACCGGCGCGCTCGACCAGCGCGGGCAGCTTGGCAAACACGGAAGGCGGATAGCCTTTGGTGGCCGGCGGCTCCCCGATCGCCAGCGCTATTTCACGCTGGGCCATGGCGTAACGCGTCAGGGAATCCATGATCAGCAGCACGTGCTGGCCACGGTCGCGGAAGTCTTCGGCAATGCGCGTGGCGTAAGAAGCACCCTGCATACGTAATAAAGGAGAGACATCCGCCGGGGCGGCAATCACCACCGCCCGCGCACGCCCTTCGGTGCCGAGAATGTTTTCGATAAAGTCTTTGACTTCGCGGCCACGTTCGCCAATCAGCCCGACCACGATCACGTCTGCCTTGGTGTAGCGCGCCATCATGCCGAGCAGCACGCTTTTACCGACGCCGGAACCCGCGAACAGCCCCATACGCTGGCCGCGACCGACGGTAAGCAGAGCGTTAATCGCCCGCACGCCGGTATCCAGCACGTCGGTGATCGGCGTGCGCTGTAACGGGTTAAACGGCGGCGTGATCAGCGGGGCGCGATAGCCGGTTTCCGGTGCAGGCAGGCCGTCAAGCGGGCGACCGCTGCCGTCGAGCACGCGCCCCAGCAGTTCTGGCCCGAGCATCAACTGTTTGCCGCTGTGCTGGTTATCACCTGCCACGCGGGCATAAACGCGCGCGCCGGGAATGATGCCTTCTACTTCTTCCAGCGGCATCAGCAGCAGTTTCTGGCCGTTAAAGCCAACCACTTCACTCTCGACTTCGCCAATGCCCTGGCTGTCATGACGTTCAATCACGCAGGTCGCACCCAGCGGCAGCTGCAGGCCGGTCGCTTCCAGCACCAGCCCGGTGGCGCGCACCAGCCGGCCATAGCGACGTACCTCGGGCACCTGGGCCAGACGCTGTTCAAAGTTGTCGAGTGCGCCAAGCCAGCGCGACAGGCGAGTGGTCATTACAGTTCTCCCGGTGCGGCCAGACGGCAGAGTTCATGCCAGCGGGTGGCGATGCTGGCATCCAGGTCGCCATCCTCGGCGCTGACTTTGCAGCCGCCCGGGTGAATGGTGCTGTCGCCGAGCAGACGCCAGCCGTGCAGGCTCAGCGTAGCGCCGAGCGTGGTTTCCACCCGCGGCAGATCGTCCGGGTGGACGCGCAGCGTGGGTTTGCCGCTGAACATCGGCTCCTGCTGCAGCATCCCCTGGATCTGGCGCAGCAGGGCGGTGCCGTCAACGTGGGGTGCCTGGCCAATCACCTGGCGTGCGGCTTCCAGCGCCAGCTGCATCAGGCGCGAGGCGATGACGCTGTCGAGCGCTTCCAGCGTGTGGTGGAATTCGGAAACCAGCTGCTGCATGCGCGCCTGTAACGGTGCCTGCTGCTGCTGAGCTTCCGCCAGCCCCTGCTGAAAACCGGCGTCATAACCGCTTTTCTGGCCTTCGGCAAAGCCGCGCTGCTGACCTTCGGTATAGCCGAGGCCCTGTGCTTCATTGCGCACCTGAGCCTGAAGCTGCTCCAGCTGGAACTGCCGATCGTCGGCAGGCTCTTCCGTCACTTCCGGGATCGTCAGCTCTTCAATCAGCGGCCGATCGCGCTGTGCCAGATCGTTAGGCTGCCAGCGCTGCCACGGCAGGGAGGAATGATCAGACATAGGTTTCCTCGCCACCGCCAATCACCATCTCGCCGCTTTCGGCCAGACGACGAACAATCAACAGAATCGCTTTCTGTTCGGTCTCTACCGCAGACATACGCATTGGACCCCGGTTGGCGAGATCGTCGCGCAGAATATCGGCCGCACGCTGCGACATGTTTTTCAGGAACTTCTCGCGCAGCGGCTGTTCGGAACCCTTCAGCGCCACCAGCAGCGACTCGGACTCCACTTCCTGCAACAGGCGCTGGATACTGCGGTCGTCCACTTCGACGAGGTTTTCGAACAGGAACATCTCGTCGATGATTTTCTGTGCCAGTTCGCCGTCGAACTCGCGCACCGCTTCGATAACCGCTTCTTCCTGCTGAGTTTTCATCAGGTTGATAATCTCGGCCGCAGTACGCACACCGCCCATCTTCGCCCGCTTGAGGTTCTGACCATCCAGCAGGCCGTTGAGCACTTCGGTCAGCTCCGCCAGCGCTGCCGGCTGCACGCCGCCAAAGGTGGCGATACGCAGCATGACATCGTGACGCAGACGCTCGTCGAACTGAGCAAGGATATCGGCCGCCTGGCCGCGCTTCAGGTGCACCAGGATGGTGGCGATGATCTGCGGATGTTCGTCGCGGATCAGGTCGGCAGCCGCCTGCGGTTCCATAAAGTTCAGCGTATCCATGCCGCTGGTGGTCTCGCGGGTTTCGAGAATATCTTCCAGCAGGGTAGAGGCACGCTCTTCGCCCAGCGCTTTAATCAGCACGGAGCGCAGATAGTCGTTGGAGTTGAGGCTCAGCGCCGCATACTGTTCGGCATCGATCTCAAACTCGCGCAGCACGTCGGTCAGCTGCTTGTGCGACACCTGGCGCATATTCGAGATCGCCGAGCTCAGATGCTGCACTTCGCGGGTGTCGAGGTGCTTAAACACTTCGGCAGCGCGATCTTCGCCAATGGTCATCATCAGGATGGCGCTTTTTTCAGTACCGGTGAGACTCATAGTTCGTCCTTCATCCACTGGCGAATAACCAGAGCCACCACGCGTGGGTCATTTTCTGACATTTCGCGAATTCGCTGGCTCATGACCTCAGCACTCATGCGGTGCTGAGATTTACGTTCCTGATCAAGCTCATCTTTCGACAGCTTGACGGAGACCCCTTTATCATCATCCTGGGCACGGGTCTGGGCGGCAGCCACGGCGGCTTCGGCAGCGGCTTTCTCCTGCTCGGCCTTGCGGCGTAGCTGCGGGCGCACCAGCTTGCGGTACAGGATGAAGGCAACAATCAGCACCAGTAACCAGCGGCCTGCTTCAAACATCTGGTCAATAAAGCCTGGCTGTTTCCAGAATGGCAGCTCGGCACCGACATCATCGTTCTCGGTAAACGGTGAGTTGACGACGTTCAGGCTGTCACCACGCTGTTCCGAATAGCCCATCGCCTCTCGGGTCAGGTTTTCAATCTGCTTCAGCTGAGCATCATTCAATGCAATCGGTTTGCCTGCGGCATCGGCGCGGTAGTTCACCACCACGGCCACCGACAGGCGCTGCACTTCACCGACATTCATCTTGGTGTGCAGGATGGTGCGGTTGACTTCGTAGTTGGTGGTGTTGTCGCTGCGGGTGTTCGACGGCACCGCTTTCTGCGCAGTCGTGGTGGCGGCATTGGTCGCCGCATTGTTGGCCGCCTGGCCGTTCGCCCCGTTGGCACCGTTCGCCCCGTTGGCACCGTTCGCCCCGTTGGCATTGTTATTCGGCGTGGTGACCGGACCCGCGTTAGCCGGAGCGGGCTGGTTGGAGAGCGCGCCCGGCACGCCGCCAGGATACTGACCACCCAGCTGCTCGCTGTCGCTGGTCTGGCGAGAGCGGATAGCCTGCTGGTCAGGATTGCTGTTCGGTTTGTACTGCTCGTCGGTCTGCTCGCGACTGTTAAAGTCAATCTGCGCGGTGACCTGGGCATGGACATTGCCGTTGCCGACAATCGGGCCAAGGATGGCTTCAATGCGCTGCTGATAGCGGGCTTCAACATCGCTGGCATATTTCAGCTGGGTATCGTTGAGGTCACGGCCGGTCGGGTCGTTCTGCGTCAGCAGACGGCCAGCCTGATCGACAACGGTCACGTTGCCCGGCGGCATACCGGCGACGCTGCTGGAGACCATATGCACCACGGCATTGATCTGGCCTTCATCCAGCGCGCGGCCTGGCTGCAGTGCCAGCGTCACGGAGGCGGACGGGGCTTTCTGCTCGCGCACGAACAGCGTCGGTTTCGGCATGGCCAGATGCACGCGCGCGCCTTTCACCGGGCCGAGGGTTTCAATCGTGCGTGCCAGCTCGCCCTCCAGCGCACGCTGGTAGTTAACCTGCTCGCTAAACTGGCTGATGCCGAATTTCTCTTTATCCAGCAGTTCAAAGCCCACCGCGCCGCCTTTTGGCAGACCCTGTGAAGCGAGGCGCAGGCGCAGTTCATGCACCTGGGCTGCCGGAACCAGTAACGCGCCACCCTGATCGTCGAACTTATAGGGTACGTTCATCTGGGTCAGCTGCGTGACGATGGCGCCGCCATCCTCATTGCTGAGGTTGTTATAAAGAACGCGATAATCCGGCTGCTTCGCCCATAGCACCATCGCAATAATGACGGCCACAACGGCCGCCGCAGCCACAATAAGAGGGATGCGAGGATTAGCGCGTAGGCGAGCGAACAGGTCGTTCAGACCCTTCTTCTCTGGATTATCCTGCGTGACAGTTGCATTCATGACTTCTTCCTGCCTGACAGTTGACCGGACTGTTGCGTGTAGTGTCGTAACAAAACTGACTCCCTGATGCGCTGGCTTAAAAAATTTCCACCTTAATGGAGTGCCATTATTTTCTTAAATGGGAAATTCGATGGCCGGATAAGCTGTGTTTTTTACTTCTAATTAGAGGCTTTGTCTTATTGACATCGGTGTTAAGTTACTCGGCGTCGGTAGTCACTTCAGCATCCATTTGGGAGAAAACATGGCGATTCAGGGTATTGAAAGCGTGATGCAGGCCATGCAGACAGCAGCTCTGCAGGCAGGCGGTAAAAGCACAGACAGCACTTCTCAGGCAGATTTCGGTGCAGAGCTGAAGGCGGCGCTGAACAAGATCAGCGAAACGCAAACCACAGCGCGCAGCCAGGCGCAGGATTTTGCGCTGGGCAAAGAGGGGGTGTCGCTGAACGACGTGATGGTTGACCTGCAAAAATCCAGCGTCTCGATGCAGATGGGTATTCAGGTGCGTAACAAGCTGGTCAGCGCGTACAGCGATATTATGAATATGCAGGTTTAGATTAGTTAAGTAACTGAATAGTATAGATTATAAGGCTATCCAGTGTGAGTGTGGGGCAGTAGTGGGGCAAAGTCGTTCAGTTTTGAGTTCATCAGGCTCAATTGCGCGTCATCGTTTCAGCCATCCGGGCCCCATAGACCTGGTAGACCATCTTTTGGATCCCCCCCCAGAGAGCAGTGTTTGAAATGAGTTAACGGCAATCCTGATTAGTCCCTACTGGCCCCTTGCCCGGCGGGCAGTGGTCGGAACTGATTACAGGAAGATCAGGCACCCATGACCATTTAGTATTACAGCCAGTAAGTAGCAGAGCGCAGGCAAAAACCAAAGTCTTCATATTGACCCTAAGTGTCACTCGAAAAGCAGAGGATACCAAAAGTAATCGAAACAGAACACTAACCAGGCATTTTTTAGAAGCCTGAAAACGTAGTGGATGTCGGATAATGGATACGCTGATTTTAGCGAAGCCAGCGCAGCGATAACGAACTCAACAACAGTATATTACAGCCAGCGTAGACCCCATCAATATAATGGTGGCTTGACGCCGAATGAGTCAGAACGATTGTTGCGGAGAAACTCTAAAGTCGAGGCCAGTTTTTGTTGACCACATACATTATGTGGTGTTAGAGAGCCACCTTCACAATGGCTCTCCAGGTCTTATCAAAAGCAATGAAGCTTGGCGATATTTAGACGCATTTGAAAGTCAGGCGAGCCACGCCATTAACCAGCAAGTGTGTATCGATATCCGTTTTGACCTCTTTCATTGATTTGTTTTGAACCCGGCAAAAGTCAGAAGCTTTTTTATTTGCAGTGCCAACAGCACCTTGTATGCGGCCTGCAGCAGGAGCCGCTTCCACTTCCGTGAGGTAGTCTCCATTATCAAGCTTTTTGATATCTGACTGATAGGTTAACCCCAGGCCTTGAAACTGTGTTTTATCATTTTGCACAGAGCATCCGGTCAGAAAAGAACCGATTAAAATAGTGGTAGCAATGATTGAAGTTTTCATGTGACAAAATCCCTTATATGTTTTGTTGGCTGCTATATTACGATTTGGAATTAAACACTGCGTAAACTGGAAGCTTTAAGTCACTCGAAGCCTATCTATCACATTGGATTTTCAGCATTTAATTTTTAGTGGATTGAAGGGTTCTGAAATTATCAAACTGGCCTCGCCCAGGGAACACCTGCCAGATAACCTAATGATGATATGTCGATACCTGTCTAATGGACTGACCTCCCCACTGTAGTCAAATCCTGCCCTCCGTTTAAGCGAAAATGATATTCAGGTCTTATTTATAGAAATGAAACTTAACATTTTCAACGCGAAATAAGCCCCTTTTCTATTGTGACTTTACCGGTAACATTCTAGGGTTATATGGCGCGTTCACCCTGTAATTCATGAGGATTAATCGATGAGAAAGGCTAAAGTTGTACGGTTGATGGAAGTGTCATTGATTGTGGTGTTTGTGGCTCTACTGGCCTGGATGGTCGCGACCGGGGCCTGGTCAGCACTAGGATGGGACCCACACTGGCCTTACCCAACGCACTGAAAAAAATAATAAAGTAGTTGTTCGCAAAATAATCAAAAATTCGCCAGGGATCACCCTTTACTTCAACCCGTTCACCCTCCGGCACATAGCCGTCTCAATAACGTTCCTCATCACATCAGGGGCGCTTCACTGTCAGAGCTGAGGTGATGCCTCACCGTATTCCCCCGCCTTCAGCGCCAAAGTGCCTTTTGGGTCTGATGATGTGATCGTGTGACGAGTGCGCAAAAACTTTCCTGCACTTTTTTCCAGAACTGCCGATAAGTTGTTATAGCGAACAGTGCGTGCACTCTCTATGCACGCAGAGCACCTAATAAGCCAACAACAACGAATAATAACCTGAGGTAGAGATGGATAATTTTCAGAAAGAGATTGATGAGAGAGCGAATCTCGCATTATCGAACAAGTTCGAACTTTTGTTATTCCGTCTGGGGTCTGCTCATCAGGAAGATAAGCCTGAGTTATTCGGCATTAACGTGTTTAAGCTGCGCGAAATCGTGCCGATGACCAACATCACCAAAGCGGCGGGGATGAAGTCGCCGCTGCTGGGGATGGCCAACATTCGCGGTCAGCTGATCCCGGTTATCGATTTACCTGCCGTTGCGGGCTGCACCCCGGCAACCGGCCTTAATCTGCTGCTGGTCACTGAATATGCGCGCAGCACCCAGGCCTTCGCCGTCGAGTCGGTGGAAGATATCGTGCGCCTTGACTGGAGCCAGGTCCATGCGGCTGAGTCGGGCGTCAGCACCCGCAATATCACCAGTATTGCCTGCCTCGATAACAACAGCACCATGGCGATGGTGCTCGACGTGGAGCAGATCCTGCATGACGTGATCCCTTCGGTGCGCGAAGTTAAAGAGGGCGATATACAGATTAAATCCTTCAAGATGAAGCCGGGTGCGGTGGCTATCGTGGCGGAAGATTCGAAGGTGGCGCGTCAGATGCTGGAGCAGGGCCTGAAGGCGATGGGCATCCCGGCGCTGATGCACACTACCGGGCTGGAAGCGTGGAACAAGATTAAGCAGATGCACCAGGAAGCGCAGGCCGAAGGGCACTCGATTCACGATAAGATTGGACTGGTTCTCACCGATCTGGAAATGCCAGAAATGGATGGTTTTACCCTGACGCGCAATATCAAAAGCGATCTGAACCTGAAAAATATCCCGGTAGTGATCCACTCCTCTCTGTCCGGCAGCGCCAACGAAGACCATGTGCGCAAGGTCGGAGCCAATGGCTATGTGGCGAAATTCGAAATCAATCAGCTCTCGGCGGTGATCCACCAGGTGCTGGAAGACGCCGTCGAGTAAGCCTTCAGCGGCAGGACTCCGCGCCTGCCGCTCCCTCTGACGCCGCTGTCACCCTGGCGACGGCGCGCTATTCCCTGTGCGACAGCACACATCAGAATTATTCACTTATCACAAGCTGGAAAGATCCTAAAATGAAATCGTCATTAGCAGAATGAGGGGAGGCGAGCTGGGGTTGGTGAGGGTTTCGAACAAATGCCAGATGCAAAGCATGCCGTTTCGGGCTGGATTCGCTTGCTGGCCTGTGTTCATTGATAAGATATTATGGACAACGACGATAAAAAAACACCTGCTGAATTACCTGGCAGTGCAGAGTCCGGGGATGAAAAGGTGCCTGGAGCGCTGGATCACTGGGTGTTAACACCCGCACAACGGACGTTTATTGAATCTTTACTTGAAGATGACGATCGCACAGACGATTAACTGCCTGACAGGCCGCCCGGTGCGGCCTGTTTTCATTTCTCAGGCTAATTACCGCCGGCTTGCGGCTGACAGAATGAACAATATCGCGACTCCAGCTGGCGCGGCAGACCGCACTGCTGGCAGGCGCGCGCCGCAGAAAAAGCCTGACGCATTCCTCCACCGATCCCCATCCCCGCCTGCGGGTCCAGCAGCTGGCTAATTTTACGCAGCAGCAGCTTGTCGCGCCGGCGTTGCGCCACGGCCGCAGCGCGTCGTGCTTTGTAACGACTGCGGCAGGTTCCTGACGGCGCCGCACTTTTCCAGATAATTGTCGCCATGTTGACCTCCGCTGAGAAGAGTAAGAGCCATTGATAACTGAGCTCACCTGAAATCCTTAGCTTAAGGCTTCTGATGAATCCCGCCTCTAAAAACGATAGCCATAGTTATTATCAATATCAAATGTTATTGATTAAATAACTTAAGTTATCGAGTTATTTTGTTGAAATAGTTGATTTTTAATATTTTTATTGTCATTTTTTGAAAATTAAGACCCAAAGATTCCAAAAGCTTTACTAATCTATTCAGTTATATCGATTGTACAACACTGTCAGGGTCATGATGAGAGGGCGCTGATGGGTCACCGCGAGGAAAAACTGATGGTTTCTGTGTTATTCAGGGTGTCTGGCGGTCACTACGAAGAGACACTCCTGCCGGAGCAGGAGGTCAGCGACTACCGACGTAAGTCGCGGATAAGAAAGATAGCTACGCCAATTAACTGCACATCGTCCGACAGTTCAACGGCGGGTAAACGCGGGTCATCGACGGTTAAAAAACCGTTGGAGGGGCCTTCGAGAAAACGGTAAACCGAGATGCGTGAGTTCATCCTGGCCATAACGAGATCTCCAGATTCTGCTGGTACCTCGGTATCGATAATTACGATGCTACCTGCGCTGGCCTCCGCACAGCCGCTGTTGCGGTCGAGGATGTAAGCACGCCAGCTCTTGCGCGCCCTGGCGCCGCCAGGCGTACTGACCTGCTCGCTGGTTTTACCGTTGCTGTCCCACAGGGCAACCGTAGTGCCAGCTTTAACTTTATCAATCGGGCTGCCGGCGTGACCGCCGCGCATCTCGCCAGCACCACTTGCCAGCCACTCAACGCTGATATCAAGCGCTCTGGCGATGTCCACCAGCTTGCGCGAGCCTTCTGCTTCTCCCTTTGTCAGCCGCCAGATTGTTGGCTGTGAGACGCCCGATGCTTTTGCTAAAGCACCCTGTGTAATTCCCATCATGGTCATAGCCATGTTCAATCGCCAGGCGAGTGTATTCGGTTTCATATACCAGAATTTATAGCGATGCGTATTTTTCGTCAAACACGCTTTGCTATTAACTGTGGTAATACTATTTGCTATTAATGACGCTTTTGCTATAACCATAGTTATTGAATGCGCGTCGGTAACGGCTTTCTGAGCGCATAACCCAGCGTACCGCTGCCGTTGCCGAGTCTGGTTCGCTGTGGTGCTGAAGAGACGAGTTTATCGCCGACTTTCAGTACCAGTATAAACCAGAGTGCCTGCAGGGTGGTGCCGCCACGCCGTAGCGCACTGCCGGATGCATGCCGCTCAACGATTACCCGCTCTTTATCAATCAGGCCGTCCAGCCTAATCGCTGGCAAACTCCCTGGCAGCATCGTCTGCCACTCCTGCGTCACCGTGGCAGTCATCCTTCAGCCGCGCTGACGCCGTGTTAAATGAGTCTCTGCTGCCGGATGATGATATCTGGCGGCAGGTTGCAGCTGACAAAAGGGGCACATCATGCGCGATATGAAAAATTTACTGGAGCGTTGGGGGGGCTGGGCGGCAACGGGTGAACGCGGTCTGGGCTATTCGTCAGTGGCTGCCGGGTTCCGGGGATTGGTGCATTCCCGCCCGGGGCAACGCCCGAGCTGTAGCGACAATGACGGTATGATCCTCGACGCCTGCATCAGCCGTCTGAAAAAGAATCATCCCGAGCAGCACGACATTCTGGTTGCTCACTATCTTTGGCAGATCTCCCTGCGCGCCATCGCCCGCCGCCGCCGCTGCGCGGACGGCACTATCCGCAAACAGATTCAGACCGCCGAAGGGTTTATCGCTGGCGTATTAAGCGCGCTGGAGTGTGAATTAGAGTGCGAAGAGACGATCTGATTTCTTATATTTATTAATCATTAATCAGCAGGGAAATAGATTAATTTCACTTTCTGGATTGCGTACGCAATTTATGATCCAGACTGTTAATGTCGGATTGGCGGCATCAGGGGAAACGCCCGGCGCTATTGAAATGGTCGGGCCACGGTTGTGAAAGTGAAAAATCAGATTGAATAGTGAATAAGGTTGCTGAGGCGGCCTTTTTTTATTGGTTGGAAGCGAGGTGAACGATGAGCAATATTATTCAGATTTTGGTATTCGAAGAGGGATATAAAGAGCAGCCCTATCGCGATAGCGAGGGATATCCCACCGTTGGCTGCGGAATTAAACTCGGTCCGAAAGGGGCGGCGCTGGAAAATTACACCTTCACGCTGCCGCGCACCGTTGGCGATGTCTGGATGCAGCTGATGCTTAACAGCAAAATTGCTGAAATGAAGCAGCGCCCGGCGATGCTGGCCGCGCTGCGCCAGTGTAATCCTCCGCGCAGCGATGTGCTTTACAGCATGGCTTACCAGCTGGGGGTGGACGGGCTGGCGGCCTTTAAAAATACCCTGCTGATGATTGCCAACGGCAACTTCAGCGGAGCCGCAGAGGCGATGCTCGCCAGCCTGTGGGCGCGCCAGACGCCGAAGCGCGCGCAGCGGCAGGCAGAGATGATGCGCAGCGGCACTTATGCCAGTTATCAGGAGGTTCTATGAAATTCACCTTATTTATTCTGCTGGTAGCGATGCTGGCGCTGGCGGTGCTGCTGTTTGTGCATTGCGGCAAAGTTGTGGTGGTCAATCACGCCCGCCTGCTGTTTAAGACCTGGTCGGTGTGGCTGGCCTCGGCTGGCTCCGCGCTCAGTGCCTGGGTGCAGTCATTTCCTGACTCGGCGCTTAGCGCCTGGAGTACGCTGCCTGAGGATGTGAAATCGTGGCTGCCGCATAACTTCCTCGGCATGATCGGCGCATTTATGGTGGCGATGGCGGTGATGGCGCAGTTTATCCGCCAGAAAAACCTCTCTAAACAGCGTGATACCCTCGCAGGAGGCAAAGTATGAGCACACTAATTTCGCTGGTCAGCGGCGGCTGGAGTGGGCTGTTGGCCATTGGCGCCGTGGTGGCGGCCTTTGTTGCCGCATGGTTTGGCGGCAGGCAGGTCGGCAAGAGCCAGCAGCGCGCGACATCCGATATTGCCGCCGCGCAAAAGAGTGCGCAGCAAATCTCGGCCGTTGCTAAACAACAGGCCGCTAACAGTCAGGAGGCAAAACGTGTTCAAGCAGACAATGCTGCTGTTACTGACGGTGACGCTCGCCGCAGGATGCAGCAGTCGCCATTCCACGCCGACGATAAATAACGAAGTGATTTCCGACGCAAGCTGTACGTTATTTTCGCCGATATATACCCACAACCAGGATGCCCAGCTGATGGATATCAGAACCGTCAGGCAGATTAATACCCATAACGATCTGTGGGTTTCGCTTTGTGGTAATAAAAAATAGATCCGCGGATTTAATTATCTGCCAGGAGGTGACAGGAATTTAGTTATCTTTCTCTCCCCGCTCATTCTGCTAATTTACCCTTAATAAGGCGGTCTGCCCGTGCGCGCCGCCAGGAGGTTATTATGATTGAAGTTAACTCATTTGCTGAATTACGTACTACCGCGCCGGCTAAATCTGGCGATATTGCCCTGCTCAAACGGTATTACGATAAAGACTCCACCTTCCGCGGCGGCGGTAATTTTGTCGGATTTGTCACGACCACGCTTCCTGCGGATGATAGCGGAACGTTGGCGGTCGGCAGCGGCTTTTACTGGAAGCGTGTAATTAACGACTACGACGAGGTCAATATCCTGCACTTCGGCGCCAAAGGCGATGGCTATACCGATGACAGTGGGGCATTTAAGCTGATGATGAGCTGGGCGCAGACCTGTAGCAGCAGCTGTAAGGATCTTGGGGTCCGTTTTCCGGGCGGCAAGTTCCTGATCAATCCCATTGACCTTTCGGCCAGCGAACTGCCGTTCTTCTACCTGTACGGCGATAGCAATCCGCAGGGCGGCATTCCGCGCACGACGATTATCTCTGACAAATCGACCAGCCCGGTATTTAAAGTGCAGGCGCGGCGCACGGCCATCAAGGGGATCAGCTGGAACGGGCAGGCGAGTGCGGATGTCAGCGCCAATAAAAGCGTGATCACCTCCGCCATGTGTTCCAATCAGCAGCCGTTTTTTGAAAACACCACCGTGGCGGGGGAAATTGTTCTGATCAGCTGCTTCCGCGGCCAGAACAACGGTGGCACGATATTCAAACTGCTGGATACGCTCGACAGTAAGTTCGACCAAATCTACACCATTAACACCTACGGCCGGGTATTTGACGTCGGCTGGTCGGATACTGTGAAGGGCGTATGGGACCACTCAACGGCCATTGAACTGTCGAATGCCAATTTCCAGTACGGCTATGGCGACGCTACGCTGATGATGCCGCGCGTCACGCAGGGGGTACTGCGCAACGTATGGATTGAGCATACCCGCGCGCCGGGCGACCTTAATAACGGTCAGTGGCTGATAGATGCTCTGAGCCTTGAGGATTGCTCCAGCCCGCTGATCCTCGACCATGCCAGAGTGCAGCTGCGCCAGCTCAATCTGCAGGCTGGGGCATCGCTCAGTCAGGGTACCAGCACCACACGCTGGCTGTCCGGCTATGAGGCGGGATGGCGGCGCGAGGAGAGTTTCGGCACGCTGATGACCGGTTCGATGCGGGCCGGCTGGTATACCGGCTACAAAATTACCAATACCTCCAGCGCCGACAAATGGTACAAGCTCGGCAAGGTGTTTATGCCGAAAGAGAATCAGCAGTGGATTATTGAGATGATTGGCAAGGTCTCCAGCGATGCGGTAACCGGCACGGCGGGTAGCCCGGTCACGTCGGTCTCCTCCTGCTCCAGTTATCTCGGTATCTCACGCTGCGCCACGGCGATTTATGCGGATATTCGTCATCATGGCACCCCGGCAGTGCTGGATATCAAGTATAACCGCATCGGCGTGACCACCACGGAGATCTGGGTGAAGCTGAAGGCCGCCAGCGGCGATACCATGTTTAACCTGAAATCCACCGGGCCAACGCGCTTTGAGTCCGGCGAGTGCTCACTGTTTACCCCGGACTTAACGGAGACCACCGATATCACCACCATCGGCACCAACACGCCCGCGGCACGCATGAGCATGCACAACGGGCTGGCAGGCGTAGGGGCCAACGAGAAAGGGGTGCTGACGCTGGCAACCACCCCGGCGACGGCGCCTACCACCACCACCGCAGCCGGATATATCACCGTTAATATCAACGGCACGGATCGTAAAATTGCTTATTATTAATCAGAGAGTTAAGGCCGGGCTACCCGGCCTTTTTTTTGCTTTTTTTGGAGTTGATGGAAATTTGTTGTGAACTTTCTGGCACCGCTTCGGTCCGATTTATGTAGTCATCTTTTAACTATGAAAGGAAATATCCATGAGTGAGATCGAAAGCAAAACGCAGACTGAACACTTACGCGACGTGACTTCACAGCTAAAAGAGATGCGCCATTACGCGCAGACCAATACTGAGACGCTCTCCAGCCAGTGGCTGGCCTTTGATGAGGGCGAGTATAAAGATCCGTCAGCTGCGGAAAAGATTAACCAGCTGCTGAATCAGCAGGGGACTTTGCTGGAGGCGTTAGACGCCGCCATCCAGGACTTCGAAATCGAAGCTAACCGCATCGAAAACGAAGCCTGATGCAGCGGGTGAAACCGCGCTAAGTTATAGCGGGCCGGGCAAACCTGGCCCCTACAGAACAAACTCCGGGCGAACCTGATTTCGCCCGCTACTCTTCGCAAGATACAACTGTTCATCAGCCTGTTTGATTGACTCATCCAGGCTGTTGACGTTCTTCAGGTTGACCGTGCTAATCCCAATACTCACCGTCACGCTCAGATCGTTGCCGTTCAGCATAATGCTGTTTTGTTCAATGCTGTGGCGCAGGCGATTCGCCAGCAGAAACGCGCGCGGCTGAGAAATCCCTTCGATTAATACCAAAAACTCTTCACCGCCCATTCGGCTCACCAGCGCGGTCTGCTGCAGCGACTGGCGGATGCACTCGACGGTTTTCGCCAGCACAAAATCCCCGGCGGCGTGGCCGTAGGTGTCGTTGATATTTTTAAAGCGGTCGATATCGATCAAAAACGCCGCGCCGAAAAAGCCGTGCGGGCGATTGCGGGGCGTCACCAGCGTTTCAAGTTTTGAGGAGAGCCCGCTGCGCGTCAGTGCGCCGGTTAAAAAGTCATAGTCGGCGCGCTTAGTGATGCGCGCGACCAGCTTTTTATTGGAAGTGCTGCTCAGTGCCACAATCAGCGGGCTGATCAGCATGGCCGCCACGCCGAGGCGGGCAGAAGAGAGAGAATCGATGCGGAACAGATCGTCCTTGCCCTGAATATTAAGCACGTTGCCCGCCACCAGGATGATCTCGCTAATTCCGGTGATCATCGTCAGGAAGCAGGTGATAAACAGCGGGTAGCTGATGGCGCACCACAGCAGCGCGGGCAGGGGAAACAGCATGCTGCCGCCGCCGCCAACCCAGGTACCGGCCAGAGTGGTGGCAATCAGCGCAACCAGCGGCAGCACGGTGCATTCACGCAGGGCGCTGGCCAGCTGAGCCAGCTCATCGCGGCGCGGCAGGCTAATGACCAGCGGCAGCAGCAGGATGGAGGTCGACATCTGCTCGGAGAACCATGAGAACCAGGCCTTAAACAGCTCATCCTCAAAGTAGCGCTCGCTGACAATCGCACCGACCAGCGCACAGCCGGCGGCACCGAACAGTGAGGCCGGGAAAACGTGCAGCAGCGCCTGCAGGCGGCGGGGGTAACCGCGGGTAAAGTGGTTGGTCAGCAGTATCCAGCGCGCGCAGGCAATAAAGAGAATATTTGCCCCATCAAGGCCAACAGCAATGATCGGGGGCGTGCCGTACAGTATGTCCGCGCTGAGGATACCCAAAAAGAGCGTGAGCAGCGTGCTGCGTTTGTCCAGCGAAGGAAAGCGAATGAGCAGCCCAAGCAGTATCGCGTTGCCCGGCCAGAAAAGTGACAACGAACCGAGGTTACGCGCCTCAAGGCCGATAATCGACAGCAGCATAGCGAGGACAAAGAGGATGACTGCCCGATTAACATTATTTTTATACTTTGGCATCTTTAGGCTCAGGACGGTTAAAACGGATCGCTTATGGACGGTCGAATTTAAGGGCTGGCTTCAGGTTGACAACAGACTGCGATCTGAGGGCTGGCGTAATTTTATGCGCACACAACATACGCGACAACCCTGCTGAAAGCAATTTCTTAAGATTAATCCAGGTGCCTTTGGAGCCAGTGATATGCGCTGCGTGAGCGGCTAAAGTTAAGCTAAATGAATGCGCTGGATGGCTGGTTCCGTTAGGTGGTGCCACATATAACGCAATTAAACGGCGCGATCGAATAAAAAAGTCGGGCATCAGAAGGTTTGGGAGAATTCCTGGTACAGTGACCCACGGCGCTGAAATGTTTCAGTAATTGACAAAACAATGCGCGCAGTCAGAGGCTTAGTGGTTCCATAACGCCGGACTAACCTTTATTATCCCCAGCAATTGTTTCGGCCATTAAAAGACGGATGTCATGTATCAACCTGTCGCCTTATTTATCGGCCTGCGCTATATGCGCGGGCGCGCCTCAGACCGCTTCGGCCGGTTTGTCTCCTGGCTCTCTGCCATTGGCATTACGCTGGGCGTGATGGCGCTGGTTACCGTGCTTTCCGTAATGAACGGGCTTGAGCACGAGCTGGAAAAAAACACCCTCGGGCTGATGCCGCAGGCGTTAATTACCCGCGACAGCGGCTCCATCAACCCGCAGCAGACCCCTGCCAGCAGCCTGCATCTCTCCGGCGTCAGCCGCATTACGCCGCTTTCCACCGGGGAAGTGGTGATGCAGAGCGCCGCCAGCGTGGGCGTTGGCGTTATGCTGGGGATTAACCCCGATGAGCCGGACCCGCTGGCACCGTATCTCTATAACGTGCGTCAGCAGCAGCTGCAGTCGGGCCAGTACAATACCATCGTCGGCGAGCAGCTGGCGCATCAGCTGGGCGTGCAGCGCGGCGATAAAATCCGCCTGATGGTGCCATCCGCCAGCCAGTTCACCCCGATGGGCCGCATTCCCAGCCAGCGTCTGTTTACCGTGATCGGCACCTTTGCCGCTAACAGCGATGTCGATGGCTACCAGATTTTGGTCAACCAGCAGGATGCGTCGCGCCTGATGCGTTACCCGGCAGGCAATATCACCGGCTGGCGTCTGTGGCTGGATAAGCCGCTGCAGGTCGACACCATCAGCCAGCAGCCGCTGGCGAAAGGGCTGGTGTGGAAAGACTGGCGCGAGCGCAAGGGCGAACTGTTCCAGGCCGTGAAGATGGAGAAAAATATGATGGGGCTGCTGCTCAGCCTGATCGTCGCCGTTGCCGCTTTTAATATCGTCACCTCGCTTGGCCTGATGATTATGGAGAAGCAGGGTGAAGTGGCTATCCTGCAAACCCAGGGGCTGACGCGTCGCCAGATTGTCGCCGTGTTTATGGTGCAGGGTGCGACCGCCGGAGTGGTGGGCGCGGTGCTGGGCGCGCTGTTGGGCGTACTGCTGGCCAGCCAGCTAAATAATTTAATGCCGGTTATCGGTGCCTTCCTTGATGGCGCCGCGCTTCCGGTCGATATCTCTCTGACGCAGGTTGCCACCATCACCGTTACGGCGATTGTGGTGGCGCTGCTGTCCACGCTTTACCCTTCCTGGCGCGCGGCCGCCGTTCAACCCGCTGAGGCTTTACGTTATGAGTAACAACATCCTGTTGCAGTGCGACAACCTGTGTAAACGCTATCAGGAAGGCAGCGTGCAGACCGATGTCCTGCGCAACGTATCCTTCAGCGTGAAGCCGGGTGAAATGATGGCGATTGTCGGCAGCTCCGGCTCCGGTAAAAGTACCCTGATGCACCTGCTGGGCGGGCTGGATACCCCTACCTCCGGTGAGGTGGTGTTTGACGGCAAATCGCTGAACGCCATGTCGTCAGCGGCCAAGGCCGAGCTGCGCAACCGCGAACTTGGCTTTATCTACCAGTTCCACCACCTGCTGCCGGACTTTAGCGCGCTGGAAAACGTCGCGATGCCGCTGCTGATTGGCAAAACGGCGAAGGCCGGGGCGCAGGCGAAGGCGCTGGCGATGCTGAAAGCGGTTGGCCTGGATCATCGTGCTGCGCACCGCCCGGCAGAGCTCTCCGGCGGCGAGCGTCAGCGCGTGGCTATCGCCCGGGCGCTGGTCAACAGCCCGCGCCTGGTGCTGGCGGATGAACCGACCGGCAACCTCGATGCACGCAATGCCAATGCCATTTTTGAGCTGCTGGGTGAGCTGAACCAGACTCAGGGCACCGCTTTCCTGGTGGTGACGCACGACCTGAGCCTGGCGAAACGCATGCAGCGCCAGATGGAGATGCGCGACGGCGTGCTGAGCGACCAGGTGCAACTGGCAGGTAGCCTCTGATGGCCGGCTCTCTCTCTTTACTGCTCGGCCTGCGCTTTAGCCGCGGCCGTCGCCGCGGCGGCATGGTTTCGCTGATCTCGGTGATCTCCACCGTCGGTATCGCGCTCGGCGTGGCGGTACTGATTGTCGGGCTGAGTGCGATGAACGGCTTCGAGCGCGAGCTGAACAACCGTATTTTGGCGGTGGTGCCGCACGGCGAGATTGAACCGCAGGATCAGCCGTTTGCCGGCTGGCAGGCGATGTTGCCGAAGATCCGCCAGGTGCCGGGCGTGGCCGCCGCCGCACCCTATATCAATTTTACCGGTCTGATCGAGAGCGGCAGCAAGCTGGAAGCCGTGCAGGTGAAGGGCGTTGACCCTCAGCAGGAGAGCCAGCTCAGCGCGCTGCCCTCCTACGTGCAGAATAATGCCTGGGCCAGCTTCGCCGCAGGCAAGCAGCAGATCCTGCTGGGGCAGGGCGTTGCCGATAGCCTGAAGGTTAAGCAGGGCGACTGGCTGACGATCATGATCCCCAACAGCGACGCCGGGCATAAGCTGCTGCAGCCAAAGCGGGTGCGCCTGCAGGTGGCGGGTATCCTCAAGCTGAGCGGCATGCTCGACCACAGTCTGGCGCTGGTGCCGCTGGCCGACGCGCAGCAGCTGCTGAGCATGGGCGACAGCGTCACCGGGATTGCCCTGAAGGCCACCGATCCCTTTAGCGCGATGAGCGTGGTGCGGGCGGCGGGCGAAGTCACCCACGCTACCGTCTATATCCGCAGCTGGATTGGCACCTACGGCTATATGTACCGCGACATCCAGATGATCCGCGCCATTATGTACCTGGCGATGGTGCTGGTGATCGGCGTGGCCTGCTTCAACATTGTCTCCACGCTGGTGATGGCAGTGAAAGATAAGAGCGGCGACATTGCCGTGCTGCGCACCCTCGGGGCTAAAGATGGCTTAATTCGCGCCATCTTTGTCTGGTACGGCCTGCTGGCCGGGCTGGTGGGCAGCGTCAGCGGCGTGGTGGTGGGCGTGCTGGCCGCCCTGAATCTGACACCGATCATTCATGCGATTGAAGCGCTGACTGGCTATCATTTCCTTTCGGGGGATATTTACTTTATCGACTTCCTGCCTTCCGAGCTGCACTGGGGCGACGTTGGCATTGTGCTGGTGACCTCCCTGTTGCTGAGCCTGATCGCCAGCTGGTATCCGGCACGCCGCGCCAGCCGCATCGACCCGGCGCGCGTGCTAAGTGGTCAATAAGTACAGCGGTCAATAAGTACAGTGGACAGTAAGGCAGCGGTTAATCATCGCGGGGGCAGCATGTATTACGGCTTTGATATTGGCGGCAGCAAAATCGCCCTTGGAGTGTATGACGCTCAGCGCCAGCTGGTCTGGCAGCAGCGCGTTGCCACGCCGCAGAATGATTATCCGCAGCTGCTGGCGCTGCTGGAGCAGTTAACGCTTGAGGCCGATGCGTTTTGCGGGCTGCAGGGCAGCGTCGGGCTGGGCGTGCCGGGGCTGCCGGTGCCGGATGACGGCACGCTGTTCACCGCCAATATTCCGGCGGCACGCGGACGCACGCTGTGTGCCGATCTTAGCCAGCGCCTGAATCGTCAGGTACGCATTGATAACGATGCCAACTGTTTTGCGCTGTCGGAAGCCTGGGATGATGAATTTCAGCGCTACCCGGTGGTGCTGGGGATCATCCTCGGCACCGGCGTCGGCGGTGGGTTGATCGTTGACGGCAAACCGGTCACCGGGCGCAATTACGTGGTCGGGGAGCTGGGACATATGCGCCTGCCGGTCGATGCGCTGGAGGTGCTGGGCCGTGATATCCCCCTGCTGACCTGCGGCTGTGGAAAAAAAGGCTGTATTGAGGGCTATCTCTCAGGAACAGGATTTTCATGGCTGTGGCAGCACTTTTATCAGCAGACTCTCAGTGCGCCTGAGATAATCACCCGGTATTATCAGGGAGATACTTCCGCGCTGGCACACGTCGAACGTTATCGTGACCTGCTGGCAGTCTGTCTGGGCAACATCCTGACGCTGCTCGACCCCCAGCTGGTAGTGCTGGGCGGAGGTTTGTCCAATTTCGATGCGCTGTATGACGACCTTGCGCAGCGGGTAACGCCACACCTGTTACCGGTTGCCAGGCCCCCGCGCTTTGCAAAGGCACGTCATGGAGACGCAGGCGGAATGCGCGGTGCCGCATTCCTGCACATTAAGAACCTGTCCCAACAGGCGTAATTGTCGCAGACAATTTTGAGCACTGCTCAGGTTCAAAACGGCAAGTAAAATAGCCTGATGGGACAGGTTCTAAGGATTAGAGGATTTGGTTATGCGTACACCTCGTCGCCGCTTAAGGCTGGCACGCTACAAGAAGACCCGACGCCAGGTACATCAGCGTTTTCGTCAGCGCATTTTCGAACGCGACCGTAATATCGAAATAGCCCGTCATCCGCTGCCGCGCGTGGTGGTACTGACCGGGGCTGGCATCTCTGCCGAGTCCGGCATTCAGACCTTCCGCGCTGCCGATGGCCTGTGGGAAGAGCACAAGGTCGAAGATGTCGCCACGCCCGAAGGCTTCGCCCGCAACCCTGAACGGGTGCAGCAGTTCTATAATCTGCGTCGCCAGCAGCTGCAGCAGCCGGCGATCCAGCCTAACGCTGCGCATCTGGCGCTGGCCGAGCTGGAAGCCGCCCTTGGTGACCATTTCCTGCTGGTCACGCAGAACATCGACAACCTGCACGAGCGTGCCGGTAACCGCAACGTGATCCACATGCATGGCGAACTGCTGAAAGTGCGCTGTGTCAGCAGTGGGCAGGTCCTGCACTGGACTGAAGACGTTAAGCCGGACGATCGCTGCCACTGCTGCCAGTTCCCGTCGGTGCTGCGACCGCACGTGGTGTGGTTTGGCGAGATGCCGTTGCAGATGGATGAGATCTATCAGGCGCTGGCGCAGGCGGATTACTTTGTGGCTATCGGTACCTCCGGCCACGTCTATCCGGCGGCCGGTTTTGTCCATGAGGCCAGGCTGCAGGGCGCGCACACCGTTGAGCTCAACCTGGAGCCAAGCCAGGTTGGCAGCGAGTTTGAAGAGAAGCAGTATGGCCTGGCCAGCGAAGTGGTGCCGGAGTGGGTGCACGACCTGCTGGAAAATATCGCCAGGCCTGATGCGCGCAAAGGTCCCGATGCGCCGTCAGCGTTTGGCCTGCGTCAGGATCAGATGGGCGATAACTCCGCCGATTAATCCCCAGAACGCGGCGCCCACGCCCAGCAGCGTAACGCCGGAAGCGGTGATCAAAAAGGCGATCGCCGCTGCATCGAGCTGTTTCTCATCGCTGAGCGCCCGCTGCAGGCTGGCGGCAAGGGTCCCCAACAGCGCCAGCCCGGCGATGGTGTGGATCATCGCCTGCGGCAGCGCGGTAAATAACCCGCCAATCGCCCCACCAAATATCCCCGCCAGCAGATAAAACACCCCGGCCGCTGCCGCAGCCCAGTAGCGCCGCTGCGGGTCACTGTGCACCTCCGGCCCCATGCAGATTGCGGCAGTAATCGCGGCGATACAGACGGTGAAACCGCCAAAGGGCGCCAGCAGCAGGGCGGTCAGCCCGGTCCAGGCGATCAGCGGCGACACCGGCAGCGTATAGCCGTGCGCTTTCAGCGTGGCGATGCCGGGCGCATTCTGCGAAGCCATCGTCACCACAAAGAACGGAATACCGATGCCGAGCAGGCTGGAGAGGCTGAAGTATGGCGCAATAAACTGTGGCATAACCCTGCTTTGCCCCGGCATAACGTGGATATTGCCCTGAATGGCCGCCACCAGCAGCCCGGCCAGCAGCGTCAGGATGATGGCATAACGCGGCAGCAGCCTTCTTGCCAGCAGGTAGACCAGGCACATGCTGCCGCTGAGCGCGAAGTTAACCTGCAGAGCGCCAAAGGCATCCATGCCGAAGCGCAGCAAAATACCGGCCAGCATTGCCGCCGAGATCGCCTGCGGAATCGCGTTCATCACGCGCGCAAACAGCCCCGTTACGCCGCAGATCAGGATCAGCGCGGAGGCAAAAATAAATACCCCTATCGCTTCATTCAGCGGCGTGCCGGGCAGGCTGGTCACCAGCAGCGCAGCCCCGGGGGTTGACCAGGCGGTAAGCACCGGAGTGCGATACCACAGCGACAGCCCAAGCGATGTGGCGCCCATCCCCAGCCCGAGCATGGTCAGCCAGCCACCAATTTGCAGGGGGCTGGCCCCGGCGGCAGCGGCGGCCTGAAAGATAATGGCCGCGGAGCTGGTGTAGCCCACCAGTACGGCGACGAACCCGGCAACAATCGCGGGAAAGGTCAGATGGCTGAGCGTGAGTGGAGGGCGCATATACGGTTTCCGCAGGTTGTACGTTATAACGCACAAGGTAGCATCGTGCGTTATAACGTACAAGCGGCTATACTCGGCAAAAGATCGCGGGAGGAACATTGTGGACGCTCTGCAACATTATCTGGCCAACACGCTAAAGCAGCAGCGTACGCTGCGCGGCTGGAGTCTGAGCCATGCGGCTCAGATCACTGGGGTGAGTAAGGCGATGCTCGGGCAGATTGAACGCGCCGAGTCCAGCCCGACAATCGCCACGCTATGGAAAATCGCCACCGGTTTTAATCTGCCGTTCTCTCTGTTTATTGAACCGGTCGCCGCCGATGATGATCGCGCTCCGCGCCGTGAATCCCTTCTGCCGGGCTATTCACCGGCGGGGAACGGGATGCAGATCGTTTCACTGTTTCCTTTCGATGCTGAGCTACGCTTCGAAATGCTGGTGATTGAACTGGCACCCGGCGCGCTGAGTGAATCCGCCGCCCATGAGAAGGGCGTGATAGAACATGTTATTGTGCTGGAAGGGGCGCTGGAACTGGTGGTTGATGGTCAGGTTCAGCGGCTGGGCAGGGGGGAGGCGCTGCGCTTTCAGGCCGACTGCGTGCACAGCTACCATAATGTGGGTAATGAAAAAGTGCGTTTTCATGATCTGATTCATTATCCCCGGCGTTAGTCACGCGTTCACCGACGCAAAGTGATTTGAAACAATATTTGCCCTGGTACGGCTACCCATAATAAACGCTGGCATTCAGAGGGACGACAGATGAACAATTTACTCAATCGCTTCTTAAACTATGTATCCGTGGAGTCGCAATCAAAAGTTAACGTGCGTCAGATACCCAGCTCCGAGGGGCAGCTACGCCTGGCGCAGATACTGTGTGAAGAGCTGAGAGCGCTTGGCATGCAGGATATCCGCTGCAGCAAGCAGGGTATTGTCATGGCGACGCTGCCGTCCAACGTCAGCTGGCCGACGCCGGCGATCGGGTTTATCTCGCATATGGATACCTCGCCGGATTTTACCGCCAAAAACGTCAATCCGCAGGTGATTGAAAACTACCGCGGGGGCGATATCGCGCTCGGCGTTGGCGATGAGATCCTCTCCCCGGTGATGTTCCCGGTGCTGCACGAGCTGATCGGCCATACCTTGATCACCACCGATGGCAAAACCCTGCTCGGCGCTGATGATAAAGCCGGTATTGCCGAGATCATGACCGCGCTGGCGCACTTAACGCAGGGCGGCGTTGAGCATGGTGAAGTGCGCGTAGCGTTCACCCCTGATGAAGAGATTGGTAAAGGCATTCACAACTTTGACGTGGCGGCATTCGGCGCTGACTGGGCCTATACCGTTGACGGCGGTGGCATGGGCGAGTTCGAGTACGAGAACTTTAATGCGGCCTCGGTGACGGTAAAGATCACCGGCAATAATGTGCATCCCGGAACTGCAAAAGGGGTAATGGTTAACGCGCTGGACGTGGCGATGCGTTTCCACCGTGAGCTGCCGGAAGATGAGGTACCGGAGAAAACCGCCGGTTACGAAGGCTTCTACCATCTGCACGGGATCAAGGGCGCGGTCGATCGTGCCGAGCTGCACTACATTGTGCGTGACTTCTCGCGCAGCGGCTTCAGCCAGCGTAAGCAGCTGCTGGCGGAAATCGCCGCACGGCTGGAACAGACGCTGCCTGCCGCGGCGGGGATTGAGCTGCTGGTCGAGGACAGCTATTACAATATGCGTGAAAAGGTGGAAGCCTGCCCGCAGAGTATCGAGCTGGCGCTGCAGGCGATGCGCGACTGCGATATTACCCCGCAGGTGAAACCGATCCGCGGCGGCACCGATGGTGCGCAGCTGTCATTTATGGGCTTGCCATGCCCGAACCTGTTTACCGGCGGCTACAACTATCACGGCAGGCATGAATTTGCCTCGCTGGATAATATGGAGCGGGCCGTACAGGTGATTGTGCGCATTGCGGCGCTGGCGGCGGAACAGGCGAAAACGGCAGGGTCTGCGGGCTGACCGAAAAAGAGGGTCCGCCCCTACGACGGCAAGATTTCGTAGGGGGCGACCTATTGTTTCGGTCGCCCCGTGTCCACGGCGGGATCTGCGGGCGGACCGGAAAAGAGGGTCCGCCCCTACGACGGCAAGATTTCGTAGGGGGCGACCGCTGTTCTGGTCGCCCCGCAAAGGTTTACTCTTCTTCCGGGAAATACCAGTAGCCGCTGTTTACCAACGCGGCAAGCTGCGCAAGGAATGACGGATCGTCGAGCGCATCACCAAGCTGTTCCTGGCCAAGCGTCAGCTGGTTGGCCAGCGCAGTGAGGGCAGCACGGTGCGGGGATTCCACCTGCTCACCGTTGATAAACACTGCTTCACCGATCGACACCACGCGCAGACCGCCCAGGCGTGACAGCTGCTCGCCCTGCTGTAGCGCATCATAAATCTCATCCGGCTGATACGGCGGCTCCGGCGGCGCGATGTCCAGTTCGTGACGCGACTGGGAGATAAACTCGCCGAACCACTGATTAAAGTGCTGCGGCTGGTCAATCACTTCCAGCATCATGGCGCGAATGCCCGCCAGCTCCGCGGGCAGAATTTCGGCGTGATGCTCGCGTGGCTGCACGTCCGGGTCGCTGAAGCGGCGGCTGCCCAGTTCGCGGGCCAGCACGTAGTCGGCAAAGCCGCTGATCAGCTCACGCCCGCTTGGCGCACGGAATCCCACCGAGTAGTTAATCGCATTTTCCAGCGAATAGCCCTCATGCGGGAATCCTGGCGGAATATAGAGAATATCGCCCGGCTCCAGCTCTTCATCGATGATCGCCTCGAACGGCTCCACCTGCAGCAGGTCGGGATGCGGACAGTGCTGTTTCAGTTCGGTTTTTTCACCCACGCGCCAGCGACGACGGCCGGTGCCCTGAATGATAAATACGTCATACTGGTCGAAATGCGGCCCCACGCCGCCGCCCGGCACCGAGAAGGAGATCATCAGATCGTCCATACGCCAGTCGGGGATTGTGCGGAAGGGGTGCATCAGCGCGGCAGACGCTTCATGCCAGTGATCGACCGCCTGCACCAGCAGCGACCAGTTGTTCTCGCCAAGATGGTCATAGCTCTCGAACGGGCCGTGAGCGACCTGCCATTTTCCATCCTGGTGGCTGACCAGTCGGCTGTCGACTTCGTTTTCCATCGCCAGGCCGGCCAGTTCATCCGGGGAGATCGGGTCAACGAAGTTTTTGAAGCCGCGTTTCAGCACTACCGGGCGTTTCTGCCAGTAGCGCTGAATAAAGTCGGACCAGTTGAGATCGAGCTGATAATCCATGATGATTTCCTGAAACGCGAAAGTGAAACGATTATAACAGCGCGCGGCAGTTGCTGTGTACCACCACGCAGAAATCTGTTACTCGTGCTTGTGCAGCGGCTCCTGGCGCTCGAAGATCACCTCCATGCGGGCGCCACCCAACGGGCTGGCGCTGGCGATGATATCACCGGCGTACTGTTCCAGAATATCACGTGCCAGCGACAGGCCCAGCCCCTGGCCGGGGCGCAGGGTGTCGGCGCGCTGGCCGCGAATAAACACCAGATCGCGTTTATTTTCCGGGATGCCGGGGCCATCGTCCTCAACAATCAGGTGGAGTGAGTTGTCAGTCTGACGGGCGGTTATCTCCACAAACTCCAGGCAGTATTTACAGGCGTTATCCAGCACGTTGCCCATCACTTCCATAAAGTCGTTCTGTTCACCGACGAAAATCAGCTCGGGAGAGATATCCAGCGTCAGCACCACGCCTTTGCGCTGATAGACCTTGTTCAGCGCGGAGCAGAGGCTGTCGAGTAGGGCAGGGACGGAGTGCAGATCGCGTTTCAGCGCGTGGTGATCCGCCTGCATGCTGGCGCGGTGCAGATAATAGCCAATCTGCTGCGAGATACGGCTGATCTGCTCCAGCATAATTGGCTCAGCCTGCTCCACCGACAGGTTCTGCCCACCGCGCAGTGAACGCAGCGTGGTCTGCAATACCGCCAGCGGCGTTTTCAGGCTGTGGGTCAGGTCGCTCAGAGTCGTGCGATAGCGGGTATGGCGCTGACGTTCGTTATCCAGCAGCATATTCAGGTTGCGCACCAGCCCTTTCAGCTCCTGCGGCGGCGCGGGATCGAGCGTTTCACGGCTGCCGCTCTCCAGTTCGCGCACCTGGCCCGCCAGCGCGCCAATCGGGCGCAGGCTCCAGTGCGCCGCCAGCCACAGCAGCGGAATAATCAGCAGCAGGTTGGCCAGCAGGACATAGCTGAACCACGACCAGACTACGTCCGAGTGCTGAAGCTCCTGCGGGATTGAGTCGACCACCACAATGGTCAGTTCCGGCAGGCTAGCCGTGGCCTCATAGCGGTTAACCGCCACCGAGTGCGTAAAGGTGTCATCCCCGTCGTCATCATAGGCGGTCAGCTTATTCTGCGCATCACGGTCATTGCCGAGCACTTCGCGGCTGGTGTGGTTATTGGTATCGATTTCGTAAAAGTCAGATTTATTCAGCCATTCACGGCGGATTTTGCTGCGGATATCCGGCACGTCGCGCTGCTGCCACAGCAGGTTGCCGCGATCGTCATAGATAAACACCAGCGCCGGAAAATTGAGGCTCATCCGCTCCGGCTGCACGATACTGAGCTTATTGTCCTGCCACTGAGCAAGGGTAAAAAACAGGTTACTTTCGCTGCGCAGAACGCGGTAGGTATTCTTATCAAAGCTAACGACATAGCCCACCACGGCAACCATGCCGTAGGAGAGAGACATGGTTAACACTACTGCAGCGGTAGCAAGCAGGAAACGGACCCGCAGCGAGAGCGGTTTTCTTCGGCGCCAGCTAAAGCGCATTTACAGGTCGAAGCGGTAGCCCTGACCGCGCACCGTGGTGATCACTTCCAGCGGATGCTCCGCCTGCATTTTTTTGCGCAGGCGCCCCATCAGTACGTCGATGGTGTGGCTTTCGCGCAGTTCAGCATCGGGGTAGAGCTGCAGCATCAGCGAATCTTTACTCACCACTTTTCCGGCATTGCGGATCAGGGTTTCGATGATGGTGTACTCAAAGGCGGTCAGCTTAATGTGGTTGTCGTTGATGGTCAGCTCGCGGCGCGAGAGATCCACCTGGAAAGGGTGCAGGGTAATAATCTGTGAGGCCAGCCCGCTATTGCGGCGCATCAGCGCCTGCATGCGCGCCACCACTTCTTCGATATGGAACGGTTTAGTGACGTAGTCATCGGCACCGGCTTCCAGCGCTTCGACCTTTGCCTGCCAGCCGTCGCGCGCGGTCAGCACCAGAATCGGCTGACGCACTTCCTGGCTGCGCCAGCGGCGGATCATCGCCATGCCGTCTTCATCAGGCAGGCCGAGGTCGACCAGCGTGATATCCGGAGTGTGCTCATTGAGAAAATAGTCAGCTTCTTTCGCGCCCTCGGCGGCGTCCACCTGATGACCCATCTCACGCAGCTGTACCGCAAGATGATGACGCAGCAGTGGATTATCTTCCACAACTAACACACGCATAATCTAATCCTTAAACAAAGAACTGCCGGAGTCGACAGCATAAACTGCCTTGAGTATAGGAGGAAGCAGATAAACAGCAGCTTAACACGGGCTGACTAGCGCCAGCCCGCGTGGGGAGGGGTTACTTCAGGTCGTCAACCATCTGCACAGCACGGCCAATGTAGTTCGCTGGCGTCATCGCTTTCAGGCGGGTTTTCTCTTCTTCCGGCAGCGCCAGACCGTCGATAAACACCTTCATGCCTTCCGCATCGACACGCTTGCCGCGGGTCAGCTCTTTCAGCTTCTCATAAGGCTTCTCGATGCCGTAACGGCGCATGACGGTCTGGATTGGCTCGGCCAGTACTTCCCAGTTGTGGTCCAGCTCGTCCAGCAGGCGGTCGCGGTTCACTTCCAGCTTGGAGATGCCTTTCAGCGTTGCCTGGTATGCAATCAGCGCATAGCTCACGCCCACGCCAAGGTTGCGCAGCACGGTGGAGTCGGTCAGGTCGCGCTGCCAGCGGGATACCGGCAGTTTGCTTGCCAGATGCTGCATCACCGCGTTCGCCAGGCCCAGGTTACCTTCTGAGTTTTCGAAGTCGATGGGGTTAACCTTGTGCGGCATGGTAGAAGAACCGATTTCACCGGCAATAGTTTTCTGCTTGAAGTGGTTCAGCGCAATGTAGCCCCAGACGTCGCGATCGAAATCGATCAGGATGGTGTTAAAGCGCGCCATGCAGTCAAACAGCTCGGCGATATAGTCATGCGGTTCGATCTGCGTGGTGTACGGGTTCCAGGTAATGCCCAGGGAAGTGACGAACTCTTCGCTCAGCTGATGCCAGTCCACTTCCGGATAGGCCGCAATGTGGGCGTTATAGTTACCGACAGCACCGTTAATTTTACCCAGCATTTCGATGCGTTCCAGCTGGCGCAGCTGGCGTTCGAAGCGGTAAGCGACGTTCGCCATCTCTTTGCCCAGCGTGGACGGGGTGGCTGGCTGGCCGTGGGTACGTGATAGCAGCGGGATATCCCGATACTGCACCGCCAGGTCTTTCACTGCAGCGATGATTTTGTTCCAGTAAGGCACAATCACCTCACGGCGAGCGGTTTCCAGCATCAGCGCGTGCGACAGGTTATTGATATCTTCAGAGGTACAGGCGAAGTGAATAAATTCAGATACCGCGTGCAGGGCAGGGACGGCTTCAACTTTCTCTTTCAGGAAGTATTCGACGGCTTTCACATCGTGATTGGTGGTACGCTCGATGGTTTTAATGCGCGCAGCATCAGCTTCGCTGAAATTGCTGACAATGGCATCAAGGAAAGCGTTTGCGTCGGCGTCAAATGCAGGAACTTCCTTGATCACAGCGGTTTCGGCCAGTTTCTGTAACCAGCGAACTTCAACCTCAACGCGGAATTTCAGCAGGCCAAATTCGCTGAAAATACTACGCAGTGGGCTGACTTTGTCGCCATAACGACCATCAACAGGTGAGACGGCGGTCAGAGAGGATAATTCCATTGTTGCTGCTCCAGATCGGTTTAATAAAATCAGGTTGCGGTCCCGTTGATGCGGGCCAGAATCGCTTTCGCCTCGTTGACTAAGCGGTTACGGGAGAACATCAGCTGCAGGCGGCCACCGCCGACCTGCTGCCACAGCACTGCTGCGCGGATACCCGCCAGCAGTGAGGCTCGAACTTTACTCTGCACCTGGGCATTTTGCAGAACCGCCGGAGAACCGGTGACCTGAATGCGCGGGCCGAGCGGGCTGATTACGTCGACATAAATTGCGGCCATGGCGCTCAGCAGGGTATCGGACTCCAGACCGTAGTGCGCCAGCTGACGATCGAGCTGGGCGATGCGGGTTGAAAGCTCATTCAGCGCGCTTTTACTGGCGTTGAGCTTACGCTCCAGCACCATCATGCTCAGGGTATAACGCGTCAGCTCGGCGCCCAGGCCCTGGCGGCTGTTGCTGTTCAGCACCGCAATCAGGGTTTCCAGGCCAAACTGCAAATTGGCTTCATTGTCACCGTACACCGCCAGCGTGGAGGACGGATTGAGGTCCAGCAGGCTGTTCAGCGTGATTTTCAGCGCGTCCGGCGGGCACTGGCCCTGATGCGCCAGCTGTTGCACCAGGTGAGCTGACTGGCAGATGCCCGCCAGCGCCAGAGTAATATCATAATAGTTCTTCGCCACGTTTACTCCTGTATGCGGACCGAATTACGCGTTTACCAGCGGCAGGCGCTGTTCGATAATGCCGCCACCAAGGCAAACTTCATCGAGATAAAATACCGCTGACTGACCCGGCGTCACTGCGGCAACCGGCTGGTCAAAACGCACTTCAATGCGGTCTGCATCGATCGGGGTTACGGTGCAGGGGATATCTTCCTGGCGATAGCGGGTTTTCACCATGCAGCGCAGCGGGGCGCTCAGCACTTCGCGGTCAACCCAGTGCAGCTGTTGGGCAATCAGGCCCACCGACATCAGGCGCGGGTGATCGTGGCCCTGCGCCACCACCAGCGTATTGCCGGCGACGTCTTTATCGACCACGTACCACGGCTCTTCATTGCCGTCTTTAGTGCCGCCGATGCCCAGCCCTTTACGCTGGCCGAGCGTATGATACATCAGCCCCTGATGCTGGCCTACGGTATCGCCCTCTGTGGAAACAATCGGCCCTGGCTGCGCGGGAAGATAGCGCCCGAGGAACTCGGTAAATTTGCGCTCGCCGATAAAGCAGATACCGGTTGAATCTTTCTTCTTCGCGGTCACCAGCTCCAGCTGCTCGGCAATGCGGCGCACTTCGGGTTTCTCTAATTCACCCACCGGGAACAGACTTTGTGCAATCTGCTCATGGCCGAGGGTGTAGAGGAAGTAACTCTGATCTTTGTTGCCGTCAAGACCGCGCAGCAGACGGCTTTTGCCGTCCACATCCGCGCGGCGCACGTAGTGACCGGTAGCGATATAGTCGGCACCCAGGTCTTCGGCGGCAAATTCGAGGAAGGCTTTAAACTTGATCTCTTTGTTGCAGAGAATATCCGGATTTGGCGTGCGGCCAGCTTTGTACTCCGCCAGGAAGTGCTCGAACACGTTGTCCCAGTATTCGGCGGCAAAGTTGACCGTGTGCAGATAAATCCCGAGTTTGTCACAGACTGCCTGCGCGTCGGCTAAATCTTCCGCCGCCGTGCAGTACTCTTCGCCATCGTCCTCCTCCCAGTTTTTCATAAACAGGCCTTCAACCTGATAGCCCTGCTGCATCAGCAGCCAGGCGGAAACGGAGGAGTCAACACCGCCGGACATCCCGACGATCACTTTTTTTTGGCTATTAGAGCTGTTTGACATGAATTACCCGACTTTAAGTTTTAAGGAGTCGTTAAAGGCGACTCTGATAAAATTGCGGCGCATTCTATCATGCGTCGGCGATCAGCGCACTCTCGCTAAACGGCCACTGGAAGGCGCTGAGGATCTCCAGCGGGTAGCGCGGGGCGCTCAGGTAAATCTGCAGGCTTTCCGCCACCAGCGGCGAACGCAGCTTGCGCGAAGTGATAATCTCCTCCGGCGGCAGCCACCAGCAGCGGTCGATATCGCGGTCCTGCGGATAAGTTTCCACAGCTTTTGGCAGGTCGAGTGCGAACAGGAAGCGTAAAAACGGGGTGTTATCCGGCGCTATCCACTGGTGCAGGCGTAAGAAAGCCTGCGGTACGGCATCAATACCGGTCTCCTCGGACAGTTCGCGAACGGCGGCCTGCAGCAGCGTTTCATCGGCTTCCAGATGCCCGGCAGGCTGATTCAGCGTGGCACGCCCGCGCACCCGCTCCTCCACCACCAGAAACAGCCCTTCGGCCTGGACCACGGTGGCTACGGTTACGTGCGGTTTAAACATGGTGCTCTCCATTAGGTTAAAGCGCATGGGTTGTCACACGCGAAGTCGTCAGATTTCACTGCTGATATCGCGCCATTCGCCGGGGGCCAGCCCGTTGAGTTGCAGTGCCCCCATTGAATAGCGGATCAGACGCAAAGTCGGGAAGCCAATATGTGCGGTCATCCTGCGTACCTGGCGATTGCGCCCTTCAAACAGGGTGATTTTCAGCCAGCAGGTCGGGATGGCCTTGCGTTCACGAATGGGCGGTTGACGATCCCACAACCACTCCGGAGCGGCCACTTTTTCTACCTGTGCAGGTTGAGTAGGGCCATCTTTCAGATTTACGCCAGTGCGCAGTGGCTGAATGTCGCTCTCCTGCGGGTCGCCTTCCACCTGAACATAATAAATTTTCCCGGTGCGTTTACCCGGCTGCGTAAGCTTCGCCTGCAGTGCGCCATCGTTGGTCAGCACCATCAGCCCCTCGCTGTCGCGGTCAAGACGCCCGGCGGCGTAGATACCCGGCAGCGGAACATAATCCTTCAGCGTGGCGCGCCCGGCTTCATCCGTGAACTGTGGCAGCACGTCAAAAGGCTTATTAAACAGCACCACGGTACGCGGGCCTTTGTCCACGATCGGTGCGGCTTTACGCTGGCTGAAACGTTTAAGGCGGTGATTCGTAACGGGAGTTTTTCGCATAGTCTTTGCACTTGGTAACAATAGGCGCATTATACCGCAAACCCGAGAAGATTGGCGCGGAGTCAATATTCAAGTAGTATTGACGCGCATCTTACAAATCATTAACAAAAAAGCGCTCGATAGGAGAGGTTAATGGAAAGCAAAGTAGTTGTTCCGGCGGAAGGTCAGAAAATCACCCTGGTCCAGGGAAAACTCAACGTACCAAACAATCCAATCATCCCGTTTATCGAAGGTGATGGCATTGGCGTTGACGTGTCTCCAGTGATGATTAAAGTTGTCGATGCCGCTGTGCAGAAGGCTTACAACGGTGAGCGTAAGATTTCCTGGATGGAAATTTATACCGGTGAGAAATCGGTAGAGCTTTATGGCCAGGATGTTTGGCTGCCAGAAGAAACTCTCGAACTGATTAAAGAATATCGCGTAGCCATCAAAGGCCCACTGACCACCCCGGTCGGCGGCGGTATTCGTTCCCTGAACGTTGCCCTGCGTCAGCAGCTGGATCTGTACATCTGCCTGCGTCCTGTCCGTTACTACACCGGCACACCAAGCCCGGTTAAACGCCCGGAAGAGACCGATATGGTCATTTTCCGCGAGAACTCCGAAGATATCTATGCAGGTATCGAATGGAAAGCGGGTAGCGCGGAAGCAGATAAAGTCATCAAGTTCCTGCGTGATGAGATGGGCGTGAAGAAAATTCGCTTCCCTGAGCAGTGTGGTATCGGCGTGAAGCCGTGCTCTGAAGCAGGCACCAAACGCCTGGTTCGTGCTGCCATCGAATACGCCATCACTAACGACCGTGATTCCGTTACGCTGGTTCACAAAGGCAACATCATGAAGTTCACCGAAGGCGCTTTCAAAGACTGGGGTTACCAGTTGGCGAAAGAAGAGTTCGGCGGCGAGCTGATCGATGGCGGCCCGTGGATGAAAATCAAGAACCCGAACACCGGCAAAGAGATCGTGGTTAAAGACGTGATTGCCGATGCGTTCCTGCAGCAGATCCTGCTGCGTCCGGCCGAGTATGACGTTATCGCCTGTATGAACCTGAACGGTGACTACATTTCTGACGCCCTGGCGGCGCAGGTTGGCGGTATCGGTATTGCTCCGGGTGCAAACATCGGTGACGAATGTGCCCTGTTCGAAGCCACCCACGGCACCGCACCTAAGTATGCAGGCCAGGATAAAGTGAACCCAGGTTCCGTTATCCTGTCCGCAGAGATGATGCTGCGCCATATGGAGTGGTTCGAAGCTGCAGACCTGATCGTTAAAGGCATGGAAGGCGCAATCGCTGCCAAAACCGTGACCTATGACTTTGAGCGCCTGATGGACGGCGCTAAGCTGCTGAAATCTTCAGAGTTTGGCGACGCGATGATCAAACACATGTAATGGTGTTTGTCGGCGGGGACCGCGTGTTCCCGCCATCGTTTCACCCCGAGAAAACTTTTCCTCTAAACGTCCCCACAACCCTTCCCCAAACTGTATAAAACTCAGCCTAATTACAGTTCTATATAATCTGGCTTTATTGAACGTGGTTGTGATGGAGCTCGCCATGCACAGCTTGCGACGTTGCATGCCCTAAATGAACTAAGTAGAGGCTCTGAACCGCTCGCGATTGATAGAGATAAATCTCTTACCAGGTAACAATTGCGCAGGTGATGCGCAAGTAAAACCAGTCTAATGTGGCACTAAAAAACATGCAAAAAATTGCCCGCAAAAGTTATGGCGGGCGAAAATCCTTGTTACGCAGAGCCATGGCTCTATGAGGTTGACACTATCTTGTGTCAATTTGAGTTTAGTAGTGCCAGTTATAATTGCAATTTTAGGCAAAAAAAAAACCGGCAAGCTGCCGGCGGTATAATCTGCACCCTAAATGGAACCAGCAATGGATCCTTTCTTTAAGGTAGTTCATTAATGCGCTATTAGATAGCGTGCTACTATGATTAATCTTCATCGTTCCGATTTTGCACCTCTCTCGCTCAAGTCGTTAGATGCAGATAAAAGCCTGCGTTACACAGGCATAAATTCGTGCAAGGGAAAGGTAATCCAAACACAGCCTAAGCTGCGTGAGCACTCTCCTCGCGTTAGGAAAAACTTTAATATAATTCGATGAGTACAGAGCAAGTATCAGGTAGAAGGGGAGGAAAGTCAGGCCAAAAAAACCGGTACTGCGCCCGCGTTTGATTTTACTTTTAGGTCTTTACCGGGAAAGACCAGCACTGATACCCATACTCATAAGTGTCGAAAATTCGGTGTTCTGAATCAGATGTCTTAGCTTTTGCACGAGCCTTGCGATAGCGGCACTGACATCAGCGAAATCTTGCTGGAAGTTCTGAAGTGGGAATTGACTTGAGAGTCATTATAACTACCCCTTCAATCATAAGCTGAGCTGAAGTAGTACAATAAGTGGACATTCAATCAGTATGTATGAATGAACAGACAGGCATCTGTCACTCTGGCGTGCGTTTTCGGAACTGCGCACCTGTGAAGATCGTTCGCCAGCAATGCTTTAGGCAACCGGAGCATTTTCCTTTTTCAGTTTGTGGTCTTGTTCCTGATTTGAAATGAGCGGAACATAGGATGACCTCAGTTGAACGCGGCTGCTTCTATGTTAATTAGTACTGAAAATCTACGTAGCAACAGTGCAGATACCAAACTTGCCTGCACGCTAGCTGCGGTTGCCGGAGCCCTGAACACAGCAGCCTTTGAAGTTGTGGGCTTTTTCTCTGCCAACATGACCGGTAACGTCTCTTCTCTATCGGATCACCTTGCTAAAGCCAACCTTGCACCCGGCATTTTCTTTTTCGAAATTGTCTGTATCTTCATCGCCGGCTCAGCAGTCTCTACCTTTATGATCAATGCGGGTCGCAGAAGAAACATGCGCGCGGTTTATGCCGTGAACATCATTTGTGAGGGGATTGGCCTTGTCGTACTGGGTATGGTTGAAATCTGGCTGAAACCTGTTTCAGCAGGCGTCATACTTATCCTGAGCCTGAGTTTTCTGATGGGATTACAGAACGCCGTGGTAACGCGAATATCCAACGCACGAGTCAGAACAACGCATATTTCAGGAACGTCTACGGATATAGGTATAGAGTTGGCCATGTTATTTGATGTGGTCAGACGCAAAGAATCCCCTAAAGATGCCCCGCTATATCTTGAAAGGCTCAGGCTGCACGCCTCGACGTTAGGGGCATTTCTTTTCGGTGGAGTGGCGGGTATCTGGCTGTTCCATCTGCTGGGATATGGGTTTCTGATATTTGTAGGGATATGTGTGATTATGCTGGCATTGCACAACATGCTGCATAAGAATAAGGATTGATGAAAAAAAGGAATAGCCCATGATCGTCAGAACCTGGCACGGCTGCGTGCCTCTCAAACATGCCGAAGGCTTCAGCGCACACCTGCAGAAAACCGGTATTGAACACTCTCAAAACACCCCCGGAAATCAGGGAGCATTTGTCCGGCGCGCAACTCAGGGCGAGTGGGAGCATTTCTTCCTCGCGACTTACTGGTTAGACCTCACGGCAGTAAAAGCATTCGCGGGTGAGGATTATCACGTGGCGGTGACCTACCCGGATGATGAGCAGTTCCAGCTGCTGTCAGACCCTTACGTTTTCCAGCATGAAGTCTCTGAAATGACAGCGCCAGAATGAGGCCAAGGCCAGTAAATGGGCTCTGTTGCAAAAATCTGTAGGTGATAGACTGATCGCCCCATTTGCTGATGGAGTAACACATGAACCTATTCAAAGGCCGGCATTTTCAGAGAGACATCATCCTATGGGCGGTTCGCCGGTACTGCACAGTTGACAGCATGGGCCGCACTGTCGATTTTTACCTCTCCCAGCGTCGTAACAGCAAGGCGGCATACCGGTTCTTGGGTAAAATCTTCAATAACGTGAAGAAGTGACAGTTCCCACGCTCCATTAACACGGATAAAGCGCCTAACTATGGACGTGCGCTGCGTTACTCAAATGCGAAGGTCGTTGCCCGCCTGGGCGAAATGCGTCTGATAAGCAGAATTTTTGAAATGTGAGGCCTATTAATAAGACAAAAGGCTACCTCATCGCGAACTTTGCAACAGTGCCAGGAAATGGCAGTGGCGTACTGCTCAGTGCATGACTGGCCTCCAGACGCATGAAAATCACGGTTGATAATCACTTAATCAGTCAGAAAACCAATACTGGAAAACGATAAAGGTCTGGTTGATCTTAGCTGGTCACTTGAAATCATCAATAATGACGCTTACAAAAAGTATGCTGACAATATTATTTTTTCATATCTTCTTAGGGGATAAAAAAACAATAAGAAAGCACATAACTGGAACAATAATCCATTGTTCCGCACCATGTACAAACCAAACATCCATAGGCATTCCTACAAGGAGATTCATGAAGTCCTGGCGTAATAATCCTCCGTCAGCAATAATCATTAGACAGGTGAAAACAAATCCTTTAGTTAAGAGTCTATTTCCAGGGAGTTTATCACGAACAAACAACCAGATAAAAACCTTTCCTATAGTAGGTATCAAAGAGGTCAACGCAGCGATAACTATAATATATAAGGGGTAAGGCTCTTGTAATACGCCGTCCATCTTGCCTGTTTTTATGGCATTATCCATGTATTCAGCAGCCACTCCTCTTCCATATAATACATGAAATGTAAATCCAAATGCTGCTGACAATAAAGTGGCAAGTGAAATACGAAACCAGAATATCATTAATATACCTCTATAAAATATTAACATCTTATCGAAGAGAAAGTTTTCAAATACTTTCAGCTAAAGAGAGGATAGTATCATGCGAGTTACATAATACTCTGGTTATCTAAATGAAAAGTAAATGAAATTATAAAATGCCAGCTTTCCTGTATGTCCTGGCCCTTCGCCGGTATCCATTTTGTCTTCTGGCTCCGGAAGAAGCATTCCATTACCCATTGGTTGGTCAGATCACTGAACAAAATTAAACGCAATGGTTGTTACCTCGATGAGCCGGTTGAGCTTCAACTGGCGCGTTCACTCCAGGCATCTGCCTGCAAAATACCGCGCTACCTGGTGAGGTGATGTTGAGTACGCACGACCTTACGGTCCTGCAAGTAAGCGAAGTACATAGCCGGCGGTCGTTGCGACCATGCGCAACGGTTATTAACCCGCCTAAACGAATGCGACAAAGCCAGTCGACCCCTGAGGTATCCCCACAAAATATTGTTCTGAATTTTATCGCGGGATGACAGGTGCCCGGTTTCAGGAAGGAGGGCTGCTTTCCGCACCGGCATGAATACATCCCTGTAGCCTGGCTCACGGCCATCCCTGGCCGTGGGCCTGCTGCAATCAGCCCTCCCTCCTTGCACCCAAAGCCTCAGCGTCGCGGTTTGAAAACCCACAGCGAGCACGATGATAGTGCGGGGATGAGCTCGGCCAGAGGTAAGCCGGACGTCACGCGGCAGGGATGCCGCGTGCCGAGGCCAGCAGGGAGCGTCTTTTGCGGTTCCGGCGTGCTCAGGCTGAGCTCAGACCGGTTTGCGGACGTTTAGCGATAGAAGTCATTTCTGGGGATACTTCAGCAGTCGACCACTACAGCGGCATTTCACGCGATAATGTCCATTAAAAATAGTGGGGACATTTAACCCGTCACAAGAGACAATCAGATAAATGGTTTAAATGAGAGGCTTACCTCTTAGTATTCGATAAGCTTCTCATTAAGCTTTGCTCCGGCTCTATGACGGTTTCCAAGCCACCCCAGTATAAAGTTGTCCGGGTTAAATGGTCAGATGGTCGGGGCTGGGAATATACCTGGTTTGTTATTTATCGAGTAAGGGTTAGATGCATATCCAGGCCCGTCAGACGAAAACCAGCTTGTTCATACAGGGATATAGCCCGCTGATTATGCGGCGCGACGCGAAGTTCAAGTTCATTGGCGCCTGCATCACGCAGTTCATTAATCAACGCCTGCATCATGTTCTTTCCAATCCCCTTTCCCTGGTGAGACGGCAGGAGCATCAGATCCAGTAAAAACGCTGAGCGCTCCTCAAGGCTGTACCAAAGGTAGCCTACAGCATGATGTTCGTGCTCATAAATGCGAATATGCTGCAGTGGAGTATTGAGCCCTAGAGGTAATGCTTTCTGTATTGCCTCAGCAGCTTCTTGCTCTGCTTTATTCCTTGGGTAGTCGAAACTTTTCATTAAATCGATAACATAATCGTCATGAGACAAAGCCTGCCATTGCTGAAGCTCTCTTTCATTGATAGGGCGCAAATATCCTGTAGTCATTTTCATCTATTCCTGAATGCCATTACCTGTTATGTGACGCAGATGCGACTTAACTATCATACTCGATTTCATAGTGATCGCGCATCACTGTTTTGACGAGTAATTTTTGAGTATACGGTAAAACTTATTCAGAAAATGTTCATTAACTATATTCGACCAGGCTGGGTAGGGGTTTTATTTGTCGACAGCTTGATTAATTGGCCAAAGAGACAGGTTGTTCATTTCGATGCTGATTATTTAGCATTCCACTATTGTTCTTACTGCGCAGCGCGCCAGTCACGGAATAGGTGACGGCAGCGGTGCGCGCAGGAGATATTGAAAGTTCAGTAATGGCTGGCGGCGAATCGACGCTTTTAAACGCGTCAACGCCGGTGCTATTGAAGGGGTATCTGAACCCGCTCTTAACCACAACTATTGGTAAGCTGACCCCCTGCAAGGTGCCAGAAAGCGATATTCCCGCCATTGAGTGGTTAATCCCTGGCAAGCGGCTCAGGGCAGCCGGTGACCTGCGGGTAATTGCGGCAGACCAGGCTGAGCGTGTTTTTCGGCTCAAAGCCTTTATCCAGCATGCAACGCTGAACTTCAGCGGCTTTGCGTAGCGTCGGCACGTAAGGCACCGAGCCTAAAGGCTGTGGATAGCCGCACTGATACATCACCGTCAGCGCCTGCCGGTCATTTTCAATTTCGTGAGAAAAATGCCGCGATGCCCCGGCCTGACGCCAGCTAATCAGCGAAGACGTGTCCACGCCGGACTCCGGCTTTATCGGATGAAACCCTCTGTCTGCGACAAAAGGCAGCGCCTCGAGCTGGCTTTGACTCAAGGGGTGCCCCTGCTCCTGACTGCGGCAGGCAGGCGTATCATGATAGACGCGAACGCTGCAAATTTTGAAACCGTCCTTGCGGGTAAAACCCATTTTCTCCATGCACTGATAATAGAGAACTGACTCATTGTCGGTTTTCGGGATATCGGGGCCGGGGAGGGGCACGCCGCATTGACCCATCGCAACGCGCACGCCGTCGATATCGGTATCTGGGCGCTGCCACTGAGTGAGGTCTGGTGCAGGCGGGCAGCCCGTTAGCAGCAATAGCGAGGTTGTCAGCAGAGGTAACGTTAGCAGTGGCGATCTTGGCGACATAAAATCCCTTTTCATTGATGTTTTACCGGGTGTCCATACTGCCTGAATTGTCGCTGTTCGAAAACAGCGTTCAGGCCATATCTCTACTTGAGCCGCAGGCCTCTGGTTAGGATAAGAAAGTTGCTTACGAAGCATCCGGCCAGCTGGCAACCGCGCCTGCTCACTGACGCTGATTCGGTCGTCGCCCCCAGAATTTCAGGGGGGTGCATCTGTGCTAACCTTAAGCTGTTGGCGCATTTCGAGATTTTCAAACAGTCGCGAAGCGGATTTGAAGGTTTCATCTGTGCCAATCATCACTTCGCAGATAACCGGCAAGACAACGGTTACTTATTTTGTTACTTATCTGACAGCCTGAGGTTGTTAGTTGGCTATAAGGGTAAAGGATGCAAATGATATTTGGTGAGTTATCTGGTGCGCCAACCTGGGTCCCTGCTGTATTGCTCGTCACGCTCTCACTCGTCCTGGGATTCCTCGCCCGGTTTATCCTGCTCAGGTTCATCCGCTACTGGCAGAGTCGTGACCGTAAGCTGTTTAAGTCGCTGGAAAAACATCTTCGCGGATCGCTGTTTCTTTTCATCCCGCTGATGATAATCAACGTCGGCATTCATTATATTGATATTCAGCCAGGCTCTCTGGGCTTTATTACCACCACGCTTAATATATTTATTATTCTATCATTTTGCTCTATTCTCATTCGCCTGACCAATGTTGCGCAAGATATGCTTTTTATACGCTATGACATTAATCTGTCGAATAATCTCCGCGCGCGTAAAATTCGCACTCAGATAATGTATGTCAAGAAAGTGGCTATTGTGCTGCTGGTGTCATTCTGCCTGACGCTGATCCTCCTCAGTTTTCCCAGCGTGCGTAAATTTGGCACGACGATTCTGGCCGGTGCTGGCGTGGCTGGGATCATCATCGGCTTTGCCCTGCAGAAGTCGCTTGTTAACCTGTTTGCCGGCATTCAGATAGCGTTTACGCAGCCGATAAAAATTGATGATGCCGTGGTGGTCGAAAATGAGTGGGGCTGGATTGAAGAGATCAACCTGACCTATGTGGTGGTGCGTATCTGGGATCTGCGTCGGCTGGTGCTTCCCATTACCTACTTTACCGAAAATCCCTTCCAGAACTGGACGCGTAATAACGCACAAATTTTAGGCTCTGTGTTTCTCTACCTCGATTATTCCATGCCGTTAGAGCCTCTGCGTAAGCATTTTGAACAGATCCTCAGCGAAACCAAATTGTGGGATAAGCAGACTCAGGTACTGCAGGTGACCGATACGAATGAAAAAACCATGACCATCAGGTTATTGATGACGGCGCAGAACTCGCCAACGGCCTTTGATTTGCGCTGCTACGTGCGCGAAAGAATGATTGAGTTCGTTCAGCAAAACTATCCTCAGAGCCTGCCTCATGTGAGGGCGACACTCACCGACTCTGTGTCAGGGGACACGCGCTCCGCCAGTTAATCATCAAATCCTCCCAGCGGCCTGGCCGGAAGCAGAGAGATCCGCGTTTAGATCAACATTATGTTGATCTAAACGCGTTTATCGCTATTATCGTCAACATAATGTTTAACAGAGATCTGCTATGAACCTCGCTGACTCTCGCTACCAGGACGATCTCCTGCTGATGCTGGCCGCCGCGGTGCGCGTTATCGGCAGCGTGATTGCTGCCAATACCGAAGTGGTGCTGCACGATCTGCGCTCGCCGGAGTTCTCCATTGCCGAAATCGCCAATCCGCACGTGACCGGGCGGCGCAGAGGGGACTCGGTGCTGACGGGGTTGCGCAGTGACAAAGCCTTTATCAGCGCGATGGATGCGAGCGCTGAGCCGGTCACCCTGATGCTGGATTACCCCACCTACAGCAGTAGCGGTGCGCCACTGCGCAGCAGCACCGCCTTTTATCGCACCCCGGGGAAAGCGCCTTTTGCCGCGCTCTGCATTAACGTCGATAACCAGAGCATTAGCGATGCGCTGACTATTTTGCAAAGCCTTACGCGCACCATTCCCCCGCAGGATGATGCGGCGCCGCGACAAAATACCATTGAGGCCGCGCATGAAAATATCGAAGATCTGATGCGCGACATCATCACCAGCGCCACGGAACTCAGCCCGGGCAGCAGCAGGGCCGACAGCAAAAAGGCCAGGCTGCTGGCGGTCAGGCAGATGCAGGAGAAGGGGATCTTCCTGATGAAAGGCGGCGTCGAGAAAGCCGCCGCAGCGCTCGGTATTACGCGTTACACCATCTATAACTATCTGGATGAACTTAAAAAATCGGGCAGCTGATCGTCCGGTTATCCCTTTCTGGAGTCGTGGTTATGTCCCTGAATATCGTTACCCCCCTGATTGAATCTCTGCCCCTCAGCCAGCTGGCAAACACGCGCATATGGCTGAAGATGGAAGCCTCACAGCCCAGCGGATCGTTCAAGATGCGCGGTATTGGCTATGTTTGTGAGCAGCACTATGCCAATGGTGCAAAGCGTTTCATCACCTCATCCGGCGGTAATGCCGGCCTGGCTGTGGCTTATGCCGGGCGCAGGCTTGGCGTGCCGACGGTGGTGGTGGTACCGGAAACCACCACCGAGCGCGCTAAACATCTGCTCTCCATAGAGGGTGCCGAGGTCATAGTGCATGGCAGCATGTGGTCAGAAGCCAACGAACGGGCGCAATCGCTGCGGGGGAATGACGATGTGTTTATCCATCCGTTTGATGACCCGCTACTGTGGCAGGGCCATGCCTCGATGATCGATGAGGTGATGGCCGAAGGTGTGCGCCCGGATGCGGTTGTCGTCGCGGTAGGTGGCGGCGGGCTGCTCGCCGGGGTGGATGAAGGGCTGCGGCGTAACGGGCTGCACGATGTGCCGATATATGCTGCCGAAACCCAGGGCATGGCTTCTTATTTTGCATCCCTGCAGGCGGGATGCCTGACCGAGCTTGCGCAACTGTCCGGAATAGCGACCTCGCTAGGGGCGCGTCAGGTGTGCCAGCGTGCTTTCGACGTGGCGGCAGAGAGGCCGGTCATCCCGCTGCGCGTCAGCGATCGTGAAGCCGTTGATGCCTGCCTGGCATTTCTTGACGATCACCGCACGCTGGTGGAGCCGGCCTGCGGCGCGGCGCTGGCCCTGCTGTACGGCAAAAAAATCCCCGCCGCCGGGCTGAACAATGTGCTGGTGATTGTCTGCGGCGGCTCCACCACCACCGTCGATGCGCTGAAGAATTTTGCAGGCTAGCAGATAAGGAAATATACGATGACTGAAAGACTCTACTATTACAGCGATGCACTGGAAGGGACCAGCAGCGTCATCGGCTGCAGCGCGCAGGAGGATGGGCGCTACCGCGTGATCCTCTCGTCCACCCTGTTTCATCCGAAGGGCGGCGGGCAGCCCTCGGATCGGGGCACGCTGGGCGCGGTCAACATGCTGCATGCGGTGCAGGAAGGGGACGAAGTCGCTCACTATACCGATGGGCCGGTAGCGCTGGGGGCGGTGGATCTGCGCGTCGACGCTGCGCTGCGCCAGCTGCATACCCGCTATCACTCCGCCGGGCATCTGATAGCGGCGGTGGGCGAGAAGTTTGGCTGGTACGGCAATAAGGGCGACCATCGGCCGGGGGAAGGGCGCGTGGTATTCGAGCCGCGCGAGCCGCTCAGCGCCGTCAGCGCTGAGGATTTCACCTCGGGCGTCGCGGCGCTGGTGGCGCAGGGGCTACGCCGCCAGCTGAGTGAAGAAGCCGGGCGGCGCAAGGTCACCTGGGGTGAACTGCCCGCCTATGCCTGCGGTGGCACCCATGTGGATTCCACTGCGCAGGTCGGCGAGGTCCGCATCCTCAAGGTGAAAGAGAAGAAAGGGCAGCTCTCGGTGCAGTATCAGCTGGCGTGAGGCTTACGGCAGACCAGCGCCAACTGCTTGTTGAGCAGGAACGGGCGCAGGTATGCCACGGTATTCGATAGCGGGATGACCTCATCGCTGAGATCGATACCCAGCGTGTTAATGGTGTAGTGGCGCCGGGCGCTGATGCGCTGCCAGAGATCGGGATAGTCGCGTTGGATCTGCGCCTGAAGCGCCCCGTCCGCCAGCGCGATGCACTCCTCGCAGCTGGTGCCGCTGTAGCCGGGTACGGAGGGGATAATATCAATCTGCACGATCATGCCGCTTTTCAGGGTTTCCGCCGAGTTGGCATACACGGGGGATGACATCCACTCCTCATCAGCGCCGAGGTGGCCCGGGTTCAGGTGCCAGCCATATTTTTTCTGCTCCAGCACCGTTTCAACAAGGTGATAAAGCTCGCCGCCGGGCATGCCGATGCGAATCGCTTCCAGCCAGCTGGCGACCGTTGCGAAGTAGGGTTTCACCACGCGGTCTAAATAGTCATGCTGATGTTGCGGCAGTTGGCTTTCATCGCTAATGACAAAGCCGCTGCGGCTGGAAAGCCCGCCCTTAAAGGCGGTGGTCATCGAGAGTGGCTGTCCCGCTTCGATTTGCTTATAGCTGGGGTAGAGGTTGGCTTTCTCGAAGCGCTGCCCGGCAGCGGCAATGGTCACCACCGTATGGTACTGGCCTTCGGCGGCCAGCAGCGCACCCAGTTCGCTCTCACGCAGGCCCGGTTCAACCGCGTTCATCGCCGCGAGGATGCAGCAGGACGCGAGGTTAGCGCCGTACTCATAATGCGCGATCTCGTTGGCATTATTCGTGGTTCTGGCGCCGTTCTCGCCGCTGATAAAAAGATCTGCGGCGTTCTCCAGCACGGCATTATCCGCCAGGCTGTTTTTTAGCGCCTCGACGATAAACCACGGCAGATCGAAGATCTTGCGGTTATCCGCCGTGGAGGAGGTAAACATCTTCCAGCCCACCACGCCAATCTTAGTTTTATCGCCAAGCTCTGCCGCGCTGAACAGGGCCTCAAGCGGCTGTTCCTGCGCCATCGGTTGATTCGGCAGCGAGAAAAACGCGCAGTGGTGCAGCGCAGCCGGGATGCGGCAGTGGTTAGCCATTTTCAGGTTTTCATTGCCGAGGATCAGGCTGGCTTGTCCACTGCGGTTGAGGATCAGCAGCCCCTCTTCAAAGCGCGGAATAAAACCGGTGAGATATTCAAAATTTGCACCGTGCTCCTTATCCGCATAAATCACCAGGGCGTCATAGCCCGCGTCACTCATCCGCGCCAGCAGTTTGTTTTTGCGCTCAAGAATAGTGGCATCGCTTAACGCAACGGGTGGGATACCGGAGAAAACCGCAGGCGGCGCAATGCTCTGCAGGTGGATATTGTTACAATTCATATGACCTCGCGTTTGGACACTTTACTGTCACTCCAGCTGCAATATGAGCTGTTTTCAGCCAGGGCGCAATGAACGCTCAGGCGAACTGGCGCGGTGCTCACTGCAGGTGCCTCGAGCGCGTCAATAAATCTGCGGTACTAAAAATTGCTGAAAATTTCTCTTTCCGGCTCACGCGTACGCAAAAAGCAGGTTAACTTTATAAAAATGCGCTTCCCCGCCAGCACGGTGAACGCTAAGCAGCCCCGACATTACGTTGGGGCTTTTTTTATCTCTGAATTCTGAGGGCAGAGCAACGGAGGCAATATGGCAGCATCAATATTAGCAGTCAGTCTGGGCGCTGCGGTGACGACGGGCGCTGGCCTGTTCGGCATGCCAGGCACCACCGACTATGGGGTACTCTTTGGCGCCTTTGCCGGTGCGGTGTTTTACGTTGCCACAGCGGCAGATATTCAGGTTATCCGCCGCGCTGCCTACTTTGTGGTTTCCTGGATTGTGGGCGTGTACGGCGCAGGTCTGGTTGGGGCGAAGCTGGCGCAGATCCTCGGCTATAGCGATAAACCGCTGGACGGCCTGGGCGCGGTGCTGCTCTCCGCACTGGCGATTAAAACGCTGACGTTTTTCAGCCAGCAGGATCCAGCAACCTGGCTGACACGCTGGAGAGGAGGTCATCATGGCAACAAGTGATCCAATCGTTATCACCAATGTGGTGGTGTGTTCGGCTATCGTGCTGAGGCTGATGTTTTTCTATAAGCCCGGGGCTAAACACCAGTGGTGGGCTTCCTGGCTGGCATACCTGATCATCCTCGCCTATGCCTCGGTACCGTTCCGCTTTCTTTTTGATGTTTACGTGCATACGCACTGGGCGGCGGTGGTGATCAATCTGATCTTCTGCGCGGCGGTTTATCGTGCCAAAGGCAATGTCGCCACGATATTTGCGGTACTGCGGCCTGGCGACCGTTAAAGCCTGATTCCATTGAAAACCCCTTCACATCGCCCGTCAGGGCATCCCCGACAGGTTTCGCCTGTCTCATCCCGGAGGTATTTATGATTGAAGTTAACTGCTTTGCCGATTTGCGTACCACTGCACCTGCTAAGGCCGGTGATATCGCCATGCTCAAACGTTACTACGATAAAGACTCCACCTTCCACGGCGGCGGCGACTTTGTCGGCTTCTCCGGCACCACCCCCCTGAGTGATGACGGCGGCACCGTAGCCAAAGGCAGCGGCTTTTTCTGGAAGCGCATCATCAATGACACTGAACAGGTCAATCTCTATCACTTTGGCGCGCGCGGTGACGGGATTACCGACGACAGTGATGCCTTCAAACGCATGTTCAGCTGGTCACAAAGCTACGATAGCAATGCCAAAAATCTTGGCGTACGTTTTCCCGCCGGCAAGTTCCTGATCAACCCGATTGACCTTACCGCCAGCGAAATTCCGTGCTTTGCCCTGTACGGTGATGACAGCCCTTATGGCGCTACGCCGCGCACGGTGATTGTCTCTGATAAATCGCCCAGCACCGTGTTCAAAGTGAACGCGCGCCGTACGGTGATCCGCGGCATCAGCTGGAACGGGCAGGCAACGGCGGACACCAGCGCAACAACGGGCGCGATTACCCCGGATATGCTCTCCAACGTGCAGCCGTTTTTCGAAAACATCACTATCGAAGGGGAGTTTGTGAATATCCGCTGCTTCCGCGTGCAGTACAATGGCGGCACGGCGATCAAACTGCTCGACACGCTCGATACCCGCTTTGACCAAATCTACTCCCAGTACACCTACGCGCGGGTATTTGAGGTGGGCTGGTCTAACTCCCCTAACGGCGTGTGGGATCATGCTACGGCCGTCGAGCTGACCAATGCCAATTTCCAGTATGGCTTCGCTGACGCCACGCTGATGATGCCGCGTATGACTCAGGGGATTATTCGCAACGTGTGGATTGAACATACGCGCTTCCCGGGTGACCTGACCAACGGGCAGTGGATTGTTGACGCCCTCAGCGTGGAGGACTGCGATAACCCGCTGAGTATGAACAACAGCCGCGCGCTGTTCCGCCAGCTTAATTTACAGGCGGGGGCGAAAGTCAGCCTGGACAACGCCAGCGGGCGCTGGCTGTCAGGATACGAAGGCGGCTGGCGCCGGGATGAGAATTTCGGCACCACCATGACCGGGTCGATGAAGGCAGGCTGGTACAGCGGCTACAAGCTGACCAACACGGCTGACAGCGATAAATGGTTCAAGGTGGGCAAGTTTGTCTTCCCCAGGGTGAATCAGCAGTGGACGATTGAGCTTATCGGCAAGATGTCCACTGCTAATCCCTCCGGAGTGGCGGGCAGCCCGACGCAGACGGTGGCCTCCGGCGCCACCTGGCTCAATTTTCAGCGCTGCGCCAGCGCAGTATGGGGTGATATGTACCACCGCGGGCAGCCTGCGGTGCTGGATGTCAAATACAAGCGCAGCTATGAAAATATTGTCGAGGTCTGGGTGAAGCTGAAGGCAGGCAGCGGTGACACCATGTTTAATCTGCGCTCTACCGGACCAACGCGTTTTGAGTCGGGGGAGTGTTCCTTGTATACCCCGGACCTGAACGAAGTCACGGATGAGACGCAGATTGGCACCGTTACCCCCAACGCACGCCTCAGCATGCATAACGGGCTGGCAGGTCTTGGCGCGAACGAAAATGGCGTGGTGACGCTGGCCACCGCGGTGGCCGCAGCCCCGGCCAGCACGGTGCCGGCCGGCTATGTCACGCTCAATATTAATGGTATTGACCGCAAGATGCCCTATTTCAGTTAGTTTGCCGCCTTAAGCCAAAATCGCCCTTAATCGGGCGATTTTTTTATTTGTCGAGGGGAAGGGACTGAATCAGGGTATAGGGTTGAGAATGCGCACGCGCATAGGGGATAAAAGGGGGTTTACCGTTAAGAATTGTCTGTCTTTTATCTGGCATTAGTCCGAAATAAGCGCGGAAAATGCAAATTTTAAGCAAATGTAGTGTAAAAATTAACCGTTAGCCGATTTCCATCAGGATGTGGGGTTGTGATAATGCCGCCTGGCTCCGTAAAATAGGTCCAAAATTTACAGCAGGAGAGAAACGTGTCTGAAAGTGCGGCAAGTGAAAAGGGTTCCGAACGGCTTATCGATGCCAAAAACATCGCGCTTGGCTGGCGTATTGTGGGGCAGATGCCGCCACAGACTCTTGAGGAGGCCATTCAGATGCTGCGTGACAGCTCGGCTTTTGCGGCAAAAGTGTGTGATTTATTGAGTGAAGAGCTGGCCGAACGCAACAGGCGCTGAAGCTTCCTGCGGCGGGGTGCGCTACCGGCAGGGGATGCGGGAAAAGTGACTAACTGGTTAAGCTGCCTTATCTTTCAGGCAAAAAAAAGCCCGCGAAGAGCTTTAATGCGGGCCAACACCAGGGAAATCTATTAATTAGCATGATAGGATGATTCTCAATTAATGCAAATGAAAAGCACCTTCAATCTTAATTAAAATCAATTTTTTTGGCTGACCTCGCAGTTACATCATCAAAATTCTTCAGACACCATCCACTGATCGGCTTCCTCAAACATCTCTTCAATAATGCGTAACAGCGTGGACTTATCGCTTTTACTGGCGTCACTTTTCACGCCGTTGGCCTGCATCGGTTTTACCTTGACCAGCGCATCGGGAAACACACGCTGCACGCGCTTTTCCAGCTCGGCCAGGATCAGCTGTTCGGCATTCGGCAGACCCGCAACGTTGCGCTTGTCATAAATCAGTTCAACAAACATCTCTGCTCCTTGTTATTTTTTGCTGTATAAAAATACAGGTAACCACGACAAGGTTCAATGACTATTTATCTGCACCCTTCTGCAGGGGTTTTCATCAGGCGCATATCAGCATTAAAATTGCCCAGGCTGATAAAAGGAAAAGACCATGGCGCAAAATATTTATGACGATCCGGCTTTTTTTGCCGGTTATGCCACATTAGATCGTTCGGTTAAGGGGCTGGATGGCGCACCGGAGTGGCCGAGCGTGCAGGCGTTGCTACCGGAGCTTGCCGGAAAAGAGGTGGTTGATCTCGGGTGCGGCTATGGCTGGTTTAGCCGCTATGCCTGCCAGCAGGGCGCGCACTCCGTGCTGGCGCTGGATGTCTCCGAAAAGATGCTGGAGAAAGCCATCAGCCTGGGCGATAACCCGGCAATTGCCTGGCAGCGAGCGGATCTCGAAACCCTGCAGCTGCCCGCACAGACCTTTGATGTCGCCTTCAGCGCGCTGGCGCTGCACTATGTCGAAGCACTACCGGCGATGCTGGCGGTGGTGTTTGCGGCACTGAAGCCCGGCGGCCAGTTTATCTTCACGGCCGAACACCCTATCTATACCGCGCCAGCCCGGCAGGGCTGGCATATTGATGACAACCAGCAGAAATCCTGGCCGGTCAGCGGCTATCAGCAGGAAGGCCAGCGCGTCACTAACTGGTTTGCTGATGGCGTGATCAAACAGCATCGCACGCTGGCGAGCTGGATTAATATGCTGATTGCCGCAGGGTTTGTTATCAGCGCGCTGGATGAGTGGGGGCCAACCGCAGAGCAGGTCGCTCTACAGCCGGCGCTGGCAGAAGAGCGCGAGCGGCCAATGATGTTTATTATGGCTGTACATAAGCCGCCAGCCTAATCAGTGATGGCCGGGCAGAAGGTGCTCGTGGTGGCGCAGATCCAGCGGATTATTCTCCGCCTCATCAAGCAGCGACAGCCACTGGCGCACGTCCACCTCCTGCCACGCCAGATGCCCGGCGGTGGTGCCCATCAGCACCACATCCGGGCGCAGCGCGCGGTAAAATTCAAGCGTCTGGCGCAGGTCTGCTTCATTACTCTCCTCGACCAGCACCGTTACCCAGCGATCGCGGGATAATGTGACAGTGTCACCGACAAACAGATAGGTTTTACCGTGCGGTGAGGCATACAGATAGCTGGTGCTGCCCGGCGTGTGTCCCGGGGTGGGCACGACGTGGAAGCTGCCGCAGTGAACTTCCGCAGCATTAAAGGTGGCATCGGCTTCCGCAAAGCGGCTCACCTGGCCCAGCGCCCGCGAGTGGCAGTAGAGGGCCGAGTTAAAACGCTGCTGTAACAGCCGCACGCCCGGGCCAGCCTCGTGCCAGTGGGTTAAGTAGTGGCGGATAATCCCGCCCCGATCGGCAATGACCTGGTGATCTTCCGGGTTCTCGACCCGTGAAATCAGCAAATTACCGCGCAGATGCTGCAACAAAAAGCCGTGCATCATCAATTCTGGTTCCTCTTCGCCTGCAGGAAACTCAGGCGTGGATATCCAGAGATCTTCATACAGCTGCTTCATGTCTGCGCTCCTAACGATCAGCGCAGCGTCGGGTAACCTGTCAGCGTCAGTGAGCCGGTGGTACCGCTGACGTTCAGCTGCCCGTGCGATCCCAGGGGCAGCGTGACGGTGTCGGCACTGTGGCCAAAGGCCAGACCGCTGACCACCGGAACACCGGTCAGGTCGCGGATCAGGTTCCAGACGCTGGCAAAATCATAGCCGTTGTCGTAGTCGGTCAAAGTGGTTCCGCTAAAGCTGCCGGTGACAATGGCACTCTGGCGGGCAAGGATCCCGCTGTAGTGCAGTTGCAACAGCATGCGTTCAATGCGGAAAGGGTGTTCGTTCACGTCTTCGATCACCAAAATGCCGCCGTCGAACTCTGGCAGCCAGGGGGTGCCAATCAGCGAGGCGATCATGGCCAGATTGCCGCCCCAAACCGTGCCTGATGCAGTAACGGCGGGAGAGGCTGTCTGCCATTCCAGTGTTAATTTAGGCGAAGTCAGGGCGCGCCAGAAGTGGTCGAGGGTGAATTCAGATAAAGTCTCAGCGCCGAAATTCCCGGCCAGCATCGGCGCGCTAAAGCTGACAACGCCACTTTTCGCCAGCAGCGCCAGCTGAATCGCCGTGAAGTCACTGTGCCCGCACAGCGCCAGCGGGGCATTGTTCAGGCGCTCGGCCAGCGCTGAATAGTGGATGTCGGGCAGCAGGCGGCTGGCTCCGTAGCCGCCACGCACCGCCAGCACGATGTCCGGCAGCGTTTCCAGCCGCGCCAAATCGTTGATATCGGCGAGTCGCTGGCTATCGCTGCCGGCAAAACGCTGCTCGCGCCGGGTAATCACGTCACCGTTGTCTACGCGATGGCCCTCGGCCCGCAGGTGGGCAACGCCGCGCTCGGCGGCTGCCGGATTATGGCAGAAGCCGGAAGGGGCAATCAGATGAATGTTGCGTGGGGTTATCGCCATAATCGTCACTTTGCTGGTTTTTTATGCGCCGTCGTGGATTTATTTCCTCCGGCGGCGGTCCAATTTCTCCGTATGGCCCAGATGATGACGAATCGCAGCGGCGAAGTCACTGGTAGCGCGCACAAATTAGGAGTTACGGCAATTCTCAGACCTGCGGTAACCCGTATGATAACGCCAGACTAAAGGCGCAAAGGATAAAATAAGCGTGAGAAAAAGCGTGCAGAAAAGCGTGAAAACGGTCGCGATAGCCGCGGCCTTAATGCTGGCAGGGTGCTCCAGCCAACCCGAGAGAAAAGTGGCTCATCAGCCGGATACCCCGCTGACGCAGGCACCGCCTTCCAAAGTGGCGAGTGCATGGTCAATGATGACCGAACAGGCGGCGCAGCGTAACGGCATCGACCAGAAGCTGATTGAAGCGATCATCACGGTTGAATCGGGCGGCAATCCAACGGTAGTCAGCAAGTCGAATGCCATTGGATTGATGCAGATTAAAGCCTCAACGGCAGGGCGGGAAGTGTATCGCGCTGCGGGTTTGCGCGGTCAGCCGAGCAAATCGGAACTGCGCGACCCGGTCAAAAATATTGATATCGGTGCCGCCTACCTGCGTATTTTGCAGGAGCAGCAGCTGGCGGGTATCCGCGATCCGAAAACCCTGCGTTACGCCACTATCGTCTCCTACGCCAACGGCGCCGGTGCGCTGCTGCGCACCTTCTCTCGCGACCGTGACCGCGCGATTGCGATGATCAACGCCATGAGCCCGGAAGAGTTTTACCACCACGTGCAGGAAAAACATCCGGCGGCACAGGCTCCGCGCTATCTGTGGAAAGTGACCACCGCTTACCGCACCATCTGACGCTTACTGGAAGCGGTTGGCCTTATCACGCGCCAGCCGCTCCAGCGAGAAGATCACCTGCTGCAGCACGCGCTCCTGCCCGGCATTGAGCGACAGGAAGCGTAAGCTGAGGCGCGGCGTGACGATGGTTTCGCTTTTGCTGCCGACCACGCTGCGTTTACCTATAGTTATCAGCTGAGCATCCACCTCAAATCGCCCATACTCTCCCATCTCCACGCGCAGCTTTTTGATACTGACGCCGGGCGCTAACCCTTCAGGCAGCGCATCGTCGGCCAGCACGCCAATGCCACCCAGCGACAGATCCTGCAAGCGCAGGCGACCCTCACCGGAGCCATCCGGCCACGGAATATAGCAGTAGAACACCGGACTGAGCGGGGCATTGACGCGGAAAAACTCGCGGCGCTGGATCATCCATAACAGTTCTGGCAGAGCGGCGCTAAACGCGGGTAGGCCTTCATGCTCGCTCAGGCTGAGCGCGGGCAGGGCAAATTCAACCTTAGCGCCGCGCATTTCGGCGGTGACGTGCAGCTCCCGGGCTTCTTTAGCCAGCTGGTTATCGTAGTCGTTGCTGCCGTAATCCAGCACCAGGCTCTCTTTGTCGGCATACAGCAGGCGGGTGATGAACTGACCGCGCGGGTGTGAAACCATCACCGGCGTCTGATGTTCCAGCAGATCGCGCAATACGGCGAGGACCGCCAGCGGCCCGCGTTTAAGATACTGCTCTTTATCGTCCTCTTTCACATCCAGCTCCAGTCCAGGTGCAAATCATGCGGTTAGCCACTCTGTTACGGTTATCGGCAAGCCTGCGTCGGGCTTTACGGATTTTTTACAAAAGTTTCTCTGAAACTCTGGATTTAAATCACAGACTTATAATCTTCGCCTATACTAAGGGCGTGTTAAACAGTGACGGTTAAATCACAAGATATTAAGGAGTTATCAATGGGTATTCTTTCATGGATCATTTTTGGTCTGATTGCCGGTATTATCGCCAAGTGGATCATGCCGGGTAAAGATGGTGGTGGTTTCATTATTACCATCGTACTGGGTGTGGTGGGTGCAGTGGTAGGTGGCTGGATCAGCACCTTCTTTGGCTTCGGCAAAGTTGACGGCTTCAACTTCGGCAGCTTTGTTGTCGCGGTGATCGGTGCGATTGTCGTGCTGTGGATCTACCGCAAAGTCCGCAGTTGACCGGCAGCATGAATTAAAAAAAGGGAGGCTGATGCCTCCCTTTTTGCTGCCTGCGGTTTAGAAATCGTAACCGACGGTAGCGATCACGCTGCGCTCGGCACCGAGGTAACAGTTGGTGGTGCTGTAGCAGGCGGCGATGTAATCGCGGTTAAACAGGTTGTTGGCGTTAACCTGCACATACGCACCCTTCAACTGGCTGTTCCAGCCGCCAAGATCGGCACGCACCGATGCATCGACCAGCGTCACCGACGGCACGCGCGCGGTGTTCTCGTCGTTGGCCCACTGCTTACCGATGTAACGCACCCCGGCCCCGGCACTGATGCCGTAATCAAACTGGTAATGCGCCCAGGCGGAAGCCATCTGGTTTGGCGTCAGCAGCGGGGTGTGGCCCGAATTGCCGTCCAGCGACTCTTTATAGCGCAGGCGGTTCAGGGTGTATCCGGCGATGGTGCTGAGGCGCGGCGTCAGCTGATTACGCGCTTCCAGCTCAATCCCCTGCGAATGCACTTTACCGGCCGGCACATAGCTGGCGCTGCCAATGTCATTGGCATCACGCGTGGCGACATCTTTCTGCGTCAGGTCATACAGCGCGGCGGTATACATGTCGTTGGTGCCCGGCGGCTGGAATTTCACCCCGGCTTCATACTGCTCAGAAGTCGACGGCTTCAGCGCATTGCCGTCCTTGTCATTCAGGCTGGCAGGCGTGATGGCCTGCGCGTAACTGACGTAAGGGGAGATCCCGCTGTCAAAGGCATACAGCAGGGAAGCGCGCCCGCTGATGTGATCGTCCTGGCGGCGTTTGCTGATGTCGGTGCTGTGGTTGTCCTGCTGCGAAACAATGCGGTCGTAGCGGCCGGAGACGTTGGCGTGCCACTTATCCCACTGCATCTCATCCTGCAGGTACAGCCCGCTCTGATAGTAATGGCGCGTGGTGTTATCCTGATAAGTTACCGCCACGCCGTGCGATGCGGTGGCACCGGTGAACGGATCGAGCGGGCTGGCAGTCCCGGCGCCAGTCCAGACGTCATTGGTAAAGCGATGATACTCCGCACCCACCACCACTTTGTGCTGCAGCTCGCCGGTAGCGAAATCCGCTTCCAGCTGGTTATCGGTCGACCAGCCGTCAAGCGAGCCGCGGGAGCCGCTGTAGCCGCGCGCCAGTTGGTTACTGTTGCCGATCCAGCCGGTCTGATACACCTGATCCAGCGCCACGCTGCTGTGGGTATAGCTGGCGTTGGAGCGCACCGACCAGATTTCATTAAAGCGGTGTGAGAATTCGTAGCTGTAGATCTGCTCGCGGCGCTTGTACTGCTGGACGGAGCTTTCACCTTCGTTGAAGCCATCCTTCAGCCACTGGCCATTGTGCTGGGTCAGCGTGCCGGAGAGCGGCGTGGAGCCGTGGTAGCCGCCGGCCGGATCTTTTTGCAGATAGGCGCGCAGCAGCAGCGAGGTATCTTCGCTCGGCTGCCACAGCAGAGCAGGGGCGATAGCGTAACGCTCTTCGCGCGAGTTGTCGTACTGGGTATCGCTGGTCTGCGTCATCCCCGTCAGGCGAAATGCCCACTGGTCGTTAATCGCATTGGTGTAGTCAAATGCCGCACCCCTGGTGTTCTGCGATCCACCCGTCAAGCGGAAGTGGCCCTCGGGGGCAAACTGCGGGCGCTTCATGGTGATATTCACCAGCCCGCCCGGCACCGTCTGGCCGTAGAGGGAGGATGACGGGCCTTTAATGATATCCAGCCGCTCAATGAACCACGGGTCGATCTGCATGATGTTATGGCTGCCGCCGTCGCTCATCAGACGCATGCCGTCAAGGAACAGGTTATCGACGTCGCCGCCGTGGAAGCCGCGCAGGGCGATGGTATCAAAACGCGTGGCGCCACCGCCGAAGTTGGAGAATACCCCCGGGGTATAGTTCAGCGCCTGGCTGACCGTGTTAGCCCCCTGGTCAACAAACTGCTGGCGCGTCACCACCGAGATTGACTGCCCGGTGGTGATCAAGGGTTCATCGGTTTTGGTCGCCCCGGTAGAGGTGGTCGCGGTGTAGCCCTGCGTCGGGCTATCGGCGGTTTGCGGCGGAGCGGCAGTGACCACCAGAGTTTCATTGGCGGCCAGGGTAATACCGGGAGCGGTCATGGCGATAGCGCACAACAAGACGGAACGCTTCAGGTTGTAAGTCATTGTTTTAATAGTCCATTGTGAGGTACAGGCGGCGCCCCGGGAAGAGTAATGGGGCCAGCGAAAAGCGCCACTCTCGGCTAAACACAAAACGATATGAGAATGACAATGAGAATTGTTAGTTTTTAGTAAAGAAATTTCAACCCTAAATTTTGTAGGTAAAGGGGCAATATCAGTCTGAAGGGAAGAGATCGGGTGAGGATTAAGTCAGGGCGATCGGTCGATCGCCCTGGTGAATAGCGCGTCAGATTAGTTGGCGGGTTTCGCTGCGCTGATATCGCCAACGTTATTACAGGTCACCCCTTGCGGGCAGTAGAGATCCATCAGCTTAAGCGTGACGCCGTTGGTCCAGCCGAAGCCGTCCTGCAGCGGGTATTCACCGCCGCCGCCGCCGCCCAGCCCTTTCCCTTCCACCACGTATTTCTCCACCAGCTTGTGTTCCTTGTCGTAGGTGGTCTGCACGTTTTGCAGGAAGCGCATGCCGATCTCTTTTGCCAGATCCTGCTGGCCGTAGTGATTCAGCCCTTCGACGGCTGCCCACTGCAGCGGCGCCCAGCCGTTCGGCGCGTCCCACTGCTGGCCATTATTAACGGTGGTGGTCACCAGCCCGCCCTCTTTTAGCAGTTGCGCCTTCACCGCCGCGGCGGTACGGCTGGCGTGCTCATCGGTGGCCGCCTGCAGATAGAGCGGGAACAGGGCGGCAGCGGTCAGCTGCGGGCGCACGCTGTTTTTCTTCCAGTTGTAGTCGGCGTACCAGCCCTGCTTGTCATCCCACAGATACTGGTTGATTGCCTGCTGACGCTTTTGCGCCAACGCGGCGAAGCGCTGGCTGGCCTCATCCTGTTTGGCGACTTTACTGGCTTTTGCCAGCGTCTGCTCAAGGTGGAACATCAGGGCGTTCAGATCCACCGGTACAATCTGCGTGGTGTGGATGGTCGACAGATCGCCGGGCTTATCAAACCAGCGCGAGCTGAAGTCCCAGCCGGAAGCGGCTCCGGCGCGCAGATCGCGGTACAGCTCCGGCTCGTCGCGGCCGCTGGCCTTCTGCGCGGTGGCGATATCATCCATATAAGATTCGGTTCGCGGCACGTCGCGTGCATCCCAGTAGCGATTGAGCAGGGTGCCATCTTTCAGCTTCACCACGCGCTTGCTGGCGTGGCCCGCTTTCAGCGCGTCGCTGTCGGCGTCCGCCATCCAGTAGTTGTACTCTTTTTGCAGCTGCGGCAGGTATTTGCTGTAGACCGCGTCGCCGTCGTGTTTCGCCAGCAGGTCGACCATCATGCTAAAGAACGGCGGCTGCGAGCGGCTGAGGTAGTAGCTGCGGTTACCGTTCGGGATGTGACCATATTTGTCCAGCTCGGTGGCGAAGTTATCGACCATGTCCTGCACGCGATCCCAGTGGCCGCTCTCCGCCAGCCCCAGCATGGTGAAGTAGCTGTCCCAGTAATAAACTTCGCGGAAGCGCCCGCCCGGCACCACGTAAGGCTTCGGCAGCGGCAGCAGGGAGTCCCACTGGCTTGCCTGGGTGGTGGAGCGCGTCAGCACCGGCCACAGGCCGTTGATATGCTCACGCAGGCTCTGGCCGGCTGGCGGCACGTACTTATCTCCTTCCGCCGGCAGGGTAAAGTTGGTGGCGACAAAGCGCTTGAGGTCGAAGTTGCGCTGGCTTTTCTGCATCTGCCAGTCGCTGAGGATCGATGTGGGATCGTTTTTTGGTACCGCATCGGCGAAGGTTTTCTGGTCGGGGTAGAGCTTGGCGGCCTGCACCGCGTGGAACAGCGGCCCAAGGCGCACATCCGGCGGCTGCGGCGTGCTGTTTAACATTCGCTGATTATCTTCTGCCTGAAGCGAGAAGCTGACGGCAAGGGCACCGGCCAGCAGTAGTGGGGTGAACAGGGGCATATTCCGTTGACGTTTTTCGGCTCTTCTCATCAGCAATTCTCCATGTCCAGATCGTAGGCGATCTGTAAGTTATTGAGCATACGAAAAACTTTAGACGACAATTGGCAAATATTCAGGAATTGATGCGGCAAAATGTGAGTCAGAAGGGATTTTTGGCTAGCGCCGCCCGTGGTGAGGCGGCGGATAAAGCGTCTACTGGCCGAGCAGCGCGCGTTGGAAAGAGAGAATATGCGCGCGCGTCGCCGCGATAGCCGCTTCACTGTCGCGGGCGGCTAATGCGTTGATAATCGCTTCATGCTCCGCCACCACTTCGTACATATGGCTCTCCCGCGACAGGGTGGTGGCCCAGAAGCGCTGCGCCTGCGCGTGGATTACGCTGAGGATATCCGCCAGACGGCCATTCGCGGCAATCGCGGCCAGCGTCTGGTGAAACTGCTGATCGAGCATCATCATTGCCGCGCGGTCACGCGTGTCGCAGGCGGCGGCGATCTGCTGATTCAGGTTACGCAGCGTGCTGAGCGCGGCTTCCGTTATATGCTGAGCGGCAAGGCGCACGCATAAACCTTCATTCGCCAGACGCACTTCGATCAGCTCCTGCGCATCGTCAATCGACAGCGGCGCCACCATCACCCCCTTACGCGGGATGACCTGCAGCAGCCCCTCTGCTGCCAGACGGTGCACCGCCTGGTTCACCGGGGTGCGCCCCATCTCCAGATCGGCCATGACCTGCGCGGTGTTGAGGTATTCGCCTGGGCGGTAGCGCAGGGTGATGAGCGCCTGCTTGAAACGCAGATAGGCCAGCTCATTCAGCGACAGGACGCGGGCTTTGGGGAGGGAATTCAGGGGATAGAGTTCTTCAGCCGACACGCTTTTCTCCAACAAATGTTGACCTGCTTTGCATTCTACACAAAAACATGGCACGAAAATCGCTTTGTTTAAAGTAGAGTGAAATTTCACAGTAATTTCAACTGGAGCCAGCGAACCATGAATCTCACCTTTAATCGCGCATCAGAAACAGAAAATGAAATTAATGTTGTTGTAAATCATCTAATTATAGCAGGGTGGACCGGCAGGGATGAAGCCGCTGTACTGCACCATATCCATGAGCTCGAGGCGCTGGGTGTGCCCCGTCCTGGTGCAGTGCCGCTGTTTTACCGCGTTACGGCGAACCAGCTTAGCCAGCATGCCCAGCTGGAAGTGGTGGGCGAGGCGACGTCAGGGGAGGCCGAACCGCTGATCTTTGCCCATCAGGGCAAGCTGTGGCTGTCGCTGGCCTCTGACCATACTGACCGTGAGTTCGAGGCGGTCAGCGTGGCGATGTCAAAGCAGCTGTGTATCAAACCGGTGGCGCACACGGCCTGGCCACTCGACAGCGTGATTGCCCGCTGGGATTCCCTGATCCTGCGCTCCTGGATCAAAGAGCAGGGGGAGTGGCAGCTTTACCAGCAGGGCACGCTGGCCGCCATGCGCACGCCGCAGGATCTGATGGACCGCTACGGCACGGCATTTCGCGACGGCATGGCGATGACCTGCGGGACGCTGGCGGCCATTGGCGGTATTCGCCCGGCGGCAGAGTTCCGCATGGCGCTGGTTGATGAAGAGGGTGGGCGCACGATTACTCACCAATACCACACGCACGCTCTGCCGGTGGTGGCATAAGCGGCCGTATCTGACTGAACCCGGAGACTGACCATGACCATTTCGGAAACTGAAGTAACCCTGCATCAGCGTGAACAGGCCGCTGGCAAGAACACCCCGCACACCGCCCGTCTCGCGGCGGCCAGTTCAGTCGGCACCGCGCTGGAGTGGTATGACTTCACGGTCTACAACATTATGGCGGCGCTGATATTCAACCATGTGTTCTTCCCGTCGTTCGACCCGCTGGTCGGCACCATTCTGGCGTTTTCAACCTATGCGGTAGGCTACGTTTCGCGCCCGATTGGCGGCATGGTCTTCGGGCATCTGGGTGACGTGCTTGGCCGGCGCTTTGTGCTGGTCACCACGCTGGTGATCATGGGCGTCACCACGGCGATGATGGGGCTGCTGCCCGGCTATGCCAGCTGGGGGATCTGGAGCCCGGTGCTGCTGGTGGCGCTGCGCTTTATTCAGGGCATTGCGCTCGGCGGTGAGTGGGCCGGGGCGGTACTGCTGTCGATGGAGCACGGTCAGCCGCACCAGCGCGGGCGCAACGCCTCGTTTGCACAGGTTGGTCCCTCTTGCGGCACGCTGATTGGCACTGGCTTTATCACTCTGGTGACCCTGCTGCTGCCCGCCGAGGCATTTCAGGAGTGGGGCTGGCGTATTCCGTTCCTGCTGAGCCTGCTGCTGGTGCTGTTTGGCCTGTGGGTGCGCCGCAGCGTGGGTGAAACTCCGGCGTTTTTACAGCTGGAGAAAGCGCATAACACTACCCAGACTCCGCTGAAAGAGGTATTTACCCAGCATCCGCGCGCGCTGCTGATCGCCGGTGGCTCGCGCATTGGCTCTGACGTGCTGTATGCGCTGGTGGTGGTGTTCACGCTGACCTATGTCACGACGGTGCTTAACCTGCCGCGTCCGCTGGCGCTAATGGCGACCATGCTCGGTGCGTTGGGCAATGCAGTGACCGTACCGCTGTTTGGCGCGCTTTCCGATCGCCTTGGCCGCCGCCCGGTGTATCTGATGGGTGCGCTGCTGGCGATGGTCTGGGCCTTTGTCTTCTTTACCCTGCTCGACAGCAGCCAACCGCTGTTAATTTGCCTCGCGGTGATTGGCGGCCTGCTGATCCACGCCATGATGTATGGCCCGCAGGCGGCATTTGTCACCGAGCAGTTCCCGACGCGGGTACGCTACGCCGGTTCATCACTGGCCTATACGCTGGCGGGCATTGTCGGCGGAGGCTTTGCGCCGCTGATCATCACTTCGCTGTATAAAGAGATGGGCAGCACGCTGGCGGTGTCGCTGTACGTCTGCGCAGCGCTGCTGATAACCGGGGTATCAGTATGGTTAGCCAAAGAGACCGCGCATAAACCGTTATAACGGCAGTGGCCGACCGCTTTTCTGGTCGGCCAGCGGCGGCTGGTGCAGAGACGGGCTGAGCGAAAAAGCGGGTCAACCCCTACGGATATGCGGTACGCGTCGTGGCCGAAACGGGTTGACCGAAAAAGCGGGTCAACCCCTACGGGTATGCGGTACCTGTAGTGGCCGACCGCTTTTCTGGTCGGCCAGCGGCGGCTGGGTGAGAAACGGGTTGACCGGAAAAGCGGGTCAACCCCTACGGGTACGCGTATTGGCCGACCGCTTTTCTGGTCGGCCAGCGGTGTCTGTGTCAGAAACGGGTTGACCGAAAAGAGGGTCAACCCCTACGGGGAATGCGGCACGCGTAGTGGCCGACCGCGTTTCTGGTCGGCCAGCGGTGGCTGGGGCAGAAACGGGTTGACCGAAAAGGATGGTCAACCCCTACGGGTATGCGGTACGCGTCGTGGCCGAAACGGGTTGCCCGAAAAAGCGGGTCAACCCCTGCGGGTATACGGTACCTGTAGTGGCCGACCGCTTTTCTGGTCGGCCAGCGGTGGCTTGGTCAGAAACGGGTTGACCGAAAAGGATGGTCAACCCCTACGGGTATGCGGTACGCGTCGTGGCCGACCGCTTTCCTACGGGGTATGCGGTATGCGTAGTGGCCGACCGCTTTTCTGGTCGGCCAGCGGCGGCGGGTGCAGAGACGGGCTGACCGAAAAAGAGGGTCAACCCCTACGGGGTAGGCGATATTCGTCGTGGTTGAGACGGTCAAGATGCCACTGCCGGGGATTATTTCTGATATAGGTGCGGATGTTATCTAACTCATCTTGATTACGAATAACCCGGTCGTAAAACCCCCGTTGCCAGATGGGATGCAGGCGGTTGGCTTCTTTACTGACGCTGCCTTTAAAAAGCGCCATCAGGGTGCTCAGCGAACAGGATTGACTCTGAGTCAGCCAGATAATGCCATGCAGGTGGTTGGGCATGATGATGAATTCATCCAGCTGAATGCCGGGAAAGCGCGGCGCCAATGCCTGCCAGTGGCGGTTAACGGCGTCAGACAGGTGATTCGCCAGCAAGTTCTCATTCTGCATTTCACCGAAGAGATGCTGCCTGCAGTGGGTCACCAGAGTGACGAAATAGGCGCCGGGGTGGTGATAGGGATAGTGGGGCAGACGCATCGATTTCCGTTTTAGCATGATTAATCCTCCTCAAACGGCACAGTAGACGCGGCAGGTCGTTGGGGTAAAGCGTTGTGCGGTTGTTTTCAGAGGCATTACGCGAAACGTCACGCGTTGACAGGTTTTCGTCGTGGACGATCGCTTTTTGGGTCGGACAAAAACGGGTTGACCGAAAAAGAGGGTCAACCCCTACGGGTATGTGGTACGCGTCGTGGCCGAAACGGGTTGACCGAAAAAGAAGGTCAACCCCTACAGGTATGCAGTACGCGTCGTGGTTGAATAAAAAATCACCACCCATTACAGATTCACGCAGGTCTCTTCGTTCAGGCCCAGCATAATATTCAGGTTCTGCACCGCGGCACCGGAGGCTCCTTTACCGAGGTTATCGAGGCGGGCCACCAGAATGCTCTGGCGCTGCTCTGCATGGCTGAAAACGAACAGCTCCATATTATTGGTATTGTTCAGCGCTTCCGGCAGCAGATACGGCGCACTGTCGGCATCCAGCTGGTTCAGCTCATGCACCTTGATAAATGGCTGAGCGGCATAGCACTGCGCCAGCGCCTGCTGCAGCGGTTCACCGTCAACGTCGTTCAGCGGGATAAACACCAGCATCCCCTGGGCATAATCACCTACCGCAGGCTGGAAGATCGGGCGGCTGTTCAGCCCGCTCCATGCCTGAATCTCTTTCAGATGCTTATGGTCAAAGCCCAGCCCGTAAGCCGCGTAGCCGGTTCCCGCCTGCTGGTACTTTTCAATCATCTGCTTGCCGCCGCCGCTGTAGCCGGAAACCGCATTGATCGCCAGCGGCCGATCGGCCTGCAGCACACCGGCCTGGGTCAGCGGGGCCAGCAGGGCGATAGCGCCGGTGGCATAGCAGCCAGGATTTGAGACGTGGCTGGCAGCACGAATTTTCTCACGCTGATCGGCAGCCAGTTCCGCCAGGCCGTAAACCCAACCGTCTGCCACGCGGTGCGCGGAGCTGGCATCCAGCACGCGCGCGCCGACGTCATCTGCCAGCGCTACCGCTTCACGCGCGGCGGCATCGGGCAGGCAAAGGATGGTGACATCGGCCTGTTTCATCAGTGCCTGGCGGGCGCGGGCATCTTTACGCTGCGCCTCATCAATGTTGAGCATGTCAATCTGCGGATGGTTCACCAGGCGCTGCTGAATCTGCAATCCGGTGGTGCCCGCCTGACCGTCAATAAACACGCGATATCTCTGACTCATTACCATCTTCGCCTTAAAAATTAGGATGTCGCCAGATTATGAAAGATTTGTCGCGACGCGACAATGTGAAATGACTGAATAATTGATAATTTTGCATAAAAAATCATAAATTACCGGGCTGAATGCAATAAAAAGGGCGGCCCCTGAGAGAGGGGCCGCCCGTGGGAAAGGCATAAAACAACGATTCAGACTTTCACTTTACGCATTTTGCACACTGGGTGTCGTGGATCTTCTGGAAGAAATCGTTGCCCTTATCATCGACCAGAATAAAGGCCGGGAAGTTTTCAACTTCGATTTTCCAGATCGCTTCCATACCCAGTTCCGGGTACTCCACGCACTCCAGGCTCTTGATGCTCTGCTGCGCCAGTACGGCCGCCGGGCCGCCGATGCTGCCGAGGTAGAAGCCGCCGTGCTTATGGCAGGCATCGGTCACCTGCTGGCTGCGGTTGCCTTTCGCCAGCATGATCATGCTGCCGCCGTTGGCCTGCAGCTGATCGACATAGGAGTCCATACGCCCTGCGGTGGTTGGGCCAAGTGAGCCTGACGCGTAGCCTTCCGGCGTTTTGGCCGGTCCTGCGTAGTAGATCGGGTGATCCTTCACGTACTGCGGCAGGCCTTCGCCGCTGGCAATACGCTCCTGCAGCTTGGCGTGGGCAATATCACGCGCCACGATGATGGTGCCGCTCAGCGACAGACGGGTCGAAACCGGGTACTGCGACAGCTGGGCGAGGATCTCTTTCATCGGACGGTTGAGGTCAACGTGGACCACTTCGCCTTCACCCTGCTGGCGCAGCTCGGCCGGAATATACTGGCCCGGATTGTGTTCCAGTTTCTCAATCCAGATACCGTCGCGGTTGATTTTCGCCTTCACGTTTCGGTCAGCCGAACAGGAAACCCCCATGCCTACCGGGCAGGAGGCGCCGTGGCGCGGCAGGCGGATCACGCGGATATCGTGGGCAAAGTATTTACCGCCGAACTGCGCCCCCAGGCCGAGATCCTGCGCGGCACGCAGCAGCTCCTGCTCCAGCGCCACGTCGCGGAACGCCTGACCGTGCTCGTTACCTTCGGTTGGCAGGCCGTCGTAATAGTGGGTCGACGCCAGCTTAACGGTTTTCAGCGTGCTTTCGGCCGACGTGCCGCCAATCACAAAGGCGATATGGTAAGGCGGGCAGGCTGCCGTGCCGAGGGTGCGCATCTTGTCGGTCAGGTAATCTTTCAGCTTACCCGGGGAGAGCAGCGCCTTGGTCTCCTGGTAGAGATAGGTTTTGTTCGCCGAGCCGCCGCCTTTGGCGATGCACAGGAACTTATATTCGTCACCGTCAACGCTGTACAGGTCGATCTGCGCAGGCAGGTTGGTGCCGGTATTGACCTCTTTATACATATCCAGCGCCGCATTCTGTGAATAGCGCAGGTTATCTTCGATGTAGGTGTTGTACACGCCCTGCGACAGCGCCGCTTCATCGCCGCCGCCGGTCCAGACGCGCTGGCCTTTTTTACCGGTGATGATCGCGGTGCCGGTATCCTGGCAGGTCGGCAGAATGCCTTTGGCCGCAATCTCGGAGTTACGCAGGAACTGCAGCGCCACGTATCTGTCGTTCTCGCTGGCTTCCGGGTCGGCCAGAATTGCCGCCACCTGGCGCTGGTGCGCCGGGCGCAGCATAAAGGAGGCGTCGTGGAACGCCTGCTGCGCCAGCAGCGTCAGCGCCTGCGGTTCCACTTTCAGGATCTGCTGGCCGTCAAACTCCGCCACGGAGACGTGCTGGTCGGTCAGCAGATAGTATTCGGTATCCTCTTTGGCAAGAGGGAAGGGATTTTGGTAGTAGAAAGGTTTATTCGACATTGTTTTCTCACTTAATGACCGGTTGCCGCCGGGCTCTGGCGCACAACATCACTGGCGATAATGCGTTGTTTTTATCCTGCCGGTCTCAGGAGCGAGACCGGCGGGTAGGGGAATGGTATTACATTGTTGCAACATCTGCATGGTTCATCGTGGCTCTGTGATGAAAATCATCAGAACATCATCACCATCCACGGATAGCCAATCAGCATCAGTGCGCAAAGGAAGATGGCGCCGAAGATGGTGCCAAGGCGCCAGTAGTCTTTGGTTGGCAGGTAACCGCTACCATAGTAAATCGGGCTTGGGCCGGTGCCGTAAGGGGTGATAATGCCCATTAAACCCAGTGAGGTACACATCATCAGGCAGAACACCGGCATGTTGATGCCCGGGATAGAGGCCGCGATGGTCAGCATGGCCGGTAACAGTGCGGTGGTATGCGCCGTGGTACTGGCAAACAGGTAGTGCAGCAGGAAGAAGGCAATCATCAGCGCCACCGCAGAAACCTGCGGGTCGTAACCCTGCAGCAGCTGGCCACCCTCTTTACCCAGCCAGGCGATAAAGCCAACGCGTGCCAGGCCGTCCGCCAGCGCCACCAGGGTAGCGAACCAGGCAAAGGTATTCCACGCCGGTTTGTTGCTGGTGATGTCGTTCCAGTTCAGCACGCCAGTCCACAGCATCAGCACCACCACCAGCAGGGCGGCCATCGCCGGCTCAATCCAGGCGGTAGCGAAAATCCACATCAGCAGGGCAGAGACCACGAACACCAGCAGCAGGATTTCGTTACGGGTCAGCTTACCGAGTTTTTCCAGTTCGCCGATCGCCCAGCGCGGCACTTCATCGTTGAACTTCACTTCCGGCGGGTAGAACCAGTATGCCAGCAGCGGCATGGTCAGCAGCAGCAGCAGGCCCAGCGGCAGGAAGGCGAGGAACCACATGCCCCAGGAGATATCAAACCCGATAATGCTTTTCACCAGCGCCAGCGCCAGCAGGTTAGGCGCCAACGCCGACAGGAACATTGAGCTGGTGATACAGGCGGCGGTGATGGCGACCCACATCAGGTAAGAACCGATTTTACGCGCGCTTGGGTCATTCGGTTTTGAACCGTACAGCGGCGGCAGGTTAGCAATAATCGGGTAGATAGTGCCGCCGCTGCGCGCGGTATTGGACGGGGTGAACGGGGCCAGCAGCAGGTCCGCGAAAGTGATGGCGTAGCCGAGCGTCAGGCTGCGGCGGCCAAGATACTTCACCAGAATCAGCGCCAGACGGCGCCCAAACTGCGTTTTGTCATAGCCAGCGGCGAACATAAAGGCACCAAAGATCAGCCAGACGGTGGAGTTACCAAATCCGCTAACCGCCCACTTAAACGCCTGCGTTGCCGTTTTAAATTTCGGATCGGCCAGCTCAGCCGGGCTGAACAGTAGCCACTGACTGAACAGCGCGATCACCACCACGCCGGTCAGCCCGATAACGGCCCCCGGCAGCGGTTCGAAGATCAAACCGACAATCACGCCGACGAAGATGGCGAAGAAGTGCCAGGCGTAAGGTTCCAGTCCTTGCGGAACCGGCACCAGTAACAGCAGCACCGCGACCAGCACAGGCAGGAAGAGCATGATCAGGTGTTTTTTTTGCCCCGAAGAGGCTGGAGCAGCCTTCGCGGGTTCACTCATCACTGTTGGTTTCATAGTTTTTATCTGCAAGTTAAGAAGAATGCGGTAGAAGATGTCCCGGTATCTCATTGATGATTTTTTTACTTACTTTTCTGTTTATATCGTTGTTTGACCGAAACGTCCAAAAATAATTTTTGCTGGCCCCGATAATTTCTGAGCTTATTTACTGGGTGGATAGGAATATAATGATACTTCTCTAAATATAGACTTTGATCGAGATCAATAAAAATAAATTTGTGATTTTATTTTTTAACAATCGCCGTTAATTAGACGATGGCAGGTTTGGGGATTGCGTCGATTAGGGTGGCATAACCTAAAGCCAGGTACAATAAAATGCCAGTATCATTTGCATAAGAATTTGAATTTAATGGTATTTATTATGATGTGAACGAAAGGTTGATTTTTGGAAACTATTGGTTAACAATTAGAATGACAATTACTCTCATCATTACGTGAATTATTGGCTGGATTTATTTAAAAGTTAAAAAACTAAATAAATAACTATTGTAGCTAAATTAATTGGTATATTAATCCCATGACATCGGACCACAGAATAATTATAAGAAATCGGTCAACAAAGAATTCAAAACTTTTAAATTTCGGAGTTCACTAAATGAATACCATCACCCCGATCCTTAACCCGCTGACACTGCCAAATGGCGCCGTACTTAAAAACCGTTTACTCATGGCGCCGATGACTACCTGTACCGGATTTTATGATGGTACGGTAACCAGCGAGCTGGTTGAGTACTATCGCGATCGCGCGGGCAGCATTGGTACTGTGATTGTGGAATGCTGCTTTATCGACCCGAAAGGCCCGGCGTTCCCGGGTGCCATTGCCATTGACAGCGACAACAAAATTTCCGGTTTAAGCAAAATTGCGGACGCGATCAAGTCAAAAGGTTCGAAAGCGATTCTGCAGATTTACCACGGCGGCCGCATGGTGGAGCCTGAGCTGATTGGCGGCAGAACCCCCGTGGCACCCAGCGCCATTGCCGCGCCGCGTGAAGGCGCCACCACCCCGCAGGCGCTGACGGCAGAAGAAGTGGAGGTGATGATCACCAAGTTCGGTGATGCGGTGAACCGCGCAATTAAAGCGGGCTTTGACGGCGTTGAGATCCACGGTGCCAACACCTATCTTATCCAGCAGTTCTACTCACCTAACTCCAACCAGCGTGATGACAAGTGGGGCGGTAGCCGCGATAACCGCGCGCGCTTCCCGCTGGAAGTGCTGGAGATCACCCATAAAATGGCGCAACGCTTTGCCGCGCCGTCCTTTATTATCGGCTATCGCTTCTCGCCGGAAGAGCTGGAAGTCCCGGGCATCCGCTGGGATGACACGCTGTACCTGTTAGAAAAACTGGCGGCGCGCGGTCTCGACTATGTCCACTTCTCCGTTGGCCAGCTGCTGCGCCCGTCGATTGTCGACCGCGAAGACCCAACGCCGTTAATCACTAAATACCTCGCGCAGCGCTCTGAAACCCTGGCCAAAGTGCCGGTGATTGGCGTCGGCGGCGTGGTGAATAAAGCCGATGCGGAAAGCGCGCTGGAGCACGGCTTCGATCTGGTTGCCGTGGGTAAAGCCTGTATTGCTTACCCGGACTGGGCCGACCGCATTATCAAAAATGATCACCTGGAGCTGTTTATCGACAGCACCCAGCGTGAAGCCCTTAACATCCCGGAACCGCTGTGGCGCTTCTCGCTGGTCGATGCAATGATCCGCGACGTCAGCACCGGCGGCCGTAAATACAAGGCCGGGGTTTATCAGGAAAAAGTGGAAGCCGAAGCGCTTAAGCTGCGCATCAACGTGGTGCTCGACACCGACCGTATCACCGATATCACCCTGGTGCCGGACGACACGCTGGACGTCGACTTCACCACCACCTTTGAAAGCCTGCGTAGCCGCATGCTGGTGGCTAACAGCCCGCACGTGGATGCGATCACCGGGGCGACGACCCAGAGTGAGGCGTTGAAAAAAGCGGTCTCCCGCGCACTGACCACCTCCAGCAAGGAGCATGTGATTGAAGAGGGCGGCAACCCGCAGGCACCGCAGAACTACGATGTGGTGGTGGTCGGCAGCGGCGGTGCAGGCCTGGCGGCGGCGATTCAGGCTTCGGAAGCCGGGGCGCACGTGGTGATTATCGAGAAGATGCCCACCATCGGCGGCAACACCATCAAAGCCTCGGTCGGGATGAACGCGGCGGAAACCCGTTTCCAGAAGCTGAAAGGCATTGAGGACAGCAAAGAGCTGTTCTACGAAGAGACGCTGAAAGGCGGCAAGTTTAAAAACAATCCTGCACTGCTGCGCGAGTTTGTCGACCTGGCCCCGGAAGCCATCGACTGGCTGGCAAACCACGGCATTGAACTCAACGACATCACCATTACCGGCGGCATGAGCATCGATCGTACCCACCGTCCGGCGGACCGTTCAGCGGTCGGCGGCTTCCTGATTAGCGGCCTGGTGAAAAACGTCAATCAGCGTGAAATTGAAGTGCTGCTGGAAACCTCGGTGGCCGAAATCCTGGTTGAAAACGGCGCGGTGAGCGGCGTGAAGGTGGTGGATGAGTACAACGACAGCCGCATTCTCAACGCTAAAAGCGTGATCGTCGCCACCGGCGGCTTCAGCGCCAACCGCGAAATGGTGGTGAAATACCGCCCTGAGCTGGACGGCTTTGTGACCACCAACCATAAAGGCGCCACCGGCAGCGGCATCGCACTGTTGCAACAGATTGGCGCTGATACCGTCGATATGGGCGAGATTCAGATCCACCCTACCGTTGAGCAGACCACTTCTTACCTGGTCTCCGAAGCGATTCGCGGCGGCGGGGCGATTCTGGTCAGCCAGGCCGGTCAGCGCTTCTATAACGAGATGGAGACGCGCGACAAAGTGTCGGCGGAGATCATCGCGCTGCCGGAAAAAAGCGCCTGGATTATCTTTGACGACCAGGTGCGTGCGGCTAACAAAGCCGCCGACGAATATATCGCCAAAGGGTTTGTGATTAGCGCCCCGACCCCGCACGAACTGGCGGTGAAGCTGAATATGGACCAGGAAGCGCTGCAAACCACGCTGGGGCGCTACAATGAATTTGTTGCGCAGCAGAAGGATGAGGATTTCGGGCGCACCACCGCGCTGCGTCACCCGCTGAACAAGGGGCCCTATTATGCTATCCGCATCGCCCCGGGGGTCCACCACACGATGGGCGGCGTCACCATCAACACCGATACCGCGGTGCTTGATGCGCAGAAGCAGGTGATCCACGGCGCGTGGGCGGCGGGTGAGGTGGTTGGCGGCATCCACGGTGCTAACCGCATCGGCGGTAACGCGGTCGCGGATATCATTATCTTCGGGATCCTGGCCGGGCGTAACGCGGCGAATTACGCAAAACAGTAATCAACGGCGGGTCGGGCATGCCCGACCCCTACGGTTCAACGCGCAACCATCCGTAGGGGCGAGGCATGCCCGACCCCTGCGGTTCAACGCGCAACAATCCGTAGGGGCGAGGCATGCCCGACCCCTGAGGTTTAACGCGCAACAATCCGTAGGGGCGAGGCATGCCTCGCCCGTTTTGCCAGGAGGATGGCACCATGCCTGCAGGTTCTTACACCTATTCCGCCGTGATGATGGGCTCGCCCATCCTGCTCAAGCTGTTCGACCACGATGAAACCCTGGCGCGCAACGTCTTCCGGCTGATCAAGCAGCAGGAAAACAGCTTAACCGTTAACCGCAATGCGTCGGAAGTGATGGCGATTAACCACGCCGCCGGTCAGCATGCGGTGGTGGTCAGCCAGCCGGTGTTTGACCTCATTGCCCGCGCCAGAGCGGTCAGCGTTCTGCCGGGCAGCAGTTTTAACTTCACCATTGGCCCGCTGGTTAAGCGCTGGAAAATTGGCTTTCAGGGCAGCAGCGTGCCGCCCGCCGGCGAGCTGCGTGGCCTGCTGGCGCTCACCGATCCGCAGCAGGTGATCCTTGATGCCGGGGCGCGTTCGGTGTTTCTGCAGCAGGCCGGTATGGAAATTGACCTCGGCGCGATTGCCAAAGGCTACATTGCCGACGTGGTGCGTGACTATCTGCGCCAGCAGCAGGTGGCGCACGCGCTGATTAATCTCGGCGGCAATGTGCAGACGCTGGGTGACAGTGGCGGGCAGGCGTGGGGCATTGGTCTGAAACAGCCGTTTGGCCGCGATGATGAGCTGATCGGTGTGATAAACGTCACGGGAAAATCGGTGGTGACATCGGGGATCTACGAGCGCTACTTCGAGCTCGACGGGCGCTTATACCATCACATTCTCGACCCGCAGAGCGGCTACCCGCTGGATAACGAGCTGCTGAGCGTCACGATTGTTTCTGAAAACTCGATTGACGGTGATATCTGGACCACCCTGATGTACGGCATGGGCGTCGAAAAAGGCCTCGCCTACCTTGGCGACTATCCGCACATTGAGGCCATCTTCGTTACCCGCGATCGGCAGGTGATCTGCTCATCGCAGCGCCAGTTCCGCTTTACGCTGTCAGACGCCCGCTACCGTCTTACTGACAATACTGCTTAAGCAGCGCGCTGTGTTCCGCCTGCAGGCGATAGCGGTACACCGGGCGGCCGGTGGCGCCGTAGTGAATGCTGGTAAACAGAATATTGACCTGCGCCAGCCAGATCAGATATTTACGGCAGGAGACGCGAGAAATATTCACCGCCGCTGCCAGATCGTCAGTGGAAAACTCCTCCGTGGGGTGCGCATCAATCCACTGGCACAGGGTGCGTAACGTCTGCGGCGTTAACCCTTTCGGCAGGCGCTTGGGATCCTCCGCGGCGGCAGGATTGCCGTGGATCAACTGATCAACGTCGGCCTGCTCGTAGAACTGATGATTATCCATCAGCGTCTTCTTCTGCTTCCAGCCGGTCAGCGCCTCTTCGAAACGGGCAAACTGGAAAGGCTTAATCAGATAATCAACCACGCCGTAGTGCAGCGACTGCTTGATGGTGGCGGCATCGGCGGCGGAGGAGATAACAATCACATCGATGGCGCGGCCCGCTTCGCGTAGTACCGGCAGCAGGTCCAGCCCGTTATCCTGCTGCATATACACATCCAGCAAAATCAGATCGATGGCGAATTCCGGATCCAGCACCCGGTCCCGCGCGTGTTGCAGGGTTGAGGCCACATCACAGCAGTGAAAACCGGGTAATTGTGCGACATAGCAGCGGTTCAGCTCTGCCACCATCGCATCATCATCGACGACTAAAACATTGATCATGCGCTTTTACTCTCTATATCCCAGGGCAGTTGTACAAAAAATTGCGTATAAACGCCAGGTTCGGACTCTACAATAATTTTGCCGCCAAGGCTCTCGGTTTGTTGCCGGGCAAGGAACAGCCCGACGCCGCGCTGTTCACCTTTTGACGACACGCCGCGCGCGAAAATCGCCTCCAGCTGCTCCTCTGCAATGCCCGGGCCGTCGTCGCTGACCACGCAGGTCAGCCAGCCGTTCTGGCTGTGCAGCAGCACGCTGATTTCGCCTTCACCCTGATCGCCCGCCGCATCCAGCGCGTTCTCAATCAGGTTGCCGAGTACGGTGATCAGGGCCGCCACCTGCTGTTCATTGCCGCTGTCGGCCAGCAGGCTCTCATCGCTGATAATCAGCTGGTTGCCGGTATCGGAGGCGCGGCCCATCTTGCTTAACAGGAATCCGGCAATCACCGGAGACTTAATTTTCCCCAGCAGGGAGCCAATCTCCGTCTGGTAATTATTGGCGGTTTTCAGAATATAATCCTCCATCTTGCCATAACTTTTTAAGTGCAGCAGGCCGAGGATCACGTGCAGCTTATTCATAAATTCGTGCGAGCGCTCGCGCAGGGCATCGACATAGTTGACCAGGCCGTCCATGCGCTGCATCAGCTGGCTGACCTCGGTTTTGTCCCTGAAGGTGCAGATCGCCCCAATAATGGCGCCATTGCTGCGTACCGGCATGGTGTTGCACAGCAGCGGGTGACCCTTGAAATCAATCTCGGCATCGCGCTTCGGCCTGCCGGTTTGCAGTACCTCATGCAGGTTGGCGATCAGCGGGCCGGAGTCGGCCACCACCGCACTGATATCGCGCTCTGCGGCCTGCGCGCCGGTCTCGCGAAACAGCAGATGCGCTGCGTGGTTGATCAGCGTCACCTGCGAGCAATCGTCAATGGCAATCACCCCCTCTTTCATTGACTGCAGCATCGACTGCCGCTGCTCAAACAGGGTGGAGATTTCATAAGGCTCCAGCCCGAACAGAATGCTCTTGGCCGCCCGCACCAGCAGGAAGGTGCCCAGCGCGCCGGCCAGCATGCCGAACAGGGCGGTCCACAGGATATTCCAGCGGCTCTTATTCACCTGCTGTACCACTTCGCTCAGCGAGATACCTATCGCCACCACGCCAATCTGCTTATGCTGGCTGTCATACACCGGCGTAAAGACGCGCAGCGCTTCCGCCAGCTTGCCGTGGTTAATGGCGATATTCTCGCGGCCGGACAGGGCAGGGATGAGGTCGTTGCCGATAAAATGCTGACCGATCAGCTCTTTCTTAGGATGCGAGAAGCGCACGCCGTCCATATTGGTCACCACCACAAACAGCAGGTCATTGCTGCGCTGCGCCGCCATGGCCAGCGGCTGGATAATGTCGCTGTCTGGCGACTGTGTCAGCCCAAGCCGGATATCGGGCGAATCCGCCAGCGTGCGCGCCACCGCCAGCGCTTTATCTTTCACCGCATCGCGCGTTACGTCGCTGATCTGAAAAAAATAGAACAGATGGACGATCAGCAGCACCGTGGCGATCACCGCACTGACCATCAGGCTGACGGAGGTACTGAGTTTCATCGGGCGCTTGCGCAGCGCTTTCGCTTGCTGTGGGGCGTTCATGGGCACTCCGAAAAGAGCAGGGCGCACAGCGCGAGTGGGTAGCGAGACATCAGACATCCTCTTCAGCAGAGTTTTGCAAAGCGCAGCCAGTAATGTAAAGGGCAGGGGTGGTGAGAGCAAGGGGGCGGTAAGTGCCCTGAGGAGATCAAAAAAGCCCCTGGCGGGGCTTTAAGCGAGTTAGTTATCCAGTTCACTCATGTTCTTAACCTGATCGCGGTTAATCTGTTCGGTTTTACCCGTCTGCGCATTTTTATAAGAGACCAGACCGGTATCATTATCAATCTGCGGCTTACCGTCGGTGACAATGGTTCTGCCATCGGTGGTATTAAGCGTCTGGTTAGAGGAGCAACCCGCCAGCACAAATACGGAGAGTGCGGCAATCACAGTGGTTTTAAAGATGTTCTGTTTCATCGTTAATTTCCTTATAGGTGAATAAAGTCAACAACCTGTAAGTGTAGATGAAAACTGAAATTTTGCAGGCCGCCGGAATAAAAACGGCCTTGTTAACCCTGAGAGTTACGCGTCGTCCGGGGTCAGGCCAACCACCACTTCCAGCACCTGGCGGTAAACGTCTAGCTCAACCACGTCAGAAGTGGTTTCCAGCTTCTCAATCAGCTTCAGAATGATCGCCTTGTTATTAACCAGTTGACCCGTAGCGATCAGATCCCTGATCACGCCGCCGAGCGCCTGAGATTCCTGGGCGTACTTTTCTCCTCCCCCTTGAAACCAGGCGACGATTTCGGATTCTGTTGATTGCTGCTGCATAGAGGTAGCCTTCTTAATAGGAGAAATTCTCCGAGATGAAAACGCACTGACGAGAACGGCTGGGTTCGCGGGCGTCAGCAGGTAAAAAACTTAACCAAGTGTAGTTAACTCACAGAAAAGTCTTAATGTTTCTTTGCACCGTTAACCGGGCCTTCACTGGTAAAAAGATGGGTGACATTATCGCGGTCGCGGATCTCATGCGTCTGGCGGTTCTGCTCCTGGGCCTGAGATTGTCTGACTTCGGCGATAGCACGCCGACAGGCGCGCTGACGCAGCCCTTCTTTTTCTGCTGCCGCCATGTCCTGTAACTGTCTGATAAGTGCAGTTTTACTGATGGCAGCATCGTTTGAGAGCAGGACCATGACAGCCTCGCCCATCACAATATCGGCTAATTTCTCTTCTTCGTTTTTATACATACCAACGTCTCTGAATCAGTGAAGCGGGACATCGAAGATGCCCACAGAAACCTGTTATCCAGGTACCTGCATGCCGGTCATAAAACGCCTGCTCAAGTCAGGCGTCCGGGCCGGTCAGATTGTCGGACTGAGCTGTAACGTAACGCACACTAAAAAGTGGTAATTCAGCAAACATAGTGCTTAAAACTCAGTCCCCGCGACCAAACAGTAGCCCAATCAGTTCCTGATAGTGGCGTTCCTGCTCGTGCCCGGTCGCCAGTTCAAGGCGCGTTAGCAGCTTTGAACAGATGGCTTTGCGGTTAAGGTTACGTCCTGAGCGTAAAATCTCAACCACTATCTGGCCAAGAGTTTCCTGCTGGGAGGGCAGGATGGCTTCATTAAAGTAACGGCTGATGTCATTTTCAATCTTCGGGTTGGAGTTGTCCTGACGCATGTTAAATGCCCCTCAGTCGTAAAGTTCAAATTATGGTCAAATATTTCTGAATGCAAAGTTATACATCTTTTGACGCGTTGTACAGGAATAGTGAATATTTATGCTTTTCATTTTTGTGCAAAAAGTGCTAAGTGATAATTATCATAGGGTTATGTTGATGCTCTGGGTGTACAGGATAGCTGTACAGCGTCCGGAAACTATCGGTAATGCGGCGGGGATTATTGTAAACAAAAACTATTCCAAGACCAGTCTTGTGAAGGAATAAGCAAGCGGCGTTTAAACTATCGGAAAATTCTGGTCTTAGTGAGTGTAAATTATGCCGCCGCGTATCCAATCATCAGGGCGCAATGCTCCTTCTCCGACCGCTGCAACAGTGCAAAGAAAGATTTTAGCGGCAGTGGTATGGCTACGCCGCAGCACTCTCTATCTGCAGGCATTGTGACGACGCGAGAGGATTAAGAATACAAGCCGGGTCTTGGAAAAAATAAGGCAGAGTAAACAGAGGATTAGTGAGGGCGGGGCGCGTAAACGAAAACGGGGAGTGCCGCAAGGCACTCCCCGTTTCTCATATTACCTGCTCATCTGCTCAGGCTGCTGCCGTCATCGCGATTGTGAGCCGGGAATAATGAAAGGTTTACAGACCGACTACGTTAGCGGCTGATGGACCTTTAGCACCATTCTCGATGGTGAATTCAACTTTCTGGCCTTCATCGAGGGTTTTGTAATCAGTACCCTGGATTGCAGAGAAGTGTACGAACACATCTTTGCTGCCGTCTTCTGGAGAAATAAAGCCGAAGCCTTTATCAGCGTTGAACCATTTTACTAAACCAGTCATTTTGTTAGACATAAATATTTCCTTAATTTTGAGCCACGCAGTGTGGCAGAAGGCCTGTTTTCAGAGTTTTACTTATTGGGCACTTAGGAGGAGGCTCATGAGAAAGGATATCTATGGATAACACTTGAACTGAGGACTGCTTTACTAAAACTGCTTCATAAGGTCTGTATTCCAAACCGATGACGCTATAAAAACATGGCTGGTCTTCATTAGCAAGGTTTAATTATTTAAATTTTTTTGAGGCGTTTTGATTCACCAAATCCGGATTACTCCGAAAACAGGGTCATAAATCCGCGTGTTGTACGGATTGGTGGTGCTGAGAGCGCAGCGGTTTTGTCAAATGCTATACTGTCTGTACATCCAGTCACACAAGGGGTACACGTGCACGGCAAAGATCACCACTATCCAGCGGAAATTTATGCAGTAATAGGACGCGCAGTATCCGAGTTAATCGCCAGCGGTAAAGCGCTGGACAAAAAGAGCGTCCTGCTGACGCTGCACGCTCACAGTGAGCAAGCCTCAGAATCACGCCTTAAAGATATCTATCTGCAGGCGTTCCGCTATCTGCTGGAGAGCTTTCACTAACTGAAGCGTGCCCGATGTTCTCTGTTAACGTCATCCCTGACGTTAAGGTTGAAAGTGTCCGGCGGGTCAGCCGGTTACGATTCTATATTTTCACTATCGGAAAAACGATGCAGGCGGATATCAGCCTCGCGGTTGCCGGGGTCTGCATGCTCCGTCCCGGCGGTGAGCCAGTGCGGCTTTTTATAAGCGTCTGTGCTGCCCTGTTTGTGTTGCAACAGCCATTTCCGCGCCGCCCAAATCTTGAGTAGTCTGTCATCATCTTCCTCCAGTCGCGCCATGTGCTGTAGCTGGTTGATGAGCGAACCGGTACTCACTTCTTCCCTGCTGAAGATTAGGTTCATTGCGGCTTCGCCGATCATGACGTGGTGCAGTTCATCTTCATCAGAAATAGTCAAAAGACCTCCACTTGGTTGGTTACATATATTTACTACCAAAGGAAGTATAGGTGCTGTGCCGATATCTGTCGCCCGGCTAACCGGGCGAAAGATTATGGTATTAATAATGTGAAACGATTAATAAAATTTTTCAACAATAATGGTTAACAGTACTGTCTAATTTATCCCGATATTCATTTCATCGGTGATTATTTTATTTCTCATACTAACCATGACGTTGTCAGGAAGAGGCGGCGCGCTGAGCAAATCGCCACAGCCCCGGCCTGGCAAACATCACCAGGTTACCCAGCAGAATCAACACCAGCCCGATCGCTGCATTCAGGTGCCAGATGTAGCCCTCATACAGCGTTGAGAGGGTCAGGGCGACCAGCGGGAACAGCAGTGTGCTGTAGGCAGCCTGGCTGGCCCCAATGCGCCCCACCAGAGTAAAATAGGCACCGAAGGCGATCACGGAGCCAAATATCGCCAGATAAAACAGCGAGCCGAGGTAGCGCGCCGACAGCTCCGGCATAAAGCGGTCGCCGTGAAACAGGCTGATGCCCGCCATCACCATGGCGCCGTAAAACATCGCGTAACTATTGGTAGAGAGCGTCTCCAGCCCGCGCCGCTGGTGGCGGGTGCTGATCATATTGCCGAGCGAAAAACCGAACGTCCCCAGCGCGCTCAGGCCAACGCCGAGCAGCAGCTGCGGTGCCATCTGCGTGCTAACCAGATCGTTCCAGAACAGCGCGACGATACCGGTCATGCCGAGCAGGGCGGCGGGCAGCAGGTTAGGGTGCGGGCGCTGGCGGAAGAAGATCCAGCTGTTAACGGCGTTATACAGCACAGCCATCGAGAAAATCACCGACTCCAGCCCGCTGCTGATATAGGAAGCGGCATGATAGAAGCAGACAAAGTTAAAGCCGAACACGCAGCAGCCCTGTAACAGGCAGAATGCGTGGTCGCGCAGGGAGAGTTTGCGCAGGCGGCCCAGCACGCCCAGCACCAGCATCATTGCCGCGGCGGCCAGCAGAAAGCGCCAGAAAATCGACACGGTGATTGACACCACCCCCTGCTGCATCACTATCGCAATCCAGGTTGTTCCCCAAATCACCACCACTAAAAAATACAATAACGCGTTCATGGCTACCTCAATATCCTGGGATTTACGCGTAGTGTGGCCCGATTGCCCACCGCTGACTTGCAGCAGGCTGTGGTGACTTGCAAAATCTTGCGCTTTTTTTTGCCGGCGAATCGCTAACATCTGGTATCCGGCGGTCAGGCTCCTTAAACTGAACGCCTGTCAATTTGCGATCGGTTGCCATGAAAAACGTCTATCAGGCCTTTGAAAATCTCAGTCAGCATCGCGCGCGCCTGCAGGGCCACGTGCAGCTTGGCTGCGGGATCCAGCTGGCGGCCTGGCGCAATGATTTCGACTGCGTGACGCAAAAGAGCGACCACCATACGCTGAGCCTGTACGTTGAGGCGGGTTTTGACACCTGGCATAAAACCCGCTCCGGCTGGCAGAACGGCGGCGCGCCGGATCGCTTCTGCCTGATGCCGCAGGACAGCGAGTCAACGTGGGATATTCGCGGCGAGTTCTCTTTTGTCCACCTTTACTGCACCGACCAGCACCTGAAAAATCTGGCGCTGCAGATCTGGGACCGCAGCCCGGCCAGCATCGCGCTGGATGAAAAAGTGTTCCAGCAGGATGAGCGCATTACCCAGCTCTATCGCCACTTCCTGCTGAGCAGCGACTGGCGGCAGAACGCCAACCAGCTTACGCTCAGCTCCGCCTCAACGCTGCTGATGACCCACCTGTTACAGCACTACAGCGAAGTACAGTGGCAGCTGCCAACGGTGCGCGGCGGGCTGGCACCCATTGTGCTGCGTAACGTGCTGGCGTTTATTGATGCCAATCTGGGCAATGCCCTGACGCTGGGGGAGCTGGCTGCGGTCGCGGATCTGAGCGAGTTTCACTTTGCGCGCATGTTCAAACAGTCAACCCGGCTGGCCCCGCACCAGTATGTGATGCAGCGGCGTATGGCGCAGGCCGAACAGCTGGTGCGCCACAGCGCGCTGCCGCTGACCGAGATCGCGCTGCGCTGCGGCTTTAACTCTTCAAGTCATTTCAGCAATCGCTTTAAAAGCGTATACGGCATGACGCCTTCCGCCCTGCGCGGCTGATTCAATTTTCAACAGGATAGTGCATGATCTGGCTGATGCTTTTAACTCTGGTAGTGGTGTTTATTATTGGTTTTCGCGTGCTGAATTCGCGCCCGCGCCGTGCGGCGAAGGCGTTAACCCGGCGGCTCAATCTCGATCCGGTGTACGTCGAGTCGCTGATGAGCCTGATGGGGAAAAGCGCAGGCGAGGAGTTCGTTGACTATCTGATGGTGGAAAATGAGAGCCACCTCGCCAATGCCGCCAGCGTGCTGTTTATCTACCAGGTGTTTATTGTTGATGAGTCGGATGAGAGCATCGCCTTCTGGCGCGGGGTGCTGCGCAAAGCCTATCTGCCGACCGAGATCGCTGCCGAGCATGTGCGGCTGGCGCTGAATTTCTTGCGCGAGATTGAACCGGATGCGCAGGAGATGCATGACTTTCGCCTGCGCTATAACGCCAGGTTTCCCGCGACTGACGGTAACAATGTCGTACCGCTGTTCCCGACGCTGCACTGAGGCTGACGGGTCGACCGGAACAGAGGGTCGATCCCTGAGGTATCTCCATAAAAATTGATTTGAATAGTGTTGCGGGATGACAGGTGCCCGGTTTCAGGAGGGAGGGCTGCTTACCGCACCGGCATGAATACATCCCTGTAGCCTGGCTCACGGCCATCCCTGGCCGTGGGCCTGCTGCAATCAGCCCTCCCTCCTTGCACCCAAAGCCTCAGCGCCGCGGTTTAAAACCTACAGCGAGCACGATGCGAGTGGGGGATGAGCTTGGCCTGAGGTAAGCCGGACGTCACGCGGCAGGGATGCCGCGTGCCGAGGCCCGCAGGGAGCGTCTTTTGCCGTTCCGGCGTGCTCAGGCTGAGCTCAGACCGGTTTGCGGACGTTTAGCGATGGAAGTCATTTCTGGGGATCCCTCAGTGGTCGACCTCTACAACGAATGGACGGACCTTTTATTTCGGTCCGCCCGCAATTTATTACGCCAGAAATATCGCAAGCATGCCGTAACAAGTAATGACAAGCGATAATAATAGCTTCAATAGTTGTTGAATGGTGCTGAATCTTTCCAGTAATAATGGTTAATTGTGAGGTTTATCACTTTACCTGCGGAACGTTTTGATATTATTGCACCGCCCGCTGACAGGAGTTCAGCCATTAATCAACAAGAAAAGGATTTCACGCATGTTATTGACGCTATCCGGTAAACCTACGTTCCTGTTTTCTGCTGCGCTATTCACGCTGGCGCCGCTGCCACTCTGCGCCTTCGAAACTTCCTCCCTGCAGTTAACTGACTCATTAAGTCGTTTTATCACCGACAGTCACGCGGAAATCTCCTTCAGGAATCAATTTAAGAATCTGAATACTTCAGATTCTGGAGATAGCTCGGTGCAGACAGCCTGGGGGCAGGGAATATCGCTGGATTATACCTCCGGCTATTTTGCCGATATTATCGGGCTTGATGCCTCTTATTATCAGGTGTTCAAACTGGCGGCCAGCGATGACTTCGCCGGGCGCAGTGTGCTGTATAACCATAACGGCCACGCCAGGGGGTTCCATAAGTTGGGCCAGCTATTGGCTAAAGCGAAGCTGGAAGGCGACGACAGCTATTTAAAACTCTATTCCGGCTGGCAAATCGTCCATCAGTGGGGGGCGATAACTAACTCCAGCCGCACTATTCCCAGCACCTATCAGGGCTGGCGCATGGACAGCGGCGCGGGGCCGTGGGTACTGCGCGGCGCCTGGCTAACGCGCTACAGCGACAGAGGCGCGCCGCAGCAGATCCACTTCGCCACGGCGGACCGCAAAACAGAGATCGGCCACCTCTCTACCGGCGAGCTGCTGTACAAACAGCCGGGGTACAGTGCGCTCTACTTCTTTGGCGAAAGCCAGCAGTACCTGCAACGCCATGGGCTTGAACTGGGCTGGCATCCTGCGGCGCTGTCCGGCAATCAGGTCAATGTATTAGGTATGCTGTATTACAATCATGCGTTGAAAAACTGGAAAGCGATGAGTGCAGATTATCGGCCGTTCAACAATGATGCCTGGCATCCGTCCGTCTATGTTGAGTGGCGCGAGAAAAGCTGGAAACATAAGGTTGGCGCTTCTTATACCAAAGCGAAATCCAGCGATCGCCTTGGCTATTTTGAGCGCCATATGGCGAAAAACAGCCGTGGGCGGTTCTCTTCGATGGCCGATGCCTGGGGCAATGACTATGTCGTCAACAATGAGAAAATGGTGGCCTGGACCACCGAATATCTCGTGACGCCGGAAATCAAGCTGGGGCTGCAGAGCGCCTTCGGCTGGGGCATTAAGTATCGGGATCATGCTATCCGGCGCGGCGAAACTATTCTCTTCTCAAAATGGCAGCCGTCGGCGGTGAAAAAACTCAGTTTCCAGCTCTCTGGTGGGCCATCTTGGAATTATCAGAATCAAAAAAATCGCCCGATTCTCAGCGCAGAAGGGAAACCTAAACACGCGATAAATCATTCGATTGATTTCCAAATCGACTACGCTTTTAACCTGTTCTAACGCCACAATAAGGATGAGAGATGTCCCTGTTTTTACGTCATAAACCGGCCTTGCTGCTGCTGGCTTCACTCTTCTCAACTGCCCCGGCCTGGAGCGCTGCAGAGGTGCCAGAGGTGAAAGAGGCGGGTGCCACGCTACAACAGCTCAATCAGCAGTATGCGATTCATTGGATCACCACCGCTCAGATCGCCGAAGGGCTGCAGGGTAAAGCGCCGATTGATGTTGGCTTTGATATTGATGATACGGTGTTCTACTCAACACCTGCCTTCTATCACGGCCAGCAGATGTTTTCTCCCGGCAGCAATGACTTTCTCAAAAATGATGAGTTTTGGGAGCAGGTAAGCAACGGGTGGGATGCGTTTTCGGTGCCAAAAAAATCTGCGCAAGCGTTAATAAAACTGCATCTTGAGCGCGGCGATCGCATCTGGTTTATCACCGGGCGACCCAAGCCGAAGAGCGGCCATGAAACGATCAGCTCGCAGATTGCCAAAGACTTTGGGATTGCAGCCGATAAGATGAACCCGGTGATTTTCACCGCGCCAGGCAAAGGCGCGAAGGTGAATGATATTCGCAGCCACCATATTCAAATTTATTACGGTGATGCGGATAGCGACATTACCGATGCCCGCGCCGCTGGGGCAGAAGGGATCCGGGTGCTCAGAGCGTTGAACTCCTCCAACCTGCCGCTGCCGCGGAACGGTGCATATGGCGAAAGAGTGCTGATTAACTCTGATTATTAATTAAGATTTCGCTCGTGGCCACCATCACCAGGCGGGCTGGTCCCCGACTGGTGCTGGTGAAGGGTTACTGCTGGGCGTGACTATCTTTGATCCAGGCTTTCAACACCTCGTAAACATAGTCCTGGCAGACCAGGCCGGTTTTCGCATCGTATTTGCCATTATTGGTGATGTTGTTTGACAGCACCCGGATGCCGATAAACGGAATATTGAACAGGGAGGCGATCTGCGCGGCGGAGGCCGTTTCCATCTCTTCAACCGACGTCTGGTAATGCTCATGGAAGAAGCGAATGCGGTCCAGTTCACTGTTCCAGACGTCGGCAGAACCGATAACACCTTCGACGACTTTCCCGTTTTTATACTCTGGCATAGCCTGTTCTGCGGCTTTCAGCAGCAGCGGGTCGGCGGCAAACTGACGGATGCTGTGCGCATTCTTATCCTCGCCCGCGCTGCCTTTTGACGCCAGCAAATCCATTGGCTTCCAGTCAAGGGCATGGCTGCCCTGGCCTGCTGCCTGGGCTGGGGTTTTGAACGCGCCCAGGTTGACCGAGTATTTGCCGACCACAATATCGTAAACGTTGAGCGCAGGGTCGTGGCCGCCTGCAGTACCCTGATTGATAATCGCGACGGGCTTGAACTCCACGGCCGCCAGTGCGGTGGCAGCAGCAGCATTCGACATGCCTTTTAGGGTTTCGGAAACGATAACCGGGTAACCCTCAACGGTGCCTTTCCAGAAGCGCCACTCGCCGATTTGCTGTAGCCTGGCGTTGTCGAGCCTCGCCGCAAAATGCTCGGCTTCAATGGGCATTGCTCCCTGAATCACAATCGGTGCTGGCGCAATGTCATCAGCGGCGAAGGTGAGCAGCGGGGTTAACAGGGCACATCCAGCAAGGATTGCCGCAGAAACAGTAAATAATCGTGTTGACATGAAAAGATCCACCCGTTGTTAGAGAACGATTCCTGGCTGGCATTATACGCATTTGACTCTGCTTACTGAGGGTTTTAGCCGCAGGCTGGGATTCTTCTGAGCTGCTGGCCAGGCTTGTTCGCAACAAGGTTCAGGTGCTCGAATTTTTATCCGACGGGTGTTCACAGGCCAGGGCTATTGAGCGAGCCGTCATAAAATCCGCGACGGCTTTTACTGCCGCTTCAAGCACTTTTTTTAGCGGCTGATTCGCATCAATGTCGACAATCTGTGCCCCTTGAAATGTGAGCAGCGGCGTGGCAGCTATTTTCTTCGCGAGCGACTCTGGCTGATGGTCGGGCTTACGCGCGCAGGCCACTTCGAGGTCAACATGGAGTTTAATCACCAGATCCGGTTTTTGCTGTGCCATCCAGTGAAATGCGCGGCGCTCCTGCCGTGCCAGCCAGTTAACAGCGCAGCTACCCGACGCCGCGGCGGGGAAAACAGTGCCGTCATAGGTGTTTGGCAGCTGTACCTGCGGAAAACGGTCGGTGACCACGATCAATCCGCGGCGGCGACAGGCCAGCATATGCCTGAAGCGCCATAGCCGCCGTAACACAAAAAACATAATCACTGCCGCTGGCAATGTTCCTGGCAGCACTTTGGCGGTTTTGACTTTATTACGACGGATGGTTGTGGCCAGCATTTTTCCTAAAAGGGGAAGTTTAATCACGGCACGCTCCACATTGCCGGCCTGCTTGCCGAGATGAATTCTGACCGATGGCCCGTATTTATTTAAATGCTTAATCAGATGTTCGCACACGGTGGACTTCCCTGAACCATCACTGCCAATAACCGCGATAAGCGGGGGCATTTTGGATTGCATAAATTTATTCCTTAAATTGCACCTGGAAAAAATACGCGCTAATTGCTTTCGCTTCAAGCGAGCGCGGTGTAAATAGCGATAAAAATAAATAGTTCTGCTACCGCACTTATACGCAAATCGATGGGTGAAAAGATCACTTAGCATTGGGCAAATTTTTTGGATATTGGTTTTTATGTGAATCGTCAGACGCCTCATTTCAGCCGCCATGCTCCTGTAAGGGTTATTGCCATTACGGGCTGTGATGGTGCAGGAAAATCAACGCTAGCTGCAAGCCTGGTGAGTCATCTCTCGTTACAGGAACCAACAGGATTATTATATCTTGGGCAATCCTCCGGGCGTATTAGCGAATGGATTAGTCGAATTCCTATTATTGGCGCGTCATTGAGGCATTATCTGCAAATAAAAGCCAGCCAGGTTCACCATCGCCGTGCTCAGCCACCGGATGCAGTCACGGCATTGGTGATTTTTTTACTCTCCTGCTGGCGGGCTTACAAATTTCTGCGCATGCTTTCACGCTGTAAAAATGGCTGTTTATTGGTTACCGATCGTTATCCCCAGGCTGAAGTGGCGGGGTTTCGTTTTGACGGTCCGCAGCTGGACAAAACAGCGGGCGGAAGTTGGTGGGTGAGCGCACTGAGAAAGCGCGAGAAAAAGATCTATCAGTGGATGGCCTCCTATCCCCCTTTGCTGCTGATCCGTTTGAATGTGGATGCCGGGACTGCGCATGCGCGCAAGCCCGATCACGCGCTCTCTTCACTGCGCGAGAAGAGCGCGGTTATTCCGCATCTGACTTTCAACGGCGCGACGATTTGCGACTTAAATGGCCTTGAGGCAGCGGACAAGATCTTAGCTAAATCACTGCGCGTGATTAACGCGTCCCTGGCTTCGCCCGACATTCCACCTTTTGACGATCTCTGAGAGAAACCGATGGCGATAAATAGATCCACCGTCAATAAAGACGCCTCTGCCAGCTATATCGCCGGGTTAATTGCCGTGGTGGGGTGTGATGGCACCGGTAAATCAACGCTAACGGCCGATTTAGTCAAAAATATGCAAGCCCGTGGGATGAGCGAACGCCGTTATTTAGGTGTGCTGTCCGGTGAGGATGGCGATAAAATTAAGCGCCTGCCGATGATTGGTGTCTGGCTGGAGCGTCGGCTGGCAAAAAAATCCTCAGAAACTCAACGTATGAGCAGCAAGGCTCCTCCCTTGTGGGCCGCGCTGATTATGTATGCTTTTTCACTGCGCCGCATGGTGAATTTACGCAAAGTACAGCGCCTGACAAAGCGTGGGGTGTTGGTGATTAGCGATCGCTATCCGCAGGCGGAAGTTTCAGGGTTTTACTATGACGGGCCAGGGATTGGTATTGAAAGGGTGAGCAGCTGGTGGATGACACATCTTGCCGAGCGCGAACGCCGCCTATACCAGAAAATGGCGAACTACCGTCCTGAGCTGGTTATTCGCCTTGATATTGATATCGAGACGGCGTCTTCCCGCAAGCCAGACCATGATTATGAAGAGCTACGGGATAAAATCTCGGTGATGAACAAGATTCATTACAATCACGCCAGGGTTTTTGCGATTGACGCCCGTGCCCCCTATAACAGCGTGCTTAGCGAAGCGCTTAAGTTGGTCTCTTCTGTCGCTCAACAGACTCAAATTTAAAAGTCGCCCAGCGGCTGACTTCACAATCCGGCTGAATGGTTTTCAATGGTTGGTCTCATTCCATGAAACATTGGTTCTCTGATGGTGTTTTTCGTACCATTCTTCGCAATGCGGCTTATCTGGCTTCCAGTAATGCGCTGAGCGCTTTACTGGGCCTGGTTGCACTCTCCTGCGCGGGCAAAGGCATGTCGACGCAGATGTTTGGCGTGCTGGTGGTTATTCAGGCCTATGCGAAAGGCATTAGCGATTTTATTAAGTTCCAGACATGGCAGCTGGTGGTTAAATATGGCTCCCCCGCAGTCGCTAATAAAAATATTCAGCAGTTTCGCGATGTTATCTCTTTCTCCTTTGGCCTTGATATCGCCAGTGGGGCCATTGCCGTCGTGGCTGGCATGCTGCTGTTGCCGCTGCTGGCACACTCGCTAGGGCTTGACAGGCAGAGCTTGTGGCTGGCAATACTTTACTGCACGCTGATCCCTTCGCTGGCGGCATCGACGCCCACGGGAATTTTGCGCGCCGTTGACCGCTTTGATTTGATTGCGATCCAGCAGGCTGTCAGGCCGCTATTGCGCGCTGCTGGCAGCGTCATCTCTTACCTGGGGGATTTGGGCTTCGCCGGTTTCATTATCACCTGGTATGCCTCTAATCTGATCGGGGGAGTGCTCTACTGGTGGTTTGCCGCGCGCGAACTGCGGCGCAGAAACATTCATCACGCACTGCGCCCTCGCTTATTTGCCCCTGCCAGCAGGTTGGCAGGGGCCTGGAATTTTGTCTGGACCACCAACTTCGCCCACTCAATTTGGTCAGCGCGCAACTCCTGCAGTACGGTGTTAGTGGGGATGGTGTTAGGGCCCGCAGCGGCCGGATTGTTTAAAATTGCCACGACCTTTTTTGACGCGACAGGCTCCCCGGCTAAGCTAATGGAAAAGAGCTTCTACCCTGAAGTGATGCGCCTGGATCCGCGTGGCAGCCAGCCCTGGCTACTGGGGCTGAAATCTGCCTGCTTAGCCGGCGGCATTGGCATGTTGGTGGCGCTGCTGGTGATGGTGGTCGGTAAACCCGTTATCTCCTCCGTTTTTGGCGAGCAATATCTGCAGGCCTATCACTTAATTGAGATCATGCTCGGCGCGATCGTTGTCTCTATGCTGGGTTTTCCACAGGAGTCGCTGCTGTTTATGGCGGGTAAACAACGCGTTTTCCTCATGGCACAAACGCTCTCTTCAGCCAGTTACATTGCGTTGTTAATTGTTTTGTCCCATTTTTTTGGCGTGTCAGGTGCGGCTTACGCCTATCTTGCAGGGCAGTGTTTAGACGTGCTGCTGTCGTTCATTCCTACTCTGCGGGCCTGGCACTCTCGCCATTTATTACCCTTCACCAAGCCTAAAGAGAGTCATTAATGAGCGGTAACATTAAGTGGCGGAAATTTCCGCGGGAGACGCTGCAGCAGCTGCTGGCGGCAGTGGATGAGGATGATTTGGTTGATGAAAATATCAGCCTGCCCGATGTTATCGATTTACACGTCTCGCAGCAAAATATTCAGGATAATTACGCCTTGTGCCTGCAGTACTGGGAAGAGGGCTTTACGCGTGAGGAGCTACTCGACCTTATTAATAAGCTTCTGAATGAAGGTCACTTATCTGAAGCTGAGCGCTTAAAATATAAATTGATCCGTGCGCGCTATAAGCATTTGCGTTTTGCCCAGCGCCTTTATTGTCAACATCATGCCTCCAGTATGTGGTTCAGTAAAACGACGGTTTTTTTGGGTAAATTACAGGATGCCTTTCGCCATGATGACAAGAAGAACCTTAATTTTTACGCCCGCATCCTGCGATTTTATCTCAGCCCCCCGGTGTGGAAGATGGTCAATCATTCGCTGCGCCAGATACGATTAGACACAGAGCAGGAGTTTATTGTTTATTGCCAGGGTGAGATGCACGCATTAAAAGCATTTATCAGCAAACCTCTGCTAACCGGAAAGGAGTTTCATGCGGTACGTAAGATTATCAGTCAGCAGGTCTCCTGGTTTGACACGCTCAGAACCATTAACCCGCAAAACCTGCACGTCCGCCAGGTTTCCCGTTATTTAGCCGCCATTAATGGGCTAATGGGAGACCGACATGATGAGATGGTGAGGGATAGTCTGATCGGGCGCAATGCCTACGATTCACCGACACGATTAGATAACGATATTCGCCAGCGCCTGGCATTATGGCTTGAACGTTATCCATGGTGAAGATGAGTGCGCGGATTTTAGCGATAAGCGCAGCGTGATGACGTTAAGCAGATTGCTACTCTCATCGCTGTTGTTATGCCCACTGATGGCCTGCGCGCACAATTTTATTGTCGGTGAGCAGATGGCGCCGCTGACCATAAGCGAGCGGGGCGAGCTGATGTTCGATAATGATAATATCCGCTATCGCCCCTGGTCGAGTCAGCAGCTGGCGGGCAAAGTACGCGTGTTACAGTATATTGCTGGGCGCACCTCCGCCAAGGACAAAAATGCGTTACTGATTAAAGCGATTAAGCGCGCACAATTTCCACATAAACAGTTTCAACCGACAACCATCGTCAATACCGACGATGAAATTCCCGGCTCGGGTTTTTTTGTCGGCAGAAAAGTCGAGAAAAATAAAAGAAAGTACCCCTGGGCACAATTTATTATCGACAGCCAGGGGCTGGGGCGAAAAACCTGGCAACTTAAGCCAGCAAGCTCCACGATTCTGCTGCTGGATAAAGACGGGCATATCCAGTGGGCAAAAGATGGCGCGCTGACTGAGCAGGAGGTCTGCCAGCTGTTGCGCAGCGTGCATGACCTGCTGAACCCAGGTCGTGCTCAACCGGCGCCGCTGCCCGCTACTCCTTGAGGCGCGTAAACCATGCTGCTAATAGAACGCTATATCGTAAGTTTGACCCAGCGCTTAGTGCTGACTCTGGCAGGTTTTCTGATCTTTATTTTTGCCAGCTACTCCGCGCAACGCTACCTGACCGACGCGGCGAGCGGCACCCTGGCGCTGAAAGTGGTGTTCGATATCATCTGCTATAAGGTTCTGATTGCGCTGGAAATGCTGCTGCCGGTTGCGCTATATGTTGCCGTTGGCGTCACGCTAGGTCAGCTGTGGAATGACTCGGAAATCACGGCGATTTTTGCCGCAGGGGCCAGTCCACTGCGCCTCTACAAAGCCGTGATGATTTTTGCCATTCCGCTGGCAATGCTGGTGATGCTGCTCTCCCTGTTTGTCAGACCCTGGGCTTACGGGCAGATCTATCAGCTGGAGCAGCAGTCACAATCGCAGCTGGATGTTAACCACCTTATTGCCAATAAATTTAACGTCAATGATGATGGCCGGATGATCCTGGCAGGAGAGGTCGACTCGGCTAACAGCACGCTCGCCGATGTGCTGATTTACACCCCGTCCGCTAATAGCAGCCGCGTCTATCGGGCCCACACGGTGAGGGTGCTGAACCCGTCACCGAACGCACCTTCCGTGATGCTGCACGCGGGCACCTCTGACGTGTTGGAGCACCAGGGGGCGGGGGATAACCAGATGATTTACCGTCATATGAAGCTGCAGCTTAAGCCGCTGCGGCAAAACCCCGGCCTGAAGCGTAAATCCGCCCCGAGCCTGACGCTGTCAGGCTCCCGCGATCCTGCCGACCGGGCCGAGCTGCAGTGGCGCGAAAGTCGTGGCATTAACACGCTAATGATGGCGCTGCTGGCTATTCCACTCAGCCGCATTAAGCCGCGACAGGGGCGTTTTGCCACGCTGCTGCCGTTAACGGTGCTCTTCACCCTGATCTTCTACGGCGGTAATCTCAGCCGCACGCTGGTTGCCAACGGTACGTTTGCCCTGATACCCGGCGTCTGGATCCTCTCCGTTATGATGTTTCTCGGGCTGGTGCTGCTGATGGCGCGCGACTTTTCGCTCTGGCAGAGATACCGGCCATGACGCTGTTAACCCGCTATTTAATTCGCCATATCTTTATCGGATTCGCCGCCGCCGCAGGCATGTTAATGCCGTTGTTCACCACGTTTAACCTGATTAACGAGCTTGATGACGTCAGCCCGGGTGGCTACCGCTGGACCCAGGCGCTGCTGGTGGTGTTGATGACATCGCCGAGAAGCCTGATTGATTTAGGACCGTTTATCGCGCTGATCGGTGGCATTGTCGGGCTGGGGCAATTATCAAAAAGTCTGGAGCTCACCGCGATGCGGGTGGCGGGTTGGTCAATTTTCAAAATTTCTCTCGCCGCGCTGGCCGCTGGCATCCTGCTGACGGTGGCTTTGGCCGCGCTTGATGAGTGGGTGGCTTCACCGCTACAGCAGCGTGCTTTGCAGCTGAAAGCGGCGGCCGTGGCTGAAGATCCTGACAGCGCAGCGGTGAGAAACGCGCTGTGGGCGAGGAAAGATAATGAATTTGCCACAGTGAAAACCCTCGATGCCCGGCAGCAACCCGTGGGCGTGGAGATATTTTACTATCTTCCTGACCTGTCGCTGGCGAGCTATATTTTCGCCGCGAAAGCCACGGTACTAAAAGACGGCAGCTGGATCCTGCACGGCGTGAGGCTAAAGAGCTGGCAGAACGGCAAAGAGACCCTGTCATCGACAGAAAGTCTGCGCTGGCGCTCGATCTTTAGCAGGATGAGCCTGGCCGAACTCACGCTGCCGGGCGGTAGCTTTTCCATCCACCAGCTGCGCCAGTATATTCACTACCTGCATGATAGCGGTCAGCCCTCGGCAGAGTACCGCATGGCGCTCTGGCAAAAGCTGGGGCGCCCGCTGTTAACCCTCGCCATGATTTTACTCGCCGTTCCCTTTACGTTTAGCGCGCCGCGTTCGCCCGGGCTGGGCAGCCGATTAGCCTCGGGGGTAATAGTCGGGCTGCTCACCTACATCAGCTATCAGATAATCGTTAACCTCGGGCTGCTGCTGGCGCTGAATGCCCCGCTCACCACGCTGGCAGTACCAGGGCTGCTGATGCTGGGTGCTTTGCTGCTGATTTCTCGCTTTGATAAAGGCCACTGACTGCGATCAAACAGCTTATCTGCTCTCACTTTGACGGGAAAATTAGCGCTTCAGCTCGGCAAAGGCCTGAATGATGGTATCAATCTGTTGGTCGCTGTGGGCTGCATTCACGCTGCAGCGCAGCAGGGTGATATCTGCGGGGGCGGCAGGCGGTAACACCAGGTTGACATAGACACCGCGTGCAATCAGCCCGCGCCAGAAGCGTAAACCGTCCTCTTTCGAACCAATCATTACCGGCACCACCGGGCTGATGTGCGGCCCCATTTCATACCCCAGCCCGGCAAGACCGTGATAAAGGCGGTGGGCGTTACTCCACAGCGTTTGGCGCAGCTCGGGTTTTTGCGCAATAGTGCGTAATGAGGAGCGCACCGAGGCAATACTGGAGGGGGAGGGCGAGGCGGTGAAAATGTATGGGCGGCTGCTATAGCGCAGAACCTCCATGGCTGCGCCGCCGACGGCAAATCCCCCGATGGATGCCAGGCTTTTACTGAATGTCCCTACGATGATATCCACATCCCGTTCCACGCCGAGCTGTTCCGCCAGGCCGCGGCCGGTGGCGCCCATCACGCCGAAAGAGTGCGCTTCATCCACCATTAAGTAGCCGCCAAGGCGCCGCTTGATGTCGACAATTTCTGCCAGCGGGGCAACATCACCCAGCATGCTATAAATACCTTCAACAATAATAATGGCTTCACGCGCGCGCTCGCCAAGGCGTAGCATGCGGCGCTCCAGATCGCTGGCATCGTTATGGCGAAAGCGGATAATCGTGGCGCCACCCATGGCACAAGCATCATAGATACTGGCATGGCTATCGGCATCCAGCAGCACCACGGCGTCCGGGGTGGCCAGCGTGCTGATGATGCCCAGATTGGCGGTATAGCCAGTGGAGAATACGATGGCGCTGGGGCGGTCAAAAAATAGCGCCAGCTCCTGCTCCAGGGCAAGGTGCGCGCCATAGCTGCCGTTCGCCATGCGTGAACCGGTGGTGCCGGTCCCCTGAGCGGCGACTGCCGCCTGGCTCGCCGCTATTGCCTGCTGATTAAACGTCAGGCCAAGGTAGTTGTTGGTGCCTGCCAAAAGCACCTTATTATTGCCAATTCGCCCCTCGGTGGCGGAGTAGATTTCATCAATACAGGTGCCGAATGGGGTCAGTCCCGAATGATGGAACTGTTCGCGCTGGCGAGCGAGGCGAGCGAACTTATCATAGAGGCCCATAACTCTTCTCCAGCTGTGGCAACAGTGCATCGCGTAACTCTGCTGGCGTCCTGATATCCAGCAAGATATTTATCGGGATAGAGATATCAAACCGCTCTTCCAGCATCATCAACAGATCCATTACCTTGATGGACTCGAGGCCCAGTTCATCAATCAGATCGCTTTCCGGCTTTATTTCTACCTCACTGGCGACCATCCCGCCTAAACACGCGAGGATGTAATCCATCACCGCTTCTCGATTTATCATAGCGCTCGTCACTTCCCTTTATCAGATGTTTAAAACAAGTCTTCACGCAGTGCATGCTGCAAAGTGATTTTTGGAAACCAATCAATATCTTCAGATAAATTTTTGTTGCTTGCCGACCAGTCGTGATGGCTGAGCTCCTGGATTTTGCTCCGGGTCAGCATCGGTTCTTTACCTGCAATACGGCAGGCAAACACGTTAATATCCGCAAGCCATTTCAGTAGCGGTAACGGGACAGCGATTAAGCGCACCGGGCCGCGTCGCACCTGCGCGCCAATCAGGCGCAGGCTCTCCCAGCTATATCCCGTACTTAACCCGTCACAGAGTTCATAGGGTTGAGGTAAGGGGTTTGTGGCGCAGAGCCATTGGCCAACCGCTTCAGCCAAATCACTGACGTGAAGAAACGACAGTCTGGCGTCAGGCGCGCCCGTGCGCGGCAGTACGCCGCGTAGCAGCCAGCTAAGCACTGGCTTTAACTCTTTATCACCCGGCCCGTACACTGCCGTGGGGCGAAAAATTCCCAGCGCAACAGGTGACGCCTGGGCGCTTAACTGCTGTTCCGCGACAAATTTTGACTTCGCATACCAGGATAGGTCGGGATGGCGTGCGGCCAGAGAGGAGATAAATAAGAAGCGCTGGCAGCGGCCGCTCTCCTTTGCCGCCTGCAGCAGATTCAGGCTGCCGCCAACATTGCAGTGGGTGAAAACCGCTTCATTGTGTCCGCGCACCTGGCCCGCACAGTGAACGACACAGTCTGCGCCGCTCACCAGTTCTGCCAGAGATTCGGGCTGCTGCAAGTCTCCCTCAACCCAATGGAGATTTTTCATCGACTGGCGTGATGCGAGGCGCGTCAGTGCTCTGAGGGAAAAGCCGCGCGCCAGCAAATTGACGGCAATATGCCGGCCGATAAAACCGGTTGCGCCGGTTATGGCCACGACTGTGCTCCTGTTCACTAACCTGCCAGCTCGGTTTGAGGAGGGACCGCTACGCCAAGGGCGTTAAGGTAACGCTTCTTCGCTTCGGCACGGGCGGGTTTGCCTGAAGAGGTGCGCGGGATACTGTGCGGTGGCAGCAGTTCGATATCCACAGTCACGCCGAACTCGCTTTGAATATGGGCCATCAGTGAATGCACGATCTGCTGCCGGCGCTCTTGCGATCTCACTTTGCACTGGATCTGTAAGATAATGCGAGCTCCTTTATCCTGCCCGGCTGAGGTGACAAAGGCTATCGCATCACCTGAATGAATCTCAGGTTCCTGCTCAGCGACATACTCAATATCCTGTGGCCAGATATTGCGGCCGCGAATGATGATCAGGTCTTTTTTACGCCCGGTGACAAACAGGTCACCCAGGTGTAAATAGCCCAGGTCACCGGTATCCATCCATCCGCTCGCCTGGATTTTCTGCTGCGAAGCGGCATCCTGAAAATAACCGCTCATCAGGCTGGGACCGGATATACAGATATGCCCCACCTGACGTTCAGGCAGTGGCGTGCCGTCCTCGCTACGCACTTCAATACGGTGACCCGGCAACGCCTTGCCGCAGTTAACAAAGGTCGAGGTGGCTTTGGTGCTGCGCGTAGGCGCGACGGCCTGGCTGTGATATTCGAGAATTGCACGGTCGACACAATCGGTCAACGTCCCTGAGGCCGCTGGTGAGAAGCAGACGGCAAGGGTGTTTTCCGCCAAACCGTAGCAGGGCATAAAGGCGTTGCTATCGAAATTGGCCTGGCTAAAGTGCTGCGCAAAATGCGCCAGCTGTTCGGCAGAAATGCTTTCTGCGCCAACGCCCGCCACGCGCCAGCTGGAGAGATCGATGTCAGCCAGCGCGTGATCGTTACAGCGGCGCAGGCAGAGATCGTAACCGAACGGCGGAGCAACCGAGACGCTGCAGCGGTTTTTGCTAATCAGCTTCAGCCACTGCATCGGGCGCATGGCGAAGTCCTGCGTGCGCAGGTAATCCACCGATAGCTGGGTGGCTAACGGCGTCAGGAGAAAGCCAACCAGCCCCATATCGTGATAAAACGGCAGCCAGGAAACGCAGCGATCGCCGGCGCGCAGTTTTATCCCGTCGTGACTGATGGCCTGCAGATTGGCCATCACCGCGCGGTGGGTAATGATCACACCGCGCGGAAAACGCGTGCTGCCCGAGGTGTACTGCAGATAGGCAATATCGTCAGGCGATAAAGCGGGCATGTCAGCTGTCCCGGCGGGTAAGGCGTGCAAAGCCTGATGGCTAAGGATGTGCATACCCGGATTATTAACGCTGGCGGAGCGGATGATGGGTAACCACTCCTCACTCCCCACGATGACCGCAGGCTGGCAATTTGTCATTAAGCCCTGCAGCCTGGAGATATAAGCATCGCGCTGACCGATCCCCATTGGGATAGCGAGCGGTACTGCCACTAACCCCGCATACTGGCAGGCGAAGAATGCCTCGACAAACTCCGGGCAGGTTTCAGCGAGCAGGGCGACACGGTCACCTTTTTTTAGCTTAAGCGCTAATAACCGCTGAGCCATTGCCAGGGCACGCTGTTTCAACGTGCGGTACTCCAGCACGGCAGTGAGCTGATTGTGCCGATCGTAGAAATTCATTCCCGTGCTTCCGCTGGCAGCATAATTTAATGCTTCCGCTAAGGTGGGGAAATCAGCATAGCGCATAGGAAGAGAATGGATTGAACTCGTTTCAGACATTTGCAATAAAGCCATTGATTAAAAACCGCCAGATAACTCCGAGAAATACGCAGGGTAGAGGTTGTTTTTTGTTAAACGTCACGCGAAAAAATATCGGTAAGGGTGTTGGGTGAAAAATGGTTCAGTTTTATTTTGATAAACGATTAGCATAAAAACCTCATGCCCGATGAAAAACATAGCGGGAGTTAGTATGACGCGCCATTTTTAAAAAGTGTATGGTTTATTCCACATTGCGGGTGTTAAACGCATCTAGTGGTAAAGATGAACAGATTCATTCCGCTAATTTCCGTCATCACTGGCTCAGAGGGTAGGTGCTAATACAGCGCCAGATAAGTTAATTCTTAAATACTTGCTGTGCTTTCATCAATTGAAATAAGTCAGGGTGGTTATGATCCGCATCGAGAAAGTCATTAATAAGCAGGGCCTTAAAAATTTCATTGCGTTTCCCTCCACGCTATATCACGACGATCCAGGCTGGATAGCGCCATTATATATGGAGCGCATGGAGCATCTTTCTGAGAAAAATCCAGGCAATGAGCATATCGAATGGCAGGCATGGGTGGCCAGGAAAAACAATGTTATTGTTGGCCGGATAACGGCACAAATAGACACGCTTCATCGTGAACTTTATGGTGAGGATACCGGCCATTTTGGCATGATTGACGCGATTAAAGATCAGGAGGTATTTAGCGCGCTGTTTAGCGCAGCGGAAAGCTGGCTGAAATCCAAAGGTGCCAGAAAAATAACCGGCCCCTTTGGGCTCAATATCAATCAGGAGAGTGGCTTGTTGATTAACGGCTTTAATACACCACCTTCGGCCATGATGACGCATGGTAAAACCTATTATGCCCGCGCGCTGGAGCAGCAGGGATATGGTAAAGGCATTGACCTGCTCGCCTACTGGATGCAGCGCAGCGATCTTCATTTTCCCCCTCCTTTACTGAAGCTGATGGACAGAGTGCGGAAAAAGGTGACCGTTCGCTGCATTAATCGCCAGCGCTTTGCTGAAGAGATGCAGATAATGCGGCAGATTTTCAACTCAGGCTGGCAGAATAACTGGGGGTTTGTGCCGTTCACCGAGCATGAATTTGCCGTGATGGGAGAGCAGCTAAAGCATCTGGTGCCAGACGATATGATCTATATTGCTGAAATAGACGCAAAACCCTGCGCATTTATTGTCGGCTTACCGAACCTCAATGAGGCCATACGCGATCTCAACGGCCGCTTACTGCCTTTTGGCTGGGCGAAACTGTTATGGCGCCTGAAAGTGAGCGGGGTGCGCACCGCACGCGTGCCGTTAATGGGGGTGGTGCAGGAGTATCAATCCAGCCGCACCGGGCCGATTATTGCTCTGCTGCTGATTGAAGCGTTGCGCGATCCCTTTGCCAGACGCAAGATCGACGCGCTGGAGATGTCGTGGATCCTCGAGTCCAACAGCGGGATGCGCCATATCCTCGAGCGTATCGGCGCGGTTGCCTATAAGCGCTATCGGTTGTATGCGAAGCAGCTGTGATAACGAGGCCGCCGGAGGCGGGCATGCAGGTGTTCTCCGGACACAGGCGGGGGATCACCTCGCGGCCTCTACTATTTCAACATGACGCTAAATCCCGCTTTATGCGTCAAGGCAAACTGCTTCTCAGCGGAACCCCTGCAGCGCAGGAAAATCATCGATGACAATACTGTATTGGAGAGCAATCGATTAGTTTTAAATCAACCTGAGTTTTGTAAAACTGTGATGTGGCTCAAATTAGTTTAGAATCTTGTCAGGTTTTGCCTGCAAGGGTTTTAAGCCACTGAAATTTGAAACCTGTAAGGGGGAGTTTTGCAAAACCAGAATGTTTTGAGTGCCGCAGCGGCGCGCTGGGCTATCTTCGCGCTGGCGTTGGGTGGGTTCGGTATTGGCACCGGCGAATTTATCATCATGGGATTATTACCGGGCGTCGCCAGCTCTTTTCACATCACTGAACCGCAGGCCGGTAATGCGATTGCCAGCTATGCGCTTGGGGTGGTGGTGGGCGCACCGGTTATTGCGGTGATTGCGGCGCGGATGGTGAGAAAACACCTGCTGCTGGCATTAATGGCGCTGTTTTTTATTGGCAACGTTGGCAGTGCGCTGGTGGGAAGCTATCACGGCCTGATTATCGCCCGCTTCCTGACGGGCTTACCGCACGGTGCCTATTTTGGCGTAGCGTCGCTGGTGGCCGCTTCTCTGGTTCCGGCAGGAAAGCGCGGCAGGGCGCTCAGTGCCCTGATGCTGGGGTTAACCATCGCCACGCTGATTGGCGTCCCGCTGGGATCGTGGGTAGGGCAAGTCTTTAACTGGCATGTGGTATTCGGGTTTGTCGGGGTGATTGGCTTAGTCACCTGCATGCTGATATTGCGCTTTGTACCTGCCACACCGGCAGACAGCGATGCTCATCCGTTGCGTGAACTGGGCGCGCTGAAAAACAGCCAGGTGCTGCTGACCCTACTGGTGGGGGCGATCGGCTTTGGCGGGATGTTTGCGGTGTTCAGCTACATTGCACCCACCCTGATGCACGTGGCGGGCATGTCCACCCGGCTTATTCCGTGGGCCATGGCCGCGTTTGGCCTGGGGATGATTGTCGGGAATCTGGTGGGTGGCCGGCTGGCGGATAAAACCGTGCTGAAGGTGATAGGCTGGACGCTGCTGTGGAATATTTGCATTATGATCGTCTTCCCGCTGCTGGCAACGCAGGTCGCGGGTGGGATGCTGGCGACTTTCCTGATTGGCACCTCGTCGGTTTTACTGCCGTCACTGCAGATACGCCTGATGGACGTGGCGAAAGAGTCACAGACGTTAGCTGCCGCAATGAATCACTCCGCGCTGAATATTGCCAACGCGATGGGCGCCTATCTGGGCGGCATGGCGGTTTCTTTAGGCTACGGCTGGATCGCGACCGCCTATGTGGGCGTGATTCTGGGCGTTACCGGACTGGTGGTGTATGCCTGTACCGTCTGGCAGGCGGGAAGCGTGCAGCCATGCAGTGAGTGTTAAGCGACAGTAAGGAGGGCCTTACTATTAATTGTTAGTGAGGTAAATGATGGATAGCAATACGGTCACCACAGCAGGAAAACCCACGCTGCACCTGCTGTGTGGAAAAATTGCATCAGGTAAATCCACGCTATCCGTGAAATTAGCTGCCTCGCCAGCCACCGTGCTCGTCAGTGAGGATCGGTGGCTGGCGGTGCTCTATGCCAATGAAATCCATTCAGTAGCCGATTATTTGCAGTGTTCCTCGAAGCTCCGCAGCGCCATCAAGCCCCACCTCGTATCGTTACTCAGAGCGGGTTTATCCGTCGTTCTGGATTTTCCGGCCAACACACCTACAAATCGTGAATGGATGATGAGTATCGTTAAGGAGTCAGGTGCCAGTCATCGTCTGCACTATCTGAAAGTCTCTGATGAGGTCTGTAAAGCCCGATTGCATGCCCGAAACGCAGAGGGTGTACACGACTTTAGCGCGACCGATCAACAATTCGAAATCATAACGCGCTATTTCTCCGCACCAACAGATGACGAAGGGTTTACTGTTATTGAGTACGGCTAAACACAATTACATCAGGGTTGCGGGCCAGGATCGGCTATGACCCACTGGGCGTTGTGTTCAATACTTGGACCGGTCATGGCAAGGCGAATTGGGTTGATTACGCCGATAAAAGGAAAGTAATGAAATATGCGAATGAGAGTCACCATCGCTTTGCGCAATCGTTGTGATAGGTTTTTTCAGCGATGTTAACGCTGAACTACGCCCGGTCATATAGCAGCTGTTTTAAATTAATAACCGATGATGCATCACTATTAAGATGGTCAAATTTAGTCTGCCGCAACAACTTTCCTTAAAACTCAACGCGTAAAAATAATATCGAGAAGACCTTATCATTCCGGAGTGCCTGATATATTGAGATATTAAAGGTGCGGCTGGGAATAATTTTCTGATTCAGACAGGGCAAGGAGTTATTACAAGTAGCCAACAATTATTTAACTATAGCGTCATGGTGTTTAACATAAACAGAGTGGCGTTAGGCGATATCATGTACTAGACTCACAGGGATAATAATAAACGCCATGCTTTTTTTTATTTCTTCCTAATCGAATTTACAGCCTGATGATTGGCAAGGCATAAAGTATTTCCATCAGTAATAACGTTATGAAACTAAAACAATATTCTTGTGCCCTTTTTTGTCCCCAAAAAAAAGAGTTTAAGATTTGTCTTAAGTGGGGTAGGATAAAGAACACCCGACCCTGTAAATTAATAAGATGGATCTCTTTATTCAATGATATGGATTGTAAAATTATTTAATAACAGCTTACAAAAAATCTGTATTTTAATTGTTTTCTTGACGTTCCCGTTTATCGCCAATGCCGTGGTGTCAGGGCACGCAGATCGGTGGGCCAATCCGCCATCGATGAAAAGTATGGCGTCGGTGGATCTGAAAACCGCTATTTTGCAGGCGTTTTCACGCAGTCCGTCGGTTACGCAACAGGCGTACCAAATGGGGATCGGCCAGGCGCAGATCCGCGAAGCGCAAAGTGCGTGGTTTCCGCAGGTCGGTCTGACCGCCAATACCGGCAATTCGACCCAGCAGGATACCTTCAACAATATGAATAATGCCGCTGCCTACGGCCTGACGCTGTCGCAGCTTGTCTACGACTTCGGTAAAACCAACGCCAGCATTAACCAGCAGAAATCTGCGCAGGAAAGTTATCGCTACAAATTGCTGGCGACACTGTCTGACGTCGCTGAGCAAACGGCGACGGCTTACCTGGATGTGCTGAAATATCAGGATCTGACCAAAGCGGTGGAGGATAACATTACGGCGCTGGAAGATGTCCGCCGCATGTCGTCATTACGCGCCGATGCCGGATTAAGCACTCGCTCAGATGTGCTGCAGGCGCAGTCGCGTATTTCCGGAATGCGCTCGACGCTTAAACAATATCAGGCCAGCCTGTCAGCGGCGAAAGCGCAACTCGCCTCGCTGACGGGTGTGCGAGCCAGCCATTATCAGTCCATTGCCGCGGTGAATCTCGATACTCCAGTGCTGCCGGATAATATCGATTATTCCAAAGTGCCCTCGGTACTGTACGCGCAGGCGCAACAGGAATCGGCGTCATTTGAAGTCAATAAGGCGAAGGCGGATTATTTGCCTACCCTGAGTTTACAGGCGAGTCGAACGCGTTACGAAACCACGAACAATCCGTACTGGAATAATCAGATTCAGTTACACGTGAATGCGCCGCTTTATCAGGGCGGTGCGGTGTCGGCTCGCGTCAGTCAGGCTGAAGGGCATAAAAATATTGCCGCCACTCTGGTCGATCAGGCCAAGCTCGATGTGATGCAAAAAGCTTCAGTGGCTTATGCCAACTGGGCTGGCGCTGAAGGGCAGGCGCAGGCCAGTGCTGAACAGCTACAGGATTCTGTCCGCTCGCGCGATGTGTACAAGAGCGAATATAAGCTCAATCAGCGCACGCTGAACGATCTGCTTAGCGTCGAGCAGGAGGTATTTCAGGCGCAGTTTTCGCAAATCAGTGCGAAATATGACAGCTGGTATTCAGTGATAAGTTACGCCACGGCTGTTAATGACTTATTAACTCAGCTTGGTGTTGATCAGAGTGTGAATCAGACACTGCCTGATTTGAAATAAAGTCAGTTATGCACGCAAATTCAATACCCTTTTTGCCGGTATTGTTATAACACCAGTCAGATATACAAGGAATGGACACGATATCATGAGCAGAACCATGGATATTATCTCTCGTAAAACGTCGCTTAAAAATACTTTCACTGCAGAAGGTAATACCGCTGTTGCGATGAATGAATCCGGCATTGTCGTTATTCACGACGCAGTGAAGAATGTCGCCAGCTACGAGCGCAGTGGCAACGATCTGATTATTCATATGCAGGATGGATCGGTCATTCGCTGCGTAGGATATTTCGAGAATATTGGTGAGAAAGACGAGAATAAACTGGTCTTTCAGGATGAAAACCAGCAGATGACGGAGGTGAATTTCACCGACGCCACTGCGCCTCATGATACCCCGGCGTTTGCGCTGACGGCGGTGGAAACCCCACTGCCGGGCATTGATCCGCTGCTGCTCAGCACCGCCGAAGTCACCGTGGAGTGGCCGTATCTGCTGGCCGGTGTGCTGGGCGCAGGCGCGGCCGGAGCCCTGCTCGGCCACGGCGGCGGCAGTGACGGAAAAACCGAAGTCATTGATAACACTCAGGCGGTGGAGGTCGCAAAACCGACTTTCCTCGTGACCGACACTCAGGGCGACAGTCAGGGTATTCTTGCTAATCAGGCCGTGACTGACGATACCCGACCCACCTTCAGCGGTACCGGCTATCCGGGCGCGGAGATTTCGATTGTCGATACCAGCGGCCATGTAATTGCCACAGCCATCGTCGGCACCAACGGCCAGTGGACAGCGCAGCTCGCCGCGCAGAGCGCCGGTGCGCACACCTGGGTCGTGGTGCAGGAGAGCAACGGCTCGACCACCAGCGCCGGGTCGATCACTCTGAACATTGTTACCGCGCAGGCTTCCCTTACCCTCGACACCGTGGCGGGGGACAACGTGCTGAACGCGGCCGAAGCCGGCGCGGACGTTGCCATTTCCGGCCAGAGCGCCAATCTGGCGGCGGGTACCACCGTCACCGTTTCCCTTAACGGTAAGGCCTGGCAGACCACCGTTGCGGCGGATGGCAGCTGGACAATCACTGTGCCTGCCGCAGACGCGCAGACGCTGGCGGACGGTGTCCACACCGTTCAGGTCAGCGGTGTAGACAGCGCTGGCAACACCATCACCTCCGCATCTACGCTGTCAGTGGATACGCAGGCACCTACGCTGACTATTGCCACGCTGGCGGGCGACGATATTCTGAATGCCGCCGAAGCGGGGCACGATCTGACCGTCAGCGGCACCTCAAATGCCGAAGCCGGGCAGGTAGTGACGCTGGTGCTCAACGGAGTGACCTATACCGCAAGCGTTGAGGCAAACGGTAACTGGTCAGTGAACGTTCCGGCTGCACAGGCGGGCGCGCTGGCAGACGGCACTGTCACGCTGAGCGCCTCCGTCAGCGATGCGGCGGGGAACCGCACATCTATCACGCACGATCTGCGCGTTGACACCACCGTGCCGGTCGTGACCATCGACACCATCGCCGGTGACAACATCCTTAACAGCCTCGAACAGGCTCAGGCGCAGATGGTCAGCGGAAGCAGCACCGGCGGCGAAGCGGGCGATACTGTCACGCTGAGCATCAACGGCCAGACTTACACCACGACGCTTGCCGCCGACGGCACATGGAGCATCGGTTTACCGGCATCCGTTTTCAGCGCGCTGGCCGACGGCAGCTATGATGTGAACGTCAGCATCACTGATAAAGCGGGTAACACCGGCAGTCAGAACGCGACCGTGGTGCTGTCGTCCGAACTGCCGCAACTGACGATTGATACCGTCGCCTTTGAGAACGTGGTTAACGCCGAAGCCAAAGGCCAGGCGCTGGAGGTGACCGGGACCAGCAACAGTGCTGAGGGTACGCAGATCGCTCTGACCCTTAACGGCGTGGAGTACACCACCACCGTCGTCGGCGGCGGCAACTGGTCGGTCAGCATTCCGGCCAGCGACGTCGCAAAGCTCGGCGAAGCCCATTACACCCTGACGGCAGTCAGCACAGACGCCGAGGGCAATACCGGCACTGCGACGCATCAGGTGCAGGTGGATTCCGTGCTGCCTGTCGTCACGGTTAACGTGACCGCAGGCGATGACATCATCAATGCCACTGAAATCACCGCTGACCAGGCTCTGAGCGGCAGAGTGACCCATGCGGCGGCGGGCGATACCGTGATCGTGACGCTGGGTGGCAACACCTACCAGGCCACCGTGCAGGACGACCTGAGCTGGAGCGTCAGCGTTCCGGCGGCTGATTTGCAGGCGCTAGGCGACGGCGATTTAACCGTCAGCGCGAGCGTCACCAATCAGCACGGCAACACCGGTCGCGGCGATCGCGAGATTATCATCGACGCCGGTTTGCCGGGCCTGCGCATCGATACCATTGCGGGCGACGACATTGTCAACAGCATCGAAATCAGTCAGAACCAGATCATCAGCGGCACCAGCTCTGATATCGCCGCAGGCAGCAGCGTCACCGTCAACGTAAACGGCATCGATTATCATGCTACGGTCGGCGCGAACGGCAGCTGGTCTGCGGCGATTCCGGCATCGGACGTCGCCAGCTGGCCTGCGGGCGCGCTAAGCGTTAGCGTCACCGGCTCCGACACGTCGGGCAACAGCGTCAGCATTGCCAATATTATTAACGTGGATCTGAGCAGCGTGGCGATTGCCATTGATAGCGTTGCGCTGGATAACGTGCTAAATGCGGCTGAAAAAGCGGCGGATGTCACACTTAGCGGTACCACGCAGGGCGTGGAGGCTGGCCAGAGCGTGACGATTAATTTCGCGAATGGCACTTATCACGCCAGCGTGCAGGCCGACGGCAGCTGGAGCGTCATCGTTCCGGCGGCAGATATCCGCAATCTGAAAGACGGCGACACCACGGTGAGTGTCAGCGTGACCAACGTGGCGGGCAACAACGCCAGCGCCGTGCAGGATGTCACCGTGGATACCGCTGCGCCAACGCTGACCATCAACACTATCGCCGGTGATAACGTGCTCAACGGCGCGGAAGCGGGGGCGGACGTGGCGATCGGCGGAACCTCCACCGCCGAAGCCGGCCAGCGGGTCACCCTGACGCTTAACGGCCAGACCTACACGGCGAGCGTGGCGGCGGACGGCACCTGGAGCACGGCGGTTCCGGCGGCAGATGCGGCAGGGCTGAGCGACGGCATCTATACCGTCAGCGCCAGCGTCAGCGATATCGCCGGTAACCGCACCGGCGTGACCAGCGCGTTACTGGTGGACTTTACTGCGCCAACGCTGGTCATCAACACCGTTTCTGCCGACGACATTATTAACGCGCATGAACACCAGCAGAACCTCATCATCAGCGGTTCATCTATTGGCGTTCCGGCGGGCGGCCTGGTCACCGTGGTCATCGACGGCAGCCGCTACACCGCTGCGGTGGATGCCAGCGGCAACTGGGGCGTCGGCGTGCCTGCCGCCGTGGTCAGCGGTCTGGCTGACAAAAGCTACACCATTACCGCCACTGGCGCCGATGCGGCGGGCAATCCGGGGTCAGCCTCGCACGTGGTGACCGTAGAGACCGCCGCGCCGGTGCTGACCATCAGTACCGTGGCGGCTGACGACGTGATCAACGCCATCGAGAAAGGCGAAGCCCTGACGGTGAGCGGCACCAGCAGCGGCGCGGACGGTTCCACCGTGACGCTAAACCTGAACGGCAAAGACTACTCTGCCAGCGTCAGCGGCGGCGCGTGGACGCTGAACGTTCCGGCGGCGGATGTGGCTCAGCTCGGCGAAGCGAATTACAGCCTGACCGCCTCCACCGTTGATGCCGCAGGCAACACCGGCAGCACGACGCACGGCGTACTGGTCGACAGCGCGCTGCCCTCGGTGTACATCAGCATGGTCGCGGGCGATGACATCATCAACGCAGCCGAAGTGGCGGCCGATCAGACCCTGAGCGGGCGCGTGAGCAACGCGGCGGCCGGGGACACCGTCACCGTTACGCTCGGCGGCCACACCTACCAGGCTAAAGTACAGGCGGATCTGAGCTGGAGCGTCAACGTTCCGGCGGCCGATTTGCAGGCGCTGGGCGACGGCGATTTAACCGTCAGCGCGAGCGTCACCAACCAGCACGGCAATACCGGCAGCGGCGATCGCCAGATCGTCATCGACGCCGGTTTACCGGGCCTGCGCATCAATACGGTTGCCGGTGACGATATCGTCAACAGCATCGAGATTAATCAAAACCAGATCATCAGCGGCACCAGCACTGATATCGCCGCGGGCAGCAGCGTCACCGTGACCGTTAACAGCACCGATTATGCTGCCACGGTCGGCGCCAACGGCAGCTGGTCGGCGGCGGTTCCGGCGGCAGACGTGGCGAAGTGGCCTGCGGGTCAGCTGGCGATCGTCGTCAGCGGCGCGGATGCCTCCGGTAACCCGGTGACCATCACGCAAAACATCACCGTCGATCTGAGCAGCGTAGCGGTCAGCGTCGATAGCATTGCCAGCGACGACATCATTAACGCGGCGGAGAAAGCGGCGGATCTGACCCTGAGCGGCACCACGCTGAATGTCGAAGCCGGTCGCGATGTGAGCGTAAACTTTGCCGGTCATCAGTACACCACCCGCGTGCAGGCCGACGGCAGCTGGAGCGTCACCGTTCCGGCAGCGGACATGGCGGCGCTGAAAGAGGGCGACGCAACGGTGTCCGTGAGCGTGAGCAACGCGGCGGGCAACGGCGCCACGGCGGCAAACACGGCGCAAGTGGATACCGCTGCGCCAACGCTGACCATCAATACCATCGCCGGTGATAACGTGCTTAACGGCGCGGAAGCGGGGGCGGACGTGGCGATCGGCGGAACCTCCACCGCCGAAGCCGGTCAGCAGGTCACCCTGACGCTTAACGGCCAGACCTACACGGCGAGCGTGGCGGCGGACGGCACCTGGAGCACGGCGGTTCCGGCGGCAGATGCGGCAGGGCTGACCGACGGAACCTATACCCTGAGCGCCAGCGTCAGCGATATCGCCGGTAACCGCACCGGCGTGACCAGCGCGTTACTGGTGGACGTGACCGCGCCAACGCTTGCCATCAACACCGTTTCTGCAGACGACATTGTCAACGCCCATGAACACCAGCAGAACCTTATCATCAGCGGTTCATCTACCGGCGTTCCGGCGGGCGGCCTGGTCACCGTGGTCATCGACGGCAGCCGCTACACCGCTGCGGTGGATGCCAGCGGCAACTGGAGCGTCGGCGTGCCTGCCGCCGTGGTCAGCGGTCTGGCTGACAAAAGCTACACCATTACCGCCACTGTCGCCGATGCGGCGGGCAATCCGGGCTCAGCCTCGCACGTGGTGACCGTAGACACCGCCGCGCCGGTGCTGACCATCAGTACCGTGGCGGCTGACGACGTGATCAACGCCATCGAGAAAGGCGAAGCCCTGACGGTGAGCGGCACCAGCAGCGGCGCGGACGGTTCCACCGTGACGCTGAACCTGAACGGCAAGGACTACTCTGCCAGCGTCAGCGGCGGCGCGTGGACGCTGAACGTTCCGGCGGCGGATGTGGCTCAGCTCGGCGAGGCGAATTACAGCCTGACCGCCTCCACCGTCGATGCCGCAGGCAACACCGGCAGCACGACGCACGGCGTACTGGTCGACAGCGCGCTGCCGTCGGTGACCCTCAGCATGATTGCGGGCGATGACATCATCAACGCAGCCGAAGTGGTGGCCGATCAGACCCTGAGCGGGCGCGTGAGCAACGCGGCGGCCGGGGACACCGTCACCGTTACGCTCGGCGGCCACACTTACGAAGCCAAAGTGCAGGCGGATCTGAGCTGGAGCGTCAGCGTTCCGGCGGCCGATTTGCAGGCGCTGGGCGACGGCGACCTGACCGTCAGCGCGAGCGTCACCAACCAGCACGGCAATACCGGCAGCGGCGATCGCCAGATCGTCATCGACGCCGGTTTGCCGGGCCTGCGCATCAATACCGTTGCCGGTGACGACATCGTCAACAGCATCGAGATTAATCAAAATCAGATCATCAGCGGCACCAGCACCGGCCTGACCGCGGGCAGCAGCGTCACCGTCACGGTTAACGGCGTTGAGTACCACGCGAGCGTGACCGCCAACGGCAGCTGGTCAGCGGCGGTTCCGGCAGCGGACGTTGCCAGCTGGCCTGCGGGCGCGCTGACGGTATCCGTTACCGGCACCAGTTCAGCCGGAAACAGCGTCACGATTTCAAACGATATCAACGTCGATCTCGCCAGTGTGGCAATCAGCGTCGATACCATCGCCAGCGACGGCATCATTAACGCGGCGGAGAAAGCGGCGGATCTGACCCTGAGCGGCACCACGCTGAATGTCGGAGCCGGTCGCGATGTGAGCGTTAACTTTGCCGGTCATCAGTACACCACCCGCGTGCAGGCCGACGGCAGCTGGAGCGTTACCGTCCCGGCAGCGGACATGGCGGCGCTGAAAGAGGGCGACGCAACGGTGTCCGTGAGCGTGAGCAACGCGGCGGGCAACGGCGCCACGGCGGCAAATACGGCGCTGGTGGATGCGACAGCGCCAACGCTGACCATCAACACCATCGCCGGTGACAACGTGCTTAACGGCGCGGAAGCGGGGGCGGACGTGGCGATCGGCGGAACGTCCACCGCCGAAGCCGGTCAGCAGGTCACCCTGACGCTTAACGGCCAGACCTACACGGCGAGCGTGGCGGCGGACGGGACGTGGAGCACCACGCTACCGGCGGCAGATGCGGCAGGGCTGGCTGACGGGACTTACACCGTGAGCGCCAGCGTCAGCGATATCGCCGGTAACAGCAGCCGCGCCAGCGGCTCATTGCAGGTTGACGCGACCGCGCCGGAAGTGACCATCAACACCATCGCCGGTGACGACGTCATTAACAGTACCGAACACGCGCAGGCGCTGGTGATCAGCGGCAGCAGCACGGGTACGGTGAGCGGTAACATCGTGAACGTGGTGATCGACGGCCATAGCTATAACACCGTGGTGGATGCCAGCGGCAACTGGAGCGTCGGCGTACCGGCCAGCATCATCAGCGGCCTCGCGGACGGCAGCTATAAGGTCACCGCCAGCGCGGCAGACACCGCCGGTAACGTCGGTTCGGCCGGGCAAAACGTGGTGGTCAATACTGCCGCGCCGGTCTTTACCATCAACGACATGGCAGGCGGCGACAACATTCTTAACGCCACCGAAGCGCTTTCAACGCTGACCATCACCGGCACTGTGACCGGTCTGATGGATGGCGTGACGGTTATCGTTACCCTTAACGGTCTGGAGTATCAGGGCACCGTGGCCGACGGCGCATGGAGCGCGGACATTCCGGCCAGCGATCTGGCGAATCTGGGCCAGGCGTTGTATCAGGTTAGCGTGCGCGGCACCGATGATGTCGGCAACAGCGGGTCAGTGAGCAAAGGGCTGCAAACTTCCTCCGACAGCCCGGCGGTGACCATCAACGTGGTGGCCGGTGATGACATCATCAACGCCACCGAAGTGAAGGCCGATCAGGCGATCGGCGGCACCGTTATCCATGCGGAAGCGGGACAGCAGGTGACCGTCACCGTGGGTGGAAAAACGTATTACGCCACCGTCGAAGATGATTTTACGTGGAGCCTGACGATCCCTGCCGCCGATCTCGCTGCCATGGGCGACGGCGCGCTGAAAGTCTCCGCAACGGTGACCAATATCAGCGGCAACACCGGATCCGGTGAGCGCGACATTGCTATTGACGCCGCGATCCCCGGCCTGCGCATCAATACCGTTGCCGGTGACGACATCGTCAACAGCATCGAGATCAATCAGAATCAGATCATCAGCGGCACTAGCACCGGCCTGACCGCAGGCAGCAGCGTCACCGTCACGGTTAACAGCGTTGAGTACCACGCGACCGTGACCGCCAACGGCAGCTGGTCAGCGGCGGTTCCGGCAGCGGACGTTGCCAGCTGGCCTGCGGGCGCGCTGACGGTATCCGTTACCGGCACCAGTTCAGCCGGTAACAGCGTCACGATTTCAAACGATATCACCGTGGATCTCACCAGTGTGGCGATTGCTATCGACACTGTCGCGGCCGATGACATCATTAACGCGGCGGAGAAAGCGGCGGACCTGACCCTGAGCGGCACCACGCTGAATGTCGAAGCCGGTCAGAAGGTCACGGTGATTTTCGCCGGTCATAGCTATACCGCGCAGGTAGAAACGGACGGCAGCTGGAGCGTCACCGTTCCGGCAGCGGACATGGCGGCGCTGAAAGACGGCGACGCAACGGTGTCCGTGAGCGTGACTAACGCGGCGGGCAACGGCGCCACGGCAGCGAATACCGTGGAAGTGGATACCGCTGCGCCAACCCTGACCATCAACACCATCGCCGGTGATAACGTGCTTAACGGCGCGGAAGCGGGGGCGGACGTGGCGATCGGCGGAACCTCCACCGCCGAAGCCGGTCAGCAGGTCACCCTGACGCTTAACGGCCAGACCTACACGGCGAGCGTGGCGGCGGACGGCACCTGGAGCACGGCGGTTCCGGCGGCAGATGCGGCAGGGCTGGCTGACGGGACTTACACCGTGAGCGCCAGCGTCAGCGATATCGCCGGTAACCGCACCGGCGTGACCAGCGCGTTACTGGTGGACGTGACCGCGCCAACGCTTGCCATCAACACCGTTTCTGCAGACGACATTGTCAACGCCCATGAACACCAGCAGAACCTTATCATCAGCGGTTCATCTACCGGCGTTCCGGCGGGCGGCCTGGTCACCGTGGTCATCGACGGCAGCCGCTACACCGCTGCGGTGGATGCCAGCGGCAACTGGAGCGTCGGCGTGCCTGCCGCCGTGGTCAGCGGTCTGGCTGACAAAAGCTACACCATTACCGCCACTGTCGCCGATGCGGCGGGCAATCCGGGCTCAGCCTCGCACGTGGTGACCGTAGACACCGCCGCGCCGGTGCTGACCATCAGTACCGTGGCGGCTGACGACGTGATCAACGCCATCGAGAAAGGCGAAGCCCTGACGGTGAGCGGCACCAGCAGCGGCGCGGACGGTTCCACCGTGACGCTGAACCTGAACGGCAAGGACTACTCTGCCAGCGTCAGCGGCGGCGCGTGGACGCTGAACGTTCCGGCGGCGGATGTGGCTCAGCTCGGCGAGGCGAATTACAGCCTGACCGCCTCCACCGTCGATGCCGCAGGCAACACCGGCAGCACGACGCACGGCGTACTGGTCGACAGCGCGCTGCCGTCGGTGACCCTCAGCATGATTGCGGGCGATGACATCATCAACGCAGCCGAAGTGGTGGCCGATCAGACCCTGAGCGGGCGCGTGAGCAACGCGGCGGCCGGGGACACCGTCACCGTTACGCTCGGCGGCCACACTTACGAAGCCAAAGTGCAGGCGGATCTGAGCTGGAGCGTCAGCGTTCCGGCGGCCGATTTGCAGGCGCTGGGCGACGGCGACCTGACCGTCAGCGCGAGCGTCACCAACCAGCACGGCAATACCGGCAGCGGCGATCGCCAGATCGTCATCGACGCCGGTTTGCCGGGCCTGCGCATCAATACCGTTGCCGGTGACGACATCGTCAACAGCATCGAGATTAATCAAAATCAGATCATCAGCGGCACCAGCACCGGCCTGACCGCGGGCAGCAGCGTCACCGTCACGGTTAACGGCGTTGAGTACCACGCGAGCGTGACCGCCAACGGCAGCTGGTCAGCGGCGGTTCCGGCAGCGGACGTTGCCAGCTGGCCTGCGGGCGCGCTGACGGTATCCGTTACCGGCACCAGTTCAGCCGGAAACAGCGTCACGATTTCAAACGATATCAACGTCGATCTCGCCAGTGTGGCAATCAGCGTCGATACCATCGCCAGCGACGGCATCATTAACGCGGCGGAGAAAGCGGCGGATCTGACCCTGAGCGGCACCACGCTGAATGTCGGAGCCGGTCGCGATGTGAGCGTTAACTTTGCCGGTCATCAGTACACCACCCGCGTGCAGGCCGACGGCAGCTGGAGCGTTACCGTCCCGGCAGCGGACATGGCGGCGCTGAAAGAGGGCGACGCAACGGTGTCCGTGAGCGTGAGCAACGCGGCGGGCAACGGCGCCACGGCGGCAAATACGGCGCAAGTGGATACCGCTGCGCCAACGCTGACCATCAACACCATCGCCGGTGATAACGTGCTCAACGGCGCGGAAGCGGGGGCGGACGTGGCGATCGGCGGAACCTCCACCGCCGAAGCTGGTCAGCAGGTCACCCTGACGCTTAACGGTCAGACCTTCACGGCGAGCGTGGCGGCAGACGGGACGTGGAGCACCACGCTACCGGCGGCGAGTGCAGGCGCGCTGGCTGACGGAACCTATACCGTGAGCGCCAGCGTCAGCGATATCGCCGGTAACCGCACCGGGGTGACCAGCGCGTTGCTGGTTGACGCGACCGCGCCGGTGGTGACCATCAACACCATCGCCGGTGACGACGTCATTAACCGCACCGAACACGCGCAGGCGCAGGTGATCAGCGGCAGCAGTACGGGTACGGTCAGCGGTAACAGCGTGAGCGTGGTGATCGACGGCCATACCTATAACACCGTGGTGGATGCCAGCGGCAACTGGAGCGTCGGCGTACCGGCCAGCGCGATCGGCGGGATCTCTGACGGCACTTACACCGTGAGCGTCAGCATCACTGACAGCGCCGGTAATACCGGTTCGCAGACGCACAATGTGACCGTAGATACCGGCCTGCCGGGCATCAGCATTGACGCTATCGCGCAGGACAACGTACTCAACGCCGTTGAAAAAGGTGCAGATCTAACGATTTCCGGCACCGGCAGCAACCTGAGTGACGGCACTCAGGTCAGCGTCACGCTGAACGGCGTCACTTACAGCGCGCAAATTGCCGCGGGCGTCTGGAGCCTGACCGTTCCGGCCAGCGCACTGGCAGCGCTTGGGGAAGCCAACTACAGCGTAACAGCCAGCGCCAACAGCGATGTCGGCAACGCCATCACCGAAAGCGCTAACCTGCTGGTTGATACCTCGCTGCCTTCCGTCATCATTAATGCTGTGGCGGGTGATAACATCATCAACGCCGCCGAAGCGGCGGCAGACCAGACCCTGAGCGGGCGCGTGAGCAACGCGGCGGCCGGTGACACCGTCACCGTTACGCTCGGCGGTCACACCTACCAGGCCGAAGTGCAGGCGGATCTGAGCTGGAGCGTCAGCGTTCCGGCGGCCGATTTGCAGGCGCTGGGCGACGGCGACCTGACCGTCAGCGCGAGCGTCACCAACCAACACGGCAATACCGGCAGCGGCGATCGCCAGATCGGCATCGACGCCGGATTGCCGGGCCTGCGCATCAATACGGTTGCCGGTGACGATATCGTCAACAGCATCGAGATTAATCAAAACCAGATCATCAGCGGCACCAGCTCTGATATCGCCGCGGGCAGCAGCGTCACCGTGACCGTCAACGGCACTGATTATGCTGCCACGGTCGGCGCGAACGGCAGCTGGTCGGCGGCGGTTCCGGCGGCAGACGTGGCGAAGTGGCCTGCGGGTCAGCTGGCGATCGTCGTCAGCGGCGCGGATGCCTCCGGTAACCCGGTGACCATCACGCAAAACATCACCGTTGATCTGAGCAGCGTGGCGATCGGCGTCGATACCATTGCCAGCGACGGCATCATTAACGCGGCGGAGAAAGCGGCGGATCTGACCCTGAGCGGCACCACGCAGAACGTCGAAGCCGGTCGCGATGTCAGCGTAAACTTTGCCGGTCATCAGTACACCACCCGCGTGCAGGCCGACGGCAGCTGGAGCATCACCGTGGCGGCAGCGGACATGAAGGCACTGAAAGACGGTGACGCAACGGTGTCCGTGAGCGTGAGCAACGCGGCGGGCAACGGCGCCACGGCGGCAAATACGGCGCAGGTGGATGCGACAGCGCCAACCCTGACCATCAACACCATCGCCGGTGATAACGTGCTCAACGGCGCGGAAGCGGGGGCGGACGTGGCGATCGGCGGAACCTCCACCGCCGAAGCCGGCCAGCAGGTCACCCTGACGCTTAACGGCCAGACCTACACGGCGAACGTGGCGGCAGACGGGACGTGGAGCACCACGCTACCGGCGGCCAGTGCAGGCGCGCTGGCTGACGGGACTTACACCGTGAGCGCCAGCGTCAGCGATATCGCCGGTAACAGCAGCCGCGCCACCGGCTCATTGCTGGTTGACGTGACCGCGCCGGTGGTAACCATCAACACCGTCGCCGGTGACGATGTGCTGAATACCGCCGAACATGCGCAGGCGCAGGTGATCACCGGTGGCAGCACCGGCACGCAGGCAGGCAATCTGGTGACGCTGGTGATCGACGGCCATACCTACACCACCGTGGTTGACGCCCGCGGTAACTGGAGCATCGGCGTTCCGGCCAACGCCATTAGCGCATTGGCTTCCGGTGATACGACATTTACGGTCAGCATTACCGATAACGCGGGCAACACCGGCAGCACTGACCATCTGATCACCGTCATTACTGATGCCCTCAGCCTGAGCATCGATACCATTGCGCAGGACGACATTATCAATGCGGCGGAACAGGGTAACAGCCTGACGCTGTCCGGCAGCAGCGAAAAACTGGTGTCCGGAACAGAGGTGGCCGTCGTGCTGAACGGCAAAACCTACACTGTGCAGGTGGATGTCAAAGGTGACTGGACGCTAAGCATACCGGCGACCGATGTGGCGAAACTGACTGACGGTAATTACACCGTAACAGCCAGCGCCAGCGATACTGCAGGCAACCCGGTCAGCGCCACGCATGACGTGACGGTTGATACCACCGCACCGGCGCTGCTGATCAATCCGATCGCCGCGGACGGGATCCTGAATGCAGCGGAGCTGGGCCAGGCGTTAACCCTGAGCGGCACCACGACGGCGCAGGCGGGGCAAACGGTGCACGTGACGCTGAACGGCGTCACTTATACCACGCAGGTGAGCGCCGACGGCCTATGGTCGGTGCAGGTTCCGCAAAATGACGTTGCGGCCCTGCAGGACGGCACGCTGACGGTCACCGCCAGCACCAGCGACGTGGCCGGGAACCCGGCGTCGGCGAATGCGTCGGTGATTGTCGATACCCTCGCGCCGACCCTGACCATCAACACCATTGCCGGTGATGACATCATCAACTCCGCCGAGCAGCATGCCGGTCAGGCGATCGGCGGGACAACCAGCGCAGAAGCCGGTCAGACGGTGACCGTCACATTTAATCACCGTGAGTATCACGCCACGGTGGCCTCTGACGGCACCTGGAGTGTGACCGTTCCGGCGGCGGATTTCCTCGGCGCGGCGGACGGCAGCTATACCGTCAGCGCATCCGTCAGTGATGTGGCGGGCAACCCGGTGTCGGCAGCATCGTCCGTTACCCTGAGCGGTGAGATGCCAACCATAAGCATCAACACCTTCGCGCAGGACGACGTGGTGAACGCCGCCGAGCACGGCACTTCGCTCGCTATCAGCGGCACCACCACCGCACCGGCGAACAGCCTCGTCACCGTGACGCTCAACGGGCAGACGTACACCACTTCGGTCGCGGCGGATCTGAGCTGGACGCTCAACCTCAGCGCCAACGCGGTGTCAGCGCTGGCGGATGGCAATAACTACGCAATCACCGCTTCCGTCACCAACAGCATCGGCAACACCGGCAGCGACATCCACGAGATTTCCGTGGATACCACGGCGCCGTCGATGACCATCACCATTGATTCGCTGAGTGAAGATACCGGGCGCAGCAATACGGACTTTGTCACCAGCGATAACACCATCACGCTGAAAGGCGGGCTGAGTGCGGCGCTGGGCAATGCCGAGTCGGCGCAAATCAGCCTCGACGGCGGCATCAGCTGGCAGACGCTCACCGTGGTGGGCACCACGTGGAGTTATGCCCCGGGCAGCGCGCTGGCGGACGGGTCATACACCTATAACGTCCGGGTGATTGATGCGGCGGGGAACGTTGGTTCGACGGCGACGAAAACGGTGGTTATTGACACCGTAGCGCCAACGGCCAGCCAGTCGATCACTATCGATGCGGTTTCGCAGGATACCGGCCTGAGCAGTACTGATTTCATCACCAGCGATAACACCATCAACCTGCGCGGCACGCTGGGCGCGGCGCTGAATGCGGATGAATATGCGCAGATCAGCATCGACGGCGGCACCACCTGGAAAGATGTCAATATCAGTGGCCTGACGTGGACCTACATCGACAGCCGTACGCTGGCCGATGGCGACTACAACTATCAGATGCGCGTGGTAGATCTGGCCGGTAACGTCGGCGCAACCGCCAGTCAGGTGGTGACCATCGACACCGTCGCCCCGGACAGCAGTAAAACCATCAGCATTGATGCTGTCAGCAACGACACCGGTCTGAGCAGCAGCGATTTCGTCACCAGCGACACTTCGCTGACCGTGAGCGGCACGCTCGGCGCGACGCTGGCGGCGGATGAATATGCGCAGATCAGCCTTGATGGGGGGGTGACGTGGCTCAATACGACCACCATCGGCACGCGCTGGAGGTACGTTGATGACCGCACGCTGACCGACGGGGATTACACCTACTATGTTCGCGTGGTAGATGCCGCCGGTAACGTGGGCAGCATCTCCAGTCAGGTTGTCACCGTGGATACCGTGGCGCCGGACAGCAGCAAAACTGTGACCATCGACAGCATCGCCACCGACACCGGTGTGTCTGCCAGCGATTTCATCACCAGTGATACCTCGCTGACCGTGACCGGTTCTATCGGACAGGCGCTGGGCGCGGGCGAAGTGGTGCAGATCAGTATTGATAACGGCGCGAGCTGGACGACCGTTGCGCTCTCCGGCCTGAAGTGGAGCTATAGCGATGGTCGCACGCTGACCGACGGGCAAACGCTGTATCAGGTACGCGTGGTCGATCAGGCCGGTAACGTCGGCCAAACCGCGCAGCAGGTGGTGACGATTGACACCACTGCGCCATCGCAAGCCATCACCATTGGCGCGATCAGCACCGATACCGGTGATAACAGCCATGATTTCATCACCAGCGATACCACGCTGACGTTCTCCGGCAACCTGAGTGCAACGCTTGCGAGCGATGAATGGGCGCAGATCAGCCTCGATGGCGGTCAGACATGGATTGACGTCGTCACCCGCGGACGCACCTGGAGCTATGACGCTACCGGTACCGTACTCGGCGATGGCGTTTACAACGTGCAGGTGCGGGTGATCGATCTGGCGGGTAACACCGGGGCGGTCGGTTCTCAGCGGGTGACGGTTGATACGCTGAACCCGGAAGCGCAGGCGACTATCGCCAGCTATTCCGACAATAAGGGGGACCGTCAGGGATCGTTCGGTTCCGGCACCCACACCGACGAAACCGCGCCGACGCTGAGCGGCACGCTGAGCAAAGCGCTGGCCGACGGCGAAGTGCTGAAGATCTACCGCAACGGGGTGTACGTTGGCGTCGCGACGGTGGTGGGCCTGGCGTGGACCTTCTCGGATTCCGCGCTGGCTGACGGGACCTATATTTACGTCGCGACCTCGCAGGATCTGGCGGGCAACGTCACGTCGTCGTCAGACTTCACCCTGACGGTCGATACCTCGATTCCGACCACGATTGCCACCGTGACCGGTGAATCGACCCAGGATACGACGCCGATCATCAGCGGTACGCTATCTGAAGCGTTGGGTGAGGGGATGTATGTACAGGTAGTGGTGAACGGCGTCACCTATACCTCGGAATCCGGCGGTGCGGTGGTGGTCGATCCGATCAACAACACCTGGTATTTGCAGCTGCCGGGTTCACTGGCACTGGCGACGTATGATGTGACTGCACAGGTCAGAAGCAGCGCGGGCAACGGTAACGAGGCGGGGATCAGCCACGGTTCTCTGGTGGTTTATGCCGAAACGGCGGTGGACACCAGCTGGGCGAGCACCGCTGGGGCCACCACCACCAATGCGATGGCATTCAGCCTGAACAGCAGTGGCTTGTGGAACGTGGTCACCGGTATCTCTGATTACACCAGCTCGGGTCTGAACAGCTATAGCGGCACCACGCTGACCAACTCCCGCGGCAACATCGTGGTGAGTTATACGCTGGCGGATACCGACCGTAATGGCACCTCAGACATTTATGCGACGGAAACCAACTACGGCGGCAGTATCCAGGGCAAATGGACGGCGAACACGGATGGCACTTATACCTACGGTCAGCAGGCTATCGGCACAACCATCTGGTACGGCGGGATCATGGCTTATGACAAAACCGGTGATGGCTGGCTGGACATGGCATACGGCGATGCAGGCGGCGACTCCCGCAGCTATCTGGTCAATAACAACGGGGTGCTGTCGCCAGATGGTACATACGGAGCGGCCGGTCTTGCCGGGGTCACCTACCGGGAAATTTCCGGCGTGGACATTAACAATGACGGTACGGTCGACATTGTGCAGCATACCAACCGCAGCGGTGCCTATGCGCTGACGGTGATCAACAACAGTGGCACAGGTGCGCTGACGGAAACGCAGAACATCGCCAACGTCTTTGTGCCGAATGCCGCGAACACCACCACGGCCGTCTCAATGACCTGGGCGGATTTCAACGGCGACGGCCTGATGGATTTGTACATTTCTTCCGGTCTGAACCCTAACGGCAGCTACAACTATGGCGGTGCGATTTACTACAACAGCGGGCAGGGAACGTTGTTGACCACGCCAACCGCTGTCGAAACATCGACCACCAATGCCGCGTCCGCCGGTTATCTGTCAGCTGCCGTGGACTGGGACGGCGACGGTGACATGGACATCATCAAGTTCAGCACCTATTCGGCCAGCCAGACCGCCCAACTGTATGTTAACGACGGTACCGGCAAAGGCTGGAGCAGCAGTACGCTTGCTTCCTCACTGGTCAACGTAACGGGGATTGCGACCCTCGATTACGACTGGAACGGTACGCAGGATCTGCTGGTGTCGCAGGCAAACGGCAAAGTGGTGTACATCGCCAACAATGCCAGCATTGCGGACGGCACGGCTCTCCACCTGCGCATTCTCGACGGCGAAGGCATGAACGTGTTCTACGGCAATACCGTGCAGCTCTACAACTCCGCCGGTGAACTGGTGGCGTCGCAGATCATCAACGCCCAGTCGGGCGTAGGCGTCAACGACTCCTCAGCGCTGGTGAACTTCTACGGTCTGGATCCGAATGAAACGTATTCGGCGGTGCTGGTGCGCAACATCAACGGCGTGTCCACCAATGCCACCTGGACAGACCTGAGCGCAGGCGACGGCACCAGCAGCTATTCGCTCACCGCAGACGCGGCGAACGGCGGGACCAGCGGCACCCTCACCGGCACCGGCTATAACGACACGTTTATCGCTGAAAGCGGCACCTACGTTTACAACGGTGGCGGCGGCTGGAGCAGCTCGTCAGACCATGCGACATGGAGCGCCACCGGCGGTCAGGATATCGTCGATTTTAAAAACGCCACCAGCGGGGTCACGGTAGATCTCAGCAGCAGCAGCGCACAGAACACCGGATTCAACACGGCGACCTTCAAGGATATCGAGGGGATTGCCGGGTCGAATTACGACGATGTTATCACCGGCAGTGCAGGTAATAACGTGTTCGAAGGACGCGGTGGTAATGACACCTTCAACCTGGGTAAAGGTGGGCACGACACGCTGCTGTACAAGTTGCTGGACAGCAGCGATGCCACCGGCGGCAACGGTGTCGACACCATCAACGGCTTCAAGGTTGGGACCTGGGAAGGGACGGCGAATACCGACCGTCTTGATCTGAGTGACCTGTTGCAGTCGAGCGGGTACAGCGGTACGGCGGACGCCAGCTACGTTAACGGCGTCGCGACGCTGGGTTCAGGCGTTGGCAATCTGGCGAATTACCTGAGCGTGACCACCGAAGGTAACAACACGGTGATTAAGGTTGATCTGGATGGCAGCGGCACGGCGCAGTCGATGACGACCATCGCGACGCTGACCAACGTCCACACCGATCTGGCGACGCTGCTGGCAAACCATCAATTAGTGGTTGGCTAATTAACGGCAAATGGAAGGCGGCGGGGCAGAGGGCACAGTCTCTGCTCCGCTGCTCCCGCTCCATAATCATGTTCTGGAATGAACGTGAAGGAACAGTGAATTAGGGAACAATGCAGATGAATAAAGAGACCATGTCAGATAAAAGCAGTACCGCACCCGACGCAGCGGTCGTCGACGGTCGCGCCGCGCAGGCGGAGAAACAAAAGGGGTATGCGGCGTGGCTGAGCGCCATGCTGGATGTTGCCCGGCACTATCGTCTGGATTACTCAGAAGAGCATGTGAAAGCCACCCTCGCCTGGGAAATGGGCGCACCGCAGGAGAGCGTGCTCGATGAGATGGCGCAAAAGCTCGGACTGGCACGCGTGACCCGCGATTTTCATCCGGCGGATCTCGACCCGATGTCGGTGCCGTTTATCGTTGCGCTGGATAATGGCCGACTGGGCGTGGTGACGCATCTGGACGCCAGCGGCCAATGCGCCGTGCAATTTACCGAAGATCAGGGGCTGGAAACGCCGCTGACGGCTGAACAACTGTTGGCGCGGGTGCAGAGCATCACGCTGCTGCGACCGCTGCAAACCATTCCCGATGCGCGCGTTGATAACTACATCAAGCCCTACAAAAGAAACTGGTTCTGGGAGCTGGCGCTGAAAGACTGGCGCCGCTACAGCGACATCATGGTGGCAGCGATGATCGCCAACGTGCTGGCGCTCGCGGGCATGTTGTTCTCCATGCAGGTTTACGACCGCGTGGTGCCGTCGCAGTCCATCCCCACGCTGTGGGTGCTATTTGGCGGTGTGATGATCGCCATTGTTTTCGAATTCGTGATGCGCATGGTCCGCGTCCATATTTCTGATGTGGTAGGGAAACGCGCCGATCTGCGCATATCCGACCGGGTGTTTGGCCGCGCGCTGCGCATTAAAAACAGCGCCCGTTCCAAGTCCACCGGCTCCTTTATTTCGCAAATCCGTGAACTGGAATCGGTGCGCGAGTTAATCACCTCCACCACCATCAGCGTGATTTCCGATCTGCCGTTTTTCCTGCTGTTCACGGTCATTCTGTGGATGATTGGCGGTCCGCTGGTGTTTGTGGTGCTGCTGGCCATTCCGCTGTTGCTGATCCCCGGTCTGCTTATCCAAAAACCCCTGGCGAAGCTTGCCAGCGAAGGGATGCGCGAATCCGCGGTGCGAAACGCCTCGCTGGTGGAAGCGGTGGAATCCCTTGAAGACATCAAACTGATGCGCGCCGAACAGCGTTTCCAGAACCAGTGGAACCACTGCAACGAAGTCTCCGCCGATATCAGTATGCGTCAGCGTTTTCTCACCAGCCTGCTAATGACCTGGACGCAGGAAGTGCAGTCGATTGTGTATGCCATCGTGCTGCTGGTGGGGTGTTATCTGGTGATGAACGGCGACATGACCACCGGTGCGCTGGTCGGAACCACCATTCTGGCCTCGCGCACTATCGCGCCGCTGGCGCAGATCTCCGGCGTGCTTTCCCGCTGGCAGCAGGCCAAAGTTGCCCGTAAAGGGCTGGATGAACTGATGCAACGGCCTATCGATCGGGAAGATGGCCAGAAAATGGTCCACAAGGCACAAATCGCCGGTGAGTATCAGCTCAATGACGCGGTGTTCTATTACGACGAAGAAGAGAAAGTCGCCAATCTGGCCATCGCCCGCCTGAAAATCGCGCCGGGCGAGAAGATTGCCGTACTGGGCAAAAACGGCGCGGGGAAATCCACGCTGTTGCAGGTGCTGGCCGGGATGCAGCAGGTTCAGCAAGGGCAGGTGGTGCTGGATAACGTCAACATCAAACAGATCGATCCGGCAGATTTACGCCGCGACGTGGCGCTGCATAACCAGCACGCCCGGCTGTTCTTTGGCTCGGTGCGTGACAACATTACCATGGGCCGCCCGCAGGCTACCGATGAAGAGATCCATCAGGCGCTGATCATCAGCGGCGCGCTGCCCTTTGTGCAGCAAAAAGAGAACGGTCTGAACTTCCTTATCCACGAAGGCGGCGTCGGGCTTTCCGGCGGCCAGCGCCAGGCACTGCTGCTGGCGCGGCATATCATCATGCAGCCGCAGGTATTGCTGCTGGATGAACCCACCGCCTGGCTGGATGAGATCTCCGAGGCGAACCTGATACATCACCTGTCGGCATGGGGAAAAAAGAAAACGCTGGTGATCGCCACGCACCGTCTGGCGCTGTTGCAGCTGGTCGATCGCATCGTCGTGATGGATAACGGCCGTATCACGCTCGATGGCAGCAAAGATGAGATCCTGAATAAACATTTCAGGCCAAAAGGACAGCCCGCTCAGGCCGTTAAACCAGCGAATAGGGACATGGCATCATGATCGGACGCAAAAAACCGATAAACGGACAAAAACAACATCACCGGCCACTTGCGGAAAAATCCCTGCCGCGCTCGACCATTCTGGTCTGGAGCCTGGCGCTGATGTTGCTGAGTTTTGTGCTGTGGGCGAACTTTTATACGCTGGACGAAGTGACCACCGGCACTGGCAAAGTCATTCCCTCTTCGCACGAACAAATCGTGCAGTCGCTGGAGGGCGGGATTGTCCACAGCATCGACGTGCAGGAAGGCGAAGTGGTGGAGCGCGGCCAGCGTCTGGCGCAGCTGGACCGCACCAAAACCGAGTCCGGCGTGCAGGAGAGTCTGTCCCGTCTGCACGCGGCGCTGGCGACGGCGGCGCGTCTGACCGCTCAAATCAACAATACGCCGCTGGTGTTTCCACCTGAGCTCGACAACGAGCCGGATCTGGTGAAATCGGAAACTGAGCTGTACAACTCCAGCCGCAACAGCCTTGAGAAGCAGCTTTCTGGCCTGAAACAGGGGGTAGCACTGATCCGGCGCGAGCTTGCGATGACCAAACCGCTGGTCAAACAGGGCGCGGCGAGCGATGTCGAAGTGCTGCGGCTGCAACGGCAGATCAACGAAATGGAAAGCAAGGCGACCGATCTGGAAACGCAGTATCACGTCCGCGCGGGCGAGGAGCTGGCGAAAGCCAATGCGGAGGTCGAGACTCAGCGTTCGGTGATTTTAGGCCGCAAGGATTCCCTCAACCGACTGGACTTCTTCTCGCCGGTGAAAGGCATTGTCAAGAATATCGAGGTCAACACCGTCGGTGGCGTGATCCCGCCTAACGGCAAGCTGATGACGCTGGTGCCGATTGACGACCAGATGCTGGTGGAAGCGCAAATTTCCCCGCGCGACGTGGCGTTTATTCATCCGGGACAGAAAGCAAAAGTCAAAATCACCGCCTACGACTACTCCATCTACGGCAGTTTAGACGGCGAAGTGACGACGATTTCACCGGACACCATTCAGGATGATGTGCGCCGCGACGTCTACTACTACCGCGTAAAGATCAAAACCAGTGCAAATTACCTGGAAAATAAGCACCACGAGAAGTTTTATATTTTCCCCGGCATGATCGCCACGGTAGACATCAAAACCGGAAATAAAAGCATCCTCGATTACCTGCTTAAGCCGCTGAATAAAATGAACGAAGCATTGCGTGAGCGTTGAATAATAGAAGTAGGGTGAAAACTTCACTCCCGTAACCGCGGTTATGAGTGTGCAGTAGTGAAAGTAAATTGATGGCTGCACTTAGATGAGATGGGGTGAGACACTTTAAAACAAAAAATCCACGCAACTGCGTGGATTTATTAACGGTCCTTCTGCCCCGATCCTGATTGATATAATACTCATCAATCCCAGTAAACCAGATAAGCAAGTGCGGCAGCTGAACAGAAAGCATAGGGGCTTAAAAGCAAAATATCCGAATAAGGCGTTTCACATATCCTGATAACAGGCCATGCCAGTACAACCAGCCACATGAAGAGTGCAGAGCACACGATAAAAAAGCACCCCTTCAGGGCAGCGTCAGGATAAAATCTCTTTGAAATCATCGCTAATGGCATGCCGATTATCATTGATCCCATCGTAGTGCCAATAATACTCACCATAACGATGAAAAAATAATTAAATATGAAACCCACTACGGGTGTAATGCTTTTTCCCCAGGAAAGATAGGTTAAAACCAGTAATGAACCCACTAAACTACTAAATATTGCTGATAGCACAGATGCCCTAATCCATTTGTCGTTAATCATGTTCGGCATAATTTTCTCAATGTCTGAATAGCTAGATTGATGCAGCGTACCCGCTTAAATTTTCGGCGCGAGGCTTAATCGCAAAACAGGCTTCCGGCACAGCAACCTTTTGTCGACCTGTGACGGGCATCCGGGCAGTAAGGACATTAAGGCCGCCTGTCAGGGTATTTAGCGCCAGGCCAGTGAGCGTCTCGCATCCTCAAGGCTGAATCGCTTTACCCTGCTCATTAAGCAGATCCGTCAGGAGAGCCGTGCCATCGCTTCCCACCCGAAATGCCCCGTAACGTGCCTGCGCGAATCTGTCGGCATGACCTTCCTGAAAGAACCAGGCGTTAGTGCCTACGGTCAGCGAACCGTAATGTTGATGGTACTTCACCCGTAGCTGATTCGGCTGCAGAGGTTCACCCTGATCAAAGCGGGCCTGAGTCGCGTGACGCTGCGCATCGAGGTCAACAATCAGGGTTCCGCTGGTGGGCAGGCATGGCGCTGATAGGGTCGCGCCGCAGGACTCAGCCTGTTGATACAACGTCAGTTCCAGAGGACGGGTGAGGGCATAGTTCAGCGCCATGTAATCACCCTGCATCAGGGATCGCGGGTCAACCGGGGCAAGGGGTAAAATCATCACCGCGCCTTGCTTCAGCAACTGCTCTTTTTGCCAGATGCTGACATTAACGGCTATCAACGCCAGCGCTATCACCGCGCCAGCCAGCCATCGGCACGGTTTATACATTTTCACTGGCACCTCCGATTTGTACGGGTAATACTTTTTTGACTGCCCATGCCAGCCCCAGTAAAACCAGTCCGCTGACCAGCAGCAGCAGGGATTTCTGCAGCAAAATTACCTCCAAAAAGTAATACCAGCCAGTGACATACAGCACCATGAAACCGCCACTGACCACCAGTAACCCCAGACTTCCCTGATAACGTGCCATCAGAATTAACCACAATCCCAGCCCTATACCCGGCGCACAGAGGGCGGCAGCGCCACAGATAAGCGCAGCGGGCAGCGTAATGCTCGAAAACAGCGGCTGGCTGTGCCTTTTCTGACTGAGCGCACTCAGCACTAAGCCAGCCGCGATCCCTGGGCCTGTCGCAGACTGAAGCGTGGAAAATTGCGATGCTGACCAGATGAAATCCGTGAGATAAGCCGCGTTAATCCCAAGGAAACTCAGCAACACCAGACCACAAGGTATGCCATACAACAGGGGATGTACCGCTTCAGCACACTGCCCAGTCTGTAACCTCAACTGATGACTGACTGTCCACATCCACAAACATATGACCGCCGCCACCAGTACGGACACAGCAAGGCGTGCAGCCATCGGAGACAGGTAAAGCCGGGCCATAGAATGGCCCGCCAGCACCAGGAAAAAGGTCAGGGCAGTGATGGCCATAAACCGATAAGTGCGGTCGGGCATAGCCACCGCCATCGCGGCCAGGATCGGCAAGGCAGTCAGTGAACTCAGCATAAGAAAACTGGCGTCATTGCTCTGGATTTGCAGCAGAACGCCGATTATCAGTCCGCACGTTGCCGCAATCGCCCATGCCAGGCCGAGGTGATGTTTACCGTCACGCTGACTGCGTAACAGGCCACGCGCAATGGCGGCAAGCAGCAGCGAAGGAATAATAAGGGTGGCAGCATTCGGATCTTCGAGCAGTTCAGTGGCATAAAGCACCAGTATCATCAGTAACAGAATGATGATCGCCGCCACCCAGCCTCCGACGCTTAGCGCCAGCCTCAGATACCAGGGCAGGTCGGATGCGTGACCGCGTTGCTTAATTTCCTCAACCTGCGAGGCGCTCAGCAAACCCTGCTGACGCAAAGTGTCTGTCAGTAACGTCAGCCTGGCCGGAACCAGATCGATTGGCCCCTTTTCAACCAGTTTGCGTTGCCACTTCAGCAGAATTGCACCATTTACCGCTACCCAGAATGCCATCAGGGCGCCGGTCAAAAACAGATCACCCGTATCATAGCCTAAAAGAAATAACTGCATGATAAGCGCACAGCCGACAACGGTCAGGCTGGCGATGCCCAGTGTCAGCATGCAGAGATCCTGATAGCGGTAACGGTACAGGTAATAACCTGCCAGCAGGGTGATCACCCAACCGCCCGTGATATAAGGAAGGTGGTCACCGCCGCCCCAGTCAGAGAGGTTCCCGGCCACAATGGCGGTTAGCTGAAGCAGTAAAAATCCAGCCATGACTCGCGAGAACCAGCGGCTTGCCAGCCAGCTCTCGGGATGATGCGTTATCGCGCGCCAGGCCAGTGCTTCCCTGACAATCAGGCAGGCTGCCAGCAACGCCAGATATCCGTAGAGCACAGTGGTCGGGAGCCTGGTTAAACTGTCAGACGCGGCCAGATCCAGCAGTGACGACGGCAGGGTGTTGAAATAGAGCTGGAACGCCAGGTTAGCGACCAGCCAGCTGCAAAACCACAGGCTGTTTTGCCGGGCAATCAGCGCCAGCGGCAGAAGAACATATAACCAGGCCCGGAATAGCTCCCAGCTGTCAGCACCAGTCTGATAAATCTGTCCATACAGCGCAAACAGGGCACCGAAGCTTAACCCTGTCGCCAGTAATGCCTTGCGTGCCAGCGTGCTGTACCAGCGCCACCAGACAATCACCGCCAGCGCGACGATAAACAGCTCGGCCAGGGCAAATTTCGCCATTTTCGGCAGCCAGGCCCAGTTCCAGGCAATAAAGAACACCGCTCCGGCAACCAGTGACAGTAATCCCAGACAGGAAAGAACCGGGATAAGAAACTGACGCCACTGAGCATCTGACGGTCTGATTCCACAGAAAGCAAAGATACGCTCGCAGGTCTCAGGGGTCAGGCTTCCTCCTTTCAGCAGGCGTGCGATCTGGCGACAAAGATACTCTGCCGTCCGTGACGGCATCCCGGTGATGCCATCGGGTACAAGCTCCCTCATTCTTTCCCTGCCTCTGTTTGCGGTATGACTTTGATGATGAAGTTAAAGACTGTACTTACCTGCGATCAATCCGAGTCACGCTCTGATGAGCCTCAGACTCTGCGAATAATGTTCCTGAACGAATTTAATCATCATTTCGCGGAAATAACAGCGAAAAACAAAGGCGATTAACGCATTCTGCGCGATCATACGCATTCTGATGAACATGGTTTTCTCAGTGCCATCGGTGACCTGGAGCACCTGCGTTACTGATGCCAGAGTCTGGGCTTACTGCGTTACTTTTCACCATGCCAGCCATATCAGCTCTAAGCGTCGCGACTGCCAACTCGAAAACCGATGAAATGGTACGGCGGGCGTCAGCGGCAACAGTCGGTGCGCCGCGTTTAGCCGTTTACTGAAAAATTTTAAGAATGTGGTGCGGTGTGATTTCCCTGATAGGAAGTTTGCTGATGGCGGGGAAAACCACACGCTCAGGCATATCCAGTCGCCGCTTTTTGGTGATGTCGGCCCAGTCTTTCATCTGCAACCACCGTGTGGCGACGGGCTTAAAGGTTTGAGAAGTGACACTGGCCTTGCGGGTTTTTCTAACTGGCGAGCTAAAAAAAAATCCACGCAACTGCGTGGATTTATCGCGTTTCGAATCTTAGGAGATTCAATCAAACCTCATAAGACGACGGAAGGGTTTAGACGTTGAACAGGAAGTTCATTACATCGCCATCTTTCACGATGTAGTCTTTCCCTTCTGAACGCATCTTACCGGCTTCTTTCGCGCCTTGTTCACCCTTGCAGGCAATGTAGTCATCGAAAGCAATGGTCTGAGCGCGGATAAAGCCTTTCTCGAAGTCGGTGTGGATCTTACCTGCGGCCTGTGGTGCGGTCGCACCAACCGGGATAGTCCATGCACGCACTTCCTTCACGCCAGCGGTGAAGTAGGTCTGCAGGTTGAGCAGGGCGTAACCGGCGCGGATGACGCGGTTCAGGCCCGGCTCTTCAATGCCCAGCTCGGCCATAAACTCTTCGCGGTCGCCATCTTCCAGCTCGGCAATATCAGACTCAACGGCAGCGCACACCGGCACCACAACGGAACCCTCTTTCTCGGCAATCGCACGTACGATATCGAGGTACGGGTTATTTTCAAAACCGTCTTCGTTAACGTTGGCGATATACATGGTTGGCTTCAGCGTCAGGAAGCTCAGGTAGCGGATTGCCGCTTTATCTTCATCCGTCAGATCCAGCGCGCGCAGCATGCCGGCTTTTTCCAGATGCGGCAGGCATTTTTCCAGCGCCGCCTGTTCAGCTTTGGCGTCTTTGTCGCCGCCCTTGGCTTTCTTCTGCACGCGCTGCAGGGCACGTTCACAGGTATCCAGGTCAGAAAGCGCCAGCTCGGTATTGATCGTTTCAATATCGTCAGCCGGGTCAACTTTATTATTCACGTGGATAATGTTGTCGTTCTCAAAGCAGCGCACCACGTGGCCGATAGCCTCGGTTTCACGGATATTGGTCAGGAACTGGTTGCCCAGGCCTTCACCTTTCGAGGCGCCTTTTACCAGGCCAGCGATATCAACGAATTCCATGGTGGTCGGCAGAATGCGCTGCGGCTTAACGATGGCAGCCAGCTGATCAAGACGTGAATCAGGCATTGGCACCACGCCAGTATTCGGCTCAATGGTACAGAACGGGAAGTTAGCTGCTTCGATGCCCGCTTTGGTTAACGCATTGAACAGGGTGGATTTCCCGACGTTTGGCAGGCCCACAATACCGCATTTGAATCCCATGTTTGAATCACCTTAATTTCTTGATAATCAACGCACTTTTACATGCCCTGATAGTGTCACAGACGGTTGTCTTAAAAGTTTCCGCGCATTATACACGTAATTTTAGCCTGGAGGCGGTTGATTTCTGAGGCGGAGGTTAAGTTATCTCTTGAGATCGTGCTCACATTTTCCCATACTGACGTGTCTTTACAGAACCTGGAGAACTCCGCAGATGCATCGCTTGCTGCTTACGCCACCTTAAGACCCTCCCGCCTGCGCAACGCCCGTTGCCGCCACTCGTCACTCTGACGAGCCAGCTGTGCCCGATTAATGCGGCACGGAAGAACCAACACGTTTAAATTAACTGGAAATTTTATGTTTAACCTGAGCAATTTCAGGGCGAGTGACGTCAAAAATGACGTGCTGGCCGGTGCCGTGGTGTCCGTTGCGCTGATCCCGGAAGCGACGGCTTTTTCTCTGCTGGCCGGGCTGTCGCCGACCATTGGTCTGCACACCGCCTTTATTCTCGGGCTGGTCACCGCCTTCTTCGGCGGCAAGCCGGGGATGATCTCCGGCGCGGCCGGGTCGATTATTGTGGTGCTGATTAGCCTGATTACCCAGCACGGCTACGAGTACGTGCTGCTGGCGACCATCCTCGCGGGGCTGATTCAGCTGGCGATTGGCGTGCTGCGGCTCGGTAAGTTTATCCGCCTGGTGCCGCAACCGGCGATTTACGGCTTCGTTAACGGGCTGGCGATTGTGATTATGCTGGCGCAGTTCCCGATGATTAAAGGGCAGGGGCCGGTGATGTATGCGCTGGTGGCGCTGGCGATGCTGATCGTCTGGCTGTTCCCGAAGCTGACCAAAGCGATCCCCGGTTCGCTGGCGGCGCTGCTCGCCATCAGTGCGATTGCCATTGGTTTTGGCCTGGATACCAAACGCGTTGGCGACCTGGCGGATATCTCCGGCACGCTGCCGTCGTTCCATCTGCCGACCGCGCCGTTAAGCTGGGAAACACTGAAGATCGTGCTGCCGTATGCGGTGGTGATTGCGCTGGTCGGGCTGATTGAGTCGCTGCTGACGCTGGCGGTACTGGATGAGATGGGCAGTAAAAAAGGGGCGGGCAATCAGGAGTGCGTGGCGCAGGGTATCGGTAACACGATTTGCGGCTTCTTCGGCAGCTTTGCCGGTTGTGCGATGATCGGCCAGTCAATTATCAACTTCACCTCCGGCGGTCGCGGTCGCATCTCCAACCTGGTCGGGGCGCTACTGCTGATCCTGTTCGTGATTAGCCTGTCGGATTACATCGCGCTGCTGCCGGTGGCGGCGCTGGCGGGCATTATGTTTGTGGTGTGCATCAACACCTTTGAGTGGAGTTCCATCAGGCGCCTGAAGCGCATGCCGAAAGCCGATGCGGTGATTATGATTGCGGTGACGCTGGTCACGATTTTCACCGACCTGGCGATGGCGGTGATCTGCGGCGTGATTATCTCGGCGCTGGTCTTCGCCTGGCAGCATGCCCGCATCACCATTATTGAGCAGAGCGAGAAAGAGGGGGAGAAAACATACCGTCTGGAAGGGCCGCTGTTCTTTGGCTCCACCGCGAGTTTTCAGGAGCTGTTTAATCCGCAGCAGGATGCCGAGAGTGTGGTGATCGACTTCGCCCGCACCCGGGTGATGGACTCCAGCGGCGTGGAGGCGATCGATAAGCTGACGGCGCGCTATCTGGAAGCCGGTAAAAGTCTGCGCCTGCGCCATCTGAGCGAGGATTGCATCAGCCTGTTGCGTCAGGCAGGGCCATTCTGCAGCCATGAACTGGATGATCCGGATTATAAAGTTGCTAGCAATGACGCATAAACCATAAAGCTACTGCTGGACCTGCCGATAATCTAAAAATCGCCGTTTCACCCCGGCGATTACAGTATTTACTTCTATAGTTTAACTGTACGACGATTTATTTCACTGGCAGGATGCCCGTTAACTGGCCCGGCGGCATGAAAAACGATTTTTTTTGTACTCCTGTACATACCCTGAGCGGTGAGATGATCGCCATCGACCTGAGCTACCTTCCGCATGCTGCTGCGGTCGGTGGCCCGGTGGATGCTGTGCGGCAGCTGGCATCGCCTGAGGATCGGCTACTGCATCAGCTGCTGATCGTCGAAGAGTACGCCGATTACTTTCGCCAGCACGGCCTGCTGTGCAGCGTGGCCATCGACTTTCAGCTGGCGCGTGCCGTGACCGAGTCGTCTTTTATCCAGCAAATCCTCAGCCATCTGCCCTTTGTGCGCCTGAAGCTGTCGGAAGATTTTCCCAATCTGCACGACGGTATGGACAACCCGCTGCTGCGTAGCCTGATAGAACAGCTGAATATCTTATGGCTCGACGATCTGGGCGCCGGCGATGCCAATCTGCATGCGCTGCAGTCAAATATGTTTGAAGCGGTGAAGCTTGACCGCCAGTTCTATCTGGAAAACGTCAATAAGCCGTTCTTTTCGGTGCTGATCAACCATATCCGCCAGTATACCAACCGGGTGATCGTGGAAGGGGTGGCCGGAGACGGCCAGCTGGAGACGCTGCGCAACAGTAAAATCTGGGGCGTGCAGGGCTATTTTGCACAGCAGCTGACGCTGGATAGCCTGGAGTGTAGCGACGACGGGAAGCGGTGCGAGAAGGGGTAATCCCCTGAGGTATCCCCACAAAAATTGATTTGAATATTGTGGCGGGAAGACAGGTGCCCGGTTTCAGGAGGGAGGGCTGAGCTCAGACCGGTTTGCGGACGTTTAGCGATGGAAGTGATTTCTGGGGATACCTCAGGGGTAATCCCCGCTGCGGCTGCGGCCACAGCGGATGCGCAGGCCTAGCCCGCCTTAAAGCTGTGCAGGCGATTCATCGCTTTTAGGCGGTCTTCCTTCAGCCACACTTCCGTGCAGCGCGCCGCTTCATCGACCGCATCATCAATCAACTTCTGCTCTGCCGACTGCGGCTTGCCCAGTACAAAACCGACCACCTTGTTGCGATCGCCCGGGTGACCAATGCCGATGCGCAGGCGGTGGAAGTTCAGGTTGTTACCCAGCTTGCTGATAATATCTTTCAGGCCGTTATGTCCGCCGTGGCCGCCGCCCTGCTTAAACTTTGCCACGCCGGGCGGCAGGTCCAGCTCGTCATGGGCAACCAGGATCTCTTCCGGGGCAATGCGGTAGAACGTCGCCATCGCCGCCACGGCTTTGCCGCTGAGATTCATAAAGGTGGTCGGCACCAGCAAGCGTACATCCTCACCCCCGATGTTTAACCGGGCAGTGTAGCCGTAGAACTTGCTCTCTTCCTTTAATGACTGATTGTGGCGTTCAGCCAGCAAATCAACGTACCAGGCTCCGGCATTATGGCGCGTGGCGGCGTATTCAGCGCCGGGATTGGCCAGGCCAACAATCAGTTTGATGCTACTCACGTGTGGTGTTTCCTGAAGCGTACGGGGGAAAGCGGCTAGTTTACGCAAGCCGTTGCGAGAACACAAAGATCTGCGCAAAAAGGTGAGCCATGTCACGATAGTTGAGAGGCGTGATAATACATTTTCTATATAAAAACAGCTTGTTAGACGTAAAGTTTTGTCAAAGCACAAGCAATAAATGTGATCGCCAACTCATCAGAGCAGCTGTTGATTGCCTACACTAAGCGCATCTGGCAATGGAATTTGCCTTTTCAATACTGTCCGGAGGTGCGCAATGAAACGTAAACATTCACATGTGATGGGTAATGCCCTGATGGTACTCGGTTTAGTGGTGATGGTCGGCGGCGTGGGTTACTCAGTCCTTAACCAGCTGCCTCAGCTTAATCTGCCTGAGTATATGGTGCATGGGGCGATTTTCAGCATCTTTATCGGTGCGTTGCTGTGGCTGGTGGGGGCCAGAGTGAGCGGGCGGGAAAAAATCGCCGACCGCTATTACTGGGTGCGCCACTGCGGCGACAAGCGCTGCCGCCACGGCAGCAGCCAGCACAATAGCCAGTCTTAAATTTCCGCGCTGCTGTTACCCTCTTAGCGCAATCAACGCCCGCCAGTCGGGCGTTACCTTTTGCCCGCTCCCTCACTTCCTGTCCGGCGTCACCAGGCAGCGCCAGATGGCTGCCGCGCACAGCAGCGTGATCGCCATCAGGACCAGCAATAACTGCTGAAAAGCCCGCTCCGCCAGCCCCAACAGTCGTGGATCTGCCAGATGATAACTCGCCAGCTGCCCGGCGAGCGCTGCCGGCTGGTTATGCGCCGTGAGCTGCCAGCCGAGCAGCTGGCTGAACAGGCTGGCAACGCTTGCCAGCGCGACACTTTCTCCCGCCACGCGCACGGTGCTGAAGATGCCGGTCGCCATTCCGGCACGCTGCGGCGGTACCACGCTGACCGACAGATTATCCATCAGCCCCCAGGGCAGCCCGGTGCCGCAGCCAATCATCGCCATCGCCAGCAGCGTGACGGGCAGGGAAGCGGTGGGAGAAACCTGGCTCAGCAGGCCGATACCTGCGGCGGCCAGCAGCAGGCCCGCCGCGCTGACGGCGCCGGGATGGAAACGGCGCGTCAGCGCCACCGCCAGAGAAGGCACAATCAGCATCGGCAGCGACAGCGCCAGCATCAGCAGCCCGGTGGTCAGCGCGCTGTAGCCGTAGAATCCCATAAAACGCAGCGGCAGCAGCACCAGCAGCACTACAAAGCAGTAGCAGGTGGCCACCGGCAGCAGCTGCACCCCGACAAAACGGCCGTAGCGAAACAGGCTCAGATCGAGCATCGGCCGCGCGCTGCGCCGTTCAATCCCGACAAACAGCGCGCCCGCCAGCACGGAGGCCAGCAGCAGCCCGGCCGACAGGCGGTCGCCGCCGCTGTCGGCCAGCTGCAGCATGCCCCAGGTAAACAGCGTCAGGGTGGTGCTGAAGCTGATAATCCCCGGCCAGTCGAGCGTGCCGACATCCGGGTTGCGCGACTCCGGCAGCGTCAGCCCGCCGGTCACCAGCGCCACGACGCCAAACAGGGCGCAGCAGAGAAAAACGCTGTGCCAGCCGGCAATCTGCATCAGCATCCCGGCGATCACCGGTCCGGCGGCAAGGCCAACGCCAAAGCTGGTGCCGAGCAGGCTGAAGGCGCGGGCGCGCCGTTGTCCCTCAAAGGCATTGGCCAGCGCGGCGGCGCCCCCGGCCAGTGCCGCGGCGGCGGCGGCACCCTGAAGGGCGCGCACCACGTCCAGCCACACCACCGAAGGCACCCAGGCGGTGAGCAATGACAGCAGGGTAAAGGCGCTGACGCCGCTGATAAACAGCCGCTTGCGGCCAAAACGGTCCGCCAGCGTGCCTGCGGCCATCAGCAGGCTGCCGAAACTGAGCAGGAAGGCATTGGTAATCCAGCTCAGGGCCAGGGCAGACCCTCCGGGATGCTGGGCAATCGCCGGGGTGGCAATCACCCCGGCGGAGAAGCTGAGCGGTAACATCAGGGCGGCGCTGCAGACGGCAAAAACACTCCAGCGGCTGCCTGGTGCCGTGAGGATCAGGGAACTCATTGTGGACTCTCCGCTTTCAACAGGAAAGAAAGCAGGATAAATTGGCGTCATGCCACGATAAACAGGCCATAAGGCCGCAGATAAAGGACAAAAAGTCGCGAATGAGCAGCGTGGAGAGTTTAAGCGGGCTGAGCGCGTTTGTGAAAGCCGCGCAGCTGGGAAGCTTTGTCGCCGCCGCCGAAAGGCTGGGGGTTTCGGCCTCTGCTATCGGCAAAAGCGTGGCGCGGCTGGAAGCCAGCCTCGGCGTCAGCCTGTTTAACCGCAGCACGCGCAGCCTGAGCCTGACTGAAGAGGGCGCGCTGTTCTTTGAACGCAGCCAGCGCATAGTGATGGAGCTGGAAGAGGCGCAGCAGGAGCTTTCCCGCCTGATGGCGGCCCCGCGCGGGCGGCTGCGCCTGAGCTTTCCGGCCATTGGCTACCGCCTGCTGCTGCCGCTGCTGCCGGGGTTCACCGCCCGCTATCCCGAAATTGAACTGGACCTCGATTTCAATGACCGCCTGGTGGACGTGATTGGTGAGGGCTATGACGCGGTGCTGCGCAGCGGCGAGTTTGCCGACTCGCGCCTCAAGGCGCGGCGGCTGGGCGGCTTTCAGTTTCGTCTGGTTGGCTCGGCGGGCTATTTTCAGCAGCACGGCACGCCGCAGACGGTGGCGGATCTCAGCCAGCACGCCTGCCTGCTGTACCGTTTCTCCGGCAGCGGTCAGCTGCAGCCGTGGCAGTTTAACGGCGTCGATCCCCAGGCGCTGTCGCTTCATGGCCCGCTGGTGTTTAACAATCTGGAAGCGCAGATCTCCGCCACGCGCCGCGGTTTAGGGCTGATTTACGTCCCGGATTTTGCGGTGCAGGAGTATCTGGAGAGCGGTGAGCTGCAGAGCGTGCTGGAGGGGGAGATCGGCCATGGCGGGCAGTTTTCTCTTTTGTGGCCGGGCAATCGCCACCTGCTGCCCAAGCTGCGAGTATTGATTGACTACCTGGCGGAACACATTGCGTTGCGCAAATAAAAAGGGACAGATGAGCCTCTGTCCCTTTTTGTTCGGGTTGACCGCAAAAGAAGGTCAACCCCTACAGTAGGGGCCGACCGCTTTTCTGGTCGGCCCATCCGTAGCACGCCGGAATTAATGCTCAAACATCGCAGAGATAGACTCTTCGTTGCTGATACGGCGGATTGCCTCGGCCAGCATGCCTGACAGGGTCAGGGTACGGACGTTTGGCAGCGCTTTAATCTCTTCCGGCAGTGGAATGGTGTCGCACACAACCACTTCATCAATCACCGAGTTACGCAGGTTTTCGACCGCGTTACCGGAGAAGATAGGGTGGGTTGCGTAGGCGAACACGCGCTTCGCACCGCGCTCTTTCAGCGCTTCCGCTGCTTTACACAGGGTGCCACCGGTATCGATCATATCATCGACCAGCACGCAGTCACGGCCAGCCACATCACCGATGATATGCATCACCTGTGAGACGTTGGCGCGTGGGCGACGTTTATCGATGATGGCCATATCGGTGTCGTTCAGCAGTTTGGCAATCGCACGGGCACGAACCACGCCGCCGATGTCCGGGGAAACCACAATTGGGTTTTCCAGGCCAATCTGCAGCATATCTTCAAGCAGGATCGGGCTACCAAATACGTTATCAACCGGGACGTCAAAGAAGCCCTGAATCTGTTCAGCATGCAGATCCACAGTCAGAACGCGGTCAACGCCAACGCTGGAGAGGAAATCGGCAACAACTTTGGCAGTAATTGGCACACGAGCGGAACGCACGCGGCGGTCCTGACGTGCATAACCAAAGTAAGGGATCACCGCGGTAATACGACCAGCGGAAGCACGACGCAGGGCGTCAACCATCACAACCAGTTCCATCAGGTTGTCGTTGGTTGGGGCACAGGTGGACTGGATGATGAAAATATCACCACCGCGTACATTTTCGTTAATTTGTACGCTCACTTCACCATCACTGAAACGACCGACGGCGGCGTCGCCCAGGCTGGTGTAAAGGCGGTTGGCAATACGTTGTGCTAGTTCCGGGGTGGCGTTACCAGCAAAAAGCTTCATATCAGGCACGAGAAGAACCTCAGGCTTTGCGTCCAGAGAATGAAATACCATAAGCCGCACTGGGCGGTATACGACTTATGCTTTCATACGGGTGTTTTAACCCTACATTCTTGACGCCGTAGCGGCGTTGGCTGCGCGTCATCGCCCCGGTCACTTACCTGGGTAAGCTCCCGGGAACTCAAACACTTGCCGCCTTGCTACAACGCCAATTATTTGGGTTAAATAAGAGCAGTCGTGCAGCGTCTGGAACAGAGTGACACTGTCACATCAACTCAATTGCCCTGAAAGTCTGCGGTGTAGCGGCGAGATATTAACACCTCGCGCAACAAACCCCTGCAGATTTTTCGGGGCCAGCTCAAGCACCTGGCGGGCGGCGGACTCGGTGTCGAATTCTGCAAACACACAAGCACCCGTTCCAGTCAGGCGCGACGGCGCGTATTCTAGCAGCCAGGAAACAAGCTGTTCAACCTCGCGAAAACGATTTCTTACGACAGGTTCACAATCATTATGGAATTCGGTGCTTAATAACTGGCTGATTTCCCTTGCTGGCGTGTCGCGGGTCAGCTCCGGATCGTTGAAAACGAGCGGGGTGGCAATGCTCACCCCAGGGTGCATCACCAGATACCACTTCTCCGCCGGATTAACCGGGGTCAGCTGCTCACCCACACCTTCGGCAAAGGCAGCGAAGCCGTGAACAAACACCGGCACGTCGGCGCCAAGCTGAAGGCCAAGCTCTGCCAGCTGCCCCAGGCTCAGCCCGGTTTGCCACAGGTGGTTAAGCGCCACCAGCACCGTGGCGGCGTTTGAGGAACCGCCGCCCAAACCGCCACCCATCGGTAAGCGCTTCTCAATGGCAATTTTCGCCCCGGCAGCACCGGGCAGGGAGCCGAGAGCGGCCGCCCGCTCGCGCAGCAGCGCAGCGGCGCGCACAATCAGGTTCTGCGCATCCGGCACGCCCGCCACCGGCGTCAGCAGCGTAATCTCGCCGCTGTCGTCCACTTCAATGGTCAGCGTGTCGCCGTAGTCGAGAAACTGAAACAGCGTTTGCAGATTATGGTAGCCGTCGGCGCGGCGGCCAGTGATGTAGAGAAATAAATTCAGCTTTGCCGGGGCAGGCCAGGTTGTGATCATTTTACCGTCCAGCTGTCCATCTTCAGTTTGATGCGCTGGCTGCCTTCACGCAGTTCGAGATTGGATGGCAGCTGTGGGTTGAGCTTGCTGTCATAACCCTGGTAGGTCACGTGCCACTGCTTGCCGTCCTGGCTGTAGTTCAGTTCGCGCAGGCGGTACTGGTCGTCAAGCTGATAATCGGTGGCGTCGCCCGGCAGGCCGACCATCCACTGACGCAGGTTATCCAGCGGAATGCTCATACCGGTCAGCTGGGAGATCATCTTCGCGGCATCGTTACTGACGTAGCGCTTGCCCTTATTATCAACAATTTGTGCGGTCTGGCCCTGCTGGTCCAGCTGCAGCTCGGTGCTGCCGAGCGGATTGGTTAACAGCAGGCGATAGCGGTCTGGTGCGGTCTGCTGCCAGTTAAAGCGCGCATACACTTTTTGCCGATCGGAGAGGTAGGCGAACGCGCCACGAGTCTGATACTGGGTGATCTTTTCCACCGACTGCTGATGCTCACGCCACTGCGGCGTATCGGCGCTCTTGCCCGGCCCCTGTGGCTTGGTGGGCGTAACGCAGGCGGTTAACAGCAGGCTGGCAAGGGGGATAAGCCGCAGCAGGCGGCGGTTTGGCGATAGCATAATCAGGTCAGCTCCTCAGACGGGGTTCGGGCATACTTGCCGCAATCAACCGCTCACGCTAACCAGCTAACCGGGCCGCGTCAATGCTCAAATTGTCTCATTTGACCTGTTGTCGGTATAACTTGTTACAGGGATAGGTGAACCATCACTTTTATTGATCTCGCTCATCTTGTAGAATGCGCCTCACAAAACCCTGACAACTGTGGGATTAACCCAACCTCGCACCATGACGTTACTGGCACTCGGCATCAATCACAAAACGGCACCTGTGGCTCTGCGCGAACGCGTTACGTTCTCGCCGGACACGCTGGATCAGGCGCTTAACAGCCTGCTGGCACAGCCGCTGGTTCAGGGCGGCGTTGTGCTGTCTACCTGTAACCGTACCGAGTTGTACCTGAGCGTTGAGCAGCAGGAAAATCTGCAGGAGCAGCTGGTGTCGTGGCTGTGTGATTACCATCATCTGAGCGTTGAAGAGGTGCGTAAAAGCCTCTACTGGCACCAGGGTGACGAAGCGGTCAGTCATCTGATGCGCGTTGCCAGTGGCCTGGATTCGCTGGTGCTCGGTGAACCGCAGATTTTAGGCCAGGTGAAAAAAGCCTTTGCCGACTCCCAGCGCGGCCATTCGCTCTCCAGCGAACTGGAGCGCATGTTCCAGAAAACCTTCTCCGTCGCCAAACGCGTGCGCACCGAAACTGAAATCGGTGCCAGTGCGGTATCGGTCGCGTTTGCCGCCTGTACCCTGGCGCGCCAGATCTTCGAATCGCTGTCGACCGTCACCGTGCTGATGGTCGGGGCGGGCGAGACTATCGAGCTGGCCGCGCGCCATCTGCATCAGCACAAGGTGAAGAAGTTGATCATCGCTAACCGTACCCGCGAGCGTGCGCAGGTGCTGGCGGATGAAGTCGGGGCTGAGGTGATAGGCCTGGCGGAGATCGATTCACGGCTGGCAGAAGCCGACATTATCATCAGTTCAACCGCCAGCCCGCTGCCGATCATCGGCAAAGGGATGGTGGAGCGTGCGCTGAAGCAGCGCCGCAACCAGCCGATGCTGCTGGTGGATATTGCCGTACCGCGTGACGTGGAGCCGGAAGTGGGCAAGCTGCCGAACGCCTATCTGTACAGCGTGGATGACCTGCAGGCGATTATTGAAAGCAATATGGCTCAGCGCCAGGCGGCTGCGGTGCAGGCTGAAACCATCGTGGTACAGGAAAGCAGCGAGTTTATGTCCTGGCTGCGCGCGCAGAGCGCCGTTGAAACCATCCGCGACTACCGTTCGCAGGCAGAGCAGGTCAGGGAAGAGTTGCAGGCGCGGGCGCTTGCCGCACTGCAGCAGGGTGCAGACCCCGAAGCGGTGATGCGTGACCTGGCCCACAAACTGACCAACCGTCTGATCCACGCTCCAACCAAATCTCTTCAGCAGGCCGCCCGCGATGGCGATGGCGAACGCCTGCAAATTTTACGCGACAGCCTCGGGCTGGAATAGCGTTTAAACCTCTATTTTACAAGGTAAAACTACACGAATGAAGCCTTCTATTGTTGCCAAGCTGGAAGCCTTGCAGGAGCGCCACGAAGAAGTTGAGGCGATGCTGGGCGATGCTGGTGTGATTGCCGATCAGGAGCGTTTCCGCGCTTTATCCCGCGAATACGCCCAGCTGACCGACGTCAGTCAGTGCTTCCGTCAGTGGCAGCAAACCCAGGAAGACATTGAAACCGCCGAAATGATGCTGGATGACGCCGAAATGCGTGAGATGGCACAGGAAGAGCTAAAAGAGGCGCGTGCCGCCAGCGAAGCGCTGGAGCAGCAGCTGCAGGTGCTGCTGCTGCCGAAAGATCCGGATGATGAGCGTAACTGTTATCTGGAAATTCGTGCCGGAACCGGCGGTGACGAAGCGGCGATCTTTGCCGGCGATCTGTTCCGCATGTACAGCCGCTACGCTGAATCGCGCCGCTGGCGTGTCGAAGTGATGAGCGCCAACGAAGGCGAGCACGGCGGCTACAAAGAGGTGATTGCCAAAGTGATTGGCGAGGGTGCCTACGGGCGCCTGAAGTTTGAATCCGGCGGTCACCGCGTGCAGCGCGTGCCGGAAACCGAATCTCAGGGGCGTATCCACACCTCAGCCTGTACCGTGGCGGTGCTGCCGGAAGTACCGGAAGCGGAGCTGCCGGAGATTAATCCGTCCGACCTGAAAATTGATACCTTCCGTTCATCGGGCGCGGGTGGCCAGCACGTTAACACCACCGACTCGGCGATCCGTATTACCCACCTGCCAACCGGCATCGTGGTGGAGTGCCAGGACGAACGTTCCCAGCATAAAAACAAAGCCAAAGCGCTCGGCGTGCTCGGGTCCCGTATTCGCGCCGCCGAAATGGCGCGCCGGCAGGAGCAAGAGTCCTCGACCCGTCGCAACCTGCTCGGCAGCGGCGACCGTTCGGACCGTAACCGCACCTATAACTTCCCGCAGGGCCGCGTCACCGATCACCGTATCAACCTGACGATTTACCGTCTGGATGAAGCGATGGAAGGCAAGCTGGACGCGCTGATTGAGCCGATTGTGCAGGAATACCAGGCCGATCAGCTGGCTGCGCTTGCCGGGAACGAGTAGTGCAAATCCGTGTCTGGCTGCGAGCGGCGATAGCCCGTCTCAGCAGCAGCGAAAGCCCGAAACGCGACGCGGAGATCCTGCTGGCATGGGTGAGCGGTAAATCCCGCGCCTGGCTGATCGCTTTTGACGATGCGCAGTTGGATGACAGCCAGCTGGCCGCGCTGGAGATGCTGCTGGCGCGCCGCGCCGCCGGGGAGCCGGTGGCGTACCTTATCGGTGAACGTGAATTCTGGTCGCTGCCGCTCAGCGTGTCGCCCGACACCCTGATCCCGCGCCCGGACAGCGAAGTGCTGGTTGAGCAGGCGCTAAGCCGCCTGCCTGCAGACCCGTGCGCCATTCTTGACCTCGGCACCGGTACCGGCGCGATTGCGCTGGCGCTGGCCAGTGAACGCGCTGACTGCCAGGTGACCGGCGTTGACCGCATTGCGGCGGCAGTGGCGCTGGCAAAGCACAATGGCACGAAACTCAATCTGCCTAACGCCCGCTTCCTGCAAAGCGACTGGTTTTCAGCGCTGGACGCTCAGCGTTTCCAGCTGATCGTCAGTAACCCCCCCTATATCGATGCCGCCGACCACCATCTGTCGCAGGGCGATGTGCGCTTTGAGCCCGCCAGCGCGCTGGTGGCTGACGATCAGGGCCTGGCCGATATCAAAATTATTGCCTGCTGCGCCGGGAAGTATCTGGCGGATAACGGCTGGCTGCTGCTGGAACATGGCTGGCAGCAGGGTGAAGCGGTGCGGCAAATCCTGCGTGAGAACAGCTTCTGTCAGGTGGAAACCTGTCAGGATTATGGCGGCAACGACCGCGTAACGCTCGGGCAGATAACGCGTAATTAAGGAGCTTTTATGGCCGCATGGTACCTTCCACTTAAAAATTTTCATCTGTTGACCGTCGCCATCACCGCCGCGCTGTTTCTGCTGCGCTTTTACTGGTTGCAGACCGGTTCAGCCATGCTGCAGCGCCGCTGGGTGCGTATTGTGCCGCATCTCAACGACACGCTTTTGCTGCTCTCTGGCGTGCTGCTGGTCACTATTACCCACTTTTACCCGTTTACACCGCAGGGCAACTGGCTGACTGAGAAGCTGTTTGGCGTTATCATCTATATCGCGCTGGGCGCTATTGCCCTGGGACGACGTCCGCGCGCGCAAAAAGTACGCTGGATAGCGTTCATTGTGGCGTTAATCGCCCTTGTGGCCATCGTTCAGTTAGCCACCACTAAAATGCCATTGCTGGGGTTTGTATGACGTCCATCGCTGATTTTGATTTTACCGCCGCGCCGCTGAGTGAGGCGGTGATCGCTGCGTCGCTGGCGATACGCAGCGACTTTCCGGCTGAAGACGTCAGAAAGCAGTTGTCGGCACTGGTTGCCGAAGCACGCGCAGAGATCGCGCCCGAACTGGCCGCCGACTTACAGGTTGAGCAGCTGATCGCGCTGTTCTGGGGCCGCTGGGGTTTTGGTGGCGCAAGCGGCGTTTATCGCCTGTCGGATACGCTGTGGCTGGATAATGTTTTACGTACCCGCCAGGGCACCGCGGTGTCGCTGGGGGTGATTTTTCTGCATATTGCAGGCAAGCTCGATCTGCCGCTGTTCCCGGTGATCTTCCCGACGCAGCTGATCCTGCGCGCCGAGTGGATCGATCAGGATATGTGGCTGATCAACCCGTTTGATGGCGAAACCCTGGATGAGCACCAGCTGGAAGTGTGGCTGAAGGGCAACATCGGGCCGATTGCCGAACTGTATGATGACGATTTACAGGAAGCCGAGCCGCTGGCGGTCCTGCGCAAAATGCTCGACACGCTGAAATCCTCCCTGATGGATGAGAAGCAGATGGAAATGGCGCTGCACGTCAGCCAGGTGCTGGTGCAGATGGATCCGGAGGACCCGTATGAGATCCGCGACCGCGGGCTGATTTTCGCCCAGCTGGAGTGTGGACACGTGGCGTTGAACGATTTGACCTACTTTGTTGAGCAGTGCCCGGAAGATCCGGTCAGCGAAATGATTAAGGTGCAGATCCACTCTATCGAGCAAAAACAGATTACCCTTCACTAAACGCAGTGAACTCTATAAAGGCGAAGACATGAATCAGAAAGTGGTAAGCATTGGCGACATTAACGTCGCAAACGACCTGCCGTTCGTGCTGTTTGGCGGGATGAACGTGCTGGAATCGCGCGACCTGGCGATGCGTATCTGTGAGCATTACGTCACCGTAACCCAGAAGCTGGGTATTCCCTACGTGTTCAAAGCCTCGTTTGATAAAGCCAACCGCTCATCCATCCACTCTTACCGTGGCCCGGGCCTCGAAGAGGGGATGAAAATCTTCCAGGAAATTAAGCAGGCGTTCGGCGTGAAAATCATCACCGACGTGCACGAAGCCAGCCAGGCACAGACCGTGGCCGACGTGGTTGACGTGATCCAGCTGCCCGCCTTCCTTGCCCGCCAGACCGATCTGGTGGAAGCGATGGCGAAAACCGGCGCGGTAATCAACGTCAAGAAGCCGCAGTTTGTCAGCCCTGGCCAGATGGGTAACATCGTGGATAAGTTTGCTGAAGGCGGCAACGATAAAGTGATCCTGTGCGATCGCGGTGCCAACTTCGGTTATGACAACCTGGTGGTCGACATGCTGGGCTTCAACGTGATGAAGCAGGTATCGAACAACAGCCCGGTGATCTTCGACGTGACGCATGCGCTGCAGTGCCGTGACCCGATGGGTGCCGCGTCCAGCGGTCGTCGCGGTCAGGTTTCTGAACTGGCACGCGCCGGCATGGCCGTTGGCATTGCCGGCCTGTTTATCGAAGCGCACCCGGACCCGGCGAACGCCAAGTGCGATGGCCCGTCCGCGCTGCCGCTCGACAAGCTGGAGCCGTTCCTCAAGCAGATGAAAGCGATTGATGACCTGGTGAAAAGCTTCCCTGAACTCGATACCAGCAACTAAACTTCCTTTCTCCTGCGGGCCAGATATTCTGGCCCGCTCTTTATCCGCGCCCTGCGCCGTTATTTCCTGCTTACTCAGTTGTTAACATGGATTGCCAATCTAAGGAGTCATAATGAAAAAAGTCACTTTACTGTTACTGGGTGCTGTCGCGCTGAGCGGCTGCAGCCACAGCAACACCAGCCCGACGGATGCCAGCCAGCTGGCGAATCGTCAGTTTGTGCTCAGCGCGGTGGACGGCCAGGCTGTCGTGCCGCATGAGGGCATCCGGCCGGGGATCGGTTTTAGTGAAGGGCTGAAGGTGAGCGGGGTGATGTGCAACCGTTTCTTCGGTCAGGGCAAAGTAGAGCAGGGACGACTGAGCGTGCCGCAGCTGGCCTCCACGCGCATGCTGTGCAGCAATGCCGATCTGAACAAGTGGGAGCAGACGCTGACGCAGATGTTGATGAATGGCGCTGAGGTGAAGGTGGATGAGCAGTCGCTGACGCTGACCGGCAGCGGCCATACTTTGCAGTATCAGGCGCAATAAAATCAAAGGGCTGACCCGAAAAATGGTCAGCCCTTTTACTTGTAGGGGGCGACCATTTTTTCCGGTCGCCCCGTGCCGATGATTAGCACTAATCGTGATGAAGGCCATTTTTTCCGGTCGCCCCGTGCCGATGATTAGCACCCATCGTAATGAAGGCCATTTTTTCCGGTCGCCCGGTGCCGATTTTACAGCATCACCGTCATCAGATAAGCGATAAACAAGGCCAGATGCGCCGCGCCGTTTAGCACGTTGGTGCGCCCGGTAGAGAACGATATCTGGCACAGCAGCAGGGCGGAAATCATCACCACCATCTGCGGCGGCTCCAGCCCGAAGATCAGCTGCTGCCCGGTCAGCGTGGCGATAATCGTCACCGCCGGCACCGTCAGTGAGATGGTCGCCAGCACGGAGCCGAAGAACAGGTTCATCGCGCGCTGTACCTGATTGGCCAGCACCGCTTTAATCGCGCCCAACCCTTCAGGAGACAGGATCAACAGTGCCACCAGGAAGCCGGTAAACTGCTCCGGTGCGTTGAGCTCGGTCAGCAGTGACTCCAGCGTATTGGCATTCATTTTGGTCACGGCAATCACCGCCACCAGATGCACAATCAGCCATAGGGTGTGCCTGAGGCTGGAGTGCGCCGAGGGCTTACCGTGGTGCGGATCGTCACCGTCATCTTCGTGCTCATAGACAAACAGACTCTGGTGCGTTTTGGTCTGGATCAGCAGGAACACGCCGTACATCGCCGCAGAAATGGCCGAAACCAGCAGCGCCTGACCGATGGTAAAGTTGCCGCCGGGCAGGGCATTCGGCAGTACCAGCACGATCATCCCCAGCGGGAAAATCGCAATCAGATACTGTTTAACCCCCGCCAGATTGACATACTGGGTGGCAAACTTGTTGCCGCCGAGCAGCAGCGCAAAGCCCACCAGGCCGCAGGTAACAATCATAATGATCGAATAGAGCGTGTCGCGCATCAGCGCGGGCGCGGCGTCGCCGGTGGCCATCAGCGCGGAGATCAGGCTGACTTCAAGGATCACCACGGAGAGGCTGAGGATCAGGGAACCATAGGGCTCGCCCAGGCGGTGGGCTAATACGTCGGCATGACGTACCACGCTGAAGGCGCTGCTGAGGATGGCGATCAGCGCAATCAGGTTGATGCCAATGACCAGAGGAAATGATGCGGTGTTGCCCCAAAACCATAAAATGGTCAGTGCGGCGATGGGAAAGATGAGGGAATACTCGGTGTGACGGGTTTTACTGCTCTCGTGCGCACTCATAGGCAAACGCTCCTTAACCTTATCCTGTTGGCCTGAAATCGGCAAACCACACCGCAGGCCCATTAAACATAGTCTGACAATATGAAAGACAAGTGGCGAAAGTGTAACCTTTTTTCGCCGCTTTTGGCAGAAATTTACGCTATTTTACGGGGTTTTATGAATAACGGGCTATAACAGCTATTTATTGCACTTATGTAGCTATCTTAATGAAAAACTGGGGTCTTTATTGTCCGGAAGTAATTAATTAAGCCATAATGGACGGAAAATGATGGCGCTATGATGCAAAAACGCAGGCTGCAGATAAAAAGTCTGGGGAGTGGCTCTATTTTACAGCCATCCCCAAGGGCTACTTGGCTGTCGCACGGCGCCAGATTAACCGTGCGGGTAACCAGCGCTGAGTCTCTTCCGGTATCTGCTCATCGACAAGTCGGGTGACCATCTCGAAGCAGTTCCATGCCAGCAGGCGTTCATCCTGCTCAACGGTATCAATGCTTACGCAGAGCGCGTCATACAGATAGTGGTCGTCAAAGCTGCACAGGTGCATCGGCGTATTCAGCAGGCCGTGCTGGCTGAGGTAACGCAGGACACCTTCCTGCAGGCCACAGGCGGCGCAAAATAGCGCCTGCGGCACCCGCCCAAGCCGCGCGTAGAGCTCGGCAAACATTTCATAGCCGGAGCTGGCGTGATAGTGACCGTGCATGATCCACTGCGGATTTAGCGTTAACCCGGCACGCTCCAGCCCGAGACGGTAGCCCGCCAGACGATCGCGCGTCGGTGAAATTCGCGGCTGTCCGCCAAAGAAATAGAGTTCGTCATAGCCTTCGCGCGCCACGGCTTCGACCAGCGTGGCGGTGGGGCCGGTGGCATCGGTGATCACCAGAGGAAGGGTGGAGTCGCCAAGATGGCGGTCAAACAGCACCACGGGCAGCTGCTGATTAATCTTCTGATATTCAGCATCATTGAGCATGCTGGAAGCCACAATCAGCCCGTCAACCTGGCGCTGGATCAAATTATTCACCGCCAGCGTCTCCTGGCTGGCATTTTCCGCGGTGCAGGCGATAAGCAGCTGCAGGCCAGCATCGCGGCACAGCATTTCCAGTTCATGAGAGAAACGGGCAAAGCCGTGGTTGGTCATTTCTGGCACCACCAGCCCGAGGGTATGGCTGCGGCTGGAGTTTAATGCGCGGGCATGGATGCTTGGCTGGTAATGCTGCTGGCGGGCGATCTCCATCACCCGGCTGCGGGTTCCTTCCGCGACGCGCAGCTCCTTTCCCCGGCCATTAAGAACCAGGCTGGCAGTAGATTTGGACACGCCTGCCAGCCGGGCAATATCGTTAATCGTGATACGTTTGTTTTTATTCACAGTGGCTTAGGTGTGATGGCTCATCGCCTTATTCTATCACGCATTGCCGTAACCTCCAGTGATGCAGGGCGATCTGCGCGCCGCCGCTAAAATGCAGCCGCGGCTGCGGGCCGGGAAAGTAGCGAGCCGACATCACCGCTTCACCTTGGTTAATAAAGATCTCAACGCTGGAGCGGTCGCAAAGAATACGCAGACTGTGGACGCTGCCCAGCCACTGCCGCTGCTCCGCTTCACCGCTGCGCAGATTGTTGCGGTGCAGCCAGATGCCGCCTGGCTCAACCACCAGCTGCAGCGTATCGGCGAAGTTAGCCCTAAAGCTGCCGTTAAAGGTCAGTTCCAGCTCTGCGCTGTCGATCGCCAGCAGCGGAAGTTCGTCAGCGCGGGCGTTTAGCGTTACCTGCTGCTGGCGAAGCTGCTGCAGCTCGCGCGCTGGCTGCTGGTAAATGCGCTCAGATCGCAGCGTCAGTTCACGTGGGCAGGTCATGGTGTGCATCCAGCCGTAGGCTTTGGTCGGCTGGTAAAACTCATCCTCGTCGGGTATGCCCATCCAGCCGATCAGCAGGCGGCGTCCGTCGTCACTCAGGCAGGTTTGAGGGGCATAAAACTCAAAGCCCAGGTCCAGCTCATGAAACTCACCGTGGCTGAACTGATGATGGTCATAATCGAGCGTGCCGCAGAAATAGCCGCTCTGGAAGGTATTCAGATACCGCCCGTCTGCCGCCGGCAGCCCCTGCGGGCAGACCAGCAGTACGCTGTGCTCACCAAGTGTGAACAGGTCCGGGCACTCCCACATGTAGCCAAAATCACCAAGGCCGTTGAGCTGGCTACCGGCGATTTCACCCAGCAGCGTCCACTGATGCAGGTCCGGCGAGCGCAGCAGCAGTACCTTACCCTGTAGATTGAGGTCCTGAGCGCCGAGAACCATGTACCACTGCTCAGCATGCTGCCAGACTTTTGGGTCGCGCACGTGGCCGGTATAACCGGCTGGCAAAGCAACTACCGGCCCCAGCTTGGTATAGTCACCCGCTGCATTACGGGTAGCGAGACACTGCCAGGCCGTACGTTGACCGTCGTCAAACTTTACGTTGCCGGTATAGATCAGGGTCAGTTCGCCCTGATTGTCCACCGCGCTGCCAGAATAGCAGCCGTGACTTTCATACTCTTCCGACGGCGCCAGCGCCAGGGGTTCATGGCGCCAGTTGACCAGGTCAGCCGAGCTCCACTGGCCCCAGAACTTGGCCCCGTGCGCGCAGGCGAGTGGGTTCCACTGGTAGCAGAGCACATAGCGCTGGTTGAACTGAATAAACCCGTTGGGGTCATTCATCAGCCCCACCGGTGGCGCAAGATGCCAGGCAGGGCGGTGAGGGTCTTCAGCGACGCCAGGCTGTCCGCGCAGGACAGCCAGCAGGGCCTGTTTTACCCGCTGGGCTTCACTCATGCTTTTGCCTCGAATTTAATTTTGAACAGCAGTGAGAGCACAAACGCAGTGCCAAATGCGATAGCCATACCAATAAGATAATTGAGCATCGAGCTGGCCTGCACAATCGCCAGGCCTGGCAGGGCCGTCAGGCCGACGGCGGTCATATTGACGTGCATCGTCACCACCCAGGCGCCACCGATTGCACCGCCCACCAGCCCGGCGATAAAGGGTTTAATGTAGCGCAGATTTACGCCAAACAGAGCGGCTTCGGTGATCCCCAGCATGGCGGAAAACGCCGAGGGCAGCACCACGCTGCGCACCTTAACATCCCGGGTTTTAAACCAGACAGCCAGGCAGGCACCGCCCTGAGCAATATTGGCCATCGACCAGATTGGCAGCAGGAAGTTAACGCCAATTGCGGGGTTGCCCAACAGACCGGCTTCAACCGCGTGGAAACTGTGATGGATGCCGGTGATGACAATCACGGAATACAATCCGCCAAACAGCAGTCCGGCCAGCCAGCCGGCGTGGGCAATCAGCGTGCTGAGCACCAGCGAGATACCATCACCCAGCGCGCGTCCGGCGGGGCCGATAATCAACAGGGCGACAAAGCCAGAAATAATCACCGTCAGGAACGGGGTGAGGATAATATCCAACGCATCCGGGATCGCACGCCGCAGGCGTTTCTCGCAGTGGCTCATAAACCATACCGCCAGCAGCACCGGGAACACCGTTCCCTGATAGCCGATCATCGCAATCTCCAGACCGAAGAAATTCATGGTGTGGAAACCGCTGGCGACGCCCCAGGCATTGGTCAGCGCCGGGTGGGTGAGAATGCCACCCAGCGTGGCGCCAAGGTAAGGATTGCCACCAAATTCACGCGCGGCGGTAAAGCCGATCAGGATCGGCAGAATAATAAAGGCGGCAGAGCTGCACATATCCAGCATGATAAATAGCGCGCTGTCGGGATTCACCCAGCCGTAGGTCTTGACCATGCCGAGCAGGCCCATCAGCAGGCCGGATGCGACGATAGCCGGAATGATCGGCACGAAGATATTCGACAGTACCCGTGCAATGCGCTGCAGCGGATTGAGTTTTTTAGCGGCGATATCGGCCGCTTCGCTTTTGCTCGATTCGCTAATTCCTGCTTCACGGACGAAGGCGGCATGCACTTTATTAACCAGGCCGCTGCCGAAGATAATTTGCATCTGCCCGGCGTTGCGGAAGCAGCCTTTGACACCTTCCAGGGCTTCAATGTCCTCTTTCTGTACCTTATTGTCATCGACCATTACCAGACGCAGGCGTGTCGCGCAGTGGGCTGCGCTGGCAATATTTTCCCGTCCGCCAAGCAGCGGCAGGAGCGCCCTGGCTGTTTTATCAATATCCATTCTTTCACCTTTTGCTTATCGTTTTTTATGTGTATCAGAACCAGGTTTCCATCTGAACGCCGAAGTTCCACTCTCCGCCCGCGCTGAAGCCACTGCTGCCGAAGGTGTCATCGCTGGCGTAGCGATCGAGCGAGCTGTTCCAGTCCATCCAGCTGGCAAAGAAGCGGATCTCCGGCCGGGTGAAGAAATCGCCGATATCCGCCACTTTAAAGGTCGGGGCGACGGTCAGCTTCCAGAAGCTGCCGGAAACGGCCTGACGATCTCTGTACCCCTGCGCATCGAGGTCCATATACTGATAACTTCCCTCATACGCCAGGGCGAAATTCTGGTTTATCGCCTGGATCAGGCGGGCATTGAGCGTCGCCCAGCGGTAGTGGTCCCCGGCGGCATAGCGGTCGCTGCTGGTTTGTGCCAGCAGTGCCGGAGCAAAGCTCCATGTTTTGTTCAGCGGGGTGACGCCATAACTGGCCAGGCGCCAGGTTTCTGCCTGCTGCGTCAGGTTGCCATCGGAGCCAATCCCTTTCACTTCCGCACCCAGCCCATGACCATACAGCAGCGCAGTTTTAGCGCTGCCGCTGCGCAGGCCCCAGAAACTGTCATTGTGCAGAGCCAGCATCGCGTGGATGCCGCTGTCGCCTGCCCGATCGTTATCGCGACTGCGGTTAACCCGCTGGTCGTTATCTTTGGCGCGCAGGCCGCTGACCATCAGCTGGAACGGACCGGCAAAATGGTTGCTGGTGACAATGTAGTTTTGGATAGTGTTATCAATGGTTTCAATATCACCAAAGTTACGCCCGTAGAGTGAAAAGTTACTTTTTAGCCCCTCGTTCCACTGCACGTCATAGATCCCGCCGCCGGTCCCCGCGAGGAACACCACGTCAGAATCGAGCCAGTGGATATCAAAGTTGTCGCGGTCAAAGCGTTTTCCCGCCCACAGGGTACTGTTATCAAACACCCCGCTGAAGGTCGGTAGGTTGCCCAGCTCAACAAATGCCTGGCGGATGTTCAGTTCACTGGTGCTGCCGGTCCAGTCGTTGTAATCCCGCTGCCCGTCGGCCAGCATCGCTTTAAATCGCGTGGTAGCGCCGTTGGCCAACTGTTGCTTGTGCTCAAGATTCAGTTCGACGTAGGTGTTGTTTTCGTTGCCGAGACGGCCGACCGCGCCGCCCGTCTCACCGGCGGGCGTCAGGTAAGGGCCGCTCTGCGTACCCGCAGCTGAATCATTCATGATCAGGCCGGAGCGGGCGTAGCCATGAAACTCAAAACCTTCACTGAGCGCGGCGGCGCTGGCCGCCACGTTCGTTGCGGGTTGTTCAGCCGGGGTGGGCGCTGCAGCGCTGTCCGTCTGTCGGGCAGTGGCGAGCGGTGCCTGAGTACGGGCTTGCAGATGTGCAACCTGCTGTTCGGCAGCGGTGGCGCGTGTTTCAGCATCGGCGGCGCGGCTTTCAGCCTGCTGCAGGCGCTGCTCCATGGCCACCAGACGTGCTTCAAGGCTGTCGAGGGTCGGTGCGGCGTAGCCCAGTGTTGGAGTGGAAAGGGCGATGCCAATAGCGATCGCCAGAGTGCCAGGTTTAATCATGAATAAGATATCCCAGAGTGATTATTTTGTATTTTGCTAAACCGGTTCGATGCGAAGCGTAAGCGAAATGAATCAGGCTGTTCAATCAGATTTGCTAACCCGGTTTAGGAAGTGTGACCGGGTTGGCAATTTAACCTGCTAAGGTGGTGAAACGGAGAAGTTCGTCTGCGTAAGGCAGGGCGGTCATGGCACCTTTAGCCGTGGTGGCGGCGGCACCGCTATGCTGGGCCTGCTGAATGGCCTTCTCCAGCTGCTGGGGGGCCAGCGGATTGGCTTCACGCGCAAGCGCAGCCAGCAGTCCGGCGACAAAGGCATCGCCTGCGCCGGTGGTATCGACCACGCTGACGTGCGGCGCGGGATAGTGCTGCTGGCGCTGCGATTGCCAGACCGTGACTCCCTCGCTACCGCGCGTTACCAGCAGCAGCGCGGGCTGGTAATCGGCAGTAAACTGCTTAATGCCAGGCTCAATCTCGCGGCAGCCGGTCAGCGTAAATAACTCATCCTCGGACAGCTTGATGATATCCGCAAGAGCAAATGCCTGAGCCAGAAGGGCGTTCATCTCATTGGCGTCTGACCAGAGATCGCTGCGCAGGTTAGGGTCAAAACTGACCCAGCCTCCGGCCTGTTTCACCGCCTGCATCGCCCGTAAAGCGGCACTGCGCGACGGTTCGGCGCTCAGCGCAATGGAGCACAGGTGAAGACCTTCATGCGCCTGAAAGACGGGAAGCCGGTCGGGGGTCAGGAACAGATCGGCAGCGGGGCGCACCATAAAGGTGAAGTGGCGCTCACCCTCTGCATCCAGTGAAACCAGTACCGTTGATGTGCGCTGCCCGGCAGCGGGGTACATATATTGCGCATCCACCCCCTCCGCGCGCAGCGTCTGCTGCAGGAACGTGCCGAATGGGTCGTCTCCCACGCAGCCAATGAATGCGCTGTTGCCACCCAGACGGGCGATACCGACGGCAACATTCGCCGGTGCGCCGCCGGGGCACTGCAGCAGCCGTCCTTCCTCTTCCGGCAGCAGGTCAATGACCGCATCACCCAGAACCCAGACTCTTTTTTGCATGTTGATTATCCTTAAATGGTTTCGACTGAAAGCTAAACTGGTTTAGCAAAAAAATCAAAAGTTCTTTTTACTTCCCGTGCCGCTTTTTTTCCGCTCACCATAAATATTTCCGGCCTGCTGCCGATCGCTTAAGTGAAACTTTTTTTCTTTTGTGATTAGGTTCAAACTTGATTGCAGTCGCATAAATGCATAAGGTCGTTAAAAGCGTTCAGTTTTTTTGCTGAAAACGCGCATTTTCCAGGGATAGCAGTGATAACAGCGCGGATTCAGGGCAGTGGCGTGGGAGGTGGCAATGTTAACAAGAGATTTCTTATTAAAAGCAGACTGTAAAACCGCCTTTGGTGATATTGAGGAGTCGCTGCTGTGGACCAGTGAGCAGCGTGCCGCGTCCCTTGCGGCAACGCTGGCCTGTCGTCCCGATCACAGCCCGGTGTGGATTTTTGGCTACGGCTCGCTCATGTGGAACCCGGTGTTTGAAGCGGATGAAGTAGCTGCGGGCACGCTGCAGGGCTGGCACCGGGCGTTCTGCCTGCGCCTGACCGCCGGACGCGGGACAGCGGTTCAGCCGGGACGCATGCTGGCGCTGAAAGAGGGCGGCGAGACCACCGGGCTGGCTTTCTGCCTGCCCGAAGCCAAACTGCACGAGGAACTCGAGCTGCTGTGGAAGCGCGAGATGGTCACCGGCTGCTATCTGCCCACCTGGTGTGACCTGGCGCTGGACGATGGCCGCACCGTGACGGCGCTGGTGTTTGTTATGGATCCGCGCCACGCCCTGTACGAAGCCGACTCCTGCCCGAAGACTATCGCGCCGCTGATCGCGCAGGCCAAAGGACCGCTCGGCACCAATGCCCAGTATCTGTTCTCGCTTGAGCAGGAGCTGAAACGGCGCGGGATGTATGACGATTGTCTGACCGACCTGGTGCAGCGCGTGCGCGAGCTGCAGCAGTGCCATAACGGGATGGTGGGATAAATAGCGCATGACGGGTCGACCAGAAAAGCGGTCGACCCCGCTAAAGGCCGGAGCTGTCTTGTAGGGGCGGACCCTCTTTTTCGGTCCGCCCGGCAAACGACATTACTGGTCGGGATTGGCATGACGGGTCGACCAGAAACGCGGTCGACCCCTACAAAGGCTGGATGTCGGGTCGACCCCGACAAAGGCCGGAGTGATCGCGTAGGGGCGGACCCTCTTTTTCGGTCCGCCCGGCAAACGACATTACTGGCCGGGATTAATCAGCCAGGTTCCCGCGCGGTCAATCTTCAGCCGCTGGCTGTGCACGCTGCTGGCGCTGCGCACTTCCAGATGATAATCCCCGGCGGCGAGGTTGAGCGAGGCATAGCCGCTGTTATTCGGCTTCACTTCCATCACATTACCATTCAGCAGTAGCGACTCCCCGGCGTTGAGCTTGAGATACACCGTTGCCATCGCCGGTGCGCTGGCCGCTGCGTTGTTGGCTGGCGTGCTGACGGGCGGCTGGCTGCTGCTGGCTGCCGCTGCCGGCTGCTTTTGCGGGGTGCTATCGTTAGCGTTGAGGCCCCAGACCAGCGCCGCCACGGCCACCACGGCCAGTAAACTCAGCAGCATCAGCGGGCGCGACAGCCGCTTTGCCACGCGTGGCGTCATCACCGGCACCGCCGCTCCGGCAGTGGGGTTCACCGCCAGCACCACCGGTTCAGGCTCCGGCAGCGGTTCCTGCTCTTCCAGCGGCTGGGCGACGTTGTTGACCAGCTCCGCCACTTCACTCACCGGCAGGTCGATCAGCGCAGCGAGTTCATCAATCGACTGCGGGCGCTGCCGTGGGTCCATCGCCAGCGCACGGTCAATGGCATGCAGCAGCGGCAGTGAGAAACCTTCCGGTAACAGCGTGCTCAGCGGCTGGTAATGATCTTCAATACAGCGCACCACGCTCACCGGCGGCGGGCTGCCGGTCACCAGGGTATGCAGTACCGCGCCCAGCGCGTAGATATCCGTCCACGGCCCCTGGTCGCTGTCGCCCTCTTCGCTGTACTGCTCAATCGGCGCATAGCCGGGTTTGAGCATAATTTCGGTTTCATCGGAAAGATTACCAATCTCTTTACGCGCCGATCCGAAGTCCAGCAGCACCGGCAGCTGGTTCTCCTGGATCTGGATATTATCCAGTGAGATATCGCGGTGCAGGTAGCCAGCGCGATGAATGGTGTTGATTGCGCCAAACAGCGGCGGTAACAGCTGGCGGATCCACGCTTCGTTAACCGTCTGCGGGCTGGTCTGCTGCCACTCCTTCAGCGTCATGCCGCTGTAGAACAGCGTCCCCATATAGGCCGTCCCGTTCTCCTCCCAGAAGCGCAGCACGTGCAGCAGCCCAGGGTGGTTAAAGCGGGCCAGCAGTCGAGCTTCCTGAATAAAGCTGTTCAGCCCGGCGCTGAACAGCTTCTGGTAGCGTTCACCGCGCAGGGTAATGGCCAGCTGGTCGCTGCGGCTGGCCAGTGAGATCGGCATATACTCTTTGATGGCAATGGTGCGCTCCAGCAGGTGATCCCAGGCGCGATAGACAATGCCAAAACCCCCACCGCCAATCACTTCCTTAATTTCAAACTCGTTAAACCGGTAGCCAGCCGGAAGGGCATTGGGCACGTTTTTTTGCTGTTCGTTTGCCGACATCGTCGAGCTCTCCTGGCGCATATTGGGCTTAAGGTTAATTAACGGTACGCCAGGCGCCAATCGCCGGGTCGGCCAGGTCGGCGTGCAGGTCATCCACCAACAGCACATTGACTTTCACCCCGGTGTCGATCACGTCGGACCAGGTTTTACGCACGGCATCCACCCGTGCTTTCAGCGCGGCGCTGTCACCGGCCTGCGCTCTGTCCATTTTCACCAGCAGCGCACCGTCAAACGACCAGGCGTGCAGGGGGTTATTGAAAGGCAGCACCAGCCAGCTATCGGCGGCATCGGCACGCGTCACCACCAGGCGCTGGTTATTGACCGCCACGACATCTAAAGCGTCTGGTTTTGGGTGCAGATGCAGCAGCGGGTATCCCTGGTAGAAATTAACCTGCAGCGCCTCACTCTTACCGTCGCGTGCCAGCGTCAGGGTGCTGTGGCCCTCCAGCCAGCCTTCGGTGGAGCAGGTCATACTTTTCTCATCCGGGATAAACAGCGACTGGCCGTTATCATCCCACCAGGTGCGAAAATGGCAGCCGCCGGGCAGATCAAAATGCTGCAACGGCTCGCCATTTGCCGGCTGTGACAGGTCGAGCGGTGCGGCATTGCTGGCGGTGGCGGTGGCGGTCGAGTCGGCGGTGACAATCGGGCGCCAGCCCTGTTCTTTGGCCGCGGTGCCGGCGGCCAGCACCGTACCGTCGTTATTGGTCATCTGCCACGGCAGCTCCAGCAGCTTACCGCACTGGTTCTGCAGCAGGTTGCCCACGCGGGGCAGGAAGCTGGTCAGCACGCCGGATTCGGTGCTCTTGCCTGAGACGATACGCAGGTTGAGCGTCTCCTGACACCAGGCCGCAGGCGTGTTGCTGGCAACATTATCGATAAAGACTTCCAGCGCGAGGCTGGGGGAGTAGACCACCCGATAATCTGCCGCCTGGACATTGGCGGCTAACAACAGTGTCACAGCAGCTGGCAACCAAAATTTCATAGCATTCCTTGGTATTAATCGCGTGGCGGGAGAAAACGAGCCGAATCCGCCATCGAAAAGAGTAATGTGGTTTCCTGCGGCGAGCCAACCCAGACGGCGACGGCGCTCAGGTTATCGGTTTTTGCGCTGCGATCGATGGCTTTCTGCATCAGCGCCAGCCACTCCTGCGGTGAATTCACCATGCGCAGCGCCTGCTCCATTTCACCCGGCGTGAGGTTGCTCCAGAAACCGTCGGTGCAGACCAAAAATGCATCCCCATCTTCCAGCGGCAGCACTTCGCTGTAGCCGTGGGGATGTGAGACATCTGCGCCGAGCGCATTATAAAGTAAATTACTGTTAATTCCGGTATTTTCATAGCCAGCATCCTGCAGCTGCTGGGCCAGACTATGGTCACGGGTAACGGCATGGATCAGACCCCGGCGGAAGTGATAAACCCGGCTGTCACCGGCGTGTACCCACCAGGCCTGCAGCGCATCGCGGTCGATAAACAGCGCCGCCAGCGTGGTGCTCATCTGGCTGTAATTCAGATTATTCCGCTGCGCCGCGCGTATCGCCTGCTCGGTATTTTCGACCAGGGTGGCGGTATTTTGTGGCTGAAGCGGCGTGTCGCCGTCCAGCTGAGCCAGCAGCGTGTCGCGCGCGATGCGGGCCGCCAGCTCGCCGCCCGTGTTGCCCGCCACGCCATCACAGACCATAAAACAGGCATGGTGGTCGCCTAACAGGGCTCCCGTGGTGTCCTGATTGCTCACGCGCGCGCCGATCTGCGAGGTGCTGGAAAAATTGATATTCATACGTCTTCCGGTCGGGTTTGTGAGTCTTTGTACTGATTCACTTCCATGTCGTAGGCCTGCAGGAACGCTTCTCCAAACAGGGTGTGGAAATCATCCTCAATTTCGCCCGAGGTGTTTTGATAGTGGCGCATGAAGTAGTCCCACAGCTGGGCCTTCTTTGCGCTGCTGAGGGCGAAACGCGGCATCACGCCGTCGCGCCTGGCGTGCTCCTCCAGCCGCTGCGGATTAAACGACTGCAGCATGGCGGCGATGATGGCGCGGATCCCGGCAATCATCCCCAGCTGGTGGGCCTGCAGGTCGACCAGCGCATCGCGCACCGCCTGTTCCGGCTGCATAAAGCCGGGCATCTGGCTCTGGTAAATCTGCATCAGCACGGTTTTACCGGACGGCAGGATCTTAAACGGGTTATTGGCCTCGTTGAGGATCATGGTCATCTCCGCCTTCACCCCGCGTTTGAGGATCGAGCGGGAGGAGAGCAGCGCCACCGTGCCCTGGGAAAACAGGCTCAGCATCCGTCCGGTGGTGCGCATCTGATCTTCCGTCAGCGGGGTTTTATCCAGCGTGGTATCCAGCCCCATCCCCTCCAGCAGCGCGGCCATCAGGCGCTGCTCACGGTTGCCCTGCGCGGCTGCGCCTGACTCCACCGGCGGAGCGTCGTGTGCCACCGGGTCAATGCCGAGGCGACCCACGGCCTGACGCTGCGCGCGCAGCTCCTGCTCTTCGGCACTCAGTCCGTCCTGCACCGGCAGCGGGCTGCTGGCCAGCGGCTGCATCGCCAGCAGTTGGTCATTGCCCGCGCCATCATCCTCAAACAGCGACAGCGGGTCATCAAACGCCGGCGTAGCGTCCGGCTGAGCGGCGCGCAGCGGGTCGCTGACGCCAATCTGGTATGAGCCAATCGACAGCGTATCGCCGTGGTCGAGCATCACCTGGCTGCCGCGCGTCAGTTCGCTGCCGTTGTGGATCACGGCGATCACGCTGCCCTGATTGGTCAGGCGACAGTCGCCGTTGGCGGCAACATGGACCAGTGCCTGCAGGCGGGAAATCGCCCGATCGGGGTCGGGCAACACCAGGTCATTATCGACGCTGCGGCCAATGGTGCCGCCAGGTGGCACAAAATCACAGGTGGCTACCGGAGCCTCAGCCTGATTCTGCAAAATGGTCAATCGCATGCGCGTTTCCTGCACTGAGGCCCCAGGGCCAAATGACTCTATTCAAACATCGGTGGATAGAGCCCATGACGGCCCGGCTGCGCAGCGGCAGCCGGATGAAAGAGTTGTGAAAAGAGCTGTGCGGTCAGATTGCCGCTGTGTTTATGGCTGGCCAGAGGGTAGCCGTCGCTCTGATTGGTCCACCAGTAGCTGGTGTACTGTAACGGATCAAAGCGCGTTGCCACCTCGCGCCAGTCCAGCGTGCAGGGCAGATCCTGATAACCAATCACGTCCATAATATCGGAGCGCCCGGTGTCAGGCAGCGACAGCGGAGCAATGCCGCACAGCGCCTGCTCCAGCCACTCTGCAGTATGCCGCTGCTGCACCGCCTGAACCATGGTGGAGCCCACTTCCTGAAACCAGTCACCGGAGATCGCCAGCTGTGCCGGGTGCCAGTACTTCATCGGCACGCTTTGCAACACCAGCAGCGGCCAGGCGCGCCCGACGCGGTCGCGTGACGGCATCAGGCAGCCCAGCTGCACCCGCTGCACCCCAAGCGTGGCGGGCAGGGCAAAATTCCATACCGGCGCCTGGCTGAACAGATCGCTGGCACCATCGTGATGGTGATGCCAGTGGATCAGCCCGAGCTGAAACCAGTTGGACCAGCTGTTAATCACTGCTTCCGGCATCCGGTGCTGCAAAAAATCGCCAGCAGTCGGCAATTTGCCATACCATCCCAGGTCATTATTGGCTGCCATAGTGATGACCTTATTTGTGCAATGCGGCAGTTTGGCCGCTAACGGGCTTCAGCACCGCCAGCGGCTCGTCAGCATCACCCTGATGCCCGGCATTCTCCAGATTAAGCGACAGCTTCTTCATCATCAGCGCATTGTCGCGCAGATAAGGAGAACTGAGGATCTGGCGGTCAAGCAGCTGGCTGAGGTGCCAGTCCAGCTGCTGCAGCTGGCGCGTGGTGACGCTGGGCGGCAGGCTGCGCTGTAAATTCTGCATCACCCAGCCGCGTAAAAACTTACCGTCATAGCTGCGCGGCTGGTAGAGCATTTGATAAGCGCGCAGGGCATTACGGCTGAACTCGGCATCTTCGCCGTTGTCGCTGCGCAGCGTCTGGGTAATCGTCTGGGCGACACGCGGTAACAGCAGCGACTTCAGCGCGCCCTGATACAGTCCCCATGCGGCATCGCTAATCTGGTCGCCGCGATACAGCCCACCGCGCAGGGTGAGCGGCGGCTTATCCAGCGCGAACGCCTGACTCTGCGGCAGGGAGACCAGGCTGTTTAAGAAGGGTAGCAGATCCAGCATATCCCCGTGATTATCCTGCGTCAGCCGCGTGGCCGCTTGGTTGACGGCAGGCAGGCGGGTGGCGACTTCCTGCAAATAGTGCTGGTTCTTATAGTAGCTGGTCAGCCAGAGCGCCGAAGCGGCCAGCAGCGCAACCGCCAGCGTGCTGTAGCCGGTCCAGTGCAGCAGGCGGTTGCGGTGCTCCCAGCGGCGGTCGCTGCCGGCCAGGCGGCTCTCTTTAAATACCACATCGCTAAGCAGCCCGCGGATAAAGAAGCTCTGACCCTTGTTGGCCGGGATCGGCGCGCTGCGGTTGACGCTGTCCCAGCTGGCAATCGACTGGCCCTGAGCCTGCGGCAGCTGCAGCTTGCGCGACAGTTCGCCCATCACGCGGTCGAACGGCAAGCCTTCCTGGGTTCCGCTGGTAAAGAACAGTCCGCGCGCCGACCAGGGAACCTCGTCATTGTCCGGGGTAAAGACGATATCGAGATATTCGGCCAGCAGCGGGCGCAGGGCGCGAAACTCCTGCGGGAACTGGAAGCATTCGGCGCGCAGCGTCAGGTCACCTTCCTGCGCCATTTTGCCGCTCAGGTCGCTCATCAGCCGCGCATTGAGCTGGCTGAACTGCTGTTCGAAAAGCGCATTCAGGCGGTGCTCGCTCTGGCGGCTGGCCTCCCACGGGAAGGTAAAGCCCCAGATGCGATCGCGCTGGCTCTTCTCCAGCCGCGCAAAGTAGCTCATAAAGCCTTTCAGCAGGTCGGTTTTGGTCACCATGATATACACCGGGAAGTGGATCCCGGTTTGCTGATGCAGCTCCGCCATACGCTTGCGCAGGGCGCTGGCCTGGGCGTGACGCACCTCTGCCGAGTCGCTCAACAGGTCGGCGACGCTGATGGTCATGATTACGCCGTTGATCGGCTGGCGCGGCCGGTAGCGCTTCAGCAGGGTGATAAAGGTCTGCCACTCGCTGGCATCGCGCACGCGCTGGCTCTCCTGCAGGGTGTAGCGCCCGGCGGTGTCCAGCAGCACGGCGCGGTCGGTAAACCACCAGTCGCAGTGGCGCGTGCCGCCCACGCCGCGCAGCGCGGTTTTACCCAGCGCGTCGCTGAGGGGAAACTCCAGCCCGGAGTTGATCAGCGCGGTGGTCTTACCGGCACCGGGTGCGCCGACAATCAGATACCACGGGAGCTGATAAAGGTACTGGGCGCTGAAGCGCTGGAACCCTTTATCGCGCTTGCCGAACTGGGTTTTCTTCAGCAGCAGCGCGGCTTCGCTAAAGCGGTTATCAAGCATTTCGCCCGTGGCCTGCAGCTCCGCATGGTCGCTGTTGCTGAGCTGCAGGCGGGTCAGCAGCTTGCTGTTGAACCAGGCGCGGTAGAGCTGTGGGATCAGCTGGAACAGCACCCAAAGGAAATAGCACAGGCCAATCAGCAGCTGGCGATTCAGCGGGCTTTCCAGCGCCTGGAAGCGGGTAAAGGTCAGCAGCGGGCCGACCATCCAGATCAGGGCAGAAAGCGCGGTAATCCCCAGCAGGCCCCATAGCAGGCGGCTGGAAAGCCATGAGAAAAAGGTTTTCAACTTAGTTTTTCCCCGTAGTTGGGCTGCTGTCATCGCTATCCGGAGCAGCAAACAGGGTGATTTCGACACGGCGGTTCTGCGCCCGATTTTCCGGGCTGTCGTTAGGCAGCAGCGCACCGCTGTCCCCGCGCCCCTGAGCACGTATGCTGATCCCCTGCTGGGCGATCATCTGCGCCATCATGGTGCTGATGGCGCGAGCCTGGGCGGTAGAGTATTCGTAGTTTGAGGGGAAGCGGCTGGAGCGAATATGCCGATCGTCGGTGAACACGCTGACGACAATCGTGCCTTTACCTGACTCCATCGCCGTGGCGACGCGGGCCACCAGCGCCCGGCCTTCCGGCGACAGGACGGTAGCAGGCGAGCTAAACAGGCGATCGGCGGCGATAATCACTTTGCTGCCGTTGGCGCTGTCGGTGACGTCGAGCTGGCGATCGGCAATCAGATCGCTCAGGCGCTGGCGCAGGTCAATCAGCGCCTGCGGAGCGGCACCGCGCTGACCGGCCACCACTTTTGGCAGCGGTACCTGCCAGATAGCGCGCAGCAGCGGCTCGGCGGCGTTACCCAGCCGCCAGTTAAGACCGGAGAAGATCAGGCAGGCGATAAACGCCGCAATGGTGGTGCAGGCCCACAGCGGCACCGGCGGGCGCCACAGCGCATTGTGCTGCGCGCCCTCAGCCACCTGCAGCGGTGGCAGCGGGGCGGTGCCGCGCACGTCGGCGATCAGCTGCGCCAGCCGGGTGCGAACGGCATCACGCTGCAGGCGACCATTATCCATGCCGCGATAGCGCCCCTCGTATCCCAGCAGTAAGCAGTAGTGGATCAATTCAAGCAGCCAGAGATGCTGCGCCGGGTTTTGCGAAATCCGCGCCAGCAGCTGGAAAACTTTCTCGCCGCCCCAGCTCTCATTATGGAAAGTGACCAGCAGGCCGCTGCCGGACCAGACGCCACGGCTGCCCCAGGGCGTTTGCGCCGCGGCTTCATCCAGCACCGCACACAGGCAGTAGCGGGCGCCGATGATCATCTCGAACGGCATGGCTGCCTGCTTGCAGCGGCTCTCGAACTGGCGCATTTCGTCGATCAGCTGATGGCGCAGACCGGCGGGGTCGTCATGCGTGGCCGCCAGGCGGATTTGCACGATGGCATTCAGCAGCGGTGACGCTGCTGTAATCAGGGGATTGTCTGTGCTGACCGGAGTGGCTGGGTCAGCGGGAAGTTCCAACGTCATCAGAATTTGTTAGTCTCGGCTGTGTGCCAGCTGGCAAAAAAAGGGGCTTCACCAGAGGGTGGATGGGACTGTTGCTGCCCTCCCTGGCAGCAGGCTGTAGCGCGCCGGGCGACTATTCCAGGATCCAGGTCGCCGTATCATTATTGCGACAGGCTTTACTCTGTCCGCCCACGTCAACGCAGACTTTTTTATTATTTTTGCTGCGCGGGCGCGGACGATCGCTGCGCAGAGTGGCGTCATACAGCTCACTCTTAACCCCGGCTTTTAGCGGCACGTAGCCAATCAGCTGCGGCAGTGTTTCTTCAGCGGCAGCTGCAGCTGGTGCGGCAGGGGCTTTGGCATCGGCCACGGCATCAGGTTGCGCTTCGGCCTCAGCTTCCGCCTTTGCTTCGGCTTTCTCTGGCACATCGGCAATCGCCAGCCAGCGGTTTTCCACCTCGCCGAGTACGATAAATGGCTTCCCGTTTTCCAGATAACGCACCACTTTGCCGCTGTAATCCGGGCTGGTCATCACGGAAGCATTATAAAGCGCGCGATACTCAGCGTTCACCGGGGTAAATGATTTCGGCGGCAGCACCGCATGACGGTGGCTGAGCTTCACGCCGTCAACTTCACTGGTGACAATCGTATCATCGCCAACAGGCGGCGGAGGTGTTTTGCATCCCGCTAAGGTGAGCACGGCTAACAGGGTAAACGCGATGCTAATTTTCACATTGGTCCTCGTGAATATCATCAAAATATCTGGTTCTTTTCAGGCGCAAAGCTGCGGCGCTGAGCCACCCTAATCGCGTTGGACGGGCTAAAAAAGTCCGGTCAGCGTCAGGTAAAAAATTGCTCGGGTTTACATAAAGATAAATCTGCAATCAGTCTACCTGACGCTTTTGGGAATGGAAACCATTGCGGGGGCGCGGTGAACATGTTACTGCGAACTTTAAGCGTGACAGAGTTTGCCTGAAAGGTGACAAAACGGCAATTTGATTAATGGCAATAACGGATTTATCACCCCTTGAGAGTGCAGGTGCTGGTCTGGCAAGCGCGTTGCTAAACTCTTAAGCTTCAAAGAGTTAAAAGTACTAATTATTTTCCAGCGCAATCAACTGGCGCGCTGGCTTAAAATTTTCAGCAAAATGCCAGAAAGATCTGCTGCCGTGGATAACAGGCTGCACAAAAAACGTGCACTTGTGCCTCAGTGAGGGGCAAAAAGGGCAGGATCGCCCCGGCTTTAAACTGTTTAGTGGCTGAAAAGCGCCAGAAAAGTATCCTGTCGGGGAACTGGCACAGCAGTTGCAACGTCAGAAGTGGGAAGTGGTAAACCCTTACGCATTTGTTTCGCGCAACGTGAAGCGAGTGCTTTGGATTAAGGCGTCCGGCCAGCAGCTGACTCAGCATGGCGGACGCCTTTTTTTATGCTGTTGCCACCAGCACCTTGACGCCCAGCGCTTCGAAAGCCTGCACCGCCTCCGGAGTAATGCCGCTGTCGGTGATCAGGTAGTGGATCTTGCTCCACTCACACGGCAGGGCAAACATCGACACCTTGTCGATTTTACTCGAGTCGGCTACCACATAGATGGTACTGGCGCAGTTGATCATCGCCGTTTTCACCTTGATATCGGTCTCGCTGGGGAAGCTTAAACCGAGGCGCGGTGAAATACAGGCAGTGGCAAGAAACAGCTTCTCGGCCAGCACGTTCTCAAAAAAGCTGGCGGCTTTATCGCCAGAGGTGGAGAGCGTGGGGAATTTAAACGTGCCGCCGGTCAGCAGGATATTGATGCCCGGCTCGCCGCCCAGCTTCAGCGCAATATTCACCGCCGTGGTCACCACCGACAGCCGCCGAATATGGTTCATATGATTGGCAATGGCGGTGGTGGTGGTGCCGGAATCGAAAATCACCGTATCGCCGTTTTCGATATGCTGCGCCGCCAGGCGGCCAATGGCATCTTTGGCATCCAGATGCGTCTGGCGCTCCAGCAGCAGCGCGCCGGTATTCTGCTTACCGGTCATCAGCGTGGCACCGCCGTGATAACGCTGCACATATCCCTCTTTCTGCAACATGCGCAGGTCTGTGCGGATTGTCGCTTCGGTCAAGCCGAAGGTCTCCGTCAGCATTTTCACCGTGACCGTACCGTCCTCACGGATCATTTCGAGGATTTTCTCTCGTCGTTGCTGCATATCAGCCAATTGTTCATTTTTGCTTTTCAAGTGAAACACTCCATTTGCCTGATTACTGGCCTTTTATGCGTGCCAGCCCGACTCTGCGTCAAATAGTAACCCCCGGATGCGCCAATTGCGAGCAGAGCGAAAACCACTATCTATTTTCGAATGAAAGTCCAATCAAGGTCATGCAATTGATTTACTTCACTTTTTATCCATATTGTTTAGCAGTAACACCCATATCAGCAATCTAACCTTAACAAATACAACGGGTTAATAATTTGCGCGGCTTTTGTTTGAATTATGATCTACCCCACAATATGATTACAAACGATAGCGTATATTTTTATTCGAAAACGAGTTTGCCGCAGTTGACTGTCGTATCAGCATGCTATTCAGCGCGGCGCCATTGATGAAGAGGTAATGATGGACTTTCAGGCAATCAAACAGACTGCGCGTCAGGCCCGGCGCTATGTACTGCAAATGAATCATCGGGCAGGTAAAGGTCACACCGGTGCCGATCTCTCTGAGGTGGACATCATCTGTACGCTGTTTATGGCGGTGATGGACCGTAGCAGCGCCCGTCCAGATCAGGACCGCTTCATCCTCTCCAAGGGGCACGGTGCGGGCGGCTTGTACTGCAGCGCTGCGGCGATGGGCCTGCTGGACCCGGCGATCCTCGACCAGTTTATGGGCGACGACACGCTGCTGGCCGGCCACCCTATTCACCAGAAGCTGCCTGAACTGGTGGAAATTAACTCCGGCGGCCTGGGCCACGGCCTGTCTATTGGCGTAGGCCTGGCGCTGGGTAACAAACTTTCTGGCCGTGCCCATCGCCGCGCCTTCGTGCTGCTGGGCGATGGCGAACTGGCGGAAGGATCAAACTGGGAAGCGGCAATGTCAGCCAGCAAGTTCAAGCTGGAAAACCTGATTGCCATCGTTGACCGCAACCGCCTGCAGCTGGCGGGTAAGACCGAAGAGATCATGCCGCTGGAGCCGCTGGCGGACAAATGGCTGGCGTTTGGCTTTGAAGTGCTGGAGTGCGATGGCCACGATCCCCAGGCGATTGCCGCCGCGGTCAATCAGCCGGGCATCGGCAAACCGCGCGTTATTTTGGCCAACACTGAGAAAGGGCACGGCATCTCCTTTATGGCCAACGTCCCCGCCTGGCATCACGCCGTCCCGAACGATGAGCAGCTGGCCCTAGGGTTAGCCGAGCTGGAGGAGTAATCATGCAAGACTTACGCGATGCAGTTATTAATACGCTGGTGGAAGAGCAGAACCGCGGCGCCGATCTCAGCGTGATGGTGGCTGACTCCACCTCAACGTCCAAAATCGCCCCGTTCGAAAAAGCGTTTCCGGACCGGGTGATCAACGTCGGCATTGCCGAGCAGAACATGGTCGGCATGGCCGCCGGTGTGGCGTTGAGTGGCCGCACGGTATTTACCGCCAACGCGGCACCTTTCCTGTTTGCCCGCTCTAACGAGCAGCTGAAAAATGACGTTTGCTACTCCGAAACCAACGTCAAAATGCTCGGCCTGAATGCCGGTTTCGCCTATGGCCCGCTGGGCGCGACGCACCACTGTACTAACGATATCGCCATCGCCCGCTCGATGGGTAATCTGCAAATTTTTGCCCCGGCCGATGCGATTCAGGCCAGCGCGATTGCGCGCCATGCCATCAGCCATAAGGGCCCGGTTTATATCCGCATGGACAGCGACAAAGTGCCGCTGCTGCACGATGAAAGTTACCAGTTTGTTCCCGGTAAGCCGGAAGTGCTCCAGCAGGGCAAAGAGACCGTGGTGTTTTGCATGGGCACGCTGGCACATGAAGCGCTGGCGGCAAAAGATGACAGCATCACCATCGTTTCCCTGCCGTCACTGTGGCCACTGGATACGCATGCCGTGGTTAAGCTGATTGCTGCGCATTCGCAGGTGATCACTATGGAAGAGCACGTGCTGAGCGGCGGCCTGAGCAGCATTATCGGCGAACTGCTGCACCAACACGGCCTGCGTCAGCGCTTTATCCCGCTGGGTATTCCGCCGTATGAATTTACCCACAGCAGCAGCCGCGCTGCGCTGCGCCGCCAGTTCCGCATTGATGCCGACGGGCTGCGCGCCACCTTAGAACAACTTGTCGCCGCCGCATAAGGGAGAAGCAGGAAAATGAGCAACGAATATGACGTGAACCTGCGCTACGGCGTGGACACCAAAGGCGATCTGACCGGTAAAGTGGCGGTGGTGACCGGCGGTCTGGGCGGCATCGCGATGGCCAGTAATCAGATGCTGCTGGAGAAGGGCGCCAGCCTGGCGCTGCTTTATCCGGCCTTTGAGCAGAGTAAAGTCGCCGATATCGCCGGGCAGTTCGCATCGGACCGCGTGCAGTTTGTGCAGTGCGACGTCACCGACCCGCATTCGGTAGAACAGGCGATTGCGCAAGTGGAAGCCCACTACGGCAAGATCGATATTCTGGTGAACTGCGCAGGTTACGTGATGCTGCAACCGGTGCTGGAAACGGACTTCGACGAGTGGCAGAAGCAGGTGGCGGTTAACCTGACCGGGCCGTTCCTCTGCTCGCAGGCGGTGGCAAAACGCATGGTTAAGGCCGGTAACGGCGGCAAGATTATCAATATTGCTTCACAGGCGGCGTCGATCGCTATTGATAACCATGTGGCCTACACCTCGGCAAAAGCCGGTCTGCTCGGCATGACTAAAGTGATGGCGAAAGAGTTCGCGCCTCACAAAATCAACGTGAATACCCTGTCGCCAACCGTGGTGCTGACGCCGATGGGCGAAAAAGCCTGGCGCGGCGAAAAAGGGGAAGCGATGAAGAAACTGATTCCAATGGGACGCTTTGCCTACACGGATGAAATCGCCGCTGCCGTGCTGTTCTTTGCCAGCAACGGTAGCGACATGATCACCGGCGCCGATCTGATGATCGATGGCGGTTTTACAATTTGGTAACACTTAGTCAGTGCTTCGCCCAGACCAGAGAACGTGAGTAAAGATGCTGTACCTACACATAACATTATAAGAGAACATCAATATGAAAATGCGTTTAACTCTGCTTGCCCTTGCAACTGCCTGCGCCTTCTCCCACGCGGCTTCTGCCGCTGAGAAAGGCACTATCATGATCCTCGTTAACTCACTGGATAACCCGTATTACGCCTCGGAAGCCAAGGGTGCCAACCTGAAAGCTCAGGAGCTGGGGTACAAAACCTCGGTGCTGTCGCACGGGGAAGATGTGAAGAAGCAAAGCGAGCTGATTGATGCCGCTATCGGTAAAAAAGTGCAGGGCATTATCCTCGACAACGCCGACTCGACGGCCAGCGTAGCCGCTATCCAGAAAGCCAAGGACGCCGGTATTCCGGTGGTGCTGATTAACCGTGAAATCCCGGTCGACAACGTGGCGCTGGAGCAGATCACCCACAACAACTTCCAGGCGGGTTCTGACGTTGCCAACGTATTCGTGGAGAAAATGGGAGAGAAGGGCAAATATGCCGAGCTGACCTGTAACCTCGCCGACAACAACTGCGTGACCCGTTCCAAATCGTTCCATGAAGTGCTGGATCAGTACCCTGATCTGAAGAGCGTGGCGAAACAGGATGCCAAAGGCACCCTGATCGACGGCAAGCGCATCATGGACAGTATTCTGCAGGCGCACCCGGATGTGAAAGGGGTGATTTGCGGTAACGGTCCGGTGGCGCTGGGGGCGATTGCCGCGCTGAAAGCCGCTGGCCGTAGCGACGTAATTGTTGTCGGCATCGACGGCAGCAACGACGAACGCGAAGCCGTCAAAGCCGGTACGCTGCAGGCCACCGTGATGCTGCAGGCTCAGGCCATTGCGGCCCAGGGCGTGACCGACATCGATAATTTCCTGCAGAAAGGCACCAAACCCGAGAAACAGCGCGTGATGTTCCGCGGCATCCTGATCAACAAGGACAACGCGAACAAAGTGCAGGACTTTAATTTCAAATCCTGAGTTAACGTTTTCATCGAAGTTGCTGCGCCCCTGCGGGGGCGCAAAGGAGAAGAGTTATGTCCAGGCGAGTCTGGCTGGCAATGGCCGCTTTAGCCCTCGGGGGCTGTCGTATTGTGTCGCAGCAGGAGTTGGCCGATTTAAAAAATCCGCCCAACCCGGCAATGGCCAACGTCACCGCGACTTATCAGCAAAAAATTGTGCCGCAGGTACTGAGTGAAGCGAAACCTCTTGGTGAGCTGATGAGCTCGCTGGCGGCGGCGAAAGATTTTGACACGGCGTGTAAAACCCTGGGTTACCGCAGCCAGGATGAGAACCCGTGCATCTTTACGGTAAAAGTGCAGGGCACCGTCAGTAAAGTGAATACCACCTCGCGCAGCGGAAAAATGACGGTGAAAGACCTGAGCGGTCAGGATGTGGTGGTGCAGATTGGCCCGATTATTCGCGGCACCGCACTGCGCGATGTCTATAAAGGCTCCAGCTATCAGGACTTCAACGATCAGGTGCTGTTTGGCGATTACGGTCGCGCCATCAATAACCTCGCCTCTGAAGAGGTGAAAAAACTGCAGCCGAAAGTGGGCGATAAGGTGGAAGTGGACGGCGTCTTCAGCAGCTGGGATGTGCCACAGACCCCACCGGACGTGACACCGGCCCGCGTGGTTCGTCAGTAGAGGAGGTCATGATGGCTGAACATCAGATTGACGTGCTGCCGCACGCGGAACAGCAGTCAGAAGTGATTATTGAAACGCGCAACGTCTCGCGCATCTATCCCGGCGTTACCGCGCTGGACCAGGTCAACTATCGCGTCTATCGCAACAAGGTCAACGTGCTGATCGGCGAGAACGGCGCGGGCAAGTCAACGATGATGAAAATGCTTGCCGGGGTGGAAGTACCCTCCTCCGGCCAGATTTTCCTCGACGGTGAAGCCGTCTCGCTGCACTCGACGCAGCAGGCCGAAAAGCACGGTATCAGCATTATTTTTCAGGAACTGAATCTGTTCCCGAATATGAACGTGATGGACAACATCTTTATCGGTAATGAATTTTTCCAGCGTGGCCGGATTAACGAAAAATATCAGTACCAGCTGGCGAAAGCCCTGCTGGAACGGCTGGAGCTGGATGTCGATCCTTACGCGCCGCTCGGAGAACTGGGCATCGGGCACCAGCAGCTGGTGGAGATTGCGCGTGCGCTGTCGAAAGACACCCGGGTACTGATTATGGACGAGCCGACCTCGGCGCTCAGCCAGTCAGAAGTGAAAGTGCTGTTCAACGTGATTGCCGCTCTCAAGCGGCGCGGCGTCACCATTATCTACATCTCTCACCGCCTGGAAGAGCTGATGGAGATTGGCGATCACATCACTATTTTTCGCGACGGCCGCTTTATAAGCGAGCGTGAAGTGCGCGACGCCAGCGTGCCGTGGATTATCGCCCAGATGGTCGGCGATAAGAAAAAACAGTTTGATTACTCGGCGGCGCAGCAGGGTGAGGTGGTACTGGAGGTGGACGGGCTGACCGCGCTGCGCCAGGACGGCGGCTACAAGCTGAACGAAGTCTCCTTTAATTTGCGCAAGGGTGAAGTGGTGGGCATTTACGGCCTGCTGGGCGCCGGGCGCACCGAGCTGTTTAAAGGGCTGATTGGCCTGATGGGCTGCGAGCACGGCAGTATCAACCTCAACGGCGAGTGCCTCGACAAGCGCGACTTCCAGTACCGCCTGAAAAAAGGCATTGCGCTGGTGCCGGAGGATCGCAAAGGTGAGGGGATGATCGGCATGATGTCGATCAAAACCAATATGACGCTGAGCGACCTCAGCCTGCGCGGTTTTCGCCGGGCGTTGGGCCTGCTGCGCCCGCAGCAGGAGAGCGAAAAAGTGGACGATATGGTGCAGCGCCTGGCGATCAAAGTCAGCGATACCGACCTGCCGATCACCTCGCTGAGCGGTGGCAATCAGCAGAAAGTGGTGCTGGGTAAGGCGCTGATGACCGGCCCGCAGGTGGTGCTGCTGGATGAGCCAACGCGCGGTATCGATGTCGGCGCCAAAACTGACGTCTATCAACTGATTGGCAAAATGGCGCATCAAGGGCTGGCGGTGATGTTCTCCTCGTCCGAACTGGATGAAGTGATGGCGCTGGCCGACCGCATTCTGGTGATGGCCGATGGCCGTATTGCTGCCGACCTGCTGCGTGCTGACGCTACGCGCGAAGGGTTAATTACTGCGTCGACACCGCATGAATAAGCTGGCTTGAGGAAGACAAAATGAATCAGAAATATTTGCTCTATATGTACCTGCTGAAGGCCAGAACCTTTATTGCGTTGCTGATTGTCGTCGGCTTTTTCAGCGTGATGGTGCCGAACTTTCTCACTACGTCTAACCTGCTGATCATGACCCAGCACGTGGCGATCACCGGGCTGCTGGCGATTGGCATGACGCTGGTGATCCTCACCGGCGGGATTGACCTGTCGGTCGGCGCGGTGGCGGGGATCTGCGGCATGGTGGCCGGTGCGCTGCTGACCAACGGCGTGCCGATCTGGGGCGGGCAGGTGCTGTTCCTCAACGTGCCGGAAGTGATCCTTGCGGTGGCCATTTTTGGCATCCTGCTGGGCTTTATTAACGGCGCGGTGATCACCCGTCTCGGCGTGGCGCCGTTTATCTGTACCCTCGGCATGATGTATGTGGCGCGCGGTGCAGCCCTGCTGTTCAACGACGGCAGCACCTACGCGAACCTGGTCGGCGTGCCGCAGCTCGGCAACACCGGCTTCTCGCTGCTCGGGTCCGGCAGCTTCCTTGGGGTCTACTTCCCGATCTGGCTGATGGTCGGTTTCCTGCTGCTCGGTCTGTATATCACGCGTAAAACCCCGCTCGGCCGCTACATCTATGCGGCCGGTGGTAACGAATCGGCGGCGCGCCTGGCGGGTGTGCCGATCGTGAAAGTCAAAGTGTTTGTCTATGCCTTTTCCGGGCTGTGCGCCGCGCTGGTCGGGCTGGTGGTGGCGTCGCAGCTGCAAACCGCGCACCCGATGACCGGCAACATGTTTGAGATGGATGCTATCGGTGCCACGGTGCTGGGTGGAACGGCGCTGGCGGGCGGGCGCGGGCGGGTTTCCGGTTCAATCATCGGCGCGTTCGTTATCGTCTTCCTCGCCGATGGCATGGTGATGATGGGCGTGAGCGACTTCTGGCAGATGGTGATTAAAGGGCTGGTTATCGTGACCGCCGTGGTCATCGACCAGTTCCAGCAGAAGCTGCAAAGCAAAGTGGTGCTGATGCGTCGCCATGAAAAAAAGCAGGCGGCCGCGCCGCTCTCTGAGGTTAGCCATGGCTAGAGCGTTGATTATTGCGCTGGACGAAGGCACCAGCAATGTCAAAGCGGTGGCGATTGATGCCCGCGGCCAGGTGGTGGCGAAAGCCTCGCGCCCGCTGACGGTGGCGACGCCGCAGCCGGGCTGGGTGGAGCAGGACGGCCTCACGCTGCTTAATGCCTCGCTGACGGTGCTGCGCGAAGTGCTGAGTACGGTAGGCCAGGAGAACGTGGCGGCGCTGGCGATCAGCAACCAGCGCGAAACCGCCATCGGCTGGGAGCGCCACAGCGGTAAACCGATTGGCCCGGCGCTGACCTGGCAGTGCTCGCGTTCGGCGGCATTTTGCGAACAGCTGCGTCACGATCGCCAGGAAGTGCTGATCCGCTCCGTCACCGGGCTGCCGGTGGCGCCGCTGTTCTCCGCCTCAAAGATGCGCTGGCTGCTGGATAACGTCAGCGATGGCCATGCCCGTGCGGCGAATGGCGAGCTGTGCCTCGGCACTATTGATGCCTGGCTGCTGTGGAACCTCAGCGGCGGCCGGCAGTTCCGCTGTGATACCTCCAATGCGGCGCGCACCCAGCTGCTGAATCTGCACAGCGGCCATTGGGATGGGGCGATGCTGGCCCTGTTTGGCATTCCGGCGGCGGCGCTGCCGGAGATCTGCCCGTCCGGCAGCCTGTTTGGCGTCACGCACGGGCTGGAAGGGATTGCCGATGGCCTGCCGATTATGGCGATGGTGGGCGATTCTCATGCCGCGCTTTACGGTCACGGCCTGGGCGACCCGGGCGGGGTAAAAGCCACTTACGGCACCGGATCCTCGGTGATGGCGCCGCTCAACACCCCGGACACCAGCATCACCAGCCTGGCGACCACGGTGGCGTGGCACGACGGCGAGCGCCTGGTTTACGGCCTTGAGGGCAATATTCCGCATACCGGCGACGGCGTGGCGTGGATGGCACAGGCCACCGGGTTAACCGACGGTAAGGGGCAGGTGCTGGCGCGGGCGCTGCACGAACTGCCGGCCAGCATCGATTCCACGCTGGGCGTCTATTTCGTCCCGGCGCTGACCGGTACCGGTGCGCCGTGGTGGGATGACCAGGCGCGCGGCATGATCTGCGGTTTAAGCCGTGGCGTGACGCCAGCGCACCTGATCCGCGCCGCGCTGGAGGCGATCGCCTATCAGATTGCCGATGTGATTGCGGCGATGCGTCAGCACCCGGGTTTCCGCCTGGAGCGACTGATGGTTGACGGCGGGCCGACGCAAAACCCGTGGCTGATGCAGTTTCAGGCCGACCTGCTGGGCTGCCCGGTGGCGCGCAGCAGCACGCCCGAGCTGTCGGCGCTGGGTGCCGGGCTGCTGGCACGGCGCACGCTCGGTCAGCTCAACGACAGTCAGCTGCGCGAAATGATGCCGCAGCATGACCTGTGGCAGCCCGACGCCGAACGGCATCAGCGCTGCCAGCAGAGCTGGCTGGGCTGGCAGGATGCGGTGAAACGCACGCTGTGGCAGCCGGGCAATAACCGGAATTAATTGCCAATACCCGTAGGGGTCGGGCATGCCCGACCCGCCTGGCCGCGACGAATACCACCGGGCGAAGCATGCCTCGCCCCTACAAAAATACGAGCACATTGCCAAATTCCGGGTGGGGCAAGCATGCCTCGCCCCTACAAAAATACGTGCACATTGCCAATACCCGTAGGGGGCGGGCATGCCCGACCCGCCGGTCAACGACGAATATTGCAACAGGAGCAGCAGATGAAGCGAGATTTTAGTGGAAAAACCGTGGTGATTACCGGGGCCTGTCGTGGTATCGGTGCCGGCATTGCGGAACGTTTTGCCCGTGATGGCGCGAACCTGGTGATGGTATCTAACGCCGAACGCGTATTTGCCACCGCCGAAAAATTGAAAGCGGCGCACAGCAGCGAGATTCTGGCACTGCAGGTCGATGTGACCGATGAAGAGCAGGTGCAGGGGCTTTACCGCCAGGCCAACGAACGTTTTGGCAGCATCGACGTCTCGATTCAAAATGCCGGGGTGATTACTATCGACACCTTCGACAAAATGCCGAAAAGTGACTTCGATAAAATTCTGGCGGTTAACACCACCGGCGTCTGGCTGTGCTGCCGTGAAGCGGCAAAATACATGGTTAAACAGCAGTCGGGCAGCCTGATCAACACCTCCTCAGGACAGGGCCGCCAGGGGTTTATCTATACGCCGCACTACGCCGCCAGCAAAATGGGAGTGATCGGTATCACCCAGAGCCTCTCGCAGGAGCTGGCACGTTACAACGTCACGGTTAATGCCTTCTGTCCGGGAATTATTGAGAGTGAAATGTGGGACTACAACGATCGCGTGTGGGGTGAGATCCTCAGCAGCGACAGTAAAAAATACGGCAAGGGTGAGCTGATGGCTGAATGGGTGGAAGGCATTCCGCTGAAGCGCGCCGGGCAGCCACAGGACGTCGCGGGGCTGGTGGCATTCCTCGCTTCTGACGATGCGCGTTACATTACCGGGCAGACCATTAACGTTGACGGTGGCCTGATTATGTCCTGAGGTAGACCCTTGACGTTTTTTACCGCGGGCGCGACGGTTTAAGCTCCGGGCGTGCCCGATAATCCGACCTTCCCGCGAATATGTGTTAAGGTTAGTTTTATTGATTTGTGAATCAGATCTCACTTTTTATAAAACTACACTGCTTCGAGGTTATGACCAGATTTAAACACCCATTCCCCCTTTCAGCGCTGTTCATCACCCTTGCGGTCAGCGGTTTGCCGCTGTGCCCGGCGTATGCCTTTGACGCTTCTGACCGCGTTGCCGATGCCCCGTTTGACGATCCCGCCCGCTTTAGCCAGCTCCAGCAGCAATTGCCTGAGTTGGGCAGTACCGACAGCAGTGGCGAGCTGGCGAAAAAAATCGCCACGGCAGCGAAAACGATTGGCGAAGCCAGTATGAACAGCGACAGCGATAAGTCGCTGCGTGAACAGGCGGGGATCTGGGCGTTCAACCGCTTCCGCGATGCGGCCAGCGAGCGCGTCGCCAGCGAGGGCGAACAGCTGCTGTCCCCCTACGGGCGCGCCACGGTATCGCTTAACGTTGATGCGGAAGGGAGCTTTAACGGCACCTCGGCGCAGCTGCTGACGCCGTGGCAGGATAACTACCAGTATCTCACCTTTAGCCAGCTGGGCGTTGAGCAGACGGAATATGGCACGGTGGGCAATGCCGGTCTCGGTCAGCGCTGGATCGCCGGCAGCTGGCGACTTGGCTATAACGCCTTTGTCGACGATCTCATCGACTCCAGCCAGCAGCGCGGTTCGCTGGGGGCCGAGGCCTGGGGCGAGTATTTACGCTTCTCCGCCAACTACTACCAGCCGCTCTCCGGCTGGCGCAACCGCAGCAGTACCAGCCAGATGCGCATGGCGCGCGGTTACGATATTACTACCCGCGGCTACCTGCCGTTTTACCGCCAGCTGGGCGTCTCGCTCAGCTATGAGCAGTACCTTGGCCAGAACGTTGACCTGTTTAACAGCGGCACCCAGATGACCAATCCTGCGGCGGTCTCGTTCGGCGTCAATTACACCCCGGTGCCGCTGTTCACCCTCAGCGCGCAGCATAAAGAGGGCGACGGCGGCGAGTCGCAGGATCAGTTCGCCCTGAAGATGAACTACCGCATCGGCGTGGCGCTGAGTAAACAGCTATCGGCAGATAACGTCGCGGCGGCGCAGTCGCTGAGCGGCAGCCGCTATGACAGCGTCGATCGCAATAATTCCCCGGTGATGGCCTTCCGCCAGCGTAAAACCCTGTCGGTGTTCCTTGCCACGCCGCCGTGGCAGGTGCAGCCGGGCGAAACCCTGCCGCTCAAGCTGCAGGTGCGCAACAGCAATGCGATTAAAGCGGTCAGCTGGCAGGGGGATACCCAGGCCCTGAGCCTGACGCCACCGGCCAGCAATGCCAGTACCCAGGGCTGGAGCATCATTATTCCCGCGTGGGATAGCAGCGAAGGGGCCAGCAATGAATATCATCTGTCGGTGACGCTGGAGGACAGCAGGCAACAGCGCGTTACCTCGAACTGGATCACCCTCAAGCTGGCACCTCCCGTGACGCTACAGGCTCCGGATAACGGCGATTTCAACCTGATGGCACCCTGAAAACAGGGGAATGTTCTGGCCGCTGAGAGGGTGATTTTTGTCAATATGCGGCCAGCAAATATATGTGATTAAACTCACAAAATATCACTTCTCAGGCGCGAGATTTTTCCGCACAATCGCGAAAAATCCCACTCATCCTCACATCATGATCATCCGCCCAACAAATAGTCACTGGTTTGTCCGCCTGTTCGCCTGGCACGGTTCGGTATTACCTGGCATCTGGTTCCGCCTGTCGCTGAATCTGCTGATGTCGATCATCGCGATTTACTGTCTCGACTGGTATGAAACCCTGGGGATTAAGCTGACGCTGGCCCCGTTCAGCCTGCTCGGGGTGTCGATTGCGGTGTTTCTTGGCTTTCGCAACAGCGTCTGCTTTGGTCGCTTTATCGAGGCGCGCATGTTCTGGGGCAACTTACTGATTGCCTGCCGCACGCTGCAGCGGCTGGCGCAGGCCATTTCCCCCGCAGAAGCGCCGCGCGTGATGGCGCTGCTGCTGGCATTTTGCTACAGCCTGAAGCACCAGCTGCGCCGCACCGATGCCCATGCGGACCTGCGCCGCTATCTGGGTGATGAAGCCGATGAAATCTTAACGCGCCGCGCGCCGACTAACTTTATTGAGCTGCAGCTGTCGAACTGGCTGGCGGAACAGCGACGTCGTGGCAATATTTCCGATATTCTCTACCAGCATATGGACAGCAATATTAACCAGCTGTCGCAGGTGCTGGGCGGCTGCGAGCGGCTGGCGAGCATGCCGGTGCCCTTTGCCTACGGCCTGCTGCTGCACCGCACGGTCTACCTGTTCTGTACGCTGCTGCCGTTCGCGCTGGTGCCGGACCTGCATTACATGACGCCGCTGGTGTCGGTGTTTATCTCCTATACCTTCCTGTCGCTGGACACGCTGGCAGAGGAGCTGGAGATGCCGTTTGGACTTGCCAAAAACCATCTGCCGCTGGATGCCATGTGTATCAATATTGAGATCAACCTGCGCGAGATGAGTCTGGAAACCGAACTGCCCGATACCCCGGTGCCGGATAAACACTATCGCCTGACGTAATGATTGTTTAATGCTGAATAGCCCTTTAGCGACTGCGACGTTGACTGTCTGTTGATGATTGCGGTCGTTAAATCATCGGGTGTAGATATTTAGCATTTTTACGATAGGTTCACGCTATCTGAATGCGACACGATGAAAAAATTAACTCAACTTATTGGGGAGGTAATGATGTCTGCATCAGATCTGTTAAAACTGAAGTTTCACAGCGACAGGCAGCTTGCGCTTTATTCGGAAGCCGGGCTTAAAAACGTTATCCGTTCTGCCCAGGGCGTGGTTTCTAATGTTTACTCTGGAGTGGAGCGCGCTTCCTGGTACACCTCCTGCCTGACTGAAAGGTATGCAGATGTCTGCCAGGAATTGAAAACCGAAGATTATCGGATGTATCTCTCAATAAAATCACTCTATAGATATCGTGATGCGATCCAGTTGATGATTATGATGTACATTTCAATGGTTGTAGATGATGCAACAGGAAAAAATGAGAAAGGTACTGTCCGTAATTTAGTGCGGGTGTTTACAGAGGCTCAGGGCAATAGGTTTGTAGGTAAAACAACACGCCTTGCACTTATCTATCCTTTGGCAAAAAGTATGGCTGAGTCAAAGATATTAACTGAAAGTGTTACTGAAATAGTTTCTAAAAACATGCCTTACCTGGTGCAGGTGGCTCAAGTCTATGGCATTGAGCAGAAGGCAGCGATGGCAGCAAGAAAGCTTAAGGCTATCGAGCCTAATTATTACTGGGCTCTTTATGAGTTGCAATTAGAAATGCTCTATATTTTTGTTGACCCCATACTTAATTTTGCTGTGCAGCAGATTAGAAATAAATTACACGAGGGCGTTAGTGTTGAAGAGGCCGTAAAAATCATGGGAGATATCTTTGATGTTTAAAAGCCTGATATCAATGATTTTGTCAGAATACTTATTCCCGCTAGCCATGGTGGCTGTAGCAATGTTCTTTGGGTATTTCTTTCCAAAATACTGGCTTGTTCTTACCGCTGTAGGCTGGCTTGGCCTTGTTGTGATTTTTACCAAAATCTCAGCGCCGTTTGATAAGTTAAAGTGAACGCGTAACCAATACCCCGAAATATAGGTTGCAGAGCAGCACCCGACTTTATGGATATTTTTAACTAAGAAGGAGTTTAGCATGTCAAATCCTGCCTATTTATGGTTAGAAGATGAAGGTGGCGCGCCTATCGTCGGTGGCTCGCTGGTTAACGGGCGAGTTGGCGCGATTGAGTTAAAATCGCTAAGCCATAATCTTAATATTCCTATTGATGGCAATACCGGTCGCCTGACCGGAACCCGAGTGCACGCGCCGATTATGGTGCAAAAGGAGTTCGATAAAACCACCCCGCTGCTCTACCGGGCATTGGTGAGCGGAGCAAAGCTGAAAAGCGGGATCATTAAGCTGTATGAGATCTCTGAGGCCGGTCGGGAAATGGAATATTTCAATATCCTCCTCGATAACCTCAAAATCGTTTCAATCACGCCGGATCTCTATCCCGGAGCCTCAACGGGCACGCATTTAGAAACCATTATGCTGCGCTACGAAATCATTACGTGGAAGCACTGTAACGGAAACATTGTATTCAAAGACTCATGGAACGAGCGCATGACGGCCTGAGCGGGTAATTGACCGTTTTACAGGGTGGCAGCCTGCCACCCGTGTTGAGTTTTAACCATTCTTAACCCTCCCTCTTTTGGTGCAACTGGTTCATTTTGGTGCGCTAACTGCCTCTTTTTAAAACCTAATTCTGGCTTCGATCACATAATCGATATTTTATTTTAGCAATGCATAATTCTGCTTTTTATTGTGCGGTTAAGCCGGGCGGATCGGAATCTTATTCACTTTTTATGCATTAAGTGTGAATAGCAATTTGACGTAAGTGATTGATATACGGTTGTTCAAAATGGTTTATGCATTTTTACCGCTAGCTGGCACGCAGCGTGCAATCTACAGTAGAGCTGCAATGAATCATCTCATTAACATTTTTTAAACTTTTAATTCACCCTGCATGCAGCAGGGGATAATGAAATACGAGGCCGCTATGCAACCGTCAGTCACCCGTCAAAACTTTGATCAATGGATTGTTCCTACCTACGCACCTGCCAGCTTTGTGCCGGTCAGGGCTGAAGGGTCGACCTTATGGGATCAGGAGGGCAAGTCGTATATCGACTTTGCCGGTGGCATTGCGGTTAATGCCCTGGGCCATGCACACCCGGATCTGCAGCTGGCCCTGCAGCAGCAGGCTGCACTGCTGTGGCACACCGGCAACGGCTATACCAATGAGCCCATCCTGCGCCTGGCGAAGCAGCTGGTGGATGCCACCTTTGCCGACCGGGCGTTTTTCTGTAACTCGGGTGCGGAAGCCAACGAAGCGGCGCTGAAGCTGGCGCGTAAAGTGGCCCATGATAATGGTGCTGAAAAGAAAAATGGCATCGTGGCGTTTAACAACGCGTTTCACGGCCGCACGCTGTTCACCGTTTCTGCCGGTGGGCAGCCCGCCTACTCGAAAGATTTTGCCCCGCTGCCGGGCGGTATTCAGCACGCGGTATATAACGACCTCGCCTCCGCTGCCGCGCTGATCAGCGACAGCACCTGCGCGGTGATCGTTGAACCGATCCAGGGCGAAGGCGGTGTGGTTCCGGCGCAGCCGGCATTCCTGCGTGGCCTGCGTGAGCTGTGCGACCAGCATGGCGCGCTGCTGATTTTTGACGAAGTGCAGAGCGGCGTGGGCCGCACAGGTTCGCTGTATGCCTATATGCATTACGGCGTCACGCCGGACGTGCTGACCACCGCCAAAGCGCTGGGCGGCGGCTTCCCGATTGGTGCGATGCTGACCACCGAAACGCTGGCGGCGCACCTCAACGTTGGCAGCCACGGCACCACCTACGGCGGCAACCCGCTGGCAGGGGCGGTGGGTGGAAAAGTGATGGAGCTGATCAATCGTCCGGAGGTGATGGCCGGCGTGAAAGAGCGTCACCAGTGGTTTGTTGACGGCCTCAACGAGATTAACCAGCGCCTGCATCTGTTCACTGAGGTGCGTGGCCTCGGCCTGCTGATCGGCTGCGTGCTCAACCAGGATTACCAGGGTAAGGCTAAGCAGATCAATCAGGCGGCGGCCAGCGAAGGGCTGATGGTACTGATTGCCGGAGCCAACGTGGTGCGTTTTGCGCCGTCGCTGATTATCACCCGCGAGGAAGTGACCGAAGGGCTGGCACGCTTTGAACGCGCCTGCCGTACGCTCACTGAAGGAGCCGGCCTATGATGTTTATTCGTCCCGTTGAACGAGACGATCTGGCGCAGCTGATGCACCTCGCCGGCAAAACCGGCGGGGGACTGACCTCACTGCCTGCCGACAGCGACACGCTGTCGGCGCGTATCGAACGTTCGATTTTGACCTGGCAGGGTAAACTGCCGCGTGCAGAACAGGGATACGTTTTTGTGCTGGCCGACAGTGAGAGCCAGAAAGCCGTCGGGATCTGCGCGATTGAAGTGGCGGTTGGCCTGCAGGACCCGTGGTACAACTTTCGCGTCGGCACCCAGGTGCACGCCTCGAAAGAGCTGAACGTCTACAACATGCTGCCGACGCTGTCGCTCAGCAACGACCATACCGGCAGCAGCGAACTCTGTACGCTGTTCCTCGACCCGGACTACCGCAACGGTAAAAACGGTTACCTGTTATCTAAATCGCGCTTTCTGTTTATGGCCGGCTTTCGCCAGCATTTTATGCAAAAAGTGGTTGCGGAGATGCGCGGCTGGATTGATGACGCAGGGGTTTCACCGTTCTGGGACAGCGTCGGCAGCCGCTTCTTCTCCATGTCCTTTGCCGATGCCGACTATCTGTGCGGCACCGGGCAGAAGGCGTTTATCGCCGAACTGATGCCGAAGCATCCGCTTTATATCGACTACCTGACGGAAGAAGCGCGTGAGGTGATCGGCAAGGTTCACCCGCAAACGGCTCCGGCGCGTGCCGTGCTGGAAGCCGAGGGTTTTCAGTTCCAGAACTACGTCGACATTTTCGACGGCGGCCCGACGCTGGAGTGCGACATTGACCGCGTACGGGCGATTCGTAAAAGCCACCACATGACGGCGCGCATCGACCAGCAGCAGGACGAACAGCTGCCGCTGTGCCTGGTATCGAATGAAAACTATCAGCAGTTTCGCGCGATCCTGCTGCCTGCCGATGCAGAGGCAGAGAGCATCAGCATTACGCCAGAACAGGCAGACATTTTGCTGTGCCAGCCGGGCGATAAGCTGCGGGTGGTGACACTTTTTCGTGAGGAGAAAAAAGCATGACGCACTGTATTAACGGCCAGTGGCTGATCGGCGGCGGCGACAACATCACTAAAACCGATCCGGTACACGGCGAGCTGCTGTGGCAGGGTAAAGCCGCCAGCGCCGGGCAGGTGACCGACGCCTGTGCCGCGGCCCGGGCTGCGTTTCCAGCGTGGGCGCGCCGCCCGTTCTCCGAGCGTCAGGCAATTGCCGAGAAATTTGCCGTTTTGCTGGAAAAAAGCAAAGTGGAGCTGAGCGAGGCGATCTCGCGCGAAACCGGCAAGCCGCGCTGGGAAACCCAGACCGAAGTTCAGGCGATGATCAATAAAGTGGCGATCTCCGTGCGCGCCTATCATCAGCGCACCGGCGAGCAGAATGGCGCCGACAGCTCACTGCGCCACCGTCCGCACGGGGTGATGGCGGTATTCGGCCCGTATAACTTCCCCGGACATCTGCCGAATGGGCATATCGTGCCAGCGCTGCTGGCGGGCAACTGCGTGGTGTTCAAACCGAGCGAGCTGACGCCGCTGACGGCGGAGATCACCGTGCGGCTGTGGCTGAGTGCCGGGCTGCCGGGTGGCGTGCTGAATATGGTACAGGGCGGGCGCGAAACCGGCCAGGCGCTGTCGCAGGAGCCGCAGGTGGACGGCGTGCTGTTTACCGGCAGTGCGGCAACCGGCTATCAGCTGCACCGTCAGCTGGCGGGGCAGCCTGCTAAAATGCTGGCGCTGGAGATGGGCGGCAACAATCCGCTGATCGTCGAAGATCCTGATGATATCGACGGCGCGGTGCATATCGCCATTCAGTCGGCGTTTATCAGCGCCGGGCAGCGCTGCACCTGTGCGCGCCGTCTGCTGGTGAAGCGCGGCGCGGCGGGGGATGCCTTCCTGCAACGCCTGGTTGAAGTGGCGGCAAAAATTCGCAGCGGAAGCTGGAATGCCGAGCCGCAGCCCTTTATGGGCAGCGTGATCTCGCTGCAGGCCGCTGAGAAGATCTACAGCGAATGGCAGGCACGCATCGATAGCGGCGGCAAAGTGCTGCTGGCGATGCAGTGGCCGCAGCGCGACAGCGCGATCCTGACGCCGGGCATTATTGACGTGACCGATGTTGCCAGCCTGCCGGATGAAGAGGTGTTCGGGCCGCTGCTGACGGTGATCCGCTATGACGATTTCGACCAGGCGATCCGCATTGCTAATAACACCCGCTACGGCCTGGCCTGCGGGCTGATCTCCCCACAGCGTGAGAAGTTTGAGCGGCTGCTGATTGAAGCGCGCGCCGGGATCGTGAACTGGAATAAACCGCTGACCGGGGCAGCCAGTACCGCGCCATTCGGCGGCATCGGCGCTTCCGGCAACCACCGCGCCAGCGCCTGGTACGCCGCAGACTACTGCGCCTGGCCGATGGCCTCGCTGGAGTCCAGCGATCTGTCGCTGCCTGCCACTCTGTCACCGGGCCTCGATTTTAGCGATGCGGGAGGTGCCCGATGAGCGCACGTGAAGTCAACTTTGACGGCCTGCCGGGGCTGACCCACCACTATGCCGGGCTGTCGTTTGGCAATGAAGCCTCAACCCGCAACCAGCACCAGCTCTCTAACCCGAAGCTGGCGGCGCTGCAGGGCTTGATGAAGATGAAAGCGCTGGCGGATATGGGCTTTGCCCAGGGGGTGATCCCGCCGCACGAGCGGCCAAATATTGCAGCCCTGCGCCAGATTGGTTTCAGCGGCAGCGATGCGCAGGTGCTGGCGCAGGCGGCAAAACAGGCGCCGCAGCTGCTTTCTGCCGCCAGCTCGGCGTCGGCGATGTGGGTCGCCAATGCCGCGACCGTATCCCCTTCAGCGGACAGCGCCGACGGTCGCGTGCATCTCACCGTGGCCAACCTGAACAATAAGTTTCATCGCGCGATAGAAGCCCCTACCACGGCGGCGCTGCTGCGCGCCATTTTCCGCGATCGTGACCACTTCAGCGTGCACGATGCGCTGCCGCAGGTGGCGATGTTTGGTGACGAGGGCGCGGCCAACCACAACCGCTTTGGCAACGGCTACGGCGAGCCGGGCGTGCAGCTGTTTGTCTACGGGCGCGCAGAGCGCAGTGGCGAGGTGGCTCCCGTGCGTTACCCGGCGCGCCAGACGCTGGAGGCCAGTGAAGCCGTGGCGCGGCTGCATCAGCTTGATGCGGCCCGCACCGTGTTTGCTCAGCAAAATCCGGCGGTGATCGACCAGGGGGTGTTCCACAATGATGTGATTGCCGTCAGCAACCAGCAGGCGCTGTTTTGCCATCAGCAGGCCTTTGTGAATCAGCCGCAGCTGCTGGCGGAGCTGGGAGCGAAAGTGCCGGGCTTCAGCGCCATCGAAGTTCCTGCCAGCCGGGTTAGCGTGGCCGATGCGGTGGCAACGTACCTGTTTAACAGCCAGCTGTTGAGCAAGCCGGACGGCAAAATGCTGCTGGTGCTGCCGGAAGAGGCGCGCCGCCATGCGGGCGTCTGGGCGTATCTCAGCGAGCTGGTCACCAGCGGCGGCTTGATTGATGAACTGAAAGTATTCGACCTGCGCGAAAGTATGTGCAACGGCGGCGGCCCGGCCTGTCTGCGCCTGCGCGTGGTGCTGAACGAGCGGCAGCAGGCGGCGGTCAATCCGGCGGTGATGATGAACGACCAGCTGTTCGCCACGCTCAACGGCTGGGTAGAGCGCCACTACCGCGATCGGCTGTCGCAGGCTGACCTCGCCGACCCGCAATTGCTGCGCGAAGGACGTGAAGCTCTCGATGAGCTGACGAAGCTGCTAAACTTAGGCAATGTTTACCGTTTTCAGCAGTAACGCGATGATCGCAGGGCCGGAGATCAGCTCCGGCCTGTCAGGGCTGAACGGCGATTGATTCTAAGGAGTATCGATGCAGGACTTCCTCACCACCACGCTAAACGGGCAAACCCCCTCCGCGCCTGAGGGGCGTAATGAGCATCTCAGCTGGCGCTGGATCGATGAGGGGATTGTTGAACTGACCCCGACCCAACCGGCGACCATGGCACTGGTGGTCTCAGCCGGGATCCACGGCAACGAAACGGCACCGGTGGAAATTGTTGAGCCGCTGCTGGACGCTCTGCTACGCGGCGAGCGGCCGCTGCAGACGCGTCTGCTGGTGATTTATGGTAATCCGGCAGCGCTGCGGCGCAATAAGCGCTATCTGCACGGCGATATGAACCGGATGTTTGGCGGCCGCTGGCAGCAGTATGAAGACTGTCCGGAAGCGCGCCGCGCCTGGCGACTGGAGCAGGCGATGGAGAACTTCTGGCAGGCCGGCGAGTACGAAGAGGTGCGCTGGCATATTGATATGCACACCGCAATCCGCGGCTCATGGCATACGCGCTTTGGCGTGCTGCCGCTGCGCGACACGCCGTGGCCGGACGATTTTATGGCATGGCTGGGCGTTGCCGGACTGGAGGCGCTGGTGTTCCACCGCGCGCCGGGCGGCACCTTTACCCACTACAGCAGCCAGCATTTTCAGGCTGCCAGCTGCACGCTGGAGCTGGGTAAAGCACTGCCGTTTGGCCAGAACGACCTCAGCCAGTTCAGCGCCGCCCGCGAGGCGCTGAGCGCGCTGATTTGCGGGGGTGAACTGCCTGCCGTCGCTGAGGCGCCGCGCCGCTATCGGGTCTCCCAGCAGATCACCCGTTTGTCGGAGAGCTTTGTGCTGCATATGAGCGATGACACGCTGAACTTCACCGTTTTCCCACAGGGCACGCTGCTGGCGGAAGATGGCGAGAAGCGTTATTTTGTCCAGCAGGCGCGGGAGTATGTGCTGTTCCCTAATCCCAACGTCGCGGTCGGCCTGCGAGCCGGGCTGATGCTGGTCGAAGATAATGCGCATAATGAGGCGCTGGGCTCGACGCCGTAAGCGGAAGGTGAGCCGCCCCGTGGCGGCTCTGGCAGGCAATTGCCAGTCGCCGCAAATGGGTTAACTTTTTCCTTTCGCTATCCTGCCGCACGGATTACACTCCTCCATAATTTCTGCATAAACCTGTGAAAATTCATATTCTTTTGCAATTCCTCACCGTAATCTTCGCATTCTCTTCATGATTGACGTGAAATTGTCTTTTATGCTTTCAGGGCTTTACTGACGCTCTGACTACTTGACGTTCAGCGCCGTAAACTTGCTTCCGACATCACGACAATCGCGTCGTCATTGAACTGAAAAGTAAGGACTATATTATGCGTAAATTAACCTCTGTTTTTGTTGCCGCTTCACTGGCTCTGGGTGCTGCAAATATCGTTCATGCAGCCGCTGATACTCTGACGCCACCGCCGGCGGGTGCCGACAAGCCGATGACGCATAAGCCGCCGCGTCACGGTGGTATGCAACACGAGATGTTTAAAGGACTGAATCTGACGGACGCGCAGAAACAACAGATGCGCACCATCATGAAAGAGTCACACAAAGAGATGAAGCGCCCGTCGCTGGAAGAGCGCCGCGCAGCACATAACATTATCGCCTCCGACAGCTTCGACAAGGCGAAGGCAGAAGCGCAGGCTGAACAGATGTCTGCCAACGGCAAAGCGCGGGCAATGTCGATGCTGGAGACGCAGAACAAGCTGTATAACGTGCTGACTCCTGAGCAGAAAAAACAGTTTAATCAGAACTTTGAGAAACGTCTGACTGAAAAGCCGCACCATGAAGGTAAAATGGCGCCTGCAGAAGAGTAAATCCGCTAGTTTCAACGGGGTGAGGGATGCCTGCCCCGTTTGAGCCGGGATGGCTGCAAAAAATCTGAGACCGCCGACGTTGCCCACACCGCCTGAATGGCCGTGGTCACCGTCGGCGGTTTTGTTTTGTTCAGGCGCCGGGTAGAGGGATGATCGGCAGGCTGCCTTTCAGCAGCGGCTTGCAGAGGATCTTATAACCATCGCTGTCAAATCCGGGCGGGGTGGTGCACAGGGCGGCGGCATCCGCCAGATCGCTGACTGAACCGAGGTAGAGCCAGTTATTGATCACATGTATCTGCTGCTGGCTGACGCCCTTTTCCACCACGGCCACGGCACCCGGCCATGGCCAGCACTGCAGGCGCACGGCGTCCAGCGCCGCCAGCAGGCGCTGCTGGTGCGCCTCCAGTGACTCTTCCCCACAGCAGGCTCCGGCGCAGCGTTTCAGGCTGTAGCGGAAGCAGGCGCGACCTTTCGTCAGCGTTTCCAGCCCCAGCAGGCCGTAACAGAGCCGCTGCTCGTCGGCAATTTTTTGCAGGGTGTCCAGCGCGGCGCGGCGGCTGGCATACAGGCCGAACAGATCCGGCGTGTGCGAGAAGTCGACCTCTTTGGCATACACCACCTGCGGGCGCCCGGCGCGGATCTGCAGCGCGCACAGCTGGCGGTTTTTACGCAGGCGTTTATTGAACAGCGGCTGCTGCAGTTTGATCATCTGCGCTTCCAGCAGCAGGGCGCCCAGCTCACCGGCGGTAGGGATAAAACTGATGCGCGTCGCCTGGCGCAGCATGCGTGCCTCATCAGGGGTGCGCAGATGCGACAGCACCCGGCTGCGGATATTGACGCTTTTACCGATATACAGCGGCAGGGTTTCGCTTTCACCATGAAAAATATAGACGCCGGGCAGGGTGGGCAGGGATTCCAGCCACGGACGCAGCTGTTCCGGATACTGGTAGATTGCGGCGGGTTCAAACTCAAGGCGATGACTGGCTATTCTTCTGGCCACTAAAAACTCCGGCTACTGTGTATGCGCACAGTATAGCAGGAGTTTTCGCGTAAGGAATAACCGGTGAAAAGGCCGAAGGTGTTAACGTTTCCAGAAATCGTCAAACACCGTGATCGGCGGGCGGCGTTTATGTTCGGTTTTCAGATACCAGTTCTCGATGGTTTTCGCTGCCGCCGGGTCGATAGTTTGCCCTTCCAGATAGCGGTCGATCATCTCATAGGTCACGCCCAGCGCCACTTCATCCTGCAGGCCCGGACGATCGTCTTCAAGGTCGGCGGTGGGGTGCTTCAGATAGAGGTGCTCCGGGCAGCCCAGCGCTTTCAGCAGCTGCTTACCCTGGCCTTTGTGCAGGCGGAAGATCGGATTGATATCGGTGCCGCCATCGCCGTATTTGGTAAAGAAGCCAGTGACGGCTTCCGCCGCGTGGTCGGTGCCGACCACCACGCCGGAGGTCATACCGGCAATGTTGTACTGGGTTTTCATGCGCTCGCGCGCTTTATCGTTGCCGCGAATAAAATCGGAAAGCGTGATTCCGGCATCGCGCAGCGCCTGCTCGCTGGCCTGCACCGCTGCCTTGATGTTCACCGTCAGCACGCGGTCGGGCTGGATAAACGCAATGGCGTCCTGGCAGTCCTGCTCGTCGGCCTGTACGCCGTGCGGCAGGCGCACCGCGATAAACTGGTAGCTGCCGTCGCCGGTTTCAGCCCGCAGTTCGTTAATGGCGATCTGGCACAGCTTACCCGTCAGGGTAGAGTCCTGACCGCCGCTGATGCCCAGCACCAGCGACTTCAGGAACGGATACGTTTTCAGATAGGATTTAAGAAATTCAACGCTGGTGCGAATTTCTGCCTGAGCATCAATAGTGGGCTTGACGCCCAGCGCCGCGATAATGTCCTGTTGCAGAGCCATTTACCTCTCCTCATTTTCAGCGCCGACTGGCGGCGACGGTGTGCAATTTATCTGTTTAAGCTAACGTGCCCGGCGCGAAACCACAACAATCAATACGTTACTCTCTGCACCGGGTCTGATTGGGTCAGGCTGTTTTCGCTTTCTGTGCCAGCAGATTGAACATCAGAATCGCCAGCATATAACAGCCAAAGATGGTGGCGCTCATGGTCAGTACCGAGGTGCCACCGATACCGGTAACCGGAACGCTGATGCCACCCAGGGTAAACATGGTGACGCCAATTACGGCCGAGGCGCTGCCGGCACGGTGCCCCTGGCTCTGCATCGCCAGCGAGGCGGCGGTAACGGAGATCACGCCGTTGCTTGCCACGCTGAAGAACAGCGCCACCAGTACCAGCGGCAGGCTCGCACTGCTTAGCCCCGCCACCAGCAGGCTGCCGGAAGAGATGAACGCCAGCACCAGGCCGCCTTTCAGCACGCGGTACTCGCCCCACAGTGGGCTGAGGCGGGCACTTACCTGTGATGCAATAATCAGGCCGACCCCATTGGCGGCGAAGCAGAAGCTGAATGCCTGAGGGGAAAGCTGGTAGATCTGCTGCAGGACGAACGGCGATGCGCCGATATAGGCGAACATGCCCGACATCATAAAGCCCTGCGTCAGGCAGAAGCCCATAAATGGGCGATGGGTGACCACCTGGCCGAGGGCCGCCCACGCCGAGAACAGACTGCCCTGGCTGCGGCGCGCAGCGGGCAGGGTCTCATGCAGCTTGAGGCGTGCCAGCACAAACAGCAGCACGGCAATCGCCGCCAGCACCATAAACAGCCCGCGCCAGTCGAGAAACGCCATCAGCGCGCCGCCCAGCACTGGTGCAGCAATCGGCGCCAGGCCGTTGACCAGCATCAGTAGCGCAAAGAATTTGGTCAGCTCATGGCCGCTGTACATATCGCGGGCAATGGCGCGCGACAGCACCGCACCGCCAGCCCCGGACAGCCCTTCAAACAGCCGCGCCAGCAGCAGCTGATGGATATCCTGCGCCAGCGCACAGCCAATGGAGGCCACCAGCAATAGCACCAGCGACAGCAGCAGCGGGCGGATACGGCCATATTTATCGCTCAGCGGGCCGAAAAACAGCTGGCCTAAGCCGAGGCCGAGCAGGCCGGCGGTCAGGCTCAGCTGTGCCGTGGCGGTCGGGGTGTGCAGGTCTTTAGCCAGTTCCGGCAGCGCGGGCAGGTAGAGATCGATGCAGAGCGGGCCAAGCGCCGCCAGCAGGCCGAGCGTGATGGCATAGCCAAGACGTTTGGGATGAGCAGGTGTCATGATTCCTCTGATTTGAAAAGAAGGTCGTTAATTTGCTGATAAAGGGTATAGAGACGTTGTGCCGACGCTTTCTGCGGCGTGATGCGGCGGTAAGAGGTGCCTTCCACCATCACGGCGAGGATCTCAACCGAGGCGCGAACCCGCTCGGGGCTGAACTCAGGATGTTCAGCCGCCACTTTGCAGCAGGCCTGGGTGAACATGCGCTGATCGGCATCGGCCATCATCTGTGCCACTCGCGGGTTGCGCGTGGCTTCGGCGGCAACCTCGATCATCAGGGCTTCATCCTCTTCATTCAGCACCCTGCGCCACGCCAGCAGCTCGGGCAGGTGGACGTTGCCGCTGGTGGAGATCATCTCCTGCAGGCGGTGGTCGATAATGCGGCGGATGATCTCTTCGATAATCGCATCTTTATTGATGAAGTAGCGATAGATTTGCCCCACGCTGAGCCGCGCTTCCAGCGCCAGCTGCGACATGCTGGCGGCATGAAAACCATGCTGGCGAAAACAGCGGCGGGCAGCGGAGATAATCTCGTCCTGGCGCAGACGGTGGCGCGCCTCGCGTGCTTCTACTTGTGAGCTCATCGGCCCTCCGCCTGGGGGTGAGTGACCCATAACAGCCAGTAAGCTTCAGCCGTTACAGGAATGCGAATGTTCATTCTCAAGGGCTGCATTATAGGCGTGGAGCAGAGAGATCGATATTAATTTGACGCCATAAAGTTGATAAATCTGCATTTATATTCCAGGCTTAGAGCTACATGGACAATAAATGAGGAAGAATAAATGCGTAAGTTGACGGGATTGATTGGTGCTGCTGTTGCCCTGGCCGTGTTGTCTGGCTGTACTGCCTACGACCGGGCGGAAAGTTATGTCACCAAACCTGTAGTGCAGGACGTGAAAAAAGGGATGACCCGCCAGCAGGTGCGTGACATCGCCGGCCCACCTTCTACCGAAATTACCATGGTCCACGCTCGCGGCACCTGCCAGACGTATGTGCTGGGCGAACGTGACGGTAAACAGCAGACTTACTTTGTCAGCTATAGCGACACCGGCCGTGTGATGAACTACGGCTTCCAGAGCTGCAAAGATTACGATACCGACCCGCAGGCTACCACCAAGTAACTGTTGGTTACGTAAAAAAAACGGTCACCGCGGTGACCGTTTTTTTTTGTCATTTTTAGCAAGTTACAGACCCGGCGGCCGTGGAACTTCCAGATATTCACCGTTGATGCTGCGGCGGTAGTAATGGCCGTCCTGCACGTAAAATCGCTCACCGTTGTAATCCAGCGCGCGCATGTCGTCGTAACTGTCACGGTAATGTTCCACCGGGCGGTCAACCACCACATAGGTGTTATCGTTCTGGCGCTGGTAGTAGTTGCCGTTAAGCACATAGTAAGTCAGGCCGCCAATCAGCACCGCAGCGGCAGCACCGGGCAGAAACGATAAGCGCCCGGGTCCGTGGCCGCCGTGCCAGCCGCCGTCGCCATGATGCCAGCCCGGACCGGGGCCGGGACCCCAGCCGCCGGGATGGGCCGATGCCAGCGCCGGGGTAAGCAGCGATAAGGCGAAAAGTGTGGTTATCACCTTTTTCATAAGCATTCTCCTGGTTCATACCGGGTTCAGCATCTTCCTTACCCGGGATAAATACAAGCGCCAACCCCTCGCCATTTGCCGCTGCTTACAGCGCTTAACGTTTCCTTTACCTGACCGCCACGATTGCCCTCAGATTGTGATGAGCAGGGCGCTTACGCCGGGACGCTGAGCGCTTTCTGGCTGCGTGACCAGATACGGTGAGCAGCCAGCGCGGCCAGGAATTCGCTCATCAACACCCCCTCAGTTTTACTGTCGCAGATGATGCCCTCTTCTTCATCTTCGTCAGCCAGCCCGAACTGTGCCTTAAAGCGCCGTGCGTTGCCGCTCAGCCCGATCACTTTCAGGTGCTTGTAGGCTTCCAGCAGGAAATAACAGGCATCGCCGCGCAGCAGCAGGGCATCGATGTTGCCATCGGGCACCAGCACCGCGTCAAACGTCAGCGAAGGCAGGCCGCTGAAGGTAGCATCCACGGTCAGCGTCGAGCCGTCATCCGCGTGAACCTCGCCCATGTGCGCCGCCAGCAATTTGGCATGCACCCCGTGATTTTTCAGCTCCTGCAGCGCAGCCAGCGTATCGGCCGCGTTGAAACCATTGCTCAGCAGCAGCGCCACCTTGCGGCCTTTAATGCTGCCGCTTGGCACCGCATACAGGCTGAGGCTGGCATCTTTTTTCAGGCCATTGACGTCCTTTGGTGGTGCCGTCTGCAGCTGCTGTTCGGAAAGGGTCAGGCCAAGGTTCTCCGCCACGCTGTTCGCCAGCGAAATATCGATATGCACCAGCTGGTCCACCACGCGCTCGCGAATGTAGGCGCGGCCAACTTTGCTTAGCTCGAAGGAGAAAGCATCGACGATATGCTGCTGTTCCACCGGCGTCTGACTCTGCCAGAACAGGCGCGGCTGCGAGTAGTGCTCCTCAAAAGAGGGGCTGCGCTCGCGCACTTTATGCCCTTCAATACGCTCCTGATAGCTCTCAAAACCGCCGCGCTGTGGCGCGGGTGGCGTTTCGCGCGGCCAGTTGTCGTTGATCGAGTTGGGTTCGTAGTTGGCCGGGTTAGTATCGATCTCCATACGGTGCATGCCCTGGCGCTGGAAGTTGTGGTACGGGCAGACCGGGCGGTTAATCGGAATTTCATGGAAGTTCGGGCCGCCAAGACGGCTGATCTGGGTATCGGTGTAGGAGAACAGGCGCCCCTGCAGCAGCGGGTCGTTGCTGAAATCCATTCCCGGTACGATATGACCCGGGTGGAAGGCCACCTGCTCGGTTTCGGCGAAAAAGTTATCCGGGTTGCGGTTGAGCACCATTTTGCCAATCAGCTGCACCGGCACCAGCTCTTCAGGGATCAGCTTGGTGGCATCCAGCAGGTCAAAATCGAAGTTGAATTCGTCAGCCTCGGGAATAAGCTGCACGCCCAGCTCATATTCCGGGAAGTCTCCCGCTTCGATCGCTTCCCACAGGTCGCGGCGGTGGAAGTCGGGATCGCGGCCGGTCAGCTTTTGTGACTCGTCCCACAGCAGCGAGGCTTTACCCGCCACCGGCTTCCAGTGGAAGCGCACAAACGTCCCTTTCCCTTCGGCGTTGATAAAGCGGAAGGTGTGAATGCCAAAACCTTCCATGGTGCGGTAGCTGCGCGGAATGCCGCGATCGGACATCGCCCAGATGACGTTGTGCAGGGTTTCTGGCTGCAGGGAAACATAATCCCAGAAGGTGTCGTGGGCGCTTTGCCCCTGCGGCATCTCATTGTTCGGCTCTGGTTTTACCGCGTGGACAAAATCAGGGAACTTATGCGCATCCTGGATAAAGAACACCGGGGTATTGTTGCCCACCAGGTCGAAAACGCCTTCCTCCGTATAGAACTTGGTGGCCCAGCCGCGGATGTCACGCACGGTATCGGCGGAACCCGCGCCGCCCTGCACCGTGGAGAAGCGGACAAATACTGGCGTGACGCTTTCCGGGGAGCGCAGAAAGTCCGCTTTGGTAACCTCGCTCATGTCGCGATAGGTTTGAAAGTAGCCGTGTGCCGCAGAGCCGCGCGCATGGACAATACGCTCCGGGATGCGCTCGTGGTCAAAGTGGGTGATCTTCTCACGCATGATGAAGTCTTCCAGCAGCGTCGGTCCGCGCGTTCCGGCACGCAGTGAGTTCTGGTCATCGGCGATGCGAGTACCCTGATTGGTGGTCAGTGGTTGTTCCATTCCATTTTTGCGAAAGGGTTCCAGCGCAGCCACTTTGGCGTTGTCAGGGGCGGTAGTGGGCTTCTGCTGCTGCGGTTTGTGTTCTTTCGGCATGACTCATCTACTCCAGTTGCTGTCGTTTTAGGGCAACAGTAACTATAGAACAGTGAGGGATATACGCCCGTTAAATGCAGGGATATGACGAAATGAGGCGGGCCGGCAAGTGCCGACCCGCAGGAGGATTAACGATGTGCCAGTTCGGCTTCGCTGTCTGAGTCGGTGTTCATAATCGCTTTATCAGTCTGCTTCAGCCACTGGCTGGTCAGCGTACCGGCAGTCATGGAACCGTTGACGTTGAGCGCGGTGCGGCCCATATCAATCAGCGGCTCGATGGAGATCAGCAGGGCCACCAGCGTGACCGGCAGGCCCATCGCAGGCAGAACGATCAGCGCAGCGAAGGTCGCGCCACCGCCGACGCCGGCAACGCCCGCAGAGCTGAGGGTCACGATGCCGATCAGCGTGGCAATCCACATCGGGTCAAACGGGTTGATGCCCACGGTTGGCGCCACCATTACCGCCAGCATGGTCGGGTAAAGACCGGCACAGCCGTTCTGACCAATGGTGGCACCAAAGGATGCCGCAAAGCTGGCAATCGACTCTGGAATACCCAGACGACGAGTTTGCGCTTCCACGCTCAGCGGAATAGTCGCGGCGCTGGAGCGGCTGGTGAAGGCAAAGGTGATAACCGGCCACACTTTACGGAAGAAGCGCAGCGGATTCACGCCGTTGACCGACAGCAGCAGGGCATGCACGGCAAACATAATCGCCAGGCCGAGGTAGGAGGCCAGCACGAAGCTGCCAAGCTTGATGATGTCGCTCAGGTTAGAGGTTGCCACCACTTTGGTCATCAGCGCCAGCACGCCGTAAGGCGTCAGCTTCATGATCAGGCGCACCAGCTTCATCACCCAGGACTGCAGCGTATCGATGGCTTTCAGCACGCGCTGGCCCTTTTCGACATCATCCTTCAGCAGCTGCAGAGCCGCCACGCCCAGGAAGGCGGAGAAGATCACTACGCTGATGATCGAAGTAGGGTTGGCACCGGTCAGGTCGGCAAACGGGTTTTTCGGTACAAAGGAGAGCAGCAGCTGCGGCGCGCTGAGATCGGCGACCTTGCCGACATAGCTGCTCTGAATGGCCGCAAGGCGTGCGCTTTCCTGCGCGCCCTGCACCAGGCCACCGGCGTTGAGGCCGAACAGCCAGGTGACGAATACGCCAACCGCGGCGGCAATGGCGGTGGTGAACAGCAGCACGCCAATGGTCAGTACGCTGATTTTACCCAGCGATGAGGCGTTATGCAGACGGGCTACGGCGCTGAGAATCGATGCGAACACCAGCGGCATCACAATCATCTGCAGCAGCTGAACGTAACCGCCGCCGACCAGGTTAAACCAGCTGACAGACTCTTTGATAACCGGGCTGTTTTCGCCGTAAATGGTGTGCAGCGCGAGGCCAAACAGTACGCCGACCACCAGGCCGAACAGCACTTTCTTCGACAGGCTCCAGCCGGTGCGGCCGGTTTTTGCTACCAGCAGCAGCAGCGCCACGAACGCTACCAGGTTAATAATTAGCGGAAAATTCATTTCCCATTTCTCCCAAAAATAGTCGGCAAAAGTGCCATAACTGACTTCAGTTAATTTCTGACGCGCAGTAACCAGCACAAGGGCGAAATGGTAGCAGCTAGTGATGGTGCAGGCTTATATCCAAAAGGAATGATTTATAACTTTTGCTGCGTTATTGCCTGATTAATGTCCGTTTTGCGGATTTATTACCCGGCTAAAGCCATTTTGTACCGAATTGACCACCTGACTGGTCCAGCCGGTCGCACCAAACGGTGGCATTCCCGGCGGAAACCAGATGGCATAACCGACCAGCGCGAGGCACAGCGCACGCTCCAGCTGGTTACCTTTCTGGCTTCTCAGCAGCGGCAGGCGGAAGCGCCAGCGGCACGGCCACAGCAGGGGGACCCCGGCGGGCGTCAGCATATCGGCAACAATGTGGCTGAGGTAGCCCAGCACCATGCCCTGGAAGGCATCGGCAGGGATCAGCCAGCCAGCGGGCAGCTTCAGCTGTAGCAGCGCGACGCCGCCCGCCAACGCCAGCAGGCTGTGGGTAAATCCGCGATGACCAAAGGCGCGCGCAATAGGGTGCGACAGCCACTTCAGGCGCTGACCGAGAAAAGATTTGGGATGGTCAATGTCCGGCAGCAGGCAGGTGAGCAGGGTAGCCGGAATAATATGCCACCAGTCTGCGCTGGCCAGCACCGGCGTCAGTTCCGCACGCTTGGCGAAAATGGCGCTGGCAATGGCAAATATGAGGTGGCCTTCGGCCGTCATGGGAACACCTGGTGCATAACTGTCAATGCATCCAGTATAGGGAATATATACAGTAGAATAAATATGTGACGCTGTAACGAAAGATAAATATTTTTACATCAGTGAAATGTTGAGCGGGTCGCGCAGAAACTGACCCGCATTTGGCTTACCGCGCCAGCCAGCCGCCGTCGACGGCCAGCGTATAGCCATTGACGTAGTCCGCCGCGCTGGAGGCAAGAAACACCACCGGCCCCATCATATCGCGGCTCTCGCCCCAGCGACCGCTCGGGATGCGCTCGAGGATCTGCTGACTGCGCTCTTCGTCATCACGCAGCTGCTCGGTGTTGTTGGTGGCCATATAGCCCGGGGCGATGGCATTAACGTTGATGCCGTACTGCGCCCATTCGTTGGCCATCAGGCGCGTCAGCCCCATTACCGCGCTTTTCGAGGCGGTATACGAAGGTACGCGGATGCCGCCCTGGTAAGAGAGCATTGAGGCGATATTAATGATTTTGCCGCCGTGCCCCTGCTGAACGAACTGGCGCGCCACCGCCTGCGCAAGAAAGAACAGCGTCTTGCTGTTGATGTTCATGACGTCATCCCAGTCCTGCTCACTGAAATTCAGCGCCTCTGCGCGGCGAATAATCCCGGCATTGTTGACCAGGATATCGAGCCGCGGGCAGGCTGCCAGCGCCTGCTCCATCACCTTTGGCACGCAGTGGCTGTCCGACAGGTCGGCGGTGATGCTGATAAAGCGGCGTCCGAGCGCGCTCACCTGCTTTGCCGTTGCGCAGGCAGCGGAGCGGTTGACGCCAATAATGTCACATCCGGCCTGCGCCAGACCGACGGCCATACCCTGACCCAGCCCGGTGTTGCATCCGGTGATCAGTGCGACTTTCCCTTCGAGGTTAAAAGCATTGAGGATCATAGCGGCTTCCTGATTAATGAGGTTATCAGGGAGCATAGGCGCAGGAAGAGGGTAATTCAATAAAAATGAAACATTGTTTTATTTTTATTGAGAGGTGCTGCACAGGCAGCACCTTTTCAGGGTTTAACCACCGCGCAGATGAGCAGGGGTGAGCTGCTGCAGGCTGCTCAGCTTGACCTCCGCCAGCGCCCAGCGTGCATCTTCAGCGTAGCTGGCGTCAGGCACCACTATAGAGCGCATACGTGCGGCTTTAGTGGCGATCATGCCGTTAAAGGAGTCTTCCAGCGTGACGCAGTTCAGTGGGTCGACGCCAAGCCGGGCGGCGGCATCAAGGTAAACCTGCGGGTGCGGTTTGCTGTAGGGCAGAGATTCTGCCGAGGCCAGCACTTCAAAATAGTCGCGCAGGTCAAACATCTCCAGCACGCGCTCCAGCATAAACAGCGGGGAGGCGGAGGCGAGGCCAATCTTCAGCCCTTCGGCCTGGCACAGCTTTAACGCATGCTCAACGCCCGGCAGCAGCGGGCGGCGCTCCTCTACCAGGCTCAGCGCGCGGGCAATCACGCGCTGCGTCACTTCCGCCTGGGAAGGGCCGCTCCACGGCAGGGTTTCGTACCACATGCGCACCACCTGATCGATGCGCAGGCCGAGCGCCTCGGGCAGCTCTTTACGGCGGCTGAGGTCAACATCAAGGGTATTGAAGATGTCCAGCTCGGCCTGGTGCCATAGCGGTTCTGAATCGATCAGCAGGCCATCCATATCAAAGATGGCGGCGAGTACAGGGCGTTGATAAGACATGCTGCGGCTCCATTTGACAGTTTGTGCCACCTTAGCATGAAGGCGCTGCTGAAAAAATTATCATCGCAGCGGCGTTTAGCCGGGATCCTGCGCTGGTGACCGCATTTTACAGGCGCTTTTTGCCGACTCAATGTAGACTGACACGCAGACATCGTATGGACAGGAGAAGGCATGACTTATCAACAGGCTGGCAGAGTGGCGGTGATCAAGCGGGTCGCGGGCTGGGTTATCTTTATTCCCGCGCTGATCTCAACGCTGATTTCCCTGCTGGGTTTTCTGGAAAAAAGCCGGGAAAAGCGCGAGGGCATTAATGCGGTGATGCAGGATTTTGCCCATGTGATGATTGAGATGATCCGTTTTAACACCGGTTTTCTTTCCAGCTTCTGGAATAACTCACCGGTACCGGATTTTAATCACGGCAGCAACGTGCTGTTCTGGGTTATCTACGTGCTGATTTTTGTCGGCCTTGCTCTGCAGGCTTCCGGCGCGCGAATGTGGCGCCAGTCGCGCTTTCTGCGTGAAGGGATTGAGGATCAGCTGATTCTGGAGAACGCGCGCGGTACAGAAGGGCACACGCGTGCGCAGCTGGAAGAGAGGATTGTGGTGCCGCGCCACACCATTTTCCTGCAAATATTCCCGCTGTACGTCCTGCCGATTATCATCGCCGTAGCGGGCTACTTCGTGCTGAAGCTGGCCGGGTTTATCTACTGAGGATGGCGGGCGGGGGAAGGTGCCCCGCCCGGGCTTATCTCAGGCCGGACGCGCGTGCTGTTTAGCCAAATCGTCCACATCTAACAGGGTGCCTACCGCACGCTGTGCCTCCCCAAGCCAGCTGCCGCCGAAGACATTGGCGCGGTTCAGCAGATAGTAGAGCTGATAAATCGGCTGACGCTGTGAGAAGCCGCAAGGTAGCGGCCACACCGACTGATAACCCTCGAAAATCTGCCCCGGCAGCTGACTGAACCACGGTAGCATGGCCAGGTCACACTCACGATCGCCCCAGTAGCAGGCTGGATCAAATAGCCAGGGACCACTGTCACTCCCCGCGCAGTTCGCCGGCCACAGATCGCCGTGCAGTAGCGACGGCTGCGGGTGATGGGCGTCGAGGGCCGTCTGCGCGCAGTGCACAATCAGCTCGATATCCCCATACTGAATACCCTTTTCAGCGGCGAGCTGCAGCTGCCAGCCGATGCGCTGTTCAGCAAAGAACACCGACCAGCGTTTCAGCCAGCTGTTGGGCTGAGGAGAGGTGGTAATATTATTGTCGAAGTCCAGCCCAAACTGCGGCTGTTCACTCCACTGGTGAAGATGGGCCAGCTGTACGCCAAGCTGGAAAGCAGAATCGGCATTGAGCGGCGTCGGCTTGATGTATTCCAGCAGCAGAAAGCTGGTCTCGCGGTCGCTGCCAACGCCGTACACTTCCGGCACGCGCACCGTATGGGTACGCGCCAGCAGCTGGAGCTGATCCGCTTCCCAGCTGAAGAGATCGAGCATCTCGCGCTGGTTACACTTCACAAACACCTGGTGCTCACCGTATTGCAGCAGCCAGGCAGCATGGACCTCACCGCCCGGCAACTCGCTGCGTCCGCTAATTTCTGCCGGACCCAGTTGCTCACTCAACAGACGACCGATGGCTGACCACATAGGACACTCCTCTTTTTCGCTGTGATTCGACGATGATAACGCTTAAAGAATAACCAAAATACCCACTGGCGCACGGCATTGCATCATATTTACAGAAAGTTAGCGTTTAAGCTGCTGCTGGAACTCCTCCCAGCGCTGCACGTCCACCTCCGGTGCATCACCGAGCACCAATTCTCCCGCGCTGCGCGCCTGCTGCGCAATCTCTTCCGGCTCCATCGCGCTGGTGATGCCGAAGCTGTTGGTGCCTAATTCGTGTGGATGGCCCTCGCTGTCGTTGAGCGTGGTGCTGAACCCGGCACTGAGCAGGGCGCTATTTAACTCCAGCAGGTCAGAGAGCCCTTTTTCCTGGTAGCGGAAGGTGACAACAAACTGTTCAACTGATTGGCTATTCATGATTTACCTCAATGTGATAAAGCGCCCCTCAATCGTAGTTCACTGTCGCAGTCGGTGCGGTGAATTCACGCAAGGGCGCTAGCAAAGCCGAGGGCGGATCTCTTTTCTGCGCGTTTTACGTTAAGAAGACGTAAAGCCGCTGGTTGCGCAGCGGATGGGCGAATGCTGGTATTAATATTTACTTACATATACTGGCTGCAGGGCGATAAATTCGTCCTTTGCTAGAGCTAAATCTTATTGACAGCCAGGTGTTTTTTCATCATTTACCCATTATAATGCGCGCCGTTAATGGGAATGTTCCTATTCGAAGGGTAGTTTGGTCATGATGCTTTGGAAAAAGAGCGGATTAACAATTTCTTACGATTATTACCGTAAATTGCGTTGATCGTCCTTCAAAACGCTTCAGACTCCCTCTTTTTAAAACTGTCGTACGGGTCACATTTAAATGAAAGCGCTTAATAAGCTGTCTGTAGTTCTTCTGCTCTCCGGGGGAGCACTGTGTCAACAAGCCCTGGCGGATAACAACGTCTTCACGGTTATGGATGACCCTTCTACAGCGAAGAAAGATTTTGAAGGTAACGCGGCTGCGGGCTATATGGCTCAGTCCGGTAACACCACCAGTTCTTCCGCAACGGCGAACACCAACCTGACATGGTATACCCCAAGTTTTGCTTACAGCCTGTGGGGCAACGCCAGCAATACCTCGTCTAATGATGAGCGTTCATCCGAGACCTATCAGGTCGGTGGCCGTACGCGTTATAACATCAACAGCGCTGACTACCTGTTCGGCCAGGCGAGCTGGTTAAGCGACCGCTTCAACGGTTACGACGGTCGTTCTATTCTTGCTGCCGGTTACGGTCGCCAGCTGCTGAACGGCCCGGTGCACTCGCTGCGTGTGGAAGCCGGTCCTGGTGTGCGTTATGACGACTACCATGAAGGTGGCCATGAGACCCAGGCTCTGGCCTATGGCGCACTGAGCTATCAGTGGCAGCTGACGGACACCACCAAGTTCGTTCAGGGTGTTTCCGTACTGGGTAGCGACGATACTACCGTCAACTCCGAAACCGGTCTGCAGGTAGCGATTAACGAACATTTCGCCCTGAAGATGGCTTACAACGTGACCTGGAACCAGAATCCACCTGAGTCAGCGCCCGATCATACCGATACCAAAACCACCATCACGCTCTCTTACGCGATGTAATTGCTTTGCGGGCTGCCTGCGGGCGGCCCGTCATTCCTGCCTTATTCTGCCAGCATCTCCCTGCGCGGTTTCTCTCTGATCCTAAAGATGTTATTATGCTTGCCTTGCTGTGTATTGCGCAGCTATCAAGGGCGGCGGCAATCCGACAATGTGGGTCAGACAGCCTGCCAGCCCGGAACTCTCAAACTATGTTTGCATGTAATCTTACGTGTGGGTTACCACTGCAATTAAGGATGTTTCATGCCTGTAATTACTCTTCCTGATGGAAGCCAGCGCTCTTTTGACCACGCCGTCAGCGTGATGGATATTGCCCTCGACATCGGTCCTGGCCTGGCGAAAGCCTGTATTGCTGGCCGTGTGAATGGTGAACTGGTGGATGCGGTTGACCCGATCACCGAAGACGCCAATGTTGCAATCATCACCGCTAAAGACGAAGCCGGTCTGGAAATTATTCGTCACTCCTGTGCGCACCTGTTAGGGCACGCGATTAAACAGCTGTGGCCGGATACCAAAATGGCTATCGGCCCGGTTATCGACAACGGTTTTTACTACGACGTTGACCTTGACCGCACGCTGACCCAGGAAGATATCGACCTGCTGGAAAAGCGTATGCACCAGCTGGCAGAGACCAATTACGACGTTGTTAAGCAGAAAGTCAGCTGGCAGGAAGCGCGTGACGCTTTCGCTGCGCGCGACGAAACTTACAAAATGACCATCCTTGATGAAAATATCAGCCGTGACGACCGTCCTGGCCTGTATCATCACGAAGAGTATGTCGACATGTGCCGGGGTCCGCACGTGCCGAATATGCGTTTCTGCCACCACTTCAAGCTACAGAAAATTTCTGGCGCTTACTGGCGTGGCGACAGCAACAATAAAATGTTGCAGCGTATTTACGGCACCGCCTGGGCCGACAAAAAGCAGCTGGCGGCCTATCTGCTGCGTCTGGAAGAAGCGGCGAAGCGCGATCACCGTAAAATCGGTAAGCAGCTCGACCTGTATCATATGCAGGAAGAGGCGCCTGGCATGGTGTTCTGGCACAACGACGGCTGGACTATCTTCCGCGAGCTGGAAGTGTTTGTCCGCACCAAGCTGAAAGAGTATGACTACCAGGAAGTAAAAGGTCCGTTCATGATGGACCGCGTGCTGTGGGAAAAAACCGGCCACTGGGAAAACTACAAAGAGGCGATGTTTACCACCTCTTCAGAAAACCGTGAATACTGCATTAAGCCGATGAACTGCCCGGGCCACGTGCAGATTTTCAATCAGGGTCTAAAATCATACCGTGATTTACCCCTGCGTATGGCAGAGTTTGGTAGCTGTCACCGTAATGAGCCGTCGGGCGCACTGCACGGCCTGATGCGCGTACGCGGCTTTACTCAGGATGATGCCCATATCTTCTGTACTGAAGAGCAGGTGCGCGACGAGGTCAACAGCTGCATTAAGATGGTGTACGACATGTACAGCACCTTCGGCTTTGAAAAGATCGTGGTGAAACTCTCTACGCGTCCAGAGAAGCGTATCGGCACCGACGACCTGTGGGACCGCTCAGAAGCGGACCTGGCGGCCGCGCTGAAAGAGAACAACATTCCGTTCGAATATCAGCCGGGCGAGGGCGCTTTCTACGGTCCTAAAATTGAGTTTACCCTGCATGACTGTCTCGACCGTGCATGGCAGTGTGGTACTGTGCAGCTGGACTTCTCGCTGCCGGGCCGCCTGAGCGCCTCGTATGTGGGTGAAAGTAATGAACGTCAGGTTCCGGTGATGATTCACCGCGCAATCCTGGGGTCCATGGAGCGCTTTATCGGGATTTTAACCGAAGAATATGCCGGTTTCTTCCCGACCTGGCTTGCTCCACTACAAGTTGTGGTGATGAATATCACCGATGGCCAGTCCGAATATGTTGCAGAATTGACCCGAAAATTGCAGAATGCGGGCATTCGTGCAAAAGCGGACTTGAGAAACGAGAAGATTGGCTTTAAAATCCGCGAGCATACTTTACGTCGTGTCCCTTACATGTTGGTCTGTGGTGATAAAGAGGTGGAAGCTGGCAAAGTGGCCGTTCGCACCCGCCGCGGTAAAGACCTGGGAAGCATGGACGTAAACGAAGTGATCGCGAAGCTGCAGGATGAAATCCGCAGTCGCAATCTTCATCAATTGGAGGAATAAAGTATTAAAGGCGGAAAACGAGTTCAACCGGCGCGTCCTAATCGCATTAACAGAGAAATTCGCGCCACTGAGGTTCGTCTGACAGGCGTCGATGGCGAACAGATTGGTATTGTCAGTCTGGATGAAGCTTTAGAAAAAGCTGCAGAAGCAGGTGTTGATCTTGTCGAGATCAGCCCTAACGCCGAACCGCCCGTTTGTCGTGTTATGGACTACGGCAAGTTCCTTTATGAAAAAAGCAAATCTTCTAAGGAACAGAAGAAAAAGCAAAAAGTTATCCAGGTTAAGGAAATTAAATTCCGTCCTGGTACCGATGATGGCGACTATCAGGTAAAACTACGCAACCTGATTCGCTTTCTGGAAGATGGCGATAAAGCCAAGATCACACTGCGTTTCCGCGGTCGTGAGATGGCGCACCAGCAGATCGGTATGGAAGTGCTTAACCGCGTCCGTAAAGATCTGTGTGAAGATATTGATCTGGCAGTGGTCGAATCGTTCCCTACAAGGATCGAAGGTCGTCAGATGATTATGGTGCTCGCTCCCAAGAAGAGGCAGTAGGCCCTAAAGTAATCCTGCCGCGCGCTTCGGTGCGCGGTGAGATTCGCCTGTCTGGTTCATTTTATTAACAATGCGAAGTGGATATTTTTTCAAATGCCAAAGATTAAAACTGTACGTGGCGCGGCCAAGCGCTTCAAGAAGACCGCCGGTGGCGGCTTCAAGCGTAAACACGCTAACCTGCGTCATATTCTGACTAAAAAATCTACTAAGCGTAAACGCCACCTGCGTCCGAAAGGCATGGTGTCTAAAGGCGATCTGGGTCTGGTTATTGCCTGCCTGCCGTACGCATAAGTAAATTTTTTTTTAACAGAATATTAAACAGGAGAGCTAAATGGCTCGTGTAAAACGTGGTGTAGTTGCTCGCGCACGTCACAAGAAAATCTTAAAACAAGCTAAAGGCTATTACGGTGCACGTTCACGTGTTTACCGCGTTGCCTTCCAGGCTGTAATTAAAGCTGGTCAGTATGCTTACCGTGACCGTCGTCAGCGTAAGCGTCAGTTCCGTCAGCTGTGGATTGCGCGTATCAACGCAGCAGCTCGCACTAACGGTATGTCTTACAGCCGTTTCATCAATGGCCTGAAAAAGGCTTCGATCGAAATCGACCGTAAGATTCTGGCTGACATCGCCGTATTCGACAAAGCAGTATTTGCTGCTCTGGTAGAAAAAGCGAAATCAGCTCTGGCGTAAGCCAGTTGGAAGAGGGAGCTTGTCTCCCTCTTTTTTATTGTCTGAAAAGATTGACTTTTCTGCCTGTTAAGATTTCAATAGAGCCGTCTTAACCGCAACAAGGTAACGCCACCATGAATGCTATTTTCCGTTTCTTTTTTTACTTTAGCGCCTGACTATCGGGGGCTTTTGCGCAAAGAAAAGAAACGAAAAATCGCGCTGAAAGCCTCCCTCGTGGAGGCTTTTTTCGTTTTAGCGCTCGAAACACATCGACTATTGGGCGGCTACTCGTCCTGACAAATAACAGACCGGCCACGGTGGCTGGAAGAAGAGGAAAGCATGTCACATCTCGCAGACCTGGTGGCGAGCGCGAAAGCCGCTATCAATGATGCTCAGGATGTCGCCGCGTTAGATAACGTTCGCGTCGAATACCTGGGTAAAAAAGGGCATCTAACGCTCCAGATGACAACCCTGCGTGAACTGCCAGCGGAAGACCGTCCGGCGGCGGGTGCAGTGATTAACGAAGCAAAGCAGCAGGTTCAGGAGGCGCTTAACGCGCAGAAGAATTCGCTGGAGTCCGCCGTGATGAATGCCCGCCTGGCGCAGGAGACGATTGATGTCTCGCTGCCGGGCCGCCGCATTGAGAACGGCGGTCTGCATCCGGTAACGCGCACCATTGACCGCATCGAGACCTTCTTCGGTGAGCTGGGCTTCTCCGTGGCAACCGGTCCGGAAATTGAAGATGACTATCACAACTTCGATGCGCTGAATATTCCCGGGCACCACCCGGCGCGTGCGGATCACGATACCTTCTGGTTTGATGCCACCCGCCTGCTGCGTACCCAGACTTCTGGCGTGCAGATCCGCACCATGAAAGATCAGCAGCCGCCGATCCGCATTATTGCCCCGGGCCGCGTCTATCGTAACGATTACGATCAGACTCACACCCCAATGTTCCACCAGATGGAAGGATTGATTGTCGATAAGGGCATCAGCTTCACCAATCTGAAGGGCACGCTGCACGACTTCCTGAACAACTTCTTTGAAGCAGACCTGCAGGTACGCTTCCGTCCGTCCTACTTCCCGTTCACCGAACCGTCCGCCGAAGTGGATGTGATGGGTAAAAACGGCAAGTGGCTGGAAGTGCTGGGCTGTGGCATGGTGCACCCGAACGTACTGCGCAATGTTGGCATTGACCCGGAAGTGTACTCAGGCTTCGCCTTTGGTATGGGGATGGAACGTCTGACCATGCTGCGCTATGGCGTGACCGACCTGCGCGCCTTCTTCGAAAATGATTTACGTTTCCTCAAACAGTTTAAATAAGGGCGGGTAAAACCAATGAAATTCAGTGAACTCTGGTTACGTGAATGGGTCAACCCGGCCATTGACAGTGCAGCCCTGTCCGATCAAATCACTATGGCAGGCCTGGAAGTAGACGGCGTTGAAGCCGTTGCCGGTGCTTTTCACGGTGTAGTCGTGGGCGAAGTGGTCGAGTGCGGTCAGCACCCGAATGCCGACAAGCTGCGCGTGACCAAAATTAACGTCGGCGGCGATCGCCTGCTGGATATCGTCTGTGGCGCACCCAACTGCCGTCAGGGTCTGAAAGTGGCCGTGGCGACCGTCGGCGCAGTGCTGCCGGGTGATTTCAAAATCAAAGCGGCTAAGCTGCGCGGTGAGCCTTCTGAAGGTATGCTGTGCTCGTTCTCCGAGCTGGGTATTTCCGACGATCATGAGGGCATCATTGAGCTGCCGCTGGATGCCACCGTTGGCACCGACATCCGCGAATATCTGCAGCTGGATGACAACACGATTGAGATCAGCGTCACGCCAAACCGTGCCGACTGCCTGGGCATTATCGGCGTGGCGCGTGACGTGGCCGTGCTCAACAAGCTGCCGTTGAACGCTCCCGACATCGCACCGGTTGCAGCCACGCTGGCGGATACTTTGCCAATTCGTGTTGATGCGCCAGAAGCCTGCCCGCGCTACCTCGGTCGTGTGGTGAAAGGTATTAACGTCAAAGCCGCTACCCCGCTGTGGATGAAAGAAAAACTGCGCCGCTGCGGCATCCGCTCGATCGATCCGGTGGTGGATATCACCAACTATGTTTTACTTGAGCTCGGCCAGCCGATGCACGCCTTCGACCTTGACCGCATTGACGGTGGCATCGTGGTACGCCTGGCGGAAGAGGGTGAGAAGCTGACCCTGCTGGACGGCAACGAAGCTACCCTGAAAAGCGACACGCTGGTGATTGCTGATCACAGCAAAGCGCTGGCCATGGGCGGGATTTTCGGCGGCGAACACTCTGGCGTAAATGAAGAGACGCAGAACGTGCTGTTCGAGTGTGCCTTCTTCAGCCCGCTCTCCATTACCGGCCGCGCACGCCGTCACGGCCTGCATACCGATGCGTCTCACCGCTATGAGCGTGGCGTGGATCCGGCTCTGCAGCATAAAGCTATCGAACGCGCCACCGCGCTGCTGCTGGAAATTTGCGGCGGTGAAGCTGGCCCGGTCATTGATGTGACGACCGAGTCAGCCTTGCCACAGCGTGCGACCATTACGCTGCGTCGTGAAAAGTTGGACCGCCTGATTGGCCACGTGATTGCCGATGAGGAAGTGAGTGATATTCTGCGTCGCCTCGGTTGCGAAGTGACGGAAGGAAACGGTCAGTGGCAGGCGGTTGCGCCAGGCTGGCGTTTCGATCTCGCTATTGAAGAAGATCTGGTGGAAGAAGTGGCCCGCGTATACGGCTACGACAACATTCCTGACGTGCCGGTACAGGCGGGTCTGGTGATGACCAAACACCGTGAAGCTAACCTCTCCCTGAAGCGTGTTAAGGCGCTGCTGGTGGATAAAGGCTATCAGGAAGCCATCACTTACAGCTTCGTTGACCCCAAAATTCAGGCGCTGCTGCACCCGGGTGAAGAGAACCTGGTGCTGCCTAGCCCAATCTCGGTAGAGATGTCTGCAATGCGTCTGTCGCTGTGGAGTGGTCTGCTGGGTGCGGTGGCGTATAACCAGAATCGTCAGCAGTCACGCGTACGTCTGTTTGAGAGCGGGCTGCGCTTTGTCCCTGATACTCAGGCAAACCTCGGCATCCGTCAGGATGTTATGCTGGCGGGTGTTATCAGCGGGCATCGCAATGAAGAGCACTGGGATCTGGCGCGTAACGCAGTAGACTTCTATGATTTGAAAGGTGATTTGGAATCGGTACTGGAGTTAACGGGCAAGCTGGACGAGATTCAGTTTGTGGCAGCGGCTAATCCAGCACTGCATCCAGGGCAGAGCGCACAAATTATTTTACGCGGCGAACACATCGGATTCATCGGTGTGGTGCACCCGGAACTTGAACGTAAACTGGATCTTAACGGCCGTACGGTGGTGTTCGAACTGCTGTGGGACAAGGTTGCAGACCGCGTCCTGCCTGATGCCAGCAGCATTTCACGCTTCCCGGCGAACCGCCGAGATATCGCCGTGGTGGTGGCAGAAAACGTGCCAGCAGCAGATATCATCGCAGAGTGTAAGAAAGTTGGCGTAAATCAGGTAGTTGGCGTAAACTTGTTTGACGTGTACCGTGGTAAGGGCGTAAATGATGGTTTTAAGAGCCTCGCTATCAGCCTGATTTTGCAAGATACCAGCCGGACACTCGAAGAAGAGGAGATTGCCGCTACCGTTGCAAAATGCGTAGAGGCACTGAAAGAGCGATTCCAAGCATCCTTGAGGGATTGAACCTATGGCGCTTACAAAAGCTGAAATGTCTGAATACCTGTTTGAGAAGCTCGGGCTTAGCAAGCGGGATGCCAAAGAGCTGGTAGAACTGTTTTTTGAAGAAGTGCGTCGTGCTTTGGAGAACGGTGAACAGGTCAAACTGTCAGGATTTGGCAACTTCGACCTTCGCGACAAAAATCAACGTCCGGGACGTAACCCCAAAACGGGTGAAGATATTCCCATTACGGCTCGCCGGGTTGTGACGTTTCGACCGGGACAGAAACTTAAAAGCCGGGTTGAGAACGCCTCGCCGAAAGAAGACTGATTTCCGCCATTCAAAAGGCCGCGCAAGCGGCCTTTTTCCTTACTGTCTGTTTTAGCCGATTAGGGCAAAACCCCTGATTATACCCTTCACAATCCCTCCATACTGTTAAGCCTGCGTAAGTTATTAGAAAGTAAACGGTAAATCATCCCGGGCTGATAGTGATCTTCATAAGCAATTGCTATAACACTGCCATGACATGACGGGAGGTCAGCCTGATGAAAAAAATCGTATTGTTACTGTGCCTGCTGGCAGGCGCGCCGCTGATGGCCGAAGCTGCCGTTGGCATTGATATCCGCTCGCCGGGCGTCAGCATTCATTTAGGGGACCGCGATACGCGCGGTTACTACTGGGACGGATATGACTGGCGAGCGCCGCGCTGGTGGCACGACCACCAGAACCGCCACTGGGGCGAGCGAGGTCCGCGTGGTGACTACTGGAATGGTCGCGGCTGGCAGCGTCATCCCCCCGTGCGCAGGCCGCCACCGCCGCCGCGGCCGGCGTATCACCACGCCCCCCCGCGACCGCCGCAGCATCGTCCGCAGCCACACCACAGTGCGCCGCCGCACCACAATGGCAGACCGCAGGGCGAAGATCGCGCTCATCACCCGCGGCCGCCACAGCAGGGTGACCGTCACTGATCATCAAGAGCCAGCCAAGCTGGCTCTTTCTTTTTGCTGATTTACCTCTACAATCAAACCCCTGTTTTCCCTATAAAACGTCGGCTATGACTCTGCTCTCTCAACAGATATCGGCTGCGCAACGCCGGGCAACAGTCTGGCTGAGCGGACTGCTGCTGTTCTGTCTGATCCTGCTTATTATCAGCCTGTGTGCGGGCGAACGCTGGATAGCGCCAACGCAGTGGTTAACGCCTGATGGTCAGCTGTTTGTCTGGCAGCTGCGCCTGCCGCGCTCGCTGGCGGTCATGCTGGTTGGTGCCGCACTGGCGGTGGCCGGCGCAGCCATGCAGGCGCTGTTTACTAATCCGCTGGCAGAGCCGGGCCTGCTCGGCGTGTCCGGTGGTGCCGGCGTCGGGCTGGTGCTGTGCATTTTCACCGGCAGCAACAGTCCGTGGATGATGAGCCTGGCCGCCATCTGCGGTGCATTGCTGGTAACCCTCATCCTGCTGCGCCTGGCAAGACGCCAGCTGTCGACCAGCCGACTGCTGCTGGCCGGCGTGGCGCTGGGGATAATCTGTAGTGCCCTGATGACCTGGGCCGTCTATTTCAGCAGTAATCTCGATCTGCGCCAGCTGATGTACTGGATGATGGGGGGATTTAGCGGCGTTGACTGGCGCTATGGCTGGCTGATGCTGGCATTCATGCCGGTGCTGCTGTGGTTAAGCGGCCGGGCGCGGGTATTGAACCTGCTGGCGCTGGGGGAGGTTTCTGCCCGCCAGCTCGGGCTGCCGCTGGTGCTGTGGCGTAACCTGCTGGTAATGGCTATCGGCTGGCTGGTCGGTGTCAGCGTGGCGCTGGCAGGCGCGATAGGCTTTGTCGGCCTGGTGATCCCGCATATTCTGCGGCTCAATGGGCTGAGCGATCATCGTATTCTGCTGCCCGGCTGTGCGCTGGCCGGAGCTGGCGTGCTGCTGGCGGCGGATATTATTGCGCGCGTAGCGCTCACTTCGGCCGAGCTGCCGATTGGCGTTGTCACCGCCACGCTGGGCGCGCCGGTATTTATCTGGCTATTATTGAGCAACCGTTAACAGCCATACGGCTGTTGTCTCCTCATTGAAACAGGAAAAACGCTATGAGCATCTTTGATACAGAACTGGTCACGCTCGACGGTGAAAAAACCACGCTGGCCCAGTGGCAGGGTGATGTGCTGCTGGTGGTGAACGTTGCTTCAAAATGCGGCCTGACGCCGCACTACGAGCAGCTGGAGAATCTGCAAAAGACGCTGCATGCCAGGGGACTGACCGTGCTGGGCTTCCCCTGCAATGCGTTTCTGGAGCAGGAGCCGGGCAGTGAGGAGGAGATCAAAACCTTCTGCAGTACCACTTATGGCGTCACCTTCCCGATGTTCAGCAAGATCGAGGTCAATGGCCCGCAGCGCCACCCGCTTTACAGTCAGCTGGTGGCCGCACAGCCGGTGGCGCAACGCCCTGAAGGCAGTGGTTTCCTCGAGCGTATGGAGAGCAAAGGCCGCGCGCCGAAGCAGGTCGGTGATATTCTGTGGAATTTTGAAAAATTCCTGATTGGCCGCGATGGTCAGGTTATTGCGCGTTTCTCACCGGATATGGAGCCGAACGATCCGACGTTGACTGCCGCCATTAACCAGGCTCTGACAAAATAGATGCTGCTGGAGATTTCAGGCGCTGCGCTTGCCGGGCGCCTGACCCCATTTAGCGCGCAGGTAGCGGCAGGACAGGTGATTCACCTGGTTGGCCCCAACGGTGCCGGAAAAAGCTCTCTGCTGGCTGCCCTGGCCGGGCTGCTCAGCACGGCGGGCGAGATCCGCTTTGCCGGGCAGCGGCTAAGCGACTGGCACGGCGCTGCGCTGGCACGCCAGCGGGCTTACCTGGCGCAGCAACAGCCGCCGCCGGGGGAGATGCCGGTCTGGCACTATCTGCGCATACACGCGCAGCAAACTCTGGAACAGAGCAGCAGCGTGCTACTGGCGCTGGCAGAGAAGCTCCAGCTGGCCGACAAACTTCAGCGCGCGCTGCATCAGCTCTCCGGCGGAGAGTGGCAGCGCGTGCGGCTGGCCGCCGTACTGCTGCAGCTCAGCCAGTCTGAAGGCAAGCTGCTGCTGCTCGATGAGCCGCTGACCGGACTGGATATCGCTCAGCAGGCGGCATTCGATGACCTCATTTCTGCCATTAGCGCGCGCGGTGTCGCGGTGGTGATGAGCAGCCACGACCTCAACCATTCGCTGCATTTTGCCGACCGGGTGTGGCTATTGCGCCCGGGGCAGAGCGCACTGGTCGGCCGCGCGCAGGAGGTGCTGACAGCGGCTAATCTCAGCGCCCTGTACCAGGTTCCGTTTCGCCTGCTTGAAGTGGAAGGGCGGCAGATGTTGACCACGCTGCGCTGACGACAGGGCATAAGTTGCCAGCGAGGGTATTTTACCGCTACATTAAACTGGTTTGCAGGGAAGGGGATCCGTGATGCGCTACTGGCTAGTTCTAATTGTTGTTATTCTGGCAGGCTGCAGCAGTCATGCCCCTGTGCCCAACAGCCGTCTTTCGGACTCCATCACCGTGATTGCGCAGCTCAACGATCAGCTTGGCAAATGGCGCGGTGCGCCTTACCGCTATGGCGGGATGAGCCCACGTGGCGTTGACTGTTCCGGCTTTGTTTATCTGACCTTCCGCGAGCGCTTTAATCTGCAATTACCCCGCACCACCGCTGCCCAGACCGATATCGGCACCCGTATCTCTAAAGATGACCTGCTGCCCGGCGACCTGGTGTTTTTTAAAACTGGCAGCGGCGAGAACGGTTTGCATGTTGGTATCTATGATACCGATAACCAGTTTATTCACGCCTCTACCAGTCAGGGGGTAACCCGCTCGTCGCTGGATAACGTTTACTGGCGTAAGGTGTTCTGGCAGGCGCGTCGTATTTAATTATTGCTGGCCTTTTTTTCATCGTGCTGCTTTATGCAGCATTTGATTTAGGCTGCCATAATTAATGCCAGGGCGATTAAAAAATATCCCTCCGATCAATTTACCTTAAGTCTTTATCGCGCTGACACTTAACCAATATTTTAGTAAAGCCTGGGTAAACAAAAACAGCAGAGGATATTAACTATCAGCAGACTAATGATTCTGACTAGATGAATTATGTCAGTTTTGTGTTAGCGTAACGATCTGGATTAGAGGCATAAGCACACCACAGCTGAATTTCTGTATGGAAACTGACTCAGAGCTCAATGGCCTGGCCTGATTGGTTGATCTCGGATGCGGTGAGTGTCGCTTAATAATGGCGAATAAAATGAAAATCCATCTGGAAGCGGATTATAAAACTTTTACAGCATTCTGCCCGGTTTACCGGCCCGGCGGGCAGCTGGCTGCTGTTGAAATGTTGACACACTTTGCTCATGCGCAGGCCAACGTGGTCATCCCGCAGGAGATTTTGATACCACAGTTAAATGAACATCAACGCGTCCTGCTATTGCAGGATCAGATTAATATTATTGAGAAGCATTACGCTTTCTTTAGTAGCCATAATATAAATGTGGCTATAAATATTGATGAGCGACTGGCAGAAACCATCCTCGCAAGTGACTTTCTGATTAAAAAAATGAACCAGCTGGATTGTATTGAATTGGAAATTAGTGAAAGTTTTCCAGATATCGCTGGGGGTAAAAACAATCCCTGCCTGCAGGGCTTGAGTCAACATTTTCACTTAAGTCTGAATAATTATGGTGCTGGAAAAGCCACGTCAAAAGCCGTTTTTGACAATCTTTTCTATCGCATTAAGCTGGACCGGGGATTTATTCAGCACAATATTAAACGCGGCTCTTTTCCGCCCTTTATCAGCGCAATTCTCGACCATATCAAACCGCACTGTCACGCCGTGGTGGTGCAGGGCGTTGACGATATCAGCGGCTTGCAAAGCATTCGCCACTTTGCCTTCGACGGTATCCAGAGCGCGCTGTTCCCCCCGGTAGATGAAGAGGGGTTGAGCCATTTGGTGGACCCGCCATACTTACTGCAGCAGCCCGTGCTGCAATAACCCTGCTAATCCTCTGTGTTTAGCCGCCGCCGCGCGCTTTACACTGACAGCGTTGTCGGGGATCTTCCTGGCCGCGCTTCGGAGGCGTCATGCATTTCAATAACACCTGGTTTCACGAGCTGAGCGGTTGCTACACCGCATTAACCCCCACGCCGTTAAAAAATCCCCGCCTGCTGTACCACAGCGCGCAGCTGGCGCAGGAGCTGGGGCTGGAGGCAGCGCTGTTTACCCCAGATAACCCAGGTTTATGGAGCGGTGAAAAGCTGATGCCCGGAATGCAGCCGCTGGCACAGGTCTATAGCGGCCATCAGTTCGGCGTCTGGGCAGGGCAGCTCGGCGATGGGCGTGGGCTGCTGCTGGGTGAGCAGCAGCTGGATGACGGACGCAAATTCGACTGGCATCTGAAAGGGGCGGGGCTGACGCCCTATTCGCGCATGGGCGATGGCCGTGCGGTGCTGCGCTCCACTCTGCGCGAGTTTCTCGCTTCTGAGGCGATGCACCACCTGGGTATTCCGACTTCGCGCGCGTTAACGGTGGTGACCAGCGATGAACCGGTCTATCGCGAAACCACCGAACCCGGAGCCATGCTGCTGCGCGTGGCGGAAAGCCACCTGCGCTTTGGCCATTTCGAACACTTTTACTACCTTGGGCAGCAGGAAAAAGTCACCCAGCTCGCCGACTACGCAATCCGCCATCACTGGCCGCATCTGCAGCAGGAAGCCGATAAATATCTGCTGTGGTTTAGCGATGTGGTGCAGCGCACCGCGCGCCTGATTGCTGGCTGGCAGAGCGTGGGCTTTGCCCACGGGGTGATGAATACCGACAATATGTCGATCCTCGGCCTGACGCTGGATTATGGGCCGTATGGCTTCCTCGATGACTATCAGCCGGAGTTTATCTGTAATCATTCGGACCACCAGGGGCGCTACAGCTTTGAGAATCAGCCGATGGTAGGGCTGTGGAACCTGAATCGCCTGGCGCACGCGCTCTCCGGCCTGATGAGCGCCGGGCAGCTGAAACAGGCGCTGGCGGGCTATGAACCGGAGCTGATGCGCGCCTGGGGTGAAAAAATGCGTGCGAAGCTTGGGCTGCTAACGCGCAGCAAAGAGGATAACAATATTCTTACCGGGCTGCTGTCGCTGATGACCAAAGAGGGCAGCGACTATACGCGCACTTTCCGTCTGTTGAGCAGCAGCGAACAGCAGCAGTCACGCTCCCCGCTGCGCGATGAATTTATCGATCGTGAGGCGTTCGACAGCTGGTACAACGTCTGGCGTCAGCGTCTGTTACAGGAAGAGTGCAGCGATGAGCAGCGCCAGCAGGCGATGAAGCAGGCTAATCCGGCGATTGTGCTGCGCAACTATCTGGCGCAGCAGGCGATAGAACAGGCGGAGCAGGACGATATCAGCGTACTGGCACGCCTGCATCGGGCGCTGTCGCAGCCGTTTGACGACGCGCCAGAGTTTGCTGACCTGGCGCGCCGCCCACCTGACTGGGGCAAAAAACTGGAAGTGAGCTGCTCCAGCTAACGGCGCAGCGACACCTGGGGCACCCCTTCGCTCAGATGCGGGTGCACCATCACATCGGCCTGATACCAGCGCGTCAGCGTCGCTTCCTCCAGCACCTCTTCCGGCGTGCCCTGCGCCACCAGACGTCCCTCCGCCAGCAGCAGCACGCGATCCGACCACAGTGACGCCAGGTTGAGATCGTGCAGCACGCAGCAGACGCTGAGCGGATGCTGGCGCGTGAGCTGGTAGAGCAGGCGCAGCAGGTGCTGCTGATGGTAGAGATCCAGTGCCGAGGTGGGTTCATCGAGGAACAACCAGCCGCGCGGGCCGTTATGCTGCCACAGCTGCGCCAGCGCCCGGGCCAGCTGTACCCGCTGCTGTTCTCCGCCGGAAAGCTGCTGATAGTCGCGCTGCGCCAGGCCGTCGCAGCCGGTCAGCGCCATCACCTGCTCCACCACTGCCTGCAGCGGTTTGCCCGGCCACGGCGCGCGCCCCATCGCGACCACCTCCTTCACGCTGAGCGGAAAGGCCATGCTGCTCTGCTGGCGCATCACCGCCCGCTGCTGCGACAGCCGGGCCGCAGACCAGTGTGCCAGCGGCTCACCCATTAGCGTGCAAATGCCCTGCTGCGGCGTCAGGAAGCCGGTGAGCAGCCGCAGCAGCGTCGATTTCCCCGCGCCGTTGGGGCCGATAAGGGAGACCAGCTCGCCCGGATGCAGCGTCAGCGACACCTCTTCAATCAGCCAGCGCTGCCCGAGCTGATAGCTCAGCGCCTCCGCGGTCAATGCTTCAGCCATTGAGCCCTCCTCGGCGGCGCAGGATCAGCCACAGAAACCACGGGCCACCGATCAGGCTGGTCAGCAGCCCGACCGGCATTTCCGCCGGGGCCACCAGCGTGCGCGCCAGCGTATCTGCCAGCAGCAGCAGGATAGCCCCGCTTAGCAGGGAGGAGGGCAGCAGCCAGCGATGATCGCCGCCCAGGCAGTAACGCATCAGGTGCGGCATCACCAGGCCAATAAAGCCAATCACCCCGCTGACCGCCACGGCGGCCGCCACCAGCAGTGCGCTGAGCACCAGCAGATAGCGCTGAGTGCGCGGCACGTCAACGCCCAGATAGTGCGCCTCTTCTTCACCCAGCTGCAGCAGATTAAGGCGCCGTGCGAGGCGCTGAACCAGCACCATGCACGGCAGCACTACCGAGGCACAAACCAGCACCGTGGGCCACTGCGCCTGCCCCAGGCTGCCCATACCCCACAGAGACAGCTGGCGCAGCTGCTGGTCATTGCTCATCCATGAGAGCACCCCGACCGCCGCGCCGCACAGCGCATTGATTGCAATCCCCACCAGCAGCAGGCGACTTAACCCGCTGACGCCCTGGCGGCTGAGTAGAAAAATGATCAGCGTCACTGCCATGCTGCCGATAAAGGCCGCCAGCAGCGGCAGATAGAGCGTCAGCACGCCGGGCAGGGAAAATGACATCACAATAGAGAGCGCAACCGCCAGCGCCGCGCCGCTGCTAATCCCCAGCAGGCCGGGATCGGCCAGCGGATTACGGAACAGACCCTGCATCACGCAGCCGGAGAGCGCCAGCGCGCCGCCGACGATAACCGCCAGCAGCACGCGCGGCAGACGGATGCTGAACCAGATCTGCCACAGGCTGCTGTCGCTGCCCGCATGCCACAGCATCGGCAGCGACAGATGCATCGCGCCGATGTTAGCGGCGCCGATGCCGAGCAGCATCAGCGACAGCAGCAATACGCCGAGCCAGCGCAGGTGGCGCACTGACATCATTGCACGGCTTCCGCAGCCTGACGCAGTTTGAGGATCGCCGCCGGGGTATCAATGCCAAAGCCGAGCAGGGCCATGTCGTCGACGACCAGCAGCTGTCGGTTTTTCGCGGCCGGCGTCAGCGCGATACCGGGCAGCTTCCACAGATTTTCCTCGCCGCCAAGGGTACGGATACCGTCGACGGTAACGACGATCAGCTGCGGTGCGCTGGCAACGACCCCCTCCTGCGACAGCGGCTGATAGCGCTGGATGCTGGCCATGGCGTTTTGCAGCCCGGCGGCACGGATTGCGCCGTCAGCCGATGTCCCGCTGCCTGCAGCCATTGCTCCCATGCCCTGATGGGCCAGAATAAACAGCACCTTAACCGGAAGTTGTTGCGCAGGTACTTTTGCCAGCTGGCTGCGCACTCTCTTTTGCAACAGCGCTCCCTGCTCCTCGCGGTGCAGCGCGGCGGCAATGGTCTGGATTTTCTCGTTGATGGCGGAGATCTCATTTTTGCCGGTCACATCCACCACTTTGACGCCGTTCTGTTCCACCTGCTGCAGTGCCAGCGCCGGTTTAGCCAGTTCGCTGGCGATCACCAGCGTCGGCTTCAGCGCCAGGATCCCTTCGGCGTTCAGCATGCGCATATATCCGACATCAGGCAGCTTCGTGGCGACCGCCGGATGCAGGCTGGTGCTGTCGCGAGCCACCAGCTCCTGTTGGGCATCGAGCGCGTAGATAATCTGCGTAACATCACCGCCGATACTGACGATACGCTGCGCGGCGGCGGCAGAAAAGGCCAGCGGCAGGGCCAGCAGGGCAATCAGTCGGAATTTCATACGGTGGCGTCCTCAGCGCTGAGGGTAGCCAGCTGTTCCCGCCAGCGCATTTGCTCCGGCTGACCTTCGCTGCGCTGGCCGTAGAGTTGGGCAATCTGCGTGCCGTCAGCGGCAAACAGTTCAAGGCTGGTGACGATGCCATCGGCGGTAGGTTTACGGGTAATCCAGCTTTCGGCAATCAGCTGTTCCTGCAAGTGCAGGGTAAAGGCCGGATTGAAGATGTTCAGCCAGTTGTGCATCGGCATCAGCTTCTCAATTCTGCCGGTAAAGATCTGCGTGCAGGCGCGGTTGCTGACAAAAATCATGATCTCGTTAGCATCCTGACGCACCGTTTCCAACAGCGCGGCCAGCGAGCTATTGCTGACCTGCTGCGCCAAATCGTGGCTTACCGCGCGGAACGCCTGTTGACGCGTGACACTGTGTTTTTTCAGCAGGCGGAAGAACTGGTGGACGTCGGTCATCGCGCGCCATTCGCTCTCCAGCAGCTCAGCATCAAATTCACTGGCGCTGGCCGCAGCCACAGCCGGTTCTACGCTGAACGCTGAGGTCGGTTCGCTGTGATAATCCTTCAGCAGCTGCTGCCAGGCGCCCATATCGGTGTTATCGGTGGCGTAAACTTTCAGCACTGCGTCACCCTGCCGATCGAAGAACTGGATGCTCTGTCGTTCGCCATGCCCGGTCATCTCCTGCAGGTGAAAGACGCTGGCCCACTGGTTGACGAACACGCGCAGGTCGAGCGCACGCGGGTTGAGCACAATACCGGCGTGGGCACCGATCTGAATATTGCTGAACGTACCCAGCTGCTCGTGCACCGCATACTCATTGCGCGTAATGCATTTGGTTTCCCCCACGGCCGCCAGCGCGTGCAGCAGTTGCGCCATCGCCGGGCGCAGCGGCTGCGCCTGATGGCCGACGCGAGCGGCTGTCAGTTCCGCTTCACTGATATCCATCATGGCGGCCAGATCGCGCGCATATTTCTTCGGGTGCTGCTGTTTTAGCTGGAGGTAACGGGGATAGTGCGCGGTCATGTGCTGTGTCCTTATCAGGGGGGTAAACGTCAAGGGCATTTTTTATCAGAATGATAATCATTATCAATAAATGGCAGCGGCGCGCAAGCAGAAAATGAGCGTGATGTATGACGGCGGCACAAAAGAAAAAGGCTGCCCCCGTGGGAGCAGCCCTGTTGGCTATTCAGCCGCTCAGAAGCGGCTGTCGACCGCGTCAGCCAGCAGCTGCAGAACCTCAGCGCTGTCGTCCCAGCCAAGGCAGGGGTCGGTAATAGACTGGCCATACACCAGCGCTGCGTTCGGCGTGACTTTTTGCGTGCCTTCCTGCAGGAAGCTTTCAATCATCACGCCAGCCACGGCGCGCGAGCCGCTGCGGATCTGCTGCGCAACGTCGGCGGCGACCTCCTTCTGGCGGCGATGCTGCTTCAGGCAGTTGCCGTGGCTGAAGTCGATCACCAGCTGTTCAGGCAGGTTGAATTCACGCAGGCTGGCCGCCGCGTCTGCGATATCCGCAGCGTGATAGTTCGGCACCTTTCCGCCGCGCATGATGACGTGACCGGAGGGGTTACCGCTGGTCTGATAGATGGTCATCTGGCCGCGTTTGTCCGGCGAGAGGAACATGTGGCTGACGCGGGCGGCACGAATGGCGTCCACCGCAATGCGCGTATTGCCGTCGGTGCCGTTCTTGAAGCCAACCGGGCAGGAGAGCGCCGAGGCCATTTCGCGGTGGATCTGGCTTTCGGTGGTGCGCGCGCCGATAGCCCCCCAGCTGATCAGGTCGGCAATATACTGGCCGATCACCATATCGAGGAATTCCGTTGCGGTCGGCATGCCCAGCGCGTTGATATCCAGCAGCAGCTTACGCGCCACCGCCAGGCCGTGGTTGATACGGAAGCTGCCGTCAAGGTCGGGATCGGAGATCAGGCCTTTCCAGCCCACCACGGTACGCGGTTTCTCAAAGTAGGCGCGCATAACAATCTCAAGGCGCGAGTGATGCTTCTCGCGCAGCGCGTTGAGGCGCCCGGCATACTCCAGCGCCGCACGCGGGTCGTGCAGCGAGCAGGGGCCGATCACCACCAGCAGGCGCGGGTCTTCACCATTCAAAATGCGCGCAATACGTTTACGTGACGCCGTCACGTTGTCGGCAATCGCCGCGGTGATCGGCAGGTTTTCCTGCAGATCGGCAGGCGTAACCAGGCTATCGATGCGCGCGGTTCGCAGTTCATCTGTTCTGTTCATCAACGTTCTCTGAAATCTTTGTCTTCACAACGGCAGGAATGCCGGGAAGTAATGGCGTCCACCTTAAACCAAACCGTGATGATTTCAACCGTAAAACAGCAGGGGAAGAGTGAAATTCAGCCCCTGCCCGCTGCGTCAGAACTGCAAAAATCAGTACATGCGCCGCGTTAATCCCATGATATCGAGGATCTTAGTCGCAATCTCTTCCACCGAATAGTTGGTGCTGTTGAGGTAGCGGATCTGATGGGTGCGGAACAGGGCTTCCACCTCGCCGACTTCCAGCCGGCACTGGCGCATAGAGGCATAGCGGGTATTTTCGGCGCGCTCCTGGCGGATTGCGGCAAGGCGTTCCGGGTCGATGGTCAGGCCAAACAGCTTATTTTGAAAAGGCTTCAGCGCCGGGGGCAGCTTGAGGTTATCCATATCGTCGGCGATAAACGGATAGTTAGCGGCGCGCACGCCAAACTGCATCGCCAGATAGAGGCTGGTGGGCGTTTTCCCGCAGCGCGAGACGCCGAGCAGGATCACCTGCGCATCTTCCAGCCCGCGCAGTGAAATACCATCATCGTGCGCCAGGGTGTAATCAATGGCGGCGATACGGGCATCGTATTTACCGAGGTTGTTGGCGGTCAGACCGTGGGTGCGGTTGGCGACCGGGGCGGGATCCACTCCCAGCTCCTGCTGCAGCGGGGCCACCAGCGACTGCACAATGTCCTGACAAAAGCCGTCACTTTGCAAAATAATCTCGCGGATGGCGGGCGTGACAATTGAGATAAACACCAGCGGGCGCACGCCGCTTTGCTGGTAAATGGCATTGATTTGGGCTTTCACTGCCTGAGCGCGCTGCACGGTCTCAACAAAGGGCAGGGTAACGCTATTAGCGATCACCGGGAACTGTGACAGTACCGCGTGGCCCAGCACTTCGGCAGTGATTGCCGTGCCGTCTGAAATATAAAAAACACTGCGTTCGGCGTTCACGTCCATTTTCTCTCCGCGTTCGGGGGGTTAAGCAGACTAAATTAATCTGCCTGAATAATGCAAATCGTGATAAAGCTCGCGAAATAAAATAAAAAATCCATTTCATGATGATTTGAACTTTTTATTTTTATAAAATCAGACCATTCGCCTCTTTTAGCCTAAAATGAAATATCGTTTCTATCCATTATGCGTTTTTACCGCCCTTTTTATTAGAATCATTCTAATAAGGAATCGTTTTCTGTTGCGCAAAGAATTTTTCCCCCTGCATGCATTAAAAATACATAACGCACTGAAAAATAATGTTTATTATTATTTTATCCGTTGCGCAACGCTGTTTTCTCACGCGGAGTATTCTTAAAAAGATTTTTTTCAGCTGCTTGAACGATTCAACACTTTATCAATCCGGCTTAACTGTGCCAGTCTCATGAAGCAATGCTGTGTCCCTAATATTCCTAATTAAATCTTACAAGGATTGCTTCAATGTCCAATAAAGGCGAATTGCCGCTTGTGCTCTGGTATAACCAGCTTGGCATGAACGATGTGGATCGGGTGGGAGGCAAAAATGCCTCTCTGGGTGAAATGATTACTAATTTGTCGTCATTAGGCGTGTCCGTGCCTAACGGCTTTGCGACAACCTCAGAAGCGTTCAACCTGTTTCTCGATCAGAGCGGCGTCAATCAGCGTATCTACGATCTGCTGGATAAGACCAATATTGATGACGTTGATGAGCTGGCTAAAGCGGGTAAACAGATCCGTCAGTGGATAGTTGAAACGCCATTTACGCCGCAGCTTGAGCAGGCGATTCACGAAGCGTACAACCAGCTCTCTGCCGATGACGCCGAAGCGTCATTCGCCGTGCGCTCTTCGGCCACGGCGGAAGATATGCCCGATGCCTCGTTCGCGGGTCAGCAGGAAACCTTCCTCAACGTACAGGGTTACGATGCGGTGCTGGTGGCGGTGAAGCATGTTTATGCCTCCCTGTTTAACGACCGCGCCATCTCTTACCGTGTGCATCAGGGTTACGACCATCGCGGCGTGGCGCTCTCGGCGGGCGTGCAGCGCATGGTGCGTTCTGACCTCGCATCCTCTGGCGTGATGTTCACCATTGACACTGAATCCGGCTTTGACCAGGTGGTGTTTATCACCTCTGCGCTGGGCCTGGGTGAGATAGTGGTGCAGGGCGCGGTTAACCCGGACGAATTCTACGTGCACAAACCCACGCTGGCCGCCGGCCGCCCGGCGATTGTGCGCCGTAATATGGGGTCGAAAAAGATCCGCATGGTTTACGCCGACTCACAGGAGCACGGTGAGCAGGTGAGAATCGAGGACGTGCCGGAAGCGGAGCGTGACCGCTTCTCGCTGACGGATAGCGAAGTCGAAGCGCTGGCGGCGCAGGCGGTGCAGATTGAGAAGCACTACCAGCGCCCGATGGATATTGAGTGGGCGAAGGATGGCCACACCGGCAAGCTGTTTATCGTACAGGCGCGCCCGGAAACCGTGCGTTCCAATGGCTCGGTGATGGAACGCTACACCCTGCAGGGTAAAGGCAACGTGGTGGTTGAAGGCCGTGCTATCGGTCACCGCATTGGTGCCGGTGAAGTCAAAGTGATCTACGACATCAGCGAAATGAACCGCATTGAGAAAGGCGATGTGCTGGTGACGGACATGACCGACCCGGACTGGGAGCCGATCATGAAGAAGGCGTCAGCGATTGTCACTAACCGCGGCGGCCGAACCTGCCACGCGGCGATTATCGCCCGCGAGCTGGGTATCCCGGCGGTGGTTGGCTGCGGTAACGCCACTGATATTCTTAAAGATGGTAATAAAGTGACCGTCTCCTGTGCGGAAGGCGATACCGGCTACGTGTACAACGATCTGCTGGACTTTGAAGTGAAGAGCTCGCAGGTTGACGAGATGCCGTCGCTGCCGCTGAAGATCATGATGAACGTCGGTAACCCTGACCGGGCATTTGACTTCGCCTGCCTGCCGAACGAAGGCGTGGGTTTAGCGCGCCTGGAGTTCATCATCAACCGGATGATCGGCGTGCACCCGAAAGCACTGCTGGAGTTCGACCAGCAGACGCCGGAGCTGCAGCAGCAGATCCGCGCGCTGATGAAAGGGTTCGATGACCCGGTGGAGTTCTACATCGCCCGCCTGACGGAAGGGATTGCCACGCTGGGTGCCGCTTTTGCGCCGAAGCGCGTGATTGTGCGCCTGTCGGACTTCAAAACCAACGAGTATGCCAACCTGGTGGGCGGCGAGCGCTACGAGCCGGAAGAAGAGAACCCGATGCTTGGCTTCCGCGGTGCCGGGCGCTATGTGGCCGACAGCTTCCGTGACTGTTTCGCACTGGAGTGCGCGGCGATGAAGCGCGTGCGCAATGATATGGGGCTGACCAATGTCGAAGTGATGGTGCCGTTTGTCCGTACCGTGGCGCAGGCGAAAGCGGTGGTGGAAGAGCTGGAGCGTCAGGGTCTGAAGCGCGGGGAGAACGGGCTGAAGATTATCATGATGTGTGAAATCCCGTCGAATGCGCTGCTGGCCGACGAGTTCCTGCAATATTTTGACGGCTTCTCAATCGGCTCTAACGATATGACGCAGCTGGCGCTGGGGCTGGATCGCGACTCTGGCGTAGTATCCGAGCTGTTTGACGAGCGTAACGATGCGGTGAAAGCGCTGCTCTCGATGGCGATCCGCGCCGCGAAGAAGCAGGGAAAATACGTCGGCATCTGCGGTCAGGGGCCTTCAGACCACGAAGACTTCGCGGCGTGGCTGATGGAAGAGGGTATCGACAGCCTGTCACTGAACCCGGACACCGTGGTGCAGACCTGGCTGAGCCTGGCCGAGTTGAAGAAGTAATCACCGCCTTCATCAGTCGCGGCTGACCCACTTTTGCGGTCAGCGCGCTGCAATAATCACTCGCTGGTCGACCAAAAAACGGTCGACCACGACATAAGTTGTGCGAACACCTTACGGCTGACCACTCTCTGGTCAGCCTTTTTTTATCTCAAATTTTAGCCAAAAAAAAGCCCATCACAGGGGATGGGCAAAGACTACACACAGCAATTCTGTACTTCACTCAGGGGGAAATGCTTTGTTTAAAAATCAGTGGGTTGATCTCAAACTTGTTATCCATACTATGCAACCGCGTTCCTGGAGTCTTTAAGAATCCTCTTATTAGTTTAAAAGTGATAATCTTTTAACTCGGATTGCCCATCATAGCGCTGAAAAAGATGGGCAAAATATGAGCAATATAGGTTAAGTCGTGTTTAAAAGGCTAAAAAAGGGGGTTTAGAGATAAATATCGTTAATGGAATTCTTAATTCACGGCAGGTAAGTATTCTGATCGCTAATGATTGCGGCCGGGACTACCGACCGCAGAATTGACAAAATTATGGTTTTGACTGGTGCGTCTCGGCTTCCATTTCGGCCAGCTCTTCCACCACGGCCAGCGCGTCCTCTTCTGGAGGGGGCGACTCATGCACCCAGACGGATACCAGGCGGTATGAGACCGCCAGCACCACTGGCCCGATGAATAATCCTATCATGCCAAACGCCACCAGCCCGCCAATAACCCCCGAGAGTATCAGGATCATCGGCAAATCGGCCCCCATGCGGATCAGCATCGGGCGCAGAACATTGTCCAGTGTTCCTACCACGCAGCTCCAGATCAGCAGCACGGTGCCCCAGGTGGTATCGCCACTCCAGTAAAGCCAGACGATCGCCGGGACCAGCACAATCAAGGGACCGAGCTGTACCAGGCAGGAGAGAATCATCAGCACCGTCAAAATGGCCGCATAAGGAATTCCGGAGATCGCCAGCCCAATGCCGCCCAGCACGCCCTGCACCAGCGCGGTCACCACCACACCGAGCGCGACGGCGCGGATCGCCTGACCGGCCAGCAGCACCGCCGCATCGCCGCGACGTGACGCCAGGCGGAAAGCGAAGTGGCGAATGCCGTGACCGACCTGTTCACCACGCCAGTAAAGCAGCACGCTAAACAGCAGCATCAGACCGATGTGCAGCATAAAGCGACCAAAATGCCCGGCCTGGGCAAAGAAAAAGCCGGTAGTGCGGCCAATATAAGGCTGAACCTGAGTGATAATGGCGCTGCCGCCACCGGCCACCAGCTTGTGCCAGGCGGAATAGAGCTTTCTGCCGACCAGTGGGATCTCACGCAGCCAGTGTAAATCGGGCATTTGCAGCTTGCCGGAGGTCAGCCACGCCAGCAGGGGGCCGCCGTTCTCTACCAGGCTGTTAACCAACATGGCGATGGGAATAATAAACACCAGGATAAGCAGAATGGTCATGGCTAACACGGCCAGCGCGCGGCGGCCCCACAGCAGGCCCTGAATTTTGATCATCAGGGGCCAGGTGGCGATCACCACCATGCTGGCCCAGGCAAAGCCGAGAATAAATGGCTGTACGACCCAAAAGCACGCGACGATCATGATGCTGATAAACAGCAACGAGAAAATGATCTGCGGTAAATCCCAGCCTGTTTGCGCGTTTTTCATTGACGAAAAGTGACCTCAAGTAAAAAGAACAATGATGCGATATCTCTCTAAAATCAGTGCCAGCAAAGCGGTTACGCTGAGCCTGACTGCTTAAGCATGATGTATTAAATGATTTTGTGACAGAGACAACAGGTTATTCTTTTGCCTCATTTTTTGAAATAACGGCAGGTGATAAAAAAATGTGATAAAACGGATAACTGCGCCATTTGAGCAACGCAAACGATTCACACAACTTTTTGGTCACCCGATAATGATCCCACAGATTTCCCAGGCACCCGGCCTCGTTCAAACGGTGCTGAATTTTTTGGATGCGTTAAAGCAGCACGGATTTACCGGCGATACGGCCACCAGCTATGCCGATCGGCTGATTATGTCCACCGACAACAGCATCTATCAGCTGCTGCCTGATGCTGTCCTCTTTCCCCGCTCCAGCGCCGATGTGGCCTTGATTGCCCGCCTGGCAGCTGATGAGAAATACCGTACCCTGAGCTTTACCCCGCGCGGTGGCGGCACTGGCACCAACGGGCAGTCGTTAAATCAGGGTATCGTGGTCGACATGTCGCGGCATATGAAGAATATTCTCGAGATCAATGTCGAACAGGGCTGGGTAAGAGTTGAAGCTGGCGTGATAAAAGATCAGCTCAATGCCTACCTTAAACCGTTTGGCTATTTCTTCTCCCCTGAGCTGTCGACCAGCAACCGCGCCACGCTGGGCGGTATGATTAACACCGATGCCTCCGGGCAAGGTTCGCTGGTTTACGGTAAAACCTCAGACCATGTGCTGGGGCTGAAAGCCGTGCTGCTGGGCGGTGAGGTGCTGGACACCCGCGCGATGCCGGTGAGCGAGGCTGAAGTGCTGGCGCAGCAGCCGGGTGCCGAGGGTAATATTTACCGCGTGGTGCTGGATCGCTGCCGTCAGCAGCGCCAGCTGATTATCGATAAATTTCCCAAGCTGAACCGCTTCCTGACGGGTTACGATCTGCGCCACGTGCTGAGCGACGATCTGCAAAACATCGATCTGACGCGCATTCTGTGCGGTGCGGAAGGGACGCTGGCCTTTATTACCGAAGCGAAGCTCGATATCACCCCGATCCCGAAAGTGCGGCGGCTGGTCAATATTAAGTATGACTCCTTCGACTCCGCGCTGCGCAATGCCCCCTTTATGGTGGAAGCGAAAGCGCTGTCGGTAGAAACCGTCGACTCGAAAGTCCTGAATCTGGCGCGTGAAGATATCGTCTGGCACTCGGTTAGCGAATTGATTACCGACGTCCCGGATAAAGAGATGCTCGGACTGAATATGGTCGAGTTCGCAGGGAATGATAAGCCGCTGATTGATGGCCAGGTTGAGGCGCTGTGCGCCCGGCTTGATACGCTGATGGCGACGCGTGAGGGCGGCGTGATTGGCTATCAGCTGTGTGATGACGTCTCCGGCATTGAGCGCATCTACGGCATGCGTAAAAAGGCGGTCGGGCTATTGGGTAACGCCAAAGGCCGCGCCAAGCCAATCCCGTTTGTTGAAGATACCTGCGTGCCGCCGCACAACCTGGCGGACTATATTGTGGAGTTCCGGGCGCTGCTCGATGGGCACAATCTCAGCTATGGCATGTTTGGCCATGTCGATGCCGGGGTGCTGCACGTGCGCCCGGCGCTGGATATGTGTGACCCGCAGCAGGAGATGCTGATGAAGCAGATCTCCGACGAAGTGGTGGCGTTGACGGCTCGCTATGGCGGCCTGCTGTGGGGGGAGCATGGGAAAGGCTTCCGTGCGGAGTACAGCCCCTCCTTCTTCGGCCCGCAGCTGTATGAAGAGCTGCGCCGTATTAAAGCGGCGTTCGATCCCGCTAATCGTCTCAATCCGGGTAAAATCTGTGCGCCGCTGGGGGTGGATGATCCAATGCTGAAGGTCGATGCCGTGAAGCGGGGTACTTACGATCGCCAGATCCCGATTAACGTGCGCAGCGACTGGCGCGGCGCGATGGAGTGTAATGGCAACGGACTGTGCTTTAACTTCGACGTGACAAGCCCGATGTGCCCGTCGATGAAGATCACCGCCAACCGTATGCACTCGCCGAAGGGGCGCGCGACGCTGACGCGTGAATGGCTGCGCCTGCTGGCGGAGCAGGGTGTGGATCCGCTGCTGCTGGAGAAACAGCTGCCGGAGCAGGGCGTCAGCCTGCGCGGGATGATCCAGCGCACGCGCAATAGCTGGCAGGCAAAACGCGGGCAGTATGACTTTTCGCACGAGGTGAAAGAGGCGATGTCAGGCTGCCTGGCGTGTAAAGCCTGCTCGACTCAGTGCCCGATCAAAATCGACGTGCCGGGCTTCCGCTCGCGCTTTCTGCAGCTCTACCACACTCGCTACCTGCGTCCGGCCAGTGACTATCTGGTGGCCACGGTAGAAAGCTATGCGCCGCTGATGGCGAAAGCGCCTAAAACCTTTAACTTCTTCCTGCGTCAGCCGTGGGTGAAATCGCTGAGCAAGCGTCATATCGGTATGGTCGATCTTCCGCTGCTCTCTTCGCCGACGCTCAAGCAGCAGCTGGCCGGGCACCGTGCGCTGAGCACCACGCTGGAAAGCCTGGAGCAGATGAGCCCGGCGCAGCGCGCGCAGCAGGTACTGGTGGTACAGGATCCCTTTACCAGTTACTACGAAGCGCAGCTGGTGGCTGATTTTGTCCAGCTGATTGAAAAGCTCGGCTACCGCGCCGTGGTGCTGCCGTTCTCACCCAACGGTAAAGCGCAGCATATCAAAGGCTTCCTGCAGCAGTTTGCGCGCACCGCAGAGAAAACCGCAGACTTCCTGAATCGGGTGGCACGCCTTGAGTTGCCAATGGTGGGTGTCGATCCGGCACTGGTGCTGTGCTATCGCGATGAGTACCACCAGGTGCTGGGCGATAAGCGCGGCGAGTTCCAGGTTCAGCTGGTGCATGAGTGGCTACATAACGCGCTGCCTGAAGTGAACAGCACGGTGCAAGCGGCGCAGGGTGAAGCGTGGTATCTGTTTGGCCACTGCACCGAAGTGACCGCCTTGCCGGGATCGGTAAAGCAGTGGGAAAACATCTTCGCCCGCTTTGGTGCCCGGCTGGAAAATGTCAGCGTCGGCTGCTGCGGTATGGCCGGAACCTACGGCCACGAATCGAAAAATCTGCAGAACTCGCTGGGGATTTATGAGCTATCCTGGCAGCAGGCGATGCAAAAACTGCCGCGCCAGCGCTGTCTGGCGACCGGCTACTCGTGCCGCAGCCAGGTTAAGCGCATTGAAGGTAGCGGTGTGCGCCACCCTCTGCAGGCTTTACTGGAGATCATCTGATGGCAATCTGGAAACGCGCAGCCACGCTTGAGCAGCTTAATCAGCGCAGCCAGGGAACAATGGTGGCGCATATCGGCATCTGTTTCACCGCGCTGAATGAAGAGAGTATCGAGGCGCTGATGCCGGTGGATAGTCGAACCCGTCAGCCGTTCGGGCTGTTGCACGGCGGTGCTTCGGTGGTGCTGGCGGAGACGCTAGGCTCAATGGCGGGCTATCTGTGTACTGAAGGTGAGCAACAGGTGGTTGGCCTGGAGGTCAACGCTAACCACCTGCGCTCCGCACGTGACGGTGAGGTGCGCGGAATTTGTCGAGCGGTGCATATTGGTCGCCGCCATCAGGTCTGGCAAATCGAGATTTTCGACGTTAGCGACAGATTATGCTGTACTTCTCGCTTAACCACGGCAGTAATCACGCCATAACCCCGCTTTTTGCGGGGTTTTTCCTATCGGCTGCACACGGTATACTGGTTTACAGAATCACATAATCCATGAAGCGTGCTTGACGAATTCGCTTTGCAGCAGGGTTGCTTTATCCCATTCGCCGTTCAGCGCCAGCTGATGACACAGGCGGCTCAGGGAGTGACGCGCCAGCTGCCAGGCCTGCATCCGATAGAGCCGTTCGCGTGTCGTGTCGCTTAATTCAATAACCAGCCGTTGATGAAGTTTGCCCATTGCGTGCAGATAACTTTGATCGTCGCCGTTGAGTTGACAGAGTTCGGCCATGTCCAGACAGGTATCGTTGAACTTGCGCAGCTGTTCTATGGTGCACTCCGGGCGGTTTAATTTAGCCTGCGCCATGTAGAAATCGACGGTGATATCACGTACGGAAAATTTGTACTGATCAATTTTATGTTGCAGCCATGCACTCATCGACAGATTCATTGCTGGTTCCAGTCGCGCTAATGATAATCATTATCATATTATAACTGCGACATTATTCAATCACTGTGAGCGAATTTTTATCGATTAATGCCGCCTCTCAGAAAAATCGGTGATAACGATAAGCGGGGCGTTCAAAAGGGTTAAAATAGTTCTTATTAAGAACCAACAGGTGATAACAAAATATAAACATCTTATTTTCAATCGCTTATCTTTCGCAGGGTTCGGCTCGTGAGGTAGATCGCATTCTGTTTTTCAGGGTCTAAACTTATAAAACAGCCTCTAAAAAGCATCTTTGGCCTTTATCCCTGCAAAACAAGAGGTTGAAGTGATTCAGGTTATCACTAACATAGGGGCACTAGCCCGAAGGGCTATCGTATCGCGAGGTAAATTATGCAATCAGCAAATCCTGCCACTTTTTCTCCAGATGACTTTATCTGGAAAGGACTGACGCTAACAGACAGCGCAGCCAAACAAATCATTAACCTGACTGCCGGTGACCCTGAAATCAAGGGACTGAAGCTGGGTGTGAAGACCTCGGGCTGTGCCGGTTTCGGCTACACCATGGATATGGTGAAAGAGTCAGCGGCGGATGATCTGGTGTTCAGCCATAACGGCGCGGCGTTGATCGTGCCCCTGCAGGCGATGCCCTATATCGACGGCACGGAAGTTGATTTCGTGCGCGAAGGCCTGAACCAGATTTTCAAATTTAATAACCCTAAAGCTCAACACGCCTGCGGCTGTGGTGAGAGCTTTGGCGTTGAGTGAATACTATGTCTCGTAATACTGACGCATCTGATGATGTACAGGTTTGGGAAGGCGGCCAGCAGAAGTACAAAGAGGGCTTCTTTACCCAACTGCAAACCGAAGAGTTCGAGCACGGCATCAATGAAGATGTGGTGCGCGCCATCTCGGCCAAACGTAATGAACCTGAGTGGATGCTGGAATTCCGCCTGAAGGCATTTGCTGCCTGGCTGGAGATGGAAGAGCCACACTGGCTGAAAGCCAACTACAAAAAGCTGGATTATCAGGATTACAGCTATTACTCCGCGCCGTCCTGCGGCAACTGCGATGATAGCTGCGCCTCTGAGCCAGGGGCTACCCAGGCCTCACCCGGTGATGCGCCCAATTATCTGACGCAGGAAGTGGAAGACGCCTTTAAGCAGCTCGGTGTGCCGGTGCGTGAAGGGCAGGAAGTGGCGGTTGATGCCATCTTCGACTCCGTTTCTGTCTCGACCACCTACCGCGACAAGCTGGCGAAAGAGGGGATTATCTTCTGCTCGTTCGGCGAAGCGATTCACGATCATCCTGAACTGGTGCAGCAGTACCTCGGCACCGTGGTTCCGGCCAATGACAACTTCTTTGCCGCGCTGAACTCGGCGGTCGCCTCTGACGGCACCTTCGTTTATATCCCGAAAGGCGTGCGCTGCCCGATGGAACTGTCGACCTATTTCCGCATCAATGCGGCGAAAACCGGCCAGTTCGAACGTACCATTCTGATTGCCGATGAAGGTAGCTATGTCAGCTATATCGAAGGCTGTTCCGCACCGGTGCGCGACACCTATCAGCTGCATGCCGCAGTGGTAGAGGTCATTATCCATAAAGATGCTGAAGTGAAATATTCCACCGTGCAGAACTGGTTTTCCGGCGGCGATTCTGAAGGCGGTATCCTCAACTTTGTGACCAAGCGTGCGCTGTGTGAAGGCGAAAACAGCAAAATGTCCTGGACGCAGTCGGAAACCGGTTCAGCCATCACCTGGAAATACCCGAGCGTGATCCTGCGCGGTGATAACTCTATCGGTGAGTTCTTCTCCGTGGCGCTGACCAGCGGCCGCCAGCAGGCGGATACCGGCACCAAAATGATCCACATCGGTAAAAATACTAAATCGACCATCATCTCGAAAGGGATCTCGGCTGGAACCAGCCAGAATACCTATCGCGGCCTGGTGAAGATCATGCCGACGGCGACCAACGCCCGTAACTTCACCCAGTGCGACTCAATGCTGATTGGCGCTGAATGCGGAGCGCATACCTTCCCTTATGTGGAGGTGCGCAATAACACCGCGCAGCTGGAGCATGAAGCGACGACTTCACGCATCGGCGAAGACCAGCTGTTCTACTGCCTGCAGCGCGGGATCAGCGAAGACGATGCGATTTCGATGATTGTTAACGGCTTCTGCAAGGATGTCTTCTCGGAGCTGCCGCTGGAGTTTGCGGTGGAAGCGCAGAAACTGTTGGCGATCAGCCTGGAACACAGCGTGGGCTAACCCTGCGCGCACAAGAACTCTACCCTAAATTATTGGAGTTGCAGCAAGGCGGCCAGTGCGTGAATCTCCGGGAGCTTACTGATGTAAGTGACCGGGGTGAGCACACGCAGCCAACGCCGATGCAGCTTCAAGAATGAAGGGTATATCAACAGTGCTGGAAAGCACTGCGAAGGAAACCTTATGTTAAGCATCAAAGATTTACAGGTCAGCGTTGAAGACAAAGCTATCCTGCGTGGGTTGAATCTTGAAATCAAACCTGGGGAAGTGCACGCCATCATGGGGCCGAACGGCTCAGGGAAAAGCACGCTTTCTGCCACGCTGGCAGGACGTGAAGATTATGAAGTGACCGGCGGTTCCGTCGAGTTCAAAGGCAAAGACCTGCTGGAGCTAGACCCGGAAGAGCGCGCCGGTGAAGGCATCTTTATGGCCTTCCAGTACCCGGTTGAAATTCCAGGCGTCAGCAACCAGTTCTTCCTGCAAACCTCGGTAAACGCGGTGCGTAAATACCGCGAGCAGGAAGCGCTGGACCGTTTTGACTTCCAGGACTTTATCGAAGAGAAAATCCACCTGCTGAAAATGCCTGAAGATCTGCTGACCCGTTCGGTCAATGTGGGCTTCTCCGGCGGTGAGAAAAAGCGCAACGACATTCTGCAGATGGCGGCGCTGGAGCCGGATCTGTGCATTCTGGATGAAACTGACTCCGGTCTGGACATCGATGCTCTGAAAATTGTCTCCAACGGCGTCAACAGCCTGCGCGACGGCAAGCGCTCATTTATTATCGTCACCCACTACCAGCGTATTCTTGACTACATTAAGCCTGATTTCGTCCACGTGCTGTACCAGGGCAAGATCGTTAAATCAGGGGATTTCTCACTGGTGAAACAGTTGGAGGAGCAAGGCTATGGCTGGCTTACCGACGAAGAGTGAAAACGCGCTGCAACAGTGGCATCACCTGTTTGAAACGCGCGGTGAAAACCGCTCAATGCAGGCACAACAGCACTGGCAGCAGCTGCTGCGCCTAGGCCTGCCAACGCGTAAGCAGGAAAACTGGAAATACACGCCGCTGGATCAACTGCTGGACCACCACTTCGTGCTGCCAAAACCCGCCGTGCTGACTGCGGATGTGGTCGACGCTCAGGCGCTGGCGATTGATGCCGTGCGCCTGGTGTTTGTCGATGGCCGCTTCGCCCCTGAGCTGAGTGATGCCGAGTTTGATCTGTTTGATATTCAGGTGACTCAGGCTGCGGAGCGTCGTGAACTCGACGCACCTATCCAGCCTGAAGTGTTCCTGCATCTGACCGAGAGCCTGGCTGAAGAGGTGACCACCATTCATCTGGCGCGTGGCAAAGCTGCTGCCCGTCCGCTCTACCTGCTGCATATCAGCAGCGGCAGCGCGCAAGGTGAGATGAACACTTCGCACTATCGCCACCATTTGCAGCTGGATGAAGCGGCTGAAGCGACGGTGATTGAGCACTACCTCAGCCTGAACGCCAGCACCCACTTCACCGGGGCGCGTTTTACCGCCAACGTGGGCAATAACGCGGCGCTGACGCACTACAATCTGTGCTTTGAAGATCAGAGCAGCTACCACTTCTCACACAACGATCTGACCCTGGGTCGTGATGTGCGCGTGCAGAGCCACAGCTTCCTGTTGGGTGCCGGTCTGACCCGTCACAACACCAGCAGCAAACTGGAAGGCGAGGGCAGCGATCTGGTAATTAACAGCCTGATGCTGCCGCTGGATAAAGAAGTGTGCGACAGCCGCACCTATCTTGAGCACAACAAAGGGTATTGTCAGAGCCGTCAGCTGCACAAAACTATCGTGCGTGACCGTGCGCGTGCCGTATTCAACGGTCATATCAAAGTAGCGAAGTACGCGCTGAAGACCGACGGGCAGATGAGCAACAATAACCTGCTGTTAGGTCGTCTGGCGGAAGTGGACACCAAACCGCAGCTGGAAATCTACGCGGATGACGTGAAGTGCGGCCACGGCGCGACCATTGGTCGTATCGACGAAGAGCAGATGTTCTATCTGCGCTCGCGCGGTATCGACGAAGCCGCAGCGCAGCGCATGATCATTTACGCCTTTGCCGCTGAGCTGACCGAAGCCATCAATGATGAAACGCTGAAAGAGGCTGTGATGCAGCGCATTGCACAGCGTTTTCCTGGAGGCCTGCAATGAGTTTTGACCTGGCCCGTGTGCGGGCGGCATTCCCGTTACTGACGCGCGAGGTCAACGGGCAACCGCTGGCCTATCTCGACAGTGCCGCCAGCGCGCAGAAGCCGCAGGTCGTCATTGACGCCGAAAGTCGTTTCTACGAGCACGGCTATGCCGCTGTGCATCGTGGTATCCATACGCTGAGCGCGGAAGCGACCACCGAGATGGAAAACGTGCGCGTACAGGCAGCACAGTTTCTCAACGCTGCCTCAGCGGAAGAGATTGTGTTTGTTAAAGGCACCACCGAAGCGATTAATCTGGTCGCCAGCAGCTGGGGCGGCAGTCAGCTGCAGCCAGGCGACAACATCATCATCACGGAGATGGAGCATCACGCCAACATCGTACCGTGGCAGATGGTGGCTGAGCGTACCGGCGCGGAAGTGCGTTTTATCCCGCTGACCGCCAATGGCGAGCTGGACGTTGCGCAGCTGCCTGCGCTGATGGACAGCCGTACGCGCATGCTGGCCGTGACTCACGTCTCCAACGTGTTGGGCACTGAAAACCCGGTAAAAGCGCTGGTGGCTCAGGCCAGGGCGGCGGGTGTTGCGACTCTGATCGACGGCGCACAGGCGGTTATGCATCAGCAGGTCGACGTGCAGGATCTGGACTGTGATTTCTATGTCTTCTCCGGGCATAAAATTTACGGCCCGACCGGTATTGGTATTCTGTATGGCCGCAAAGCCCTGCTGGACCAGATGCCACCGTGGGAAGGGGGCGGATCGATGATCGCCACCGTCAGCCTGACGAAAGGCACCACTTATGCCGCCGCGCCGTGGCGCTTCGAAGCTGGCTCACCGAACACCGGCGCTATCATTGGTCTGGGTGCTGCGCTGAAGTGGGTGAGTGAACTGGGGCTGGAGGTCATTGCCGAGCGCGAGCAGCAGCTGATGCACTATGCCCTGGAAAAACTGGCCACGGTGCCGGATCTGGTGATCTATGGTCCACGGCAGCGTTCCGGCGTCATTGCCTTTAACCTCGGCAAGCATCACGCTTTTGACGTTGGCAGCTTCCTCGATCAGTACGGCATCGCTATTCGTACCGGCCACCACTGCGCCATGCCGCTGATGCAACACTATCAGGTGCCGGCAATGTGTCGCGCCTCGTTTGTGCTGTATAATAGCGAAGATGAGGTCGACCGTCTGGTCGCAGGTTTAATACGTATTCACCGTTTGCTGGGTTAAGTTTCAACCCGCACCGACCCGCAGGGGCGAGGCATGCCTCGCCCCTGCGTTTTTAAGTGAGGAAGCAATGGCAACTCTGCCAGATAAAGACAAGCTGGTGCGCAACTTTAACCGCTGCGCCAACCAGGAAGAAAAGTATCTCTACATCATTGAATTAGGCGCACGCCTGCCAGAATCGTCTGATTCCCTGCAGCAGCCGGAAAATATCGTGCCCGGCTGTCAGAGCCAGGTGTGGATAGTGGTTGATACCGATGCAAGTGGCTGTGTGCGCCTGCAGGGCGACAGCGATGCCGCGCTGGTTAAGGGCCTCATTGCTATCGTTTTTGCTCTCTATCAGAAGATGACGCCGCAGGAGATTGTCGACTTCGACGTGCGCCCGTGGTTCGCCGATCTCTCCCTGACGCAGCAGCTCACCCCATCCCGCTCGCAGGGGCTGGAAGCCATGATTCGTGCCATACGTCAGAAAGCGCTGATTTTAACTCAGGGCTGAGTTGCTACACTACCCGGTAAGCACCCCACGAACGGGGTGCTCTCTCCACCTATAACCGGGAAACGCGCATGAAACCTCTGTCTCGCTTTGCTGCAGCTTTTACGCTCACCTTTCTTGCCGGGGCGCACAACGCCAGCGCAACTGAATACCCTTTACCCCCTGCCGACAGCCGCCTGATTGGTGAGAACACCACTTACGTCGTCCCCAACGACGGCCAGCCGCTGGAAGCCGTGGCGGCGAAATATAAAATCGGGCTGCTCGGCATGCTGGAAGCCAACCCGGGTACCGACCCGTGGCTACCCAAAGCGGGCAGCGAACTGACCATCCCTACCCAGATGCTGCTGCCGGACACTAAGCGTGAAGGCATTGTGGTAAACGTCGCGGAACTGCGCCTCTACTATTACCCGAAAGATGAAAACCGCGTGATCGTCTATCCGATCGGTATCGGTCAGCTGGGGGCGAACACGCCGGCGATGGTCACCAGCATCAGCCAGAAAATCCCCAATCCGACCTGGACACCCACGCCAAACATCCGTAAGCGCTACGCGGCCGAAGGCAAGAGCCTGCCGGTGACCGTGCCTGCCGGGCCGGATAATCCAATGGGGCTGTATGCGCTGCGTCTGGCCTACGGCCAGCAGCACTACCTGATCCACGGCACCAACGCTGATTTTGGCATCGGGATGCGCGTCAGCTCCGGCTGCATCCGCCTGCGGCCAGACGATATTGAGGCGCTGTTTAATAGCGTCCCGAAAGGTACGCGCGTGCAGATTATCAACCAGCCGGTGAAATATGCGGTGGAACCGGACGGCAAACGCTATCTGGAGGTGCATCAGCCGTTGTCGCACAGCGAAAAAGACGATCCGCAAACCATGCCGATTGCGCTAACCGCAGCGGCGAAGAAGTTCATGCAGGATCCTGACGGTGACAGGGCAATGATCAAAGCTGCCATGACGCGTCGCTCAGGTATGCCGGTGCTGGTCAACAAAGGGGAGAAAGCCGGAACGGAGGATACTGTGCCTGCTGTAGCGCAGCAGACGCCTTCTGCTACGTCCTCCAGTGCACCTGCGACTGTGTCTCAGGTCGGGGAATAAAGCGCTCAGCGTGGCTGAGATTGCGTTTAGCAGCAGGGGCTGGAAGCAAGCCGTGGAAGGCCCCGAAACGCAGGCAAAAAAAATGGCGCACTAAGTGCGCCATTTTTAAACCAGAACTCTTACTTACGGTAAGAGTGAGCCTGGTTGTCCAGACGCTGGTTAGCGCGTGCTGCGTCATCTTTAGCAGCCTGAACGTCAGAACGGATTGCGTTCACGTCGTTGCTCAGCTGGTCAACTTTAGCGTTCAGAGTCTGAACGTCGGTAGACAGCTGGTCGATTTTAGCGTTGCTTGAGCAACCAGCCAGCAGAGTTGAACCCAGGATTACCGCGCCCAGTACCAGTTTAGTACGATTCATTATTAATACCCTCTAGATTAAGTTAATCTCCATGTAGCGTTACAAGTATTACACAAAGTATTTTCTAATGAGAATAATTTTTTGATGAGAACGTGCTTAAATTTGATCGTTCGCTCAAAGAAGCATCTTCTTTTGGCGTTTTGGCAAAAAACGCCGCGAAAACAGGCAATTTTAATCGGACTGCTCTTAGATTTAGCGGTGATTAAATCGTTAATTTCGATTGGAGACTTTGTGAAATTAGCCTACGCAAGTTGTAAAAAAAGCGCCACTCAGGGCGCTTTTTTAATGCAAGTCGTAAATTTATATTACAGAACGTGCACGGACGCAGTGTTAGTGGTTCCGCTTGGCACCAGGGCACCAGAAACCATGACCACCACTTCGCCTTTCAGCGCATAGCCGCTGGCGATAGCGGCTTCTTTCCCGAGGCGGTAGAAATCGTCTGTTGAGGCAATTTCGTTCACCACAGAAGTGACAATGCCTTTGCTCAGCAGCAGCTGACGGGCAGTCTGAGGGTTAGTCGTCAGCGCCAGGATAGTCGCATTCGGGAAGTATTTACGAATGGATTTCGCTGACTTGCCGCCTTCTGTCGCCACGACAATCAGCGGTGACTCGAGTTTCTCTGCGGTTTCAACGGCACCACGGCAAACCGCTTCAGTGATGCGCATTTTGCGGTTGTCGTGCTGAGAGTCGATACGGCTCTTCATCACGCGGTCAGTACGCTCGCAGATGGTCGCCATGATAGTGACGGACTCCAGCGGGTATTTCCCTTTGGCGCTCTCACCAGACAGCATTACGGCGTCAGTGCCGTCGAGAATGGCGTTCGCCACGTCGCCCGCTTCAGCGCGGGTAGGGCGTGGGTTCTTGATCATCGAATCGAGCATCTGGGTCGCGGTGATCACCACTTTACGAGCACGATTACATTTTTTGATCATCATCTTCTGCGCGAAGATCACTTCTTCAACCGGGATCTCAACGCCGAGGTCACCGCGGGCCACCATGATGCCGTCAGAAGCATCAAGGATCTCGTCGAAGTTGTTCAGGCCTTCCTGGTTTTCGATTTTGGAGATGATCTGAATGTGCTCGCCGCCGTGGGCTTTCAGGTGCTCACGGATTTCGATCACGTCTGAACGCTTACGGATAAAGGAGGCAGCGACGAAGTCGACACCCTGCTCGCAGCCGAAGATCAGGTCACGCTTATCTTTTTCAGCCAGCGCTGGCAGCTGAATTGAAACGCCCGGCAGGTTAACGCCTTTGTTTTCGCCCAGGTCGCCATTGTTCAGCACTTTACACACGACGGTGCTTTCGGTGACTTCTGTCACTTCCATACCGATCAGACCATCGTCCACCAGCACGGTGTTACCGATTTTCAGGTCGGCAGCAAAGCCCGGATAGGTTACTGCAACGGTATTGGTGTTACCAATAACAGACTGGTCGGTGGTGAAGGTGAAGGTCTGGCCCGCTTTCAGGGAAGCGTCATTGCCGCCTTCCAGTTTCATGGTGCGGATTTCAGGGCCCTTGGTGTCTAACAGAATAGCGGCCTGATGACCGCTTTTGCTCATAACATTACGCAGGTTGGTAATGCGCTGACCATGCTCTTCATAATTCCCGTGGGAAAAGTTCAGACGCATCACGTTCATGCCGGCATCAAGCAGATTAGTCAGCATCTCTTCAGATTCGGTTTTTGGACCGATAGTACAAACGATCTTAGTCTTTTTCATGACGATTTATCTATTAAGTTGTGATGGATGATAAAGAGGGATCCCGGCGGTGTTTCCACCGGAAGAGAAATTTGGCGCTTCAGGCGAACGGCAATACTGAGTAAGGATAGGTGACAGAATTAAAGCGTGCAGGGTAAGTTGAGACGCGGTTTCGGCGCAGGCGCAGCAGGACGTTGCGCAACAGGTACTTGTTATAAAATGAGGGGCAACCATACGCTGAAACCATTCAAGTGAAACAACGTTCCGTATTATAGTCGCTAAGTGTGCGAAAACCAATTAAAAAGCGTTAAATCCGCTGACAGGATGATACGCATCAATTTCGTTGCGCAAACGGTCACTGGTCAGGAATTTGGTGGTTGTTTTGCAGGTGTACTAAAGAGGGGAGGAGAAATTGGTGCGTTCTAGAGGACTCGAACCTCCGACCCCCACCATGTCAAGGTGGTGCTCTAACCAACTGAGCTAAGAACGCAAATCGCTTCATCTTTCGCACTATAGCTTTGTTAGCTGCCTTTGCTCACCGCAGTCACATACTGGAGTATGCTCCTGTGGATTCGCGCAGTTGCTGCCGCGCTCTAGTACGAAATATTCGCCCTTTGAGGCAAATATTAAAGATAGTGGTGCGTCTGAATGGACTCGAACCATCGACCCCCACCATGTCAAGGTGGTGCTCTAACCAACTGAGCTACAGACGCACTGTGCTGTCTGGGTGACAGCGGGGACGAATATTAACGGCACTGCGCACGCCTGGCAAGGAGAAAAAAGGTTTTTTCCTGCTGATTGCTGCGCATCTGTGCGAAGCGCAGCAATTTTAACCATTCAGGCGCGAAATATGCCTAAAAATTAGCGCGCTGCGCGTCGCAGAATGCGCTCAGCAGGTTGACTCTGCATACGCAAGATGCGCCAAATCATCAGCACCGCCGAGGAGGTCAGACCGATAATAAAGCCGGTCCAGAATCCGGCAGGACCCATCGCGGGCACCACCAGGTCGGTCATCGCCAGAATGTAACCACTCGGCAGGCCGAGGATCCAATAAGCGGTGAAGGTGATAAAGAAGATAGCGCGTGTATCTTTATATCCGCGCAGAATACCGCTACCGATCACCTGAATAGAGTCCGAGAACTGATACACCGCGGCGAGGAACATCAGCTGCGCCGCCAGCGTGACCACTTCCGGGTTATCGGTATATAGCAGGGCGATCTGTTCGCGGAAGGTGACGGTAAACAGCGCGGTCAGGCAGGCCATGCCAATTCCCACCGCCTGGCCGGTCCAGGCTGCCACGCGCGCCTGCTCTACAGAGCCCTGACCCAGTTTGAAACCAATACGGATGGTGGTTGCTGCGGCCAGCGACAGCGGCAGTACAAACATCAGGGAACTGAAGTTCAGCGCGATCTGGTGCCCGGCGACTTTAACAATCCCCATCGGCGAGACCAGCAGGGCGACCACGGCGAACAGGGTGACCTCAAAGAACAGCGCCAGCGCCACGGGCAGGCCAAGGCCAGCCAGGCGGCGGAGCACTTTCCAGTCGGGGCCGGTGTGGCTGACAGGCTTGCGAATATCACGCATTGACTTAGCGCGGTTCACCCACGCCTTCATGGCAATAAACATCACCCAGTAAACGGAAGCCGTGGCAACGCCGCAGCCGACGCCGCCCAGGGCGGGCATGCCGAAATGACCATAGATAAAGATGTAGTTAACCGGAATGTTCACCAGCAGGCCGAGGAAGCCCATCACCATACCCGGCTTGGTTTTGGACAGACCTTCACACTGATTACGCGCGACCTGGAAAAACAGATAGCCGGGAGCGCCCCACAATAAAGCATGCAGGTAACCAATCGCCTTTTCGGCGAGCACAGGATCAACGTTGTGCATCGCACCAATCAAATAACCGGCGTTATACAGCACCAGCATGATCAGCACCGACACCATCCCGGCCAGCCAGTAGCCCTGGCGCACCTGATGGCCAATACGATCGCGGCGGCCAGAGCCATTCAGCTGTGCGATAACCGGCGTTAGCGACAGCAGCAGGCCGTGACCAAAGAGTATTGAGGGTAACCAGATTGAGGTTCCCACGGCAACGGCGGCCATATCCGTGGCGCTGACGGCACCGGCCATTACTGTATCAACGAAGCCCATGGCGGTTTGCGCAACCTGCGCAAGGATCACCGGAATAGCCAGGGCCAATAACTGACGCGCCTCTGAGAGGTACTTCTGCACGCATACACCTTTTATATTATCGGGAGGGGAACCACTGCTGATGAAAAAGTCGACACATTTTTGCAATGTCAGTAGAGCAGGTGGTCCAGTTTAATGTTGATAGTAGAAATAGCCAATCTTATGCATAAAAAATAGCTCTTTGTGTCACGCAATTGTGCGGGAGTTTATTTGGCTTTGCTACGATGCCAGGGCAAACTAAGCGCAGAGAAAACACATTGATTGAGGCAACAGTTATGTTTACCGGTATTGTGCAGGGCACCGCAGAGGTGCTGGCAATTGAAGAGAAACCCAATTTTCGTACCCATGTGATTAAAATGCCGGAGGCATTGTTGCCGGGGCTGGAGCTGGGTGCATCGGTTTCCCATAACGGCTGCTGCCTGACGGTGACCGACGTTGATGGCGATCGTGTTAGCTTTGATCTGGTCAAAGAAACCCTGCGCATCACTAACCTCGGCGATCTGCAGGTGGGTGATACGGTGAACGTTGAGCGCGCGGCGAAATTCAGCGATGAAATCGGCGGTCATCTGATGTCGGGCCATATTATGACGACGGCGGAAATCAGTAAAATTCTCACCTCAGAGAATAATCGTGAAATCTGGTTTAAACCGCAGGATGCCAGCCAGATGAAATACATTCTGCATAAAGGCTTTATTGGCATTGACGGTATTAGTCTGACCGTGGGCGAAGTCACGCGCACCAAATTCTGCGTGCATCTTATCCCGGAAACGCTGGCGCGCACCACGCTGGGCAACAAGCGTCTGGGCCATAAGGTCAATATTGAGATCGACCCCCATACGCAGGCGATTGTTGAAACCGTAGAACGTGTTCTGGCACAGCGCGAGGCCGCGCTGCTGGCTGCGGCAGTAGCTGAACAGCAGGAAGAGATTTAAAACCATTATAAAGGGCGACTGATTGTCGCCCTTAGACACTTTTAGCGTGCTACGCGTAATCCGCCTTCCGCTCCGTGGGTAAATACCACCTGCCAAAGCTGAATATCCCTGGCGCGAAACGCTCCGGCACAGCAGTTAAGGTAGTAGGTAAACATCCGTTTAAAGCGCTCACCGTATTTTTCCGCCAGTTCCGGCCATGCTGCGAGGAATCGCTGATACCACGCCATCAGCGTAAGATCGTAATCCGCCCCGATATTATGCCAGTCTTCCATAACGAAGTGAGGCTCGCTGGCTTGTGCAATATGCAGCACCGACGGCAGGCACCCGTTGGGGAAGATATATTTATTGATCCAGGCATCGACATTGTCGTTGGTGCGATTTGCACCGATGGTATGCAGCAGGAACAAACCGTCAGGTTTTAAATTACGATCCACGACTTCAAAATAGGTGGCGTAATTTTTGGGGCCAACGTGTTCAAACATCCCTACCGAAACAATGCGGTCAAACTGTTGGTTCAGATCGCGATAATCCTGCAGCAAAATAGTGACGTCCAGCCCCTCACAGCGCTGTTGAGCCAGCTTCTGCTGCTCGGCTGAAATCGTCACGCCGAACACCTTTACCCCAAAGTTGCGCGCGGCGTATTCAGCCAGGCCTCCCCAGCCACAGCCGATGTCCAGCAGCGACATACCCGGTTCGAGCTGGAGCTTTTCGCAAATCATCTGCAGCTTAGCCTGCTGTGCCTGTTCCAGCGTTTCCGCTTCTTTCCAGTAACCGCAGGAGTATTGCATGAAGGGGTCCAGCATGCGGGTGAACAGATCGTTCCCCAAATCATAATGCTCTTTACCCACTATCCATGCCCGCTTACGCGATTGCAGATTGGTCAGACGTGCGGCGGCGACACGCAAAGTATCGCGAAAATGATGAGGAAGTTGTTGATCGAGGTGAGCTTTCAAAACGCGCTGGAAAAAGATATCCAGCCTTTCACATTCCCACCAGCCATCCATGTAGCTTTCGCCCAGCCCCAGCGATCCTTCCTGCATCACGCGCTTGAAGAACTCAGGGTTGAGGACCCGGATGTCCCAGGGATGGGAACCGTTAATTTGAATGTCTGCTTTGCTTAACATTTCCTGGACGATTCGATACCACTGGTTGTCCCCCAGGCTCACTTCTTCTATACACGATGAACTCATAGCTTCTCCATCACCCTGTGTGATTGAAACCTGAGAAATAGAATAGTCAATTTCTACAGATCTGTGAGAGAACGCACGGCAAAAACCGTGGCCTGATATCCGACGTAAAAAAAGAGGATTGATTTGAAACCTGTAGAGGCCGTAACGAATGTCACGCGGAAGAACATCATGACAGCCTTGTCAGGATCTCAATAGTAGGAAAGCGCCGTAGGCGTTCCCCGCTTAAAATGTTGTTAACTTATTATTTTATGGTGCCTCACGGAGTATATGCTCACGTGAGGCAATATTCAATTCATTATTGTTAGGGTGCTAACTAAATGATTTGCTACCACTTAGCCCTGTTGGGAGGCATTTTCCCACTGGCGTTTTTTATCAGCGGAGCGTTGTAAAATATAGCCGAAAATTGCCAGTAAAATAGTCAGCAACATCACTAACGCGGTGGTGTGAAGTGCCGTCTCAATCCAGGTCGATACCGCCAGGCTAGCAAGGAAGCACAAACCCAGCTGCAACATATTCTGTAATGCTGCTGCTTTGCCGGTTGCCTGCGGGAAGGGCAGCAGGGCATTAGAGACAACAATCGGATAAATCGCACCGTTAGCCATCGCCATGCCGCAGAACGGCAGCAGCAGCGCAAACAGAGAAGGTTCGGCCTGCTGAGCAACTAGATAAAGCCCGGCAATACTCAGACTGTAAAACGCCAGCAGCCAGGGCAACAGCTGACGGCCGGCAAAGTGATTCAGCAGTGAACGACAGCTAAACCCACCGATCAGGAAGGCGGCAGTTTGCGGCACATAGCTCAGACCGATATCCGCGGGTGACAGGCCTAATTTTCCCAGAATAAACGGTGAGCCGGTCAGCCACGCAAAAAAACTCGCTGAACAGGCGGCATAAATCGCCACATTGCCGCTGTAAATGGGCGACTTCAGCAGAGTGAAGAAGCCCGGAGTGACGGTTTTAGGTGCGCGATGGTCGGTTACAGGGCGTGCAGGCAGGCGCAGGGTGGGGATGATCAAACCGATGCTAATCACCAGCAGCGCAACGAAGATCGATCGCCAGGAAAAGTGCTGCAGCAGCCACGCCCCCAGCAGCGGCGCCAGCGCGGGCGAAAGAGCAACCAGCGGCATGATAGTGGCAAAAACGCGATTGGCACGCGCTCCACTGTAGCGGTCTACCACCAGTGCCTGCCAGCTTACCGCCGCAGCACAGACGCCAACGGCCTGAACAAAGCGCATCGCCAGCAGCCATGGGGCAGAGTTCACCCACAGCATTGCCGCGCAGCCAATGGCAAACAGGCTCAGGCCCATCAGCAGCACGGGTTTACGGCCGATGCGATCGGAGAGTGGCCCCCAGATAAGCTGTGCGCAGGCGAAACCGGCGAGAAATATACTCAAGCTGGCGCTGATGGCACCCGCTTCACTGCCCAGGTCTTGCTGCATCACGCCAAATGCGGGCAGGTACATATCGGTAGCAAGGAAACCCAGCATGCTGAGCAGTGCCAGGTAAATCATAAAGCCTTTAGATCGCATTGTTTTAACTCTTATCAGACAAATTTTTCACCGACGCAGTTTAATAGAGTGCCGACTGGCTTGTGAAACGCTAATATTCGTCAGTCGCGTTGAAAAAAATTGAAGGCAAAGCTATGTGGTCTGAACATTCTCTGGAAGTTATTGATGCGGTTGCCAGAACCGGCAGTTTTACCGCTGCTGCGGCAGAACTGCATCGTGTGCCCTCTGCCGTCAGCTATACCGTACGTCAGATGGAGGAGTGGCTAGCCGTTAGCCTGTTTGAGAGGCGGCACCGCGACGTGGTGCTGACCGAAGCCGGGCGTGTATTCAGCGAAGAGGGCAGAGTTGTCATCAAAAAAATGCTCGCCACGCGTCGGCGCTGTCAACAGGTGGCTAACGGCTGGCGTGGGCAGATTAATATCGCGGTCGATCGTATTGTCCGTCCGGCGCGTACCCGGCAGCTGGTGGTGGATTTTTACCGCCACTTCCCGGATATGGAGCTGCATATTACGCCAGAGGTTTTCAACGGCGTTTGGGATGCGCTGGCGGACGGGCGCGTCGACGTGGCGATTGGCGCGACGCAGGCTATTCCTGTCGGCGGGCGTTTTGCTTTTCGCGATATGGGCAGTTTGAACTGGCGCTGTGTCGTGCTGGCCGGGCATCCGCTGCTTGGCCACAGCAGCCCGTTGAATGAAGAGTTGATACGCGAGTGGCCATCGCTGGTGCTGGAGGATACCTCCAGAGCCTTGCCAAAGCGCACCACCTGGACGCTGAATAACCAGCGGCGGCTGGTGGTGCCGGACTGGGATAGCGCGTTTGACTGCCTGCGCGCCGGATTATGCGTGGGTATGGTACCAGGGCACTTTGCTCAGCCGTGGTTGGAGCAGGGGGTGTTGTACGAGCTGCCGCTTGCCGCCCCTTTTCCCGATAGCCCGTGCTGCCTGAGTTGGTCAGAGCAGAGCGTCTCCCCGGCGTTAAGCTGGCTGCTGGAACATCTGGGCAGTACCGAAACGCTTAACGCCGAGTGGCTAAGTGAAACCGTACCAGGGTGACGTTGCGCAACATCACCCTGAGGATTAACGACGGTAATCGCGGAATGGGCCATCGGCCACTGAACGGCGCTCAATCAGCGAAGGGTGCACCTCAATGGTCTGAGGCTCTTCACGCTTGCTGGTAATTCTGTCGAGCAGCATATCAAAGGCAGTTTCACCCAGACGCTCTTTTGGCTGGTGGACGGTGGTAAGCGCCGGCGTGAAGTAGCGCGCGTTGCGCACGTTGTCATAACCGATCACCGAAATATCCTGCGGCACACGCAGGCCCATCTCATCAGCGGCACAGATGGCCCCCATTGCCATGATATCGCCACCGCAGAAGATCGCCGTCGGGCGCTGCTTCTGTGACAAAATCTGCTGCATGGCGCGGTAACCGGATTCCGGTTCGAAGTCACCCTGCACCAGCCACTCATCGCGCAGGCTGATGCCGGCTTCGTTAAGAGCCTTGATAAAGCCAGCATGGCGGCCGCCGCCGGTGTTGCGCTCCAGCTGCCCCGGGATCGCGCCAATATCACGATGCCCACGTTCAATCAGATAGCGCCCGGCAAGGTAGCCACCTTCGAAAGCGTTATCCAGTACGGTATCAGTGAAGTCGCCGCGCGATTCACCCCAGTCCATCACCACCATGGGGATATTACGATTGTCTTCCAGCATGGAAATCAGCTCATCGGGGTATTCTGAGCACATCACCAACAGGCCATCAACGCGCTTTTGCGCCATCATCGACAGATAAGCCTGCTGCTTCTGGATGTCGTTGTGCGCATTGCCGAGGATCAGCGTATAACCTTTAGCAAAGCAACGGTTTTCAATGGCTTCGATAATCTCGGCAAAATAGGGGGCTTCGCTGGACGTTGCCAGCAGGCCAATAGTTTTGGTGTGGTTAACCTTCAGACTACGTGCAACGGCGCTGGGAGAATAGTGCAATTCTTTGATTGCCGTCCATACCGCTTCACGCGTCTCTTCAGCTACAAAGCGCGTTTTATTGATTACATGGGAAACGGTGGTGGTGGAAACACCGGCGCGCTTTGCCACATCCTTAATTGTTGCCATTAAACTCGTACTCCTGGCGTTATCGTAACACTCTGATAACTAATTGGTTAAACGTTTGCCTAAACACCGCCATTTCTGGCCGCCCAGAATAATGATGGATGCTGTCTCAAAGGGTCAGGATGGGGTTAAATCGTCCGTAGAGTGACATGCGGTGCTGAGTAAAATCACTTCCGTGCTTGTTGCGCAACGGAAAAGAGGAATTCTAGCAAGGCTGCGCAAAGAAAACGAGATTTTTACGGGCTACTGTGGGAAAATCTATTGGCTTACTTTAAACAGGGTTATTAAGGGGGGGAAATGAATACCGATATGAAAATGACACTGCTGACGGTTGTGGGTTCACTGCTGATGATTATTGCGTTTAGCATCACGGCAGTAATGCACTAAGTTTCACCGGGAGGAGGTCGCTCCTCCCGTTCTCTTTAGCGTTTAACGAATGGTTTTCGGTGTCATCATGCGCCGGGCACCAATGTAGTGCTCCTGCCAGTAGTCTTCCGTCAGCGCGCTCACCTGGATATCTTTGCCGGTGCGTGGTGACTGGATAAATTTCCCACCGCCCAGATAGACGCCCACATGGTCGGCAGTGCCGCGACCATTAATGCGGAAAAATACCAAATCGCCTTTTTCCAACTCATCGCGTTTGATCGAGGCCGCGTCACGCAGGTGATACATTTCATTCGCGGTACGTGGGATCTTAAACTTCACTAAATCTTTATAGGCATACCAAACCAGCCCACTGCAGTCGAAGCCGGTTTTTGGCGAGGTTCCGCCCCACTGGTAGGGTTTCCCTAGCTGACCCATCAGTTTATTCATCGCTGTCTCACGAGCTTTCTGATAGCGCGCGCGGTGAGCTTTACTCAGCTTGAGCGGCGCATCGGTACTCTCTGCTACGCGCGATTCGAGTTTTTTATCTGCACGCTGGCGACCGTAGCGTTTTTTACCTTCGTTCTTAGCCAGCTTTTTAGCCGTGGTTTTGGTTTTTGCGACGTTAATCTTTTTTACCGGCTCAGCAGCGGGTTTCTTTTTCAGCTTAAGTTTTTGCGCAACGGTTGTACGCGTGGTTTTGGCTGGTTGTTTGCTCTTTTTGCTGAGGGGTTCTTTGACTTTTTTGGTTGAGGCGGCTTTAACCGGGCGGCGTTTACGCCGGTCATCCTTACTGGCAGCGCTGCTATCAACTTTATGTTGATTTGCATTAATAGGAGCATGTGGCGATGCGTGCGCCAGGTTCAAAAATAGCTGAGCAAAGGCCAGCAGAATGAGTGTGATGAGTGAACGCATTGTTCTCATTAACAGTTTGTGCGCTGCAAAACACTGCAACACAGCCAGAAAAAGTGATTTCTGCGCTAAAGCAGAAGGTTGGACCGATTCTAATCTAACTTCTTAACAAAAGGTAAGGTCTTTTTTGTTTCAATAATACAGATCAAGTAAACGCTTTGAAATTGAGCACAATCAGGTGGTTAAGTCAGCGGTTACTGCACTTTCGCGCATGACAGAGGGAGAATTGATGATAAGAAAATGTTATTTTGTCACCATCACCTGTTCCACGACAGCGCACAGGCTGACGCTGTTGCTGAAAATGTCATTTTCATCGCCTGGACAGAATCGCTACAATAACTAAACACGAAGTATCGTATTGAGGAAGGCATTTATGAGTACTGTTGAAAAAATTCAGCGCCAGATCGCAGAAAACCCGATCCTGCTGTATATGAAAGGCTCCCCGAAACTGCCAAGCTGCGGCTTCTCCGCGCAGGCTGTTCAGGCGCTTTCAGCCTGCGGCGAGCGTTTCGCCTATGTTGATATTCTGCTGAACCCGGACATCCGTGCTGAAATGCCGAAGTATGCCAACTGGCCGACCTTCCCACAGCTGTGGGTTGACGGTGAGCTGGTCGGCGGCTGCGATATCATCATTGAAATGTACCAGCGCGGCGAACTGCAGAGTCTGATTAAAGAAACTGCGGCAAAGTATCCGAGCGAAGCGTCTGAATAAGCGTTAAAGCTTGAGAGTGCACCCAAAATAAAAACCGGAGCCAAATGGCTCCGGTTTTTTTTATCTTTCAATCAGCGCGTTTAAGCCTGCTGTTGATCATCGGCGCTGGCGGGCAACGGCCAGCCGCCCAGACGTTTCCAGCGATTAACCAGTTCACAGAACAGATCCGCGGTCTGCAGCGTGTCATACAGTGCGGAGTGTGCCTGGGTATTATCAAAAGCGATGCCGGCAGTGGTGCAGGCTTTAGCCAGAACGGTTTGCCCCAGCACCAGACCACTCAATGCCGCCGTATCAAAGGTGACAAACGGATGGAAAGGGTTGCGCTTCAGGCTGGCGCGCTCGGCGGCGGCGTTCATAAAGTTCAGGTCGAAAGTTGCGTTGTGTGCCACCATGATCGCCCGGTTACAGCCCTGATCCTTCACGCCTTTACGCACCAGTTTGAAAATCGCATGCAGCGCTTCGTACTCGCTCACTGCGCCGCGCAAAGGGTTGTTCGGGTCGATGCCGTTGAACGCCAGCGCTTCGGGTTGCAGAACTGAGCCGACAAAGGGTTCGACATGGAAGTGCAGCGTCTCATCTTTTTCCAGCCAGCCATTGTCGTCCATCTTAAGCGTGACCGCAGCGATTTCCAGTAAAGCGTTAGTTTTGGCATCAAAACCGGCGGTTTCAACGTCAATCACCACTGGATAAAAACCGCGAAAACGGCTGCTCAGGGTGTTCAGTTCATTCGATTCAGACATCGGCATCTCATAGGCGGAAAAAAGGCAGCGCACATTATGGCAAATTTCACTGCAGGATGCAGCAAACAGGAAGGGAGAGGGTGCCAAAAAGGCACCCTAAACAATTAATTGCCCAGACCGTGACCAGCATGTTTGTTTTCGATCAGTTCGATTTTATAACCGTCCGGATCTTCAACAAAAGCAATAATGGTACTGCCGCCTTTTACCGGGCCGGCTTCACGGGTGACATTGCCACCATCATTACGAATGCGGTCGCAGGTGGCGGCACAATCGTCCACGCCCAGTGCGATATGACCATAAGCATTGCCGAGGTCATACTTATCTACGCCCCAGTTATAGGTCAGCTCGATAACGGCACCTTCACTCTCTTCGGTATAGCCGACAAACGCGAGGGTGTACTTATATTCGGTGTTTTCACTGGTGCGCAGCAGCTTCATGCCCAGCACCTTAGTGTAAAAATCAACGGAGCGTTGCAGATCGCCAACGCGCAGCATGGTGTGAAGTAAACGCATAACATCCTCATTTATCGGCGCCATCGGTGGATGACGTAAAAAATCCAGTATAGCGGTTATAGCAACCGCTGCGAACCCTTAGCCCAGAACCGGGTAATCGGTATAGCCTTTTGCGCCGCCACCGTAGAAGGTTTCCGGCTGTGGTTCATTCAGTTCAGCGTTCTTTTTCAGGCGCTCGACCAGGTCCGGGTTGGCAATGTAGCTGCGGCCAAAAGCAACGGCGTCGATCAGGCCCTGTTCAATCAGCGTTTCCGCTTTTTCTGCGGTGTAACCACCGGCTCCGACAATCACGCCAGGGTAAACGGCACGGATAGCCTTACGGAAGCTCTCGCTGTATGGTTTCCCGCCCGCCCAGTCTGGTTCAGAAATATGCAGATAGGCAAGTTGGCGTTTTGCCAGCTCAGCAATGTAATACAGTGCGGCTTCTTCCTGATCTTCACCATTGTCCAGGCCATTAAACGGGCCCAGAGGTGAAATACGGATAGCGATGCGGTCTGCGCTCCAGGCGGCGATCGCGGCATCAACCACTTCCAGCGCGAAACGCGTGCGATTTTCGATACTGCCGCCGTACTGGTCGTCACGCTGGTTTGAGGCAGGGGACAGGAACTGATGGATCAGGTAACCGTGAGCGCTGTGCAGCTCCACCAGGTCAAAATCGGCTTCGCGAGCGTTGCTGACTGCCTGACGGAAATCATTGACCACACCGGCCACTTCTTCGGTTGTCAGGGCGCGTGGCGTCGAGGTGGCTTCGCGCACGGCGTTACCCGCGTCATCACGCAGTGAAGTGCGCGTTTCAGCATTAATGGCGGAAGCCGATACCGGCGCCGCGCCCTCAGGCTGCACGCTGGTGTGCGAGATACGTCCGGTGTGCCACAGCTGAACGGCACTGTGACCGCCATCCTGATGAATACCTTCATTGATGGCTTTCCACATGCCGATCTGTTCAGCCGAATGTAAGCCTGGCGCACCGGCATAGCCTTTCGCCTGCGCACTGATCTGTGTGGCTTCGGTAATAATTAATCCTGCGCTGGCGCGCTGACGGTAATATTCGCCCATCAGCGGAGTCGGGATATCACCGGGTTCAATACTGCGCAGACGCGTCAGCGGTGCCATAAAAATGCGGTTCGGCACGGTGATTGCGCCGGTTTTGAGAGGGGTGAACAGTTTTTTCAGTTCCATAACTTACTCCTGGTAGACCGGTCGACTAGAAAAGGTGGTTTTTTTTACGCTTCGCGTAGAATGCGTGTCATTTCCTGCCATGCGTTGAGCAACGGCGCATTGTCACGGCAGATTTTACTTTGCAGGCTGGCTCCCAGCCACAAAGTGTATAACGTTACTGCGCACTGGGAGCAGTTGATTTCGGCTGACAGCGTACCCTGCTGCTGCGCTTTCATCAGCGCCTTGACCAGCGTGGCCATCAATGCTTCAGATCCGGCATGCAGCGCGCTGCGCATCGCTTCAGAGAGATCGCAGACTTCGGCCGACAGCTTAACCGACAGGCACCCGGCGAAGCTGCTCTCCTGGCAGAACGAAAGCGACTGCTGATAGTAATCCAGTACGCGCTGACGATAGCTTATCTGATGATCATCGAGATAGTCAGACAGGCGCTGATGATAGCGGGCGAAGTAACGCTCAAGCATCGCCACGCCGAACGCTTCCTTAGAAGGAAAATAGTGATAGAACGACCCTTTAGGCACTTCTGCCTGTTTCAGCAGCGCGATCAGGCCCATGCCGTTGAAGCCGCACTGCAGGCAGAGCTGTTCGCCGGTATTGAGCAGATGCTCTCTTGTGTCAAAGCGGGTCGTTTTATTCATCGCAGCAGGGTACTAGACCGAACGGTCGCATTCAACCCTTTATGCCCCTTGCCGGCACGAACGGATCATGTCCAGCTTCGGCTGATACTCTTTAGTTTCTACGTTAAGCATCCCCAGCAGGGTATGAAAAATATTGTCCTGCGAGACATCATCCTGCTCAGCCTGCTGTTGCAGACACTGCTGATTAATGCCAAACGTGCTGGCATAGTCCGGCGACATCCACAGCAGCAAGGGAATATGCGTTTGCTGACTGGGCGCAAAGAGATACGGCGCGCCGTGCAGATACATGCCACGCTCGCCAAGTGATTCACCGTGATCGGAAAGATAGACCATCGCCACGTTGAATTTAGCGCTGTATGACTTTAGCAGGCTAATGGTGCTGTCCAGCATCGAGTCGGTATAGAGGATCGAGTTGTCATAGGTGTTGACCAGTGCCTGATGATCGCAATCCTGAATCTGATTGCTGTCGCAGGTTGGCGTGAACTGGCGCATTTCAGCGGGATAACGCAGATAGTACGCCGGGCCGTGGCTGCCCATCTGATGCAGGACAATGACTGCGTCATCCTTCACGCTGTCAATGTAGTTATTCAGTCGGTGCAGCAGAACATCATCAAGGCAGTAATCGCTTTTACACAGTGCGGTGACGTTCCATTTGGTCATATCGGTATGCGGTACGCGATTGCAGGCGCCTTTGCAGCCGCCATCATTTTCACGCCACATTACGGTAACGCCCGCATGGGCCATCACATCGAGCAGGCCTTCCTGATGGCGCGCGAGGCTGGCATCATAATTTTCACGCGGCATATTAGAAAACATGCAGGGTACGGAGATGGCAGTTTCCGTGCCGCACGAGGTGGCATGCTGATAATAGATGACATTATCACGCTTGAGTTTTGGATTCGTCTCGCGGGCATAGCCGCCAAGTGAGAAGTTTTCTGCCCGCGCAGTTTCACCCAGCACGAAGATAACCAGGGTCTTTTTCTTTGCCCCGAGAATAACCGGACCTTTTTTGGCATCTTCGCCAATTTTGACCAGCGTCTGGTCGCCAGCAAACCAGCGATTATCCACATAGTGGCCGATGCCGCTGACCACATTCGCCGGGGTGACCATTTTTACCAGCCCTTTGTTATTGCGGATCATTGAGGCGTAGTCTTTATAGAAGAGCGCCGCGGCCAACAGTATTAGCACCACGGCAGCAAGAGAGGTTACGGCGCGCCATGCAATGGCCATCCACCACGGACGATTGTTCTCAATTTTTGTCAGGCAGAGCAGGGCAACAGGTAAAGCGCCAAGCAGCAGCATCCACACCAGATAGCGCAGGTTGAACAGTGCGGTCGCTTCCTGCACATCCGTTTCAAATACGTTCTGGATCATATTGGTATCGATCACGGTACCGAAACTGTAGATAAAATAGTTGGCCGCTGCGCCCGCCAGAATCAGCACAGCCAGTAGCGGTTTACGCAGCCACGGTAAAGCCAGCACGCTAAAAATCAGGGTGAACGCGCAGAACAGCACCAGTGGGATAGAGGCGGCAAACAGGTAGTCACGAAAATGGAGGTAAGGGATGGTTTCCCAGGCCCGGAAAATAAAGACGCTGTTTAAAACCAGGGTAAAGAAAAGTGCAGCGGTAAGGTTAAACGTTATTTCGTTACAACGTAACTTAGCGAACAAGGGTTTCATGGCATTCCAAATGCAGAATAATCTTAGATTATCATAGCCAGAAAACCTTAGTTAAACCTTAACCTTTTTACAACCATGTGATTAGCCCACCGTAGTGGGCTTCGTAAATTAGTAAGCAACGGTAAATTGCTGGCGGATATGCTGTGGCTTTTCGATCTCATCAAGGATCGCCACCGCCAGGTCGGCGACGCTGATTGAGGCGGGCTTATCGCCATTCATCAATAACGAGGTGTGGCCAACCCGGAATTGTGCGGTGCGCGGACCGGGTTCAAGAAAGGCAGCCGGTGAGAGATAGGTCCAGTCCAGCTGGTCCTCTTCTGCCTGAAGCTGATTACGCAATGCCCGCGCTCCCAGCGAAGCGGGTTTGATATTCGCCGGGAATGCCTCAGTATCGACCAGTTCAACACCCGGAGCCACCTCAAGACTGCCCGCACCGCCAACCACCAGCAGACGCTGCACGCCGCTGCTTTTCACCGCTGTCAGAATCTGATTGCTGCCGCGCGTGAATTTTTCAAACAGGTCGCTCTCTGCCCAGCCGGGATTATAGGCGCTGATAACTGCATCCTGACCGTTAAGTACGCCGCTTAACCACTCGCTGTCGTGGATATCACCCAGTGCCTGAGTCAGATGGCTATCCACAGGCAAATTTTTGCCGGAGCGGGAAACGGCGACCACCTGGTGGCCGCGTGCCAGTGCTTCTTTAACGATGTCCGGCCCGACAAAACCGCTTGCGCCAATGATGGTCATTTTCATAGCAATACTCCTCTGTAAGTGTGTATTGCACTCTACAGCTTAACAAGCAGGGCGATAAGTGGCATATTTATGCTTTTATAATGAAGTAATACTTACGAATCATGGAAAAACTCAATCGTATGGCGGTGTTTGCGACCGTGGTCAGGGAAGGTTCTCTGGCGGCGGCGGCACGCAGCCTGGCTATGTCTCCCTCGGCAGTCAGTCAGCATTTGCGCGCGCTTGAGCAGGCGGTCGGCGTGCCGTTGCTGCACCGTTCGACCCGTAAACTGACGCTATCCGAGGCCGGTGCGGCATTTTATCCGGGCTGTGAAGCGATGCTTAAAAATGCCCAAGAGGCGGAGCAAAGGCTGGCTGAGCTGCGCGATACGTTGAGCGGGGAGCTGCGCATCAGTTCTACGCCGGGGATCGGTGGCCAGCCACTGTGCAGCGCGCTGTCGCCGTTACTGCAACAGCATCCCGGCCTTCGCCTGCGCATTATCGCCACCGATAACGTGCTGGATATGATTGAACACCGCATTGATATTGCGCTGCGTTTTAGCCGCCAGTTGAGCGATGCCAACATCATTGCTCACCCGCTGGCTGAGTGGCCAATGGTGATCTGTGCGGCACCGGCTTACCTTACCCGCTATGGCGTACCGGAGACGCCGCAGGCACTGTCAGCGCATCGCTGGATCCACGGCCACAGCTCCCATCGCCACATCGACTTCCATCATCCGCGTCAGGGCGAGCTGACCCTGCGCCTTGCCGAAGGGCAGGTGGTTAGCGACAGTATGCACGTGATGCGCGCTTTTACCGTGGCGGGAATGGGGCTATCGCTTCAGCCCCTGCAGGAAATTCAGGAAGAGCTGCGCAGCGGTCAGCTTATGCTGCTGCTACCGGAGTGGCGTGCGGCGCCGCTAAAATTAACGGCGCTGACGCTCGAACGGATTTTACCGGAAAAAAGCCGCCAGGCAATACGGGCATTGCGCGATTATTTCAGTAAAAACCACCGCGTCACGCTTGCAGACATCGTCTGAGCCGTCTTCAATAAATATCAGGTAGAGCAATCAGGAGTTAGGGTGGCTGAACAACTTGAGTTTTTCCCGGTACCCAGTCCCTGTCGCGGGATCTGCCAGGCGGACGTTCGCGGATACTGCCGGGGCTGTCTGCGCAGTCGCGACGAGCGGTTTAACTGGATGAAATTCAGTGATGCGCAGAAGCGCGAGGTACTACGCCTGTGTCGCCAGCGCTACCTGCGGCTGCAAAGGGCGGGCGCGGCGGCTGCCCCTGACGAACCGGAACAGCCAACGCTGTTTTAACGGTAAGTTTGACGGCAACCTGCTTCCGGTGCGGAGTGATGGTGTATCATGCGTGCAGTCATTTCGCTAATGGAGAGTACAGATGTTACAACGCGTGCAGATCGCCCCACAGGGCCCGGTTTTTTCCCGCATGGTGATGGGCTACTGGCGGCTGATGGAGTGGGAAATGAACTCGCAGCAGCTGGTCAGTTTTATTGAACAGCACCTCGAGTGCGGCATTACCACTGTCGATCATGCCGATATCTATGGGGGCTATCTATGTGAAGCTGAATTCGGTAAAGCGCTACGTTTGCAGCCGCAGCTGCGCGAGCGTCTGGAGCTGGTGACCAAATGCGGTATTGCCACTACGGCCAATCCTGACCACAAGCTTGGCCACTATATCACCGATGCTGCGCATATTATTCAGAGCGCCGAAAACTCCCTGCGTCACTTTAATACTGATTATCTCGATCTGCTGTTGATCCACCGCCCCGATCCGCTGATGGATGCGGACGAGGTGGCCAGTGCCTTCCTGCAGTTGCATCAAAGCGGCAAGGTTAAGCACTTTGGCGTCTCCAACTTTACTCCCGCGCAGTTTTCCCTGCTGCAGTCGCGACTGCCGTTTACGCTGGTCACCAATCAGGTGGAGATTTCTCCGGTTTATCAGCCTCTGCTGTTGGATGGTACGCTCGACCAGTGCCAGCAGCTGCGCATTAAGCCAATGGCGTGGTCGTGTCTGGCGGGGGGTAAAATGTTTACCGGCGCGGAATATCAGCCGTTGCGCGATGAGCTCAAGCTCATTCAGCAGGAAACCGGGGCCGAAACGATCGAGCAGCTGATCTATGCGTGGATACTGCAACTTCCTTCGCAACCATTACCGATTATCGGCAGTGGGAAAATTGAGCGCGTGCGCAGTTCAGCTGCTTCAGCACAGATAACGCTGAACCGCCAGCAGTGGTTCCGCATCCGTAAAGCTGCACTGGGATACGACGTACCTTAAACTCTTATATCCAGTGAAATGCCTTCGCCAGCAGCCCTGTCATGCCAATGGCGAGGGTAATTAACCCTCCGAACAGCAGCCTGAAATCGGCACGCGCATCGTTTCTTAGGATGCCGATTTCTGCTTTAAGTTCGGTGCGCATACTGCGCATTTCACAACGCACCAGGCGAAACTCTTCCTGAGTTTCCGCACGCAGTTCTTCCAGCTCCTGGCGTTTAGCCAGCCCCGAAATGTCTTTCACCAGCCCCAACTGGCCCTGCTGCAGCGCGCGAATATCGAGTTTCATTTCCTGCTGCGACTGCTTCATTTCCTGCTGTGAAACATCCATCTTCTGAAATGAGATTTTCAGCTCCTGCACCGAAAAATCAGTCGCCTGCTGCGCCTGTTTCAGTTCGTGCAGTGATGACGCCATCACCTGCTGCGCCTGTTTCAGCTCGTGCAGTGATGATGCCATCGCCTGTTGCGTTTGCTTCACGTCCTGCAGCGATAAATCAGAGGCCTGCTGCGCCTGTTTCAGCTCATGAAGAGATGACGCCATCACCTGTTGAGATCGCTGCATTTCTTGCTGTGAAAGCCTGATAACCGTTAAATCATCGTGCGAGTGTCTGTTTTTCATCCCAGTATGCATCTCATCCTCCCTGAACACGGTGTCGTTCTCCGTCGGCTATTTTATGCTCACTGGCGAGGAGATTAAACCTGTCTGCGTAAAAATAATACCGCCTGTTATTAATTTTCAGAGCGACTGCGCAAAAACTGGGTTTAGCCCTGTCTGAGCTGTGACAACGAACAGAGTAAGCGCCAGATAATGCCCGCCAGTTCCGTTTCCTGTTCTTCCTGAGCACGGCTTAACATATCAATGCGCTGCTGCAGCGTGTTGAGCGTGTCATTGAGTGAAACGTGATGAACACCGCGCTCGCTGATGATGGTTTGCAGATCCTTCAGAACCGCATCGCGGATTTGCGCCAGTTCAGGCGTTCGAGGGCGCCATTCGCGCAGCTGCCAGGCGATATGCGAACAGTTCAGTAGTACCACTCCCCAGCGCAACAGCCACAAACGGGCCTGATCGTCACGGCTGTTATTGAGCTGGTCAATGCGGTGGTAGATCAGTGACTCAAAACTGTCCTGATTGAGCCGTGGGTGCCTGCCTAACTGGTCAACGAACTCCCGGCGTAGCGATCGGATGTGGCGCCGACTGCGGCGTTTGTCCGAGCTGGGACGGAGAATATGAAAGGCTATCCAAACCAGCATCACGCCGCAGACTTTGGCCAGGTTATCATTGATAAAGCTTTGATAATCATAGGTGGGTGGATTAGTTACGGCGAGAAAAGATCCCATAAAGACGATCAGCTGACCCCAGAGTGCCGCCCGTTTTTTTTGCTGAAGTTTGAACAGTTGTAAAGTTAGCAGCAGTGGAAATAGCACAATAAGGAATTGCCACAGAACGTTAACCTGCACCATCAGGCCAAACTTCATGACAAAGCTGAATATCGACAGCAGGCCAAGGGTTTTTAACAACAGCGAAACGCTGCTGGTAGGGGAAGGGGATGATGAGTAAAGCACGCAGCTAATGGCTGCCAGCGTCAGGGCTGACGGTCCCGACTCCCACTGAGTGGCGATAGAAAAACTACATCCCAGTAAAATAACGCAGAAAGTGCGTAAGGCATTCCACCCCGCTTCGGCGCCATCGGCCTGGCGCGCCAGTGGCGGTGAGGGGGGAGGCGAAAGCCAGGCCTGGCTATCTGCGCGTTCAAACTGTCGTAACCAGCGCGAGATATTCAGATACAGCCAGCAGAAATAGCGTAAACGATTCCAGAAAGCACGATGCCGATAATCCGTGCGGTCCTGCGGAGCCGCAGAGCGCAGAATTTGTGCCAGCCGGTATTTGTCAGCATCCCCGCGGGCTAACTCGGCCAGCATCTGATGCATAGCGCTAAACAGTACCTCGGGCGGATTTTCCCACAGTAGCAGCATTCGCCGCAGGCTGGAGATGACGCTGGTCAGGCGCAGCTGCTGGTGGAGGATATAGTTGAGTACATTGTTTTGCCGCCGAAAACGATAATGGCTCCAGAATGCCTGAATACGTAACAGGTTCATCGTCAGGATCTGGCCGATAACGTTCTCATGGGCTTGGCGGATATTGTCGGTGCTTTCACGCTGCAACAGCAGGGTAGCGTGATCCAGCAGCTTGCCGTGCATCTCTTTCAGCGAGCGAATCAGGGCATCACCATCTGAGGTGCTGGGCAATATCATCATCATCAGGCCGCCGCAGAGGATCCCGGAGATAACCTCGCAGACGCGCGCCTGAGCGATAGTCCAGATATCATCGATCTCAACCACGTTGACGCTGGTAAACGCGATAATTGCTGCAGTATACCCCGCCAAAGAAAAGGCATAAGCGACGTTATTTTGATAATGATTCGACACCCAGGTGCAGAGCGCCAGCCAGCCGGCAATGGCCACAGCAAAAAGCCATGGGTCGTTCAGGGTATGCCCGGCAATAATCAGCGCGGCAGCGGCCCCTAGCATGCTGCCGACAATACGGCCCAGGCTTTTACTGATTACGCCGCCCAGGGTAGGGAAACTGACTACGGCAGCGGAGGTCATTGCCCAGTAGGGTTCATCCAGCTGTAACCCGTAAGCGATGCTGAGCGCCAGACACATGGCAATCGCGTTGCGCAGGGCATAGCGCCATTGGCCACTCGTGGCTTTGATCCACGGAAGTTGCTGCCATTCCAGCCAGCTAAAATTCATCAGGGCCTCAGTGCTGGATCGAAATGGTACAGGTTGTTCCGGCAACCAGCGATGCGTCCGGAGGGACGTTCGCAAGCTTTATTCGCACGGGAACACGCTGTGCCAGCCTGACCCAGGGAACATTCGGTTTGATATCCGGCGTCAGCCCGCTGTCAGTTTCTACGCTTTGATCGTAGATAGCCCGGCCAATACTTTGCACGGTTCCTGCGAGTTGACGGTCGTCGCTGTAGAGACGGATATTGGCCTGCGCACCGGGTTTGATGTGGCGCAGCTTGGTCTCTTCAAAATAGCCGACAACATAGAAAGAGTGGCTATCGACCAGCACAAACAGGGGCGTTCCGGTGGTGGCGTAATCGCCGATACGCGTAGCCAGATTATTAATCCAGCCATCGGTGGGCGCATAAACCACCGTTTGTGACAGATTCCACTTAGCCTGATCCAGCTCCGCCTGCGCAGCTTTCGCGGCTGAACTCATCGATTTTGCCTGCAGGTTGGCCGCATCGAGATCTTCTGCGGAAATCACATTACGCGGCAGGTTCTGGCGGCGGCGGGCTTCATGCTCTGCTTTGACGAGGTCAGACTGCGCCTGCGCCAGCTTTGCCTCTGCATTGAGCACGGCAATCCGGAAAGGTTCATCATCCAGCGTGAACAGCCGCTCCCCTTTGTGAACAAACTGGTTGTCCTCAACGTCCAGCTTCTCAATTCGTCCGGAAACCTGCGGCGTGATGCTCACCAGTTCAGCACGCACCTTGCCATCGCGCGTCCACGGCGACTGCATGTAGTAGTTCCACATCCACCAGCCCGCCGCGATCGCAGCAGTGAAAAAAATCAGGGTTGAAAAGTATTTCAGTGAACTCAGTTTCATAGTCTTACCCGGTGATTAATAGCCACAGCGAAGCTGCTACGCAGAGAATGAACAGCGAGAGATCCAGCAGCGTGGGGTGCCAGATTTCACCTGAATACATCCAGTCTCGCAGCAGGGGGTGAAGCAGCAGCCAGATGAAAAAACCGAGTAAAACGGCTTTAAACAGCGGTGGAAAATAGAGCGAAGCACCCAACACCAGGTCGGTGAAGGGACTTGCTGAGGGCAAAAGTGATGTTATCAAACGCTGAATCCTTCTTCCCGGTGCGTTGCAGGCGACCGACAACTTAATACGACATCTCTAAGGATGGATTTGTATTTTGTCCTGTAAACTCGCAGAATAGTCTAGAATGAGGCGTGATAGCTAGCAAGCTAATTATAAGGAGTTGAAATTGGATACCCCCTTGGGAACCGACCTTGCAAGATTAGTACGCATCTGGCGTGCTCTGATCGATCAGCGACTCAAGCCGTTGGAGCTGACGCAAACCCACTGGGTTACGTTGCATAATATCCATCAGCTTCCGCCTGAGCAGTCGCAGATTCAGTTAGCAAAAGCCATTGGTATCGAACAGCCTTCTCTGGTACGCACGCTGGACCAGCTTGAAGAGAAAGGTTTGATTACGCGCAGCACCTGCGCCAGTGACCGCCGGGCGAAACGCATCAAGCTGACACAACAGGCCGAGCCGATTATCACTCAGGTTGAGCACGTTATTGACGCCACTCGCGATGATATCCTCGCGGGTATTTCGCAGGCGGAGATCGACAAGATGGTGACGCTGATCGCCAGGTTGGAAAAAAATATCCTTGAACTTCAGGGAAAAGACGAATAAAAAAACCGGCTTTCAGGCCGGTTTTTTTTTATCATACGAGCGGATTGCGGATTAGCGTGGGGAAACGGTGACCTGGCTGCCGTTTGACGCCATTGAAACACGCTGGCCAACGGCATAACGGCTGGCTGCCTGTTTCTGTACCACCATGATGGTGTTGCCATCATCCTGACGGATTTCCAGCTCTACACCCTGGCTCTTGTTCAGAGAGCCCTGCACGCCCTGGCCTGCTACACCACCCGCCACGGCACCGGCTGCCGTGGCAAGGCTGCGCCCGGTACCGCCACCGACGGTGTTACCCAGGAAACCACCCAGCACTGCACCACCAATCGCCCCGATAATATTGCTATCATCGCCACCCTGGATCTGTACCGGACGCACAGAAACCAGCGTACCATAGGTCACTCTCTGCACCTGTTTCGCTTCAGAGGCACTGTAAACATCACCGGAAAGGGTGTTGTCATTCACACAGCCAGCTAGCGTCATCCCGGCAAGCGCCACCACGACTAAACGCTTCATCATAATAGAACTCCTATCTGTTACAGGTGCTGCCAACCATAGCAGCGGTCAATAGCATTATTATATGGCACAACCGGCACGTTACTCACTAATAGTTTGTAAAAGCACCGCAGAAACATAATGCAACGCGATTAAACGTCGCTTCAATCACAACATAAAATGCCAGATAAATTTCATCGCCAATTAAAGATGCCTAAATCATAGAATTGCGGCGTTAATTTTGCCAGGCTGGGAGCATGAAACTCACACCCGGGTAGGGGTAAAGCATGAAATCAGGGCGCTACATTGGCGTGATGTCCGGTACCAGTCTTGATGGTATTGATGTGGTACTGGCCGCCATTGATGGTCAGATGGTGGCACAGCAGGCAAGCTACAGTCATCCTATCCCTCAGGAACTGCGCTTGCAGATCCTTGCGATATGTCAGGGACAGTCGCTGACGCTTTCACAATTAGGCCAGTTGGATACCCGCCTGGGACGGCTGTTCGCCGAGGCCGTGCAGGCGTTGCTGAAACAGCAGGGGATCGCCAGCGAGGAGATTGTCGCCATAGGTTGCCACGGGCAGACGGTGTGGCATGAGCCGCTGGGGGATGCGCCAAACACTCTGCAGATCGGCGACAACAATCAGATTGCTGCCGCGACGGGGATTACGGTAGTGGGCGATTTCCGCCGCCGCGATATGGCCCTTGGCGGGCAGGGTGCGCCGCTGGTCCCGGCGTTTCATCACGCAGTGCTCAGCCATCCCACCGAGCGGCGAATGGTGCTGAATATCGGTGGCATCGCCAATCTTTCCCTGTTACTGCCGGGCAAAACGCTGCGCGGTTTTGACACCGGTCCCGGCAATATGCTGATGGACGCCTGGGTCTGGCGTCAGCAGGGGCTGCCATACGATAAGGATGGCGCATGGGGGGCATCGGGCAGCGTAGTCTGGCCGCTGTTGCAGCAGATGCTGAGCGACCCGTACTTCGCCCTGGCCGCACCGAAAAGCACCGGACGAGAATACTTCAACCTCAGCTGGCTGGAACAGCAACTCTCCACCTTCCCGGGGCTGGCAGCGCAGGATGTGCAGGCGACGCTGGTGGAACTGACCGCCACCACGATTTGCGAGCAGGTATTGCTGAGCGGCGGTTGCGACCGTCTGCTGGTGTGTGGCGGCGGCGGGCGTAATCCACTGCTGATAGCGCGCATTGCGGCGCAGCTGGCGGGAACCGAAGTCAGCAGCACGGACGAGGCAGGGATCGGCGGAGACGATATGGAGGCGCTGGCATTTGCCTGGCTAGCCTGGCGCACGCTGAGCGGCCTGCCGGGCAATCTGCCCTCCGTTACCGGCGCGCGCGAAGCCTCTGTTATCGGGGCAATATTCCCGGCAAATCGTCCAATTCGCTGATTGCATCGTCTGAAACGGCACTCTACCCTGAGTGCAGAGTGGAGAACTAACAAGGAGTGAATGATGAAAAAGTGGTATCTCGCAGGCTTACTGGTTGCCCTGTCCGGCTGCAGCTATTTCCAGCCTGAGGATCAAGAGCAGGTGCAAACACTGCATTATACCTGTGGCACCCTGCCGCTGACGGTGAAGCTGGATAACAGCAAAGAGGAAGTGAGCCTGATTCTGGACGGTGAACAGCTGGTTCTGAAGCAGCAGGTTGCGGCTTCCGGCACCCGCTACAGTGACGGTCATTATACCTTCTGGTCAAAGGGCGACAGTGCCTTTGTTGAGCGCAACGACCGAATAATTATTAACGACTGTCAACAGGTTCCAGCCCGTTAACTGATTGAAATATTGCAGGGTGCGGCGCACAATGCCGTATCCCTCACTACTCAGAAGCCGCAATGATGACCGACAGCGATCACCTGCAACAAATAGCCCATCTGCGCCGTGAATATACGCGCGGTGGCCTGCGCCGCAAGGATCTTCCTGAAGACCCGTTGAGCCTGTTTGAACACTGGCTTAACCAGGCGGTTGAGGCCCAGCTGCCGGATCCGACGGCCATGAGCGTCGCGACCGTAGACGAGCAGGGCCAGCCCTATCAACGTATCGTGCTGCTTAAGCATTTCGATGCTCAGGGTATGGTGTTTTATACCAATCTGGGGAGCCGCAAAGCGAAGCAGCTGGAAACCAATCCGCGCATCAGCCTGCTGTTCCCATGGCATATGCTGGAGCGCCAGGTGATGGTGCTGGGCAGGGTGGAACGCCTGTCGACGCTGGAAGTGGTGAAGTATTTCCACAGCCGCCCGCGCGACAGCCAGCTCGGTGCCTGGGTGTCAAAGCAGTCGAGCCGCATTTCGGCGCGTGGCGTGCTGGAAGGCAAGTTCCTGGAGCTGAAGCAGAAGTTTCAGCAGGGCGAGATCCCCTTGCCGAGTTTCTGGGGTGGCTACCGCATCAAAATCGACTCAATGGAGTTCTGGCAGGGGGGGGCTCACCGCCTGCATGACAGATTTTTCTACCAGCGCGAAGGCGATGCGTGGAAAATTGACCGCCTGGCACCGTAAACACGAAATAATGCCGCTAAGCGCTGGACCAGCCCGATCCCGCGCTTTATTCTATACCCCTTATTTTTTCTCCGCGTTTCAGCGGAAAGCTGTGTACCAGCCCAGGTGCAGACTTTTTTTACATGGAGTCTTAGATGGCCAGCAGTAACCTGATCAAACAATTGCAAGAGCGGGGCCTTGTTGCCCAGGTAACGGACGAGGAAGCGTTAGCAGAACGACTGGCACAGGGGCCAATCGCTCTCTATTGCGGTTTCGATCCGACTGCCGACAGCTTGCATTTGGGACATCTGGTGCCGTTGCTCTGCCTGAAGCGTTTTCAGGATGCCGGACACAAGCCTGTGGCACTGGTCGGTGGGGCCACCGGTCTGATCGGTGACCCGAGTTTTAAAGCGGCCGAGCGCAAGTTGAACACCAGCGATACCGTGAATGAGTGGGTGGAAAAAATCCGCCACCAGGTAGCACCGTTCCTCGATTTTAACTGCGGTGACAACAGCGCCATTGCGGCCAATAACTATGACTGGTTTGGCGGCATGAACGTGCTGACCTTCCTGCGTGATATAGGCAAGCATTTCTCTGTGAATCAGATGATCAACAAGGAAGCCGTTAAGCAGCGCCTGAACCGCGATGACCAGGGGATCTCCTTCACCGAATTCTCTTACAACCTGCTGCAGGGCTATGACTTTGCCTGCCTGAACGAGCGTCACGGCGTGGCGCTGCAGATTGGGGGTTCCGACCAGTGGGGCAACATTACTTCCGGCATCGACCTGACGCGCCGCCTGCATCAGAATCAGGTCTTTGGCCTGACCGTTCCGCTGATCACCAAGTCAGACGGCACCAAATTTGGCAAGACCGAAGGTGGCGCAGTGTGGCTGGACGCGAAGAAAACCAGCCCGTATAAGTTCTATCAGTTCTGGATCAACACCGCTGACGCTGACGTTTATCGCTTCCTGAAGTTCTTCACCTTTATGAGCATTGACGAGATCAATGCGCTGGAAGAAGAAGACAAAAACAGCGGCAAAGCACCCCGCGCCCAGTATGTCCTGGCCGAGCAGGTCACCAGACTGGTGCACGGCGAAGAGGGCCTGGTGGCGGCTAAACGCATCACCCAAAGCCTGTTCTCCGGCGCACTGAGCGAGCTGACAGAGCAGGATCTGGCGCAGCTGGCGCAGGACGGTATGCCGGGCGTGGAGCTGGAGTCCGGTCAGGATCTGCAGCAGGCGCTGGTTGATTCTGAACTGGCCCCCTCCCGCGGGCAGGCGCGCAAACTGATTGATGCCAAATCCGTCAGCATTAACGGCACGCTGCAGACTAACGCCGAGTATGCGTTTAGCGCTGATGACCGCCTGTTCGATAAGTACACGCTGCTGCGCCGCGGTAAAAAGAACTACAGCTTAATCAGCTGGAAATAATAAAATCGGTCGGGGTTTTGCTCCGTCCCTAAGCCGGTTAACGCCGGCTTTTTTAATGGCAAGAAAGGTCAGGTTAGCGCGATGAAAAACATTCTCTCCATCCAGTCTCATACGGTCTTTGGTCATGCGGGTAACAGCGCAGCAGAATTCCCCATGCGTCGCCTTGGCGCAAACGTTTGGCCGCTGAATACCGTACAGTTCTCCAACCATACTCAGTACGGCCACTGGACCGGTTCCGTGATGCCGGCCAGCCACCTGACGGACATCGCGCGCGGGATTGGTGATATTGACCGCCTGAAAACCTGCAATGCCGTGCTTAGCGGCTATCTTGGTTCCGCCGAGCAGGGCGAAGCTATCCTTGAGATCGTGCGCATGGTGAAAGCCGCCAATCCGGACGCCTGGTATTTCTGTGACCCGGTGATGGGGCATCCGGAGAAAGGCTGTATTGTGGCGCCGGGCGTGGCGGAGTTTCATACTCATGCCTCACTGCCAGCCAGCGACATCATTGCGCCAAACCTGCTGGAGCTGGAAATGCTCAGCGGCCGTCAGGTGGCGGACGTGGCAGAAGCGGTAGCAGCTGCACGCGAACTCATTGCCCGTGGGCCAAAAGTCGTGCTAATCAAGCATCTGGCGCGAGCCGGCTATCGCAGCGATCGCTTTGAAATGCTGCTGGTGACGGTCGATGAAGCCTGGCACATTGCCCGCCCGCTGATCGATTTCGGCGTGCGCCAGCCGGTTGGCGTGGGCGACCTCACCAGCGGGCTGCTGCTGGTCGATCTGCTGCACGGCCTGTCTCTCCAGCAGGCGCTGGAGCACGTGACGGCAGCGGTGTATGAGGTGATGCTGAAAACGCATCAGATGGGCGAGTATGAACTGCAGCTGGTCGCGGCGCAGCAGGCGATTGCCGAGCCGCAGCAGCACTTTGCCGCGGTAAAACTGTAAGAGAAACGGGCAGGGCAGAAATGCGCCTGCCCGTTTTGTTAATTCAAGCCTTCCGCTTTCAGGGCCGCCGCCACCGCAGGCCGCGCCGCAACCCGTTCAAACCACTCGTTAAGTGCAGATAACCCGCTCAGATCCAGCTTGATGGCATGAGCCCAGCGCGTCACGGTAAACAGATAGGCATCGGCGACGGTGAAACGCAGCCCCAACAGCCACTGCTTCTCCTTCAGCTCATTATTCACGTACTGGAATTTCTGCATCAGCTGTTCCCGCGCCAGGTTTTTTACCTCTTCGGGCGTGGTGGGGCGAAACAGCGGGCTGAAGCCTTTATGCAGCTCGGTCGCGATAAAGTTGAGCCACTCCAGGGTGTGGTAACGGGTCAGGCTGCCTGCCGGTGCCAGCAGCTGGCGGTCGGATTTCAGGTCCGCCAGATACTGCACAATCGCCACGCCCTCGGTCAGTACCGACCCGTCATTCAGCTCCAGCGCCGGGACCTGACCCTTCGGGTTGATCAGCAGGTAATCTTCCCCCTGCTCGGTGGTTTTAGCCTTCAGATCGATATTCACCAGCGTAAAATCCAGCCCGGTTTCACGCAGTACAATGTGAGGTGACAGCGAACAGGCTCCGGATTTGCAGTACAGTTTCATTACTTGCTCCTTATCGTCAGTGGCGCAGATCCCTTCAGCTTAACCCTGGCTGGTCAAAAAGCCAGCACAACCTTGAGTGGCCAGGTAAATTAATTGCTGATTATTTAACCCAGTGCAAGCTCTCAATCTCCGGTAGCCTGGTGCGGGCCAGATCCCAGAATGCGCGCACCCGCGCCGGCATATATTTCACATTTTGCGCCACCAGCTGGACCGGAACCGCCGGCGGGCGATATTGCGCCAGCACCTCGCTCAGTACACCCGTTTGCAGGTCGTCATAAACCTGGTAGGAGAACAGACGCGCAATGCCTTTACCTGCGCGGCAAGCGACAAGCTGGGTTTCCACGTCGTTGACCGTCACCCTGGGGGTGATGCGCACGCGTTCCTGCTGGGCCTCGGCGCGAAAACGCCACTCTCTTTGCTGAGCAGGGATCGTCCCTGCAATAAGCGGGTGATCTGCCAGCTGTCCGGGTATTTCAGGCGCACCGTGGGTCGCAATATAGTGCGGGCTGGCGACCAGCACGCGCTGCACGTGGCCGACCTCAGTCGCCACCAGCGAGGAGTCGCGCAGCTGTCCAATTCTGACGGCCATATCCAGCCCCTGCTCAATCAAGTCCTGGTAACTGTCACTCAGCATCAGCTCAATCTGGATATCGGGATAGATCGCCATAAAATCCAGCAGCAGCGGCGCAATATGCTTACGGCCAAACATCACGGGCGCGGTTAAACGCAGCTTACCGCTCAGCTGATTGCGGGTGGTGCTTTCTAAGACCTGCTGATAATCCTCCAGCAGCACGGTTGCACGCTCATACAGGGCTATCCCGGCTGGAGTCGGCGACAGACGCCGGGTGGAGCGTTCAATCAGGCTGAGGGCAAAACGGCTCTCCAGCGCCGCCAGCGTGCGCGTAATCGCCGGAGCAGAGCGCTGTAATTTGCGTGCGGCGGCGGCCAGGCTGCCCTGCTGCACCACGGCAACAAACACCGCCAGCTCGTCCAGTTTATCCATCACTGTTCCACTTTTCGTAATTATGAATTGTTATTTTTGCCCGTTTACGCCGATTTCAGCAAGAGTAAGCTTAATCAATTCAAACTGAGGAGATGACAATGACAGGCTTAACTTTATATGGCAGCGAACTATCCGGGCACGTTCATCGCGTCAAACTGCTGCTGAGTATGCTGAACCTCTCTGCGGACTGGGTAGAAGCCGATGCTGGCTACAGGCAAAGCGCGCAGTTCATCGCGCTTAACCCGCTGGGCCAGATCCCGGTGCTGGTGGAGGGTGAGACGGTGATTACCGACAGTAATGCCATTATGATCTGGCTGGTAAAACGCTATGCCCCCGCAAGCGGCTGGCTGCCGCAGGAGTTGTCGCAGGAGGTGGCGGTGCATCAGTGGCTGGCAAAAGCGGCTGGCGAGATCCGCTACGGCGTGGCGTCGGCTCGCCTGATTAAGCAGTTTGGCGTGGCGGAAAACTACGACTCAGCGCGGGCGGTGGCGGCAAAATTCTTACCCCAGCTGGAAGCGCACCTGAGCAGCAGGCAATGGCTGGTCGCTGAGCGTGCAACCATTGCCGATCTCGCCTGCTATGCCTATATCGCCCGTGCGCCAGAAGGGGGCATTTCGCTGCGTCACTATCCCGCAATCCAGCGCTGGCTTCAGCGTATTGAAGCGCTGCCGGGCTTTATCGCACTCCCGGCACTGCCGCTGCCGGCGGAGGAGTGAATATGTTCCATCGGGGGGAGCAGCAGGCGCAGGAAAAGGCCGGGTATCAGCGGGTGAAAGCGGCGATCTACCCGACGATGCCGGAGCAACATCGCCTGTTTTATCAGGGGCTGCAGACCTTTTACCTCACCTTTGCGGGTGCTGACGGTTATCCGGTTGCCGCGCTGATTCAGGGGGCTCCGGGGTTTATTGCCACCCCGGATGAACAGCATTTGGATATTTCGCGCAGCGCGCTGCATAACTGGCCGTATCTGCCCGCTATCCAGCCCGGCATGCCGTTTGGCGGGCTGGGCATCGACCTGTCTAACCGGCGGCGAAATCGCGTCAACGGGGTGGTTGAGCGTATTGACCAGCACAGCATGCGCATTCGCGTGCAGGAGAGCTTTGGTAACTGTCCGCAGTATATTCAGCGACGGGTGCTGCCACCCCCTGACAGCAGGCGTCAGCCAGGGGTGGAGCCTCTTGCCGCGCTGGATGCCGATGCACGCTATCTGATCGCCGCTGCCGACACCTTTTTTGTCGCCAGCCACGTCAGGCGCGCAGGTGGGGTGGGCGGCGCGGATATTTCCCATCGTGGAGGAGTGCCGGGATTCATAACCCTCAGCGGAGGTAAGCTGCTGATCCCGGACTACAGCGGCAATCGCTATATGAATACGCTGGGTAACATACTGCTGGAGCCGCGCGTGGCGCTACTGGTTATGGACTTTCAGCAGGGAGCGGCGCTGCATATACAGGGGCGGGCGGAAGTGTTGTGGCAGCGGCCGGGGGAGGGGCGGGTAGAACGCTTCTGGACGCTGGCACCGCAGCGCATCCTGCGCCTGCGTCAGCTGCTGCCCGCGGCAGGGTTGAGCGTGGAATATGCGGATTCTTCGCTTGCAGCGGGCGACGAGCAATAAAAAAGGGCGACATTGCTGCCGCCCCGATCATTACCGCGTCAGCCGTCAGGCTTTCACTTTCTGAGGAACCGGCTGTTCATCCTGCGTCATACGATTCAGCAGCGGAGCAACCAGAATCATCAGTACGGCAATCACGCCGGTGGTGATACCAATTTTCAGGAACACATCGCCATAGACGTGCAGCGACAGCAGCGGGTCGGTAATGTTTTCCGGCACCGCCATCAGGTTTGCCACTTTACCGGCCACCATCGCTGCGCCCGCGGTGGTCAGGAACCATGAGCCCATGATGAAGCCCATCAGGCGCTGCGGCACCAGCTGTGCCACCATTGCCAGGCCGAGACCCGAAATCATCAGCTCGCCCACGCTCTGCAGGGCATAGCTGAGGATCAGCCAGTTAACCGACACGATGCCCAACTGGTTAGCGAATGACGCGCCCAGCGGCAGCACCAGGAAGGCGGCAGAGCAAAGCACCATACCCAGCGCAAACTTGTGCGGCATCGGCAGGCGGTCACCCATTTTGTTATAGATTGCGGCCAGCAGCGGGCTGAAAATCATAATCCAGAACGGGTTCAGCGCCTGGAACTGCTCCGGCTGGAAAGTAATACCCAGAATGCTGTGCTCAACGTTGCGAATCGCAAAGAAGTTCAGCGAGGTTGGCATCTGCATATACAGCACGAAGAAGACAATCGCCTGCACCATAAGTAGGAAAGCAACAATCATCTTACGGCGCGCGGCACCCTGCAGAGCAAAGGCCTCTTTAGCGAACACCAGTACGATACCAACCGCAATCACCGCCAGCACCAGGCGGGCAATCTCCTGGTTGTGCAGCAGCCAGGTAGCCACGGCGATCATGACGGCAATACCGACCAGCGTCGCCAGCAGTTTACCGACGTTCAGCGGGGCAAAGTCTGCTTTGGAGCCGTAGTTTTTCACCCACTTACGGAAGAACATAAAGTTCACCAGGGTGATCAGCATCCCGACAAATGACAGCGCGAAGGCGGTGCTCCAGCCATATTTATCGGCCAGCCACGGCGTAGCCAGCATAGAGAAGAAGGAACCGATGTTGATCGCCATATAGTACATGGTGAAAGCGCCATCGAGACGCGGGTCATCTTTTTCGTAGCAGGTCGAGAGCAGTGAAGAGGGGTTAGCTTTAAACAGGCCGTTACCGACGGCGATAGTCGCCATCCCGATGTACACCATCGCCTCGTCATGGCCCGACCACGCGACCAGCGCATAGCCCAGCGCCAGTACCAGCGTACCCAGTACGATAACGCGCTTGGTCCCCAGCACTTTATCACCCAGCCAGCCGCCCACGGCCACCAGGCCATAGACCAGCGCACTGAAGGAAGCGAACAGGGTGATCGACTGTGCTTCGGACATGCCCAGCTGTTTCACCAGGTAGACCGCCATAATCCCCTGTAGTCCGTAATAGCCGAAACGTTCCCATAATTCGATAGAGAAGATCAGATAAAACGCTTTAGGTTGTTTGAAAGCGTTGAGGCTTGGTGCCTCGGGTTGTTTGTTTGCAGTTGACACTTGTACCTCTGAATTCTTGACCTGTTTTGTGGCAGGAATTAAGTCGACGCAACGCGGGACGTACGCTCGTCTTATAGTTATAGAAGTTGAAAAACGCCGGATAATTTCGCCGATCGAACCCACAGAGGCAAGTTTTTTTTCATCACCGTCATCGCGCATTTTTATAGCGATAACTGAGTGGTTTTTGTTATTCAATAGTTAAATATGCTGTTTTACAACAAGTAACCAACCTAAGTGAGGGTGAGTGGCGTGAAATTTGTTCATTATGCAGATAATTTCGCTAGCGCCTTCGTGTATGGCGACATCTGCTGCACAAAGGTTTATCGATGGGTATTTATGCTAACTGAAGATCTAAAAACAGTGGTTATTCATAGTGCTAGCAAGATGAAGCAGGCGGAATTCATGCTAAACCCACTTTGAGTGATGTAGGTCACAAAAATAGCGATAATTTTTGATCTAAAAAAACGCCTCAACCACATTAAAGGTTTTTATTGATTGAACGTTCAATATAAAACGTCTACAATTACTCTCATTCAATAGCCAAAACCGATGAAGCCGATGCCAAAAATAGGAATGAAGGCGATCCGTCAGGCGCAGTTAATCAATGCCACTCTGACAGTGATAGACCGGGTTGGGCTGGCAGATGCCAGCCTGGCGCTAATAGCGAAAGAGGCTGGGGTATCAACCGGCATTGTCAGCCACTACTTTGGTGACAAAAACGGTCTGTTATATGCCTGTATGCGCCAGATAATGTCAGACCTGTACAAGGCGCTTGAGCGCCACCGGGCTGATGCACAGGCGGACCCTCAGGCGCAAATTACGGCTATCATCAACGGCAATTTTGACGTAGCAGATATCACCTCGCCGGTGCTGAAAACCTGGCTGGTGTTCTGGACTAACAGTTTACATCAGCCCAATCTGCATCGTCTGCAGCGCATTAACGACCGCCGTCTTTATTCCAACCTGACGGCACATTTCAGTCGCGTGCTGCCGAAAGAGCAGGCGCGTGCCGCCGGAGCCAGCATGGCCGCACTTATTGACGGTACATGGTTACGGATGACGCTGACTTCTCAGCCGATGGAACAGGGCCTGGAGCAGGCTCGTTCACTCTGCTATCAAAATTTAGCGCTGTGGTTAACCAGCGCACCCACCCCTTAAAAGGAGGAGACATGGCCGAGTTGCAACGCCGTGGTTTATACATCAACGGACGCGAAGTGTCCGGAACGGGCGAAACATTCACCACCATCAATCCTGCCAACGGTGAAGTGCTGGCAGAAATTTCAGGCGCCAGCCAGCAGGATATCGATGCTGCCGTTGCCTCTGCGCACGCAGGGCAAAAAATCTGGCGCAGCTACACTCCGGTGGAACGCAGCCGCGTGCTGCTGAAAGCGGTTGAAATCCTGCGCGAGCGCAATCAGTCGCTGGCCGAGCTGGAAACCGCCGATACCGGCAAGCCAATCAGCGAAACGGCCGCGGTCGACATCGTTACCGGGGCAGACGTGCTGGAGTATTACGCCGGGCTGGCGGTGGCCGTTGAAGGCCAGTCAATCCCGCTGCGTGACACTGCACTGGTTTACACCCGCCGCGAACCCCTCGGCGTCTGCGCCGGTATCGGCGCGTGGAACTACCCGATTCAAATTGCCATGTGGAAAAGCGCCCCGGCGCTCGCCACCGGTAACGCAATGGTATTCAAACCCAGCGAAGTGACCCCGCTGAGCGCACTGGAACTGGCAAAAATCTTCACCGAAGCCGGTCTGCCGGATGGCGTGTTCAACGTGGTGCAGGGTGCGGGAACCGTCGGTCAGGGTCTGAGCCAGCATCCGCAGATCGCCAAAGTCTCTTTCACCGGGGAAGTCAATACCGGCAAGCGCGTGATGGCCGATGCGGCCTTAGCCAACCTGAAATCCGTCACTATGGAGCTGGGCGGCAAGTCACCGCTGGTGGTGTTTGACGATGCCGATCTGGAACGTGCCGTTGACGGTGCGATGATGGCCAACTTCTACAGCAGCGGCCAGGTGTGCACTAACGGCACCCGCGTTTTCGTGCAGCGCTCACTGCTGCCAGCGTTCGAGCAGCGCCTCAAAGAGAAAATGGCCGGAATTCACTGCGGCGATCCAACCGATCCGGCGGTGAACTTCGGTCCACTGGTCAGCGAAGAACACTGCCAGAAAGTGGTCTCCTACCTTGAGATTGGTAAGCAAGAGGGCGCACGCCTGCTGGCGGGCGGCTCGCGTATCAGCGAAGGCCCACTGGCGAAAGGGTGCTACGTGCAGCCAACGGTGTTTACCGACTGTAGCGATGAGATGCGTATTGTGCGTGAAGAGATCTTCGGGCCGGTAATGAGCATTCTTGCCTTCGACAGCGAAGACGAAGTTATCGCCCGCGCCAACAATACCGAGTACGGTCTGGCCGCAGGGGTGTTTACCACCTCACTGAATCGGGCACACCGCGTGATCCACCAGCTGGAAGCCGGCATCTGCTGGGTAAACAGCTGGGGTGAATCACCTGCGCCGATGCCGGTGGGGGGTTACAAGCAGTCGGGCGTCGGGCGTGAGAACGGCCTGGAAACGCTGCACCACTACACGCGTACTAAATCGATTCTGATTGAGATGGGCGACTATCCATCCGCATTCTGATTTTTCGCCGCGGCGTACGCGTCGCGGCACTCTTACCGGAGGTTTAATGCAGAAATTTGACTATATCATTATTGGTGCAGGTTCAGCGGGCAACGTGCTGGCAACGCGACTGACTGAGGATGCTGACGTATCGGTACTGTTACTGGAAGCAGGCGGCAAAGACCACCGCTGGGACTTCCGTACCCAAATGCCAGCCGCTTTGGCTTACCCGCTGCAGGGTAAACGCTATAACTGGGCGTTCGAGACCGATCCCGAGCCGCATATGGGCAACCGCCGCATGGAGTGTGGCCGCGGCAAAGGCCTGGGCGGCTCATCCCTGATCAACGGCATGTGCTACATTCGCGGCAATGCGATGGACTATGACAACTGGGCGAGCAAGCCCGGGCTGGAAAACTGGTCCTATCTCAACTGTCTGCCCTATTTCCGCCGCGCTGAGAAGCGCGACATTGGTGAAAATGACTGGCACGGTGGTGAAGGCTACCTCAGCGTCACCACGCCGAAAAAGGGCAATAACCCGCTGTTCCGCGCCTTTATTGATGCCGCGCAGCAGGCAGGGCACGCTGAGACCGATGACCTTAACGGCTACCGTCAGGACGGCTTTGGCCCGATGGATCGTACCGTCACGCCGCAGGGCCGCCGCTCCAGCACCGCGCGCGGCTACCTCGATGTCGCGAAACAGCGCCCGAACCTGACCATCATTACCCATGCACAGACCGACCGCATTCTGTTTAGTGGTAAAACCGCCACTGGCGTCACCTGGTTGCGTAACGGTAAACAGGAACAGGCCGAAGCGGCGCGTGAAGTGCTGCTGTGCGCCGGGGCGATTAACTCACCGCAGATCCTGCAGCGCTCCGGCGTTGGCCCGGAAGAGTGGCTGCGCGAGCTGGATATTGATGTGGTGCATGCCCTGCCGGGCGTAGGTCGCAACCTGCAGGACCACCTGGAAGTCTATATGCAGTACAGCTGCAAAAAGCCGGTCAGCCTCTATCCGGCGCTGCAGTGGTGGAACCAGCCGGCTATCGGCGCAGAGTGGCTGTTTAACGGCACCGGCACCGGCGCCAGCAACCAGTTTGAAGCGGGTGGATTTATCCGCAGCGATGACCAGCCTGACTGGCCGGATCTGCAGTATCACTTCCTGCCGGTGGCGATCAATTACAACGGCAGCAGCCCGGTGAAGCAGCACGGTTTCCAGGCGCACGTCGGCCCAATGCGCTCCATGAGCCGTGGTCGCATCAAGCTGACCTCTAAGCACCCCTATGCCGCACCGTCGATCTTCTTCAACTATATGTCCGAAGAGCGCGACTGGGTGGAGTTCCGCAATGCGGTTCGCCTGACGCGGGAAATCATGCGCCAGCCAGCGCTGGCAGAATACTGCGGTGAAGAGCTACAGCCGGGTATTAACGTGCAGAGCGACGAAGAAATTGATGCATTTATCCGCGAACATGCGGAAACGGCCTACCACCCTTGCGGAAGTTGCGCGATGGGTAACGACGAGATGGCGGTGGTGGATGCAGAAGGGCGCGTACACGGTATGAACCAGCTGCGCGTGGTGGATGCGTCAATTATGCCGCAGATTACCACCGGCAACCTGAATGCGCCGACGGTGATGATTGCCGAGAAAATCTCCGATGCCATTCGCGGCAAAGCACCACTGCCGCTGTCAACGGCGGAGTATTATAAGCTGACTCGCTAGCCTTACTGTAGGGGCCGATCATCTTTTTCGATCGGCCCGCGCAATCGTAAAAAAAGGGCGGACCAAAAAGCGGTCCGCCACTACGTCTACAGGGCCGATCGGCCCTGTTCGCGTTTACTCGAAACAGACGCCCGGGTTTTCCGACAACAACACAAACTTCTTGCTGTCTTTATCCAGCGCGCGGATCACACCGCTCTCAATGTCATACACCCAGCCATGCAGGCGCAGTGCATTATTACGCAGGCCCACCGCCACGGAAGGGTGCGTTTTCATATTGTTCAGCTGCGCAATCACGTTCTCCTGCACCATGGCATTCAATTTTTCTTCTTCGCTGCTGTAACTCTTTTTCTCAACCACCGCTTTTGCTGCATCAGCGTATCGCAACCAGTGCGCGACCGCAGGCATCGGGTCCAGACACTGGCAGGAAGCGATAGCCTTCATGGCGCCGCAGTTAGAGTGGCCACAGATCACAATATCCGTTACGCCCAGTGCAACGACCGCGTACTCGATAGTCGCGGAAACCCCGCCTGGCTCTGGGCCAAATGACGGAACGATATTTCCGGCATTACGGATCACGAAGAGCTGTCCTGGGTCCTGCTGAGTGACCAGTTCCGGTACCAGACGGCTATCGGAGCAGGAAATAAACAACGCTTTGGGATTCTGGCTGGAGGCAAGAGTGCGAAATAACTCTTTCTGCTGCGGGAAAACCTCTTTCTGGAAGTTTAAAAAACCTTCAATGATGTGCTGCATAGCGAACTCTCTATTCTGGATCATGGCCGGATAGCAGGTGAAGCCGGTCGCATAATGAGGATAAAAGACAGGTCTAAAGCAAGGAATACCGGGCGGTTAGCCCGACATCCATTTTAGCATCAGACGGCCTAAGTGTAATCCTGGATCTGCTGACGTCACGCGGCAGGTTTCCTACAGATTTTTCATCCATTTCCAGCGGTAGAAATACGGCCGAGGGGTTAGTGAGATATCTAACAGTTTTTTATTGGAACAGTTAATAAAAGCGAATCATTTTGAGGTGGGGTAAAAAGGGGGGTATAAGCTTTTTTCATGTTTTTCTGAGTTTTCATTAGGAATGCTCTGAATTGTCATTCACGATTTCAATCAGTGACTTAACTAAAATAACAAGAAAATTCCTATATAAATCAGATCACAAAAACAGGGTTAGCATATTGCCCTTTCTCAGATGAGTGCTATATAGTCGCTTTTGTTCACACATGGAAAGTGTGCTTACCTGCGCTTTCCACGGCATGTTTAAAGGAACTAATATGAGCAACTCTTATCAGAACGAAATCCCTAAAGCGCGTGTAAATATCAAGCTTGACCTGCACACGGGTAATGCCAGTAAGAAAATGGAGCTGCCGCTGAAGCTGCTGGTCACCGGCGACTTCAGCAACGGTCAGGAGCAGCGCGTGCTGTCCGAGCGTGAGAAAGTCAACGTTAACAAAAACAACTTCGATAGCGTGCTGGCGGAGTTCTCCCCATCGTTAAACATCTCGGTTGAAAACACCCTGGCCGGTGACGGCAGCGAAGAGAACGTCAAACTGACCTTCAGCAACATGAAGGACTTCACGCCGGAGCAGGTCGCCCGTCAGATCCCTCAGCTTAAAGCCATGCTGGCAATGCGCAACCTGCTGCGCGACCTCAAAGCCAACCTGCTGGATAACGTCACCTTCCGCAAAGAGCTGGAAACCATCCTGAAAAACCCGGCACTCAGTGATGAGCTGCGTAGCGAACTGTCCGCTCTGGCGCCTGAAAAAGCCTGATCCCCCTTCACGGAACGATATAGAGAGAATGCTGATGTCTGTGCAAAATGAAATTTCCTCTGCCGGTGCAAGCACCGTGCTGGATCGCCCGGCTGCGGGCGGCGTTTACGCTTCACTGTTTGAAAAAATCAACCTCAGCCCGGTGTCGCACCTCAGCGAGCTGGATATCTGGCAGGACAGCCAGGCGATGTCCGACGCCAGCGTCGACGAGCGCGTGACCGCGGCGATGAAGGTGCTGGTCGAGTGTCTGAACCAGTCCGGTTCGAAAGTGGAGAAGCTGGATAAAACCCTGCTGGACCACCATATCGCGCAGCTGGACGAGCAGATCAGCCGTCAGCTCGACGCGGTGATGCACCACGATGCTTTCCAGCAGGTGGAATCCCTGTGGCGCGGCCTGAAGTCGCTGGTGGACAAAACCGACTTCCGCCAGAACGTGAAAATCGAAGTGCTGGACCTGTCGAAAGAGGATCTGCGCCAGGACTTCGAAGACTCGCCGGAAATCATTCAGAGCGGCCTGTACGCGCACACCTACATCGCCGAATACGACACTCCGGGCGGCGAGCCGATTGGCGCGCTGATCTCCTCTTATGAGTTCGACGCCTCGGCGCAGGACGTGGCGCTGCTGCGCAACATCTCCAAAGTGGCGGCCTCAGCGCATATGCCGTTTATCGGCTCAGCCGGCCCGCAGTTCTTCCTGAAGGACAACATGGAAGAGGTGGCGGCAATCAAAGATATCGGCAACTACTTCGACCGCGCCGAGTACATCAAGTGGAAGTCATTCCGCGAAACCGACGATTCGCGCTATATCGGCCTGGTGATGCCGCGCGTGCTCGGCCGTCTGCCGTACGGCCCGGATACCGTGCCGGTGCGCAGCTTCAACTACGTTGAAGAGGTGAAAGGCCCGGACCACGACAAATACCTGTGGACCAACGCCTCGTTTGCCTTCGCTGCCAACATGGTGAAAAGCTTTATCAACAACGGCTGGTGCGTGCAAATCCGCGGCCCGCAGGCCGGCGGTGCAGTGCAGGATCTGCCAATTCACCTTTACGACCTCGGCACCGGCAACCAGGTGAAGATCCCGTCTGAGGTGATGATCCCGGAGACCCGCGAATTTGAGTTCGCCAACCTCGGCTTTATCCCGCTGTCGTACTATAAAAACCGCGATTACTCGTGCTTCTTCTCCGCCAACTCGACGCAGAAGCCGGCGCTGTACGACACCGCCGATGCAACGGCGAATAGCCGCATCAACTCGCGCCTGCCTTACATCTTCCTGCTGTCGCGCATTGCGCACTACCTGAAGCTTATCCAGCGTGAAAATATCGGCACCACCAAGGACCGCCGCCTGCTGGAGCTGGAGCTGAATACCTGGGTGCGCGGCCTGGTCACGGAAATGACCGATCCGGGCGACGAGCTGCAGGCTTCGCACCCGCTGCGCGATGCCAAAGTGATTGTCGAAGATATCGAAGACAACCCGGGCTTCTTCCGCGTCAGGCTGTTCGCTATCCCGCACTTCCAGGTGGAAGGGATGGACGTCAACCTCTCTCTGGTTTCCCAGATGCCGAAAGCGAAAGCATAAGGCGGAGGCTGGATGAAAACGGAACAACCGCTGTGGGGGCGGGGCGTGATGGTCTCGCCACAGCACTTCCAGCAGCAGGCCGCGTATGCGGCCTGGTCAACGGAATGCATTGCACAAATGGGGCTGAATCATCCCTGGGGCGTGATCCGTGCCGAGTTCGAAGCGGATGCCCTGAAGCTGGGGCGTTTGCAGGCGCGTCATCTGCACGTGCGCTTTCAGGACGGCACGCTGATCGACACCAACAACGGTGACGATCTGCCGCCGGTGATGATGCCTGAAGGGCAAGACGTAGTGGTGGTGCTGGCACTGCCGCTGCTGAGGGCCAACGGCGGCAACTGCTTGCAGCCGGACGACATTGCCGAGCGCCCGGTGCGCTATCGCCAGCGCTGGCGCGACATCCGCAACCAGTTTGGTGACGACACGCGCCAGATTGCGGTGATCAAACCCGAGCTGACGCTGCGTTTTTCCCATCAGAACAATGGCGACTACCTGGTATGCCCGGTGGCGCGTCTCAGGCAGGACAGTCAGGGTAGCTGGACGCAGGATGAAACTTTTCTGCCGCCATTGCTGAGCGTGCAGAGCAGCCAGTGGCTGCTGACCCAGCTTGAACAGCTGATGACGCAGCTGCGCGCGCGCCTCAGCCGCCTGATGGCGATGCGGCGCGAGAGCAACGAACGCATGGCCGATTTTGCCGTGGCGGATGTGTCGTTGTTCTGGCTGCTCAATGCGCTGAACAGCGCGGAGCCGGTACTGGGCCAGTTCCTGCGATTTCCGCAAAGTGCGCCGGAGCGGTTATATCCGGAGCTTGCCCGTCTGGCTGGCAGCCTGCTGACCTTCTCCCTGGAGCATCAGGTCAGCGCGATCCCTGCGTATCAGCATGCTGAACTTAACCATGTATTCCCGGCGCTGTTCGATCTGCTCAGCGATCTGCTGGAAGCCAGCCTGCCATCACGCGTGGTGTCGATAGCACTTGAGCACGACAAGCGCCTGCATCAGTGGCTGGCTCGTCTGCAGGAGCCGCGCCTGCGCGAGGATGCCGATTTCTACCTTTCGGTCCGCTCCCCGCTGCCGGTGGTACAGCTGCAGGAGCAATTCCCGCGCCAGTGCAAAGTCGGCAGCCCGGATTACGTCACGGGCCTGGTGAATTCGTCGCAGCAGGGGATACCGCTGAAGTCGCTACGCCACGTACCCGCCGCGATCCCGCTGCGGCTGGAAAATCAGTATTTTGCCCTCGACCTGTCGCATCCGGCGGCCCGCGAGATGCTGGAATCCGGCAGCTGCATGTTTTACGTACCGGGCATGCTCGGTGAACCTGAACTTGAACTGTTTGCGGTGCTGAGAACATGAGCCAGAAAAACGAGTGTGATATTGACGCGCTGCTGCAAAACAGCTGGCTGCAGGTTATCAGCCTGCGCCACGGCGCAAAGATCAAGGATGGAGAAGGTCAGCAGTTATGGCAGCGCTGCGTCGCAGAAGTGGAGAAGGTTCAGCAGGCGCTTAAAGACGCGGGCTACGATGCCCAACAGAGTAAGGATGTTCTCTATGCCCAGTGCGCGCTGATCGATGAAGTGGTTAAGGGGCGCGGCGAGCAGGATGACGCTTACGTCCAGTGGCTTCACCTGCCTCTGCAGGGGCATTTCCTCGGCACCGTTGATGCCGGTGACATGCTCTGCGAGCGCATGCGTGAGGTGCTGCGCGAGCCAGCGCCGGAACCGCTCGTTGTGACCTGCTTCCAGCGGGTGATGTTGCTGGGCTTCCTCGGCGGCTATCGTTCAGTCAACGATCCGCAGCGGGAAAAGCTGGTCGCCGCGTTAAATGCGCAGGTTTCACCCTTCAGCGGGCCGCAGGCGCAGGCCGTACTGGCCGAAAACAACGCGGGATTGGGCTTCAGCGGCTGGCTATCCAGCTGGCCGTTGCGAATCGGCTTCTCCGTGCTGTTACTTGCCGCCGTCTGGTGGGGGCTGAATCACTGGTTGAGCAGCCTGGTGGCTTCGCTGCTGCCGGGAGTGGTTCAGTGAGCCCTGCGTTACAGCGCGCGCTGGCGCTGTGGGTTGTCCTGCTGGTCGCCGTGCTGCTGCTGCCGCTGCCTCATTTAGCTACCGTGCTCATACTGCTGGCCGCTCTGGTGCTGCTGGCCGGGGTGATGGCCGTTACCCGCCGTCCCGCCGGGCCTCAAGCCGGGCTGTGTGCGGATGACCTGCCGGATGTCGCTTACCGTCAGCCGGTGGTGCTGGTCTGCGGCGACAGCGCGCATGCCTGGCCGGAAGGATCGGCGGTACTGACCGTGCCGCACGGCTGCTGGGTGCGGGTGGCCGATCATCAGGCGCTGGACGTGGTAGCGCGCCAGCTGCTGTCGCTGCGCCGGGAGTGGGGACATCAGCTGTCGGTGATGATCAGCGTCTGTCCTCAGCAGCATCAGGACAGTGACACGCTGGCCAGCCGCCTGCTGGCACTGCGCTGGCAGATTGGCCAGCTGCGGCGTGAAACCGGCTATTCACTGCCGCTGGTACTGAATGCTCAGGTGGGCAGTGCGCTGGTCAGCGAGTCTCTCTGGCAGGTGCGGCTGGCCGGTGAACCCGTCAGCGTATGGTCCGATAGCGCAAAACCCACCCCTCCTGAGTGCTGGCTGGCCGCGGGCGGCGGCATCGCATTACAGCAGCAGGTGCTGATCAACAGCCTGACGGAGTGGTTTCAGCAGGAAGTGATTCGCGTGTTAACCGACAGTCACCCGGATATGCCTGCCGCCACCCCCGCAGGCATGGTCTGGGGGCTGAGTGCTTCACTTGACGGGGCATTAGCCACTTCTCTCTGGACGCGCTGGCTGCAGCAGCACACGGCGCTGGTACAGGTAGCAGGATGGTTTGCGCCAGAGGTTGCGGAGTCTCCGCTGCCGTCAATGCTGCCGGAGTTTGTTCTGCAACTGCTGCCCGCAGGGCATGGCCTGACCCCGCGCCAGCGCACCTGGCGTGGTGCGCTATGGCTGGCGTTGACGGTTGGAATTGTCGCACTGTGCTGCAGCGCCTGGAATAACCATCGGCTGCTTCAGCGGGTCTCCTTTGATATTGCCCATTACGCGCGTATCGCCATGAATGATTACGCCATGAAAGCGGCAGCGGTCAATGTACTGCGTCGCGATGCCCGCGAGCTGGATGAGCATGCCCGCAACGGCGCACCTCTGCGGCTGGGTTTAGGCCTGTATCAGGGGGGGCATCTGCGCCTGCCGCTGCTGGATGCGATTCGTTCGTATATTCCGCCCCCGCCGCCCCCGCCAGAGGTGGTGAAGGAAGCGCCAAAAACCGTGCGCCTCGACAGCCTGTCGCTGTTTGCCTCCGGCAAGTCCGTGCTCAAACCCGGCTCGCTAAAGATGCTGGTTAACGCGCTGGTGGATATTAAGGCCCGGCCGGGCTGGCTGATAGTGGTCGCCGGCCACACCGACAGCACCGGCAATGCGCAGGCCAATCAGCAGCTGTCGCTGAAGCGCGCTGAAGCGCTGCGCGACTGGATGCTTTCAACCAGCGACGTCTCGCCGACCTGCTTTGCGGTGCAGGGCTTTGGCGCAAGCCGCCCGATGGCGACTAACGATACCCCGGAAGGTCGTGCGTTAAACCGCCGGGTCGAAATCAGTCTGGTGCCGCAGGCGGATGCCTGTCTGGCAGCAGCAACCCGAACGTCATCACAGGATGATGACACAACAGTAAGCCCTAAATAATTCCTGTTGCATCGCGGCGGCAACTGAGGGAATCCCCGGGAGCATAGTTCACTATGTGACCGGGGTGAACGAAGGCAGCCAACAAAGAGGCAGCGCGAATTATGACGGGATTAAAAGGAGAAGTAACACATGGCAATACCAGTATATCTGTGGCTGAAGGACGACGGCGGTGCGGACATCAAAGGTTCCGTGGATGTGAAAGATCGTGAAGGCAGCATCGAAGTGGTGGCGCAGGAACATAACCTGTACATCCCGACCGATAACAACACCGGCAAGCTGACCGGTACCCGCGTGCACACGCCGTTCATGTTTACCAAGGAGATCGACTCCTCCAGCCCGTATCTCTACAAGGCGGTGACCACCGGTCAGACCCTGAAATCTGCCGAGTTCAAGTGGTACAAAATTAACGACGCCGGTCAGGAGGTGGAGTACTTCAACACCAAACTTGAGAACGTCAAGCTGGTGAAGGTCGCGCCGAAAATGCACGACATCAAGGACCCGTCCAAAGAGAAGCACAACCATCTGGAAGAGATTGAGCTGCGCTACGAAAAGATCACCTGGACCTACAAAGACGGCAACATCATTCATTCCGATTCATGGAATGAACGCACCACCGCTTGATAACTCACGGCAGGCGGTTCGCCGCCTGCCGTTTTGTTTGCTGAGCCGCTACCCGCGTGGCGGCTCAGCAAACAACCCGACAACCTGCTGCCTTTTGACCTGATGCGCTTCGGGTTCCTGACTGAAAGGAACAGCGACGGGCGGTAGCGTGTCCGAACCTGATTAACTACGGAAGAGAGAACCCGATATGGAAAACCAGTCAGCCGTCCTGCTACGTCGCTTAAACCCGTTCTGCGCCCGCGCGCTGGAGGCCGCCGCCTCGCTGTGCCTGACCCGCGCCCACAGTGAAATCCGCATTGAGCACTGGCTACTCAAGCTGCTGGAGCAGGGCGAGGGCGACATCACCGTGCTGGCGCGCCGCTACGAGTGGGACATGGACGGCATCTGGCAGGCGTTGCTGTGTTGGCTGGACAACGTGCCGCGCTCGGTGCGCACCCGCCCGCAGCTCGCCGACTCCCTGCTGGCGCTGATTAAGCAGGCCTGGCTGATTGCCTCGCTGGAGGATGACGATGCCCACATCCGCAGCCATCACCTGCTGGCGGCACTGACCGACAAGCCGTCGCTGGTCGGCTGCGAAGGGCTGTGGCCACTGCTGAGCCTGACGCGCCCCCAGCTGGAGCGCCTGCGCCCGCTGCTGGACGCGCAGTCCGACGAGCGCCCGGAAGTGCAGCAGCAGGAGAGCCTGAGCCAGGCTCCATCAACCCTGGGCGAGGTGGATACGCAGGTCACCCCGGCCGACGGCAGCGCGCTGAGCGAGGCGCTGCAGGCCGCGCTGGATAAATTCACCCTCGACGTCACCGCCAAAGCCAGAGCGGGAAGCATCGACCCGGTGTTTGGCCGCGACAGCGAAATCCGCCAGATGGTCGATATCCTCTCGCGCCGCCGCAAGAACAACCCCATTCTGGTCGGCGAACCGGGCGTCGGTAAAACCGCGCTGGTCGAGGGGCTGGCGCTGCGCATTGTGCAGGGCAACGTGCCGGACAGCCTGAAAACCGTTTCGCTACGCACCCTCGACCTCGGTCTTTTGCAGGCCGGGGCGGGCGTGAAGGGCGAATTTGAGCAGCGCCTGAAAAACGTGATTGAGGCGGTGCAGCAGTCGCCGACCCCGGTGCTGCTGTTTATCGACGAGGCGCACACCATTATCGGCGCGGGCAACCAGGCTGGCGGGGCCGACGCCGCCAACCTGCTGAAACCGGCGCTGGCGCGCGGCGAACTGCGCACCATCGCCGCCACCACCTGGAGCGAGTACAAGCAGTACTTCGAGAAGGACGCCGCGCTGGAGCGCCGCTTCCAGATGGTGAAAGTCGACGAGCCGGACGATGAGACTGCCTGCCTGATGCTGCGCGGCCTGAAGTCGCGCTACGCGCAGCACCACGGCGTACACATCAGCGACGACGCCGTAAAAGCGGCGGTGACCCTGTCGCGCCGCTACCTGACGGGCCGCCAGCTGCCGGATAAGGCGGTCGACCTGCTGGACACCGCCGCCGCGCGCGTGCGCATGAGCCTCGACACCGTGCCGGAGGCCATCACCCTGCTGAACGCGCGCGTTACCGCGCTGACGCTGGAGGAGCAGGCCCTGCGCGATGACATGGCCGCGGGCAGCGATAAGCACGACGAGCGCCTCGCCGCCATCGCCACTATCTGCAGCGAGCTGGAAGGCCAGCGCGCGCAGCAGGAAGCGCATTTTGCCGCGCAGCAGGAAGTGGCGCAGCAGCTGATAAGCAGCCGCCAGAACCAGCAGCCGCAGGCGCAGATTGCCGCCGTTCAGCAGCAGCTTGCGGCGCTGCAGCAGCAGGACGCGCTGATTCAGGTCGACGTCGATGCCCGCACCGTTGCCAACGTGATTGCCGACTGGACCGGGGTGCCGCTCTCCTCACTGATGAAGGACGAGCAGAGCGAGCTGCTGAGCCTTGAGGAGGAAATCGGCAGGCGCGTGGTCGGCCAGGACGCCGCGCTCAGCGCCATCGCCCGGCGCCTGCGCGCCGCCAAAACCGGCCTGACCGCTGAGAACGGGCCGCAGGGGGTGTTCCTGCTGGTCGGCCCGAGCGGCACCGGCAAAACCGAGAGCGCGCTGGCACTGGCGGACGTGCTGTACGGCGGTGAGAGGTCGCTGATAACCATTAACCTCTCCGAATACCAGGAGGCGCACACCGTCTCGCAGCTGAAGGGCTCGCCGCCGGGCTACGTCGGCTACGGGCAGGGCGGCATCCTCACCGAGGCGGTGCGCAAGCGCCCTTACAGCGTGGTGCTGCTCGACGAGGTCGAGAAGGCGCACCGCGACGTGCTGAACCTGTTCTACCAGGTGTTTGACCGCGGTTTTATGCGCGACGGCGAGGGGCGCGAAATCGATTTTCGCAACACCCTGATCCTGATGACCTCCAACCTCGGCAGCGACGCCATCATGCAGCTGCTGGAGCAGCAGCCGCAAGCCACGGAAGCGGACCTGCAGGAGTTGCTGCGCCCGACGCTGCGCGACCACTTCCAGCCCGCGCTGCTGGCGCGCTTTCAGACGGTGATTTACCGCCCGCTGACCGAAGAAGCGATGCGCACCATCGTTGGCATGAAGCTCAACCAGGTGAGCCAGCGCCTGGCGCGCCACTACGGCCTGAAAACCACCGTGGGCGACGGCCTGTCAGCGGCGCTGACCGCCGCCTGCCTGCTGCCGGACACCGGGGCGCGCAACGTCGACAGCCTGCTGAACCAGCAGATCCTGCCGGTGCTGAGCCAGCAGCTGCTGCTGCAGATGGCGGCAAAACAGAAGCCGCAGCAGCTGACGCTCGACTGGCACGACGAGGAAGGCATCGTGCTGGAATTTGCTAACACAGAGGAAAGTGAATCATGAGCAAAAATCCGATCTCTTTTTTCAGCCATAGTCACCACCTGCTGGCGGTGCGTGACTGTCAGTCCCGGCCCGACGTGCTGGCGTTTAAGGGGGAGGAGCGCCTGAGCGAGCCGTTCCGCTGGCGCATTGAGTTCACCAGCGCCGACCATGCCATCACCCGCGAGGCGATGCTGATGAAAGCGGCCTCGCTGACCCTGCAGGCCCCGGTTGACCAGGGCTGGGGCATTAAGATCCAGCAGCCGGTGCGCGTGGTGCAGGGCGTGGTGACCGGCTTTGAGCGCCTCAGCACCAGCGCCGACCAGACCCACTACGCCGTCACCCTGCAGCCCCGCCTGGCGCTGCTGTCGCGCAGCCGTCAGAACGCCATCTACCAGGATATGTCGGTGCCGCAGATTGTGGAAAAAATCCTGCGCGAGCGCCACGGGATGCGCGGGCAGGACTTTGTTTTCACCCTCAACAACGCGTACCCGCGCCGCGAGCAGGTGATGCAGTACGGCGAGGACGACCTGGCGTTTATTACCCGCCTGCTGGGCGAGGTCGGCATCTGGTTCCGCTTCACCACCGACACCCGCCTGCACATCGACGTGGTGGAGTTTTACGACGGCAGGCAGGGCCATGTGCAGGGGCTGACGCTGCCCGCCGTGCCGCCTTCCGGCATGCACGACGCGGCCAGCGACTCGGTGTGGGACCTCGCCAGCCGCTTTGCGGTGGTGGAGAAAAGCGTCAGCGGGCGCGACTACAACTACCGCAACGCCCTCGAAGATATGAACGTGCAGGCCGACGTCACCGGCGGCGACGACACCACCTACGGTGAGTCCTATCGCTGGGCGGACAACTACCTGACGCCGGGCGACGGCTACAGCCATAACCCGGCCCCGGAGAGCGGCGCGTTCTATGCCCGCCTGCGCCACGAACGCTACCTGAACGGCCAGACGCGGGTGGCGGCAGTGACCAGCTGCCCGGCGCTGGCCCCCGGCAGTGAGCTGAAGGTCAGCGGCGGGGAGGATGTCAGTGAGGTATTCCAGAGCGGCGTGCTGGTCACCGCCATCGTCAGCACCGCGCGGCGCGACCGCAGCTTTGAAACCGCCTTTGACGGCATCCCGCTCAACAGCCGCTACGGCTTCCGCCCGGTGCCGCTGCCGCACCCGGTGATGGCGGGAACCCTGCCGGCGCGCGTCACCAGTACCACGGTGAACGATGCCTACGGCCATATTGACCGCGACGGGCGCTATCGCGTCAACATGCTGTTTGACCGCGCGGGCTGGGAAACCGGCTTTGAAAGCCTGTGGGTACGCCAGGCGCGCCCCTATGCGGGCGACACCTACGGCCTGCACCTGCCGCTGCTGGCTGGGACTGAGGTGGCGATAGCCTTTGAGCACGGCAACCCGGACCGCCCGTACATTGCCGGGGTGCTGCACGACTCGGCGCACGGCGACCACGTCACCATCCGCAACTACAAGCGCAACGTGCTGCGCACGCCGAAGAACAATAAGCTGCGCCTCGACGATACGGCGGGCCAGGAGCATATCAAGCTCAGCACCGAGTACGGCGGCAAAAGCCAGCTGAATCTCGGCCACCTGGTGGACAGCGAGAAGCAGAAGCGCGGCGAAGGGTTCGAGCTGCGCAGCGACAGCTGGGGCAGCCTCCGTGCGGAGAAAGGACTGTTTATCACCGCCGACGGCCAGCAGAAGGCACAGGGGCAGCAGCTGGAGATGCAGGCTGCGCTTGGTCAGTTACAGCAGGCGCTGTCGCAGGCAGAAGCATTAAGCAGCGCGGTGGAAACGGCCAAGGCTGAACTGGCAGATATCCAGTCACAGAAAGCCCTGCTGGCAGAGAGCCTGACCGAGTTGAAGAAATCGGCACTGTTGCTGAGCGCCCCGGCGGGTATTGCTCAGGCCACCCCGGCCAGTCTGCAGCTCGCGGCGGGGGAAAATATCATCAGCACCAGCGGTAAAAACACTGATTTTAGCGTAGTCAAGAAATTCACCGTGGCGGCGGGGGATGCGATCAGTCTGTTTGCCAACAAGCTGGGGATAAAACTCTTTGCCAGCCGGGGGAAAATAGAAATCCAGGCTCAGAGTGATGAGATGACGCTGGATGCGCTGAAGGATATTCGTATTTCCAGCAGCGAAGGAAAACTGTTTATCAGTGCCAAACAGGAAATCATTTTAAGCAGCGGTGGCGGATATATTCGCATCGCGGGTGGCTCTATAGAGTGCGGTGCACCCGATAACATCATTCAGCGTGCAGCGGTGTGGCAAAAGTTCGGCGGGCAAAGTATCAACGTGGCGGCTCAGCAGTGGAGCACCAGTGATTTTGCAGTAACGCCCAGGGTGCTGCGCCTGTCAGACCGCTCTCCCGTGGCGGGCCAGCAGTTAACGTTTAAAAATGGCGACGGCATACAGCAAACCCTGGCAACCTCAGGCTTGGGCGAAACGGCAACGCAGAATAATGTCGACATTGACTCACACAGCGCGACTTTGCCGAAAAAAAGCTAAAGGGAAGGCGCCAGTGAACGTAACGATTAAGTCAGCACCTGAACAAAAAGGATGGAACGAATGGCGGAACAAAAACCAGCGGGAAGCGGTGACGGTCAGCATGTGACCTACATACTGCCGGAGTGGGATCAGCACGGGCTCGTCAACTGGCACGGTATCCAGAACCAGAAAAAATCATTGAATGCCAGGGCGGTGCTGCTGCAGCCACCGATTAAGGTTATCCCGGTTATTTTTCTCCCTGGCGTGATGGGGACGAATCTGATGTCGAGCCAGGGTGATCAGCCAGAGGCTATCTGGCGCGGCGACAGTCAGGTGGGGGTGTATTGGGAATGGGCATCGAAAAATGGAGATAATCGACGAGAGTTGCTCAACCCGGATACTACAAAGGTGGATAACCGTGGCGATATCGACCAAAGTTTCTCTTCACCGTTATCCGATGACGGAAAAATGTTTCCAACCCGCAGCGAACGCGGCTGGGGCGAGATTTTATCCTTCAGCTACGGCAAGTTTTTAAGCGTCTTCCAAGGGGCACTGCTGGATGACTGGCAGCAGGACCTGGTGAATTACGCCACGCCCGCCCGGGGGAAAGGCGGCGTGTTAAGCCAGCTGGTGGGCAGGCCGCTGTCGCAGGATAAAGTAGACGAGATTAGTGGCGAATCCGTAATGACTCAGCAGGAGCTTGATCACTTCCGAAATTTTTTATTGCCGCTCCATGTCTACGGCTATAACTGGCTGCAGGATAATAAAACCTCGGCCGAAGGGCTGGTTAACTATATCGACGAGGTGATTGACCTCTACAAACATGAGCACTCTCACGGCATGGCGTTTCCCGCCGGGCAGGAGAAAGTCATCATCGTCACCCATTCGATGGGGGGGCTGGTAGCGCGCTATGCCTCGCAGATTTCAGGGGCTAAGGATAAAATCCTTGGCATTGTGCACGGCGTTATCCCTGACCTCGGTTCCCCGGCGGCGTACCGCCGTATGAAAGTCGGCGCGGGGCAGGAGGGGATGGCGGGAACGGTGCTGGGCAAAACGGCGCAGGAGCTGATGCCAGTGTTAGCCCGTGCCCCGGCACCGCTGCAGCTGCTGCCCTCTGCTAAATACCTCGGTGGCGCGCCATGGTTGACGGTGGAGGGGGGCAGTGAGGATGGCAGCGATCTCAAACTGCCAAAGGCCCGGGACCCGTTTGGCGAAATCTACCTCAATGAAACCCTGTGGTACCGACTGTATGAGGCCGATATTATCGATAAGAATGCGGCGGTGATTAAACGCAACTGGAATGCCTATCGCGAATTGGTAGATGACAGTGTTCGTCAGTTTATTACCCAGTTGGATAAATGGGGATATCACCCTAATACCTATGCATTTTATGGTCATAAAATTGACTCCGACGGAAAGCTAAGCTGGAAAAAAACATCCCGAACTTTCCCGAAAAACATGCATGAGAGTGACAGGAAACTGCCAAACAACTACCGTGAGGTTCCGCTGCCGTTTCATCGCTCTCAGCTTTATCACGTCGTGTCATCCAACACCCCGGGCGACGGTACGGTGCCGGTGGAGTCACTGAACACTATACTTCATAGCAGCAGTATCAAAAGCGTGCTGGCAACCAATGTTGACCATCAGAAAGCCTATGACGTCAGCAGCCTGAAAGATATCTCTAAACGACCGGCCCTGCAATTTACCCTGCGGGCGATTGTGAAAATGGTGCAGGAGGTCCCGGTTCCATGAAATCTGTCCAGAAATTTACTTTGTTAGCGCTGCTGGCCAGCAGCATGCTGCTTGCTACCCCGACCCTGGCCGCTACATTACCGCCTATCACGCAGAAGGAGAGTGCTGTGATCAACACCCTGTTTGCCGAAACCAAACCGCAGTGCATCGGGCGCTATATCATTGATGTGCCGCAGTCATTTAACAACCAGCTGCACGATATGATTTTTATCGATGACTTTAAAATCAGCAGCAAGTGGGTCTATCCGCCAGCCTTTCAGCAGCGGGTAAGGCTTAGGGAGCAGGAATTACGAGATTCGATTAATAAGCCCGGGAACGATCCGCAAAACGGCCCGTTTATAAAAGAGAAAATCCTGCTTCCTGAAGGTAAAGGTGTGATATTTGATAGCAACAGACCAGGCTCAGATGACCTTTATCGAAGGCTGGAAGCTCATGTTTACGTTAACATGGTTGCATTTATAATTACGGCAGATATTCGAGATTTTTCGGCACCGAAATACAAGGAAAGGAAAGCTGAATATCTTAAAACTACAACGGAAGATCAAACAAACACCAAACCCGCCAAGCTGGCCGCACTGCAGTCGTTGATCTCACGCTTAAGTGGCCGAAAGGATGAGGAAATTCCGAGGGGGAAAGGGGTGTGTATTCCGAACGGGTTTATCAGGGATGATGGCGCTAAGCACATAGAAAAAATCACCTTCCGATATGTCAATGAGGATTTGAGTTTTGGTCTTTATACAAATAGTGAATATTTGGGGTCGGATGACACACTGTTTAATCGCAGCGCGCAAATCAATGAAGCGCTCAAAACATCAAATAAATATAGCATAAAGAAAATGACGCTTACTCCTGGCGGTATTCCTTCCGAGGTATGGCTGTTCGGTGGAAATCAGACGATTACAGATCCAGTGACCAATGAAGATGAAAAGAATACCTTTTATAGATTTATGCTTAATGCAAATGAACGGGATGCCACACCTGAGAAACCCAGCATCAATATTAGTCTTAGCAGTGAGTACCTGAAAACGCAATACAGCGAAGCACAGATGATTGAAATCTGGGGCCGGCTGGTTAATTCACTTCGTTACAAATAACGAATTGAGTCGCTTATGGCTCTTCGGTTTTCCTGGGAGCCACTGTTTGAAACGGTGCAAGGATGCTTATCATGAAAATTTTCCATTACTGCGTTGCGCTATCGCTGGCCTGCCTCATATCTTTTACTCAAGCTATAGCCGTCCCGTCACCGATTAACGACAGTGCGGTGATCAACACCCTGTTTGCCGAAACCAAACCCCAGTGCATCGGGCGTTATATCATTGATGTGCCGCAGTCATTTAACAACCAGCTGCGCGATATGATTTTTATCGATGACTTCAAAATTAGCAGCAAATGGATCTACCCACCGGCCTTCCAGCAGCGGATAAGGCTGAGAGAGCAGGAACTGCGGGACGCGATTAATAAACCGGAAAACGAACCGGAAGACGCCCCGTATTTAAAGGAAGTCATTACCTTACCTGATGGTCGGGGTGTGATTTATGATCATAATGAATCGGATACTCCTGATATTTACCGCCAGCTTGAGGCTCATGTTTATGTCAACTATGTGGCCTTTGTGATAACTGCGGAATTTCGTGATTTTTCAGGTGAAAAAAATAAAGAAAAGAAAGCCAGATATATAGCCAGGGGGTTTACCGAGGCCGATGCAAACACTAAGCCCGCTAAGCTGGCTGCGCTGCAATCGTTGATTTCGCGCTTAAGTGGCCGAAAGGATGAGGAAATTCCGAGGGGAAAAGGGGTGTGTATTCCTAACGGGTTTATCAGGGATGATAGCGCTAAGCACATTGAAAAAATCACCTTCCGATATGTCAATGAGGACTTGAGTTTTGGTCTTTATACAAATAGCGAATTCATGGGTTCAGATGACACTCTGTTTAACCGCAGTGCGCAAATTAATGAAGCGCTGAAAACCTCTAATGAGTACAGCATTAAAAAAGAGGCGCGGACCATTAATGGTATTGCCACTGAAATGTGGCTGTTTGGTGGTACTCAAAATCTCAGGAATTCGGTAAGCAACGAAGTTGAAAAGAACACTTTCTATGATTTTGATCTTTATGCTAATGAGCGGGATGCCACTCCTGAAAAACCCAACCTTAATATTGGCCTCAGCAGCGAGTATCTAAGAACGCAATACAGCGAAGCGCAGATGATTGAAATCTGGAACCGGCTGGTCAATTCACTGCGCTACAAATAACTAATTGAGTTGCTTATGGCTCTCCGGTTTTCCTGGGAGCCACTGTTTAAAAGCAATGCAAGGATGCTTATCATGAAAATTTTCCATTACTGCGTTGCGCTATCGCTGGCCTGCCTAATGTCTGTTGCCCAAGCTATAGCCGTCCGGTCACCGATGAATGACAGTGCGGTGATCAACACCCTGTTTGCCGAGACCAAACCGCAGTGCATCGGGCGCTATATCATTGATGTGCCGCAGTCATTTAACAACCAGCTGCACGATATGGTTTTTATCGATGACTTTAAAATCAGCAGCAAGTGGATCTACCCGCCGGCCTTTCAGCAGCGGATACGGCTGAGGGAACAGGAATTACGAGGTTCCATTAATAAGCCCGGAAATGACCCGCAAAACACCCCGTTTATAAAAGAGAAAATCCTGCTTCCTGAAGGTAAAGGTGTTATTTTTGACAGGAATATTTCAGGAGAGGACGATCTTGGTAGAGTCTTAGAGGCCCACATATATGTTAATATGACGGCTTTTACCATCACGACTGAAATACTTGATTTGTCAGATCCTAAGTATGTGGAAAGAAAAAAAACATATGTTAAGGCAGGTTTTACTGAGTCACAGATGAATGAAAAACCCGCTAAGCTGGCAGCGTTGCAATCGTTGATTTCGCGCTTAAGTGGCCGAAAGGATGAGGAAATTCCGAGGGGGAAAGGGGTATGCATTCCGAATGGGTTTATCAGGGATGATGGTCTATATCATAAGGAAAAAGTAACATTCAGTTATAAGAATGATGATTTTGTATTCGGTGTATTCACAAATAATACTTATAAAGGTTCAAGTGACACCCTCTTTAATCGCAGCGCTGAAATTGAAAAATATCTCAATTTAGACAGTCAATACACGATAAAAAAATACAAACTCTCACCGGGTGGCATATCCTCCCAGGCATGGTTGTCTGCCGGCAAGCAAAATATTATTGATACAGAGACAAAAGGGAAGGTTGTTTTCCCGAACTATGAATTTGATCTATATGCTAACGAAGCCGATGCTAGCCCAGACAAACCGTGGCTAACCATAGGTATAGCCAACGAAAGCTTGAAAACGCAATACAGCGAAGCACAGATGATTGAAATCTGGGACCGGCTGGTCAATTCACTGCGCTATAAATGACCGCTTATAACCCATCTGTTCTCGTAAGTAGTCCGTTATTTTTATAAGGCTATGAAGTATTTAATGGCAAAGACTTTAAGTATGCATGGTATTGCCATGCTAATTTCACTTGTTAAAGTAAGGAAGCATAATGAGCGGAGGGTATTTTTTGAGAATAGGTGATGCCACCACCTGTGGCGGCAAGGTTTTAACGGGTGACTCCACTTTTTTATGGGATGGTATCGCTACAGCAAGGGCAGGAGATATGGTCTCATGCGGCAACCACGCCGGTACATATAAAATATTAGGCGGCGTAGATGGCTCGTTTGACGAGGGAGTAACACTGGCTGGTACACTTGAGAGTTATAGTTCCTGTCCTTGCCGCGCGCGAATTATTCCATCGATTCTGGACTGCTATTCTAAATGAGTATTTAATCTACCTGGTATTTTTGTTTTTTTAATCTGATAAATAACAATGCGTGATGAAAAACAACGCCACTGGCTTTGTGTTTTTCATTGTAATGGTAATACATTAAAATGGAATGATTTAATATGGCATGGCCAATACCTGATATTCCAGAAAAGCAAGCGCTGTCAAGACCGAAACTTAGGTTGTGGGTGCTCGCATTAATTATTATGCTGGCAGCAGGCTTTCTCTTGAGTATCTGGATGCTGAAAATAACGGATTATATTAACGCTTTGCTGTATGGCATTCTTCCTGCGTTTTTACTTTGGCTATGTACGTTCGGTGTTGTGTTTAATCGCTATGAGCAGTCAGTGGCTGCCAGCCTCAGTTGGAATGTCGAGAAAGAGCGGACTAAGGACGAATGGCGAAATTGGAGTCGTCGGCAGCTTGCAGTTGTGGGAAACGTTCTGTTTTCTCCTGAAGAGAAAGGCATGAAAGCGCTGCTGGCAGACTTCAAAGATGTTCCTGCCTGTCCCCAAAGAGCACGTCCACTATTCGACCCCTTGTATGATTATCCCTCGCTAATGAAAAAGTTAGATCTACAACTTGAAAAGCAATGTCCTCACTATCGTTATTTATTGCATTCTATTTATGTTATGCAAGATGCAGGGAAGTTAGTTAAAAAGAGCAAGGAGGCTATTTTTAAACAGTGGGACTTGGTTCCTGAAATAACAGACTCTATCGCACCAATCCACTCTTTCTATGATTCTAATGAAACTGACGGTTTTATTTTGATGCTCTGCCTGCAGGACTGGCCGGCACTTGCTCCTGGGCAGGCGAGTGAGTTTATTTCAGCCCAGTTGATCGCTTCTCCTGACTTTGCCCGCCAGCAGGCTTTTCCGGTTATTGCTGCTTTGAATCGCATAATGCCGCTGGAACCTGGGGGATTCACTGGCGATCTAAACATGTTTTTTGAATATAGCGGTGCTGATAAACAGAGTCTTGAATACATCTGGCTCTCTGGTAACCCAGTAAAAACAACTGCAGATATTATGCAATATGCAACAGATAACAACTGGTCATTACCTGAAGACAGGCCGCTACACTCAATTGACTTTTCATTTGGCCCCCCGGGAGAGATGGCCATTCCACTCTCTTTGGCAATGATGGTTGAAGCTGCAAATGAAACTGACAAAGACCAGCTACTTATTTACCAAACACCACAACAAACAGGAGCGCTCTGTCTGATTACCCGGGAGCTTTATACATGATGGAACAAAAAAATCAGTCAGTCGCACGTTATGGCTCATGGGGATATTTCCTTTTAATTGTTGGGCTTGCGGGGATCAGTGCATTACTGCTTTATATCAATCGGGATGTGTTAGCGAGTGCAGGGATGTCACCTCATACGGTGTGGGCAGTTTGGGCCACGATATTTGCTATTTTACTCTTTGGTCTGATTGGCTCCCCGCTGTGGTGGCGCTGGAAGCAAAGGAAAAACCAGCAGATTTACAAACCCCATTTAGTCAGGAAAGCTACAAAATCATCTTTATTGAATACTTTCGGCACGGGTATAGATTTATCCCGTCTAAAAAAACACCTCCATTCCCGCTACCACCTGCTCTGGCGCTACAAGGTGCGCCTGCTTTTGGTGGTCGGCGACGATGCCGCGCGCGCCGCGCTGGTCCCCGGGCTGCAGGAGCAGCAGTGGCTGGAAGGGCAGCGCACCGTGCTGATTGACGGCGGCAGCCTGAGCGCACCGCCGGACGACGACAAATTAGCCGCGCTGCGCCAGCTGCGCCGCGGCCGCCCGCTGGACGGCATTGTCTGGGTGCTGGCAGACGGCCAGCTGCTGACCCCGCAGATGCAGGATAACGGCCTGCGCAGCCTGGAGAACATCTCGCAGGCCCTGCGCTGGCAGCCCCCGGTGTGGCTGTGGCAGCTGCGCGGCAGCGAGTGGCCGCAGGATGGGCGCGAGCAGCAGACGGTCGGCGCGCTGTTTTCCGCGCGCGCGCGGCCGGAAGAGGTCAGCCAGCAGCTCGACAGCCTGGTTCCGCAGCTGCGTGAGCAGGGCATGGCGCAGATTGCGCAAAACCTCTCCCATGACTTCCTGCTGCGGCTGGGCAGCGAGCTGGAGCAGGGCGCAAGCCTGCAGTGGCAGCAGCGCCTGAGCCGCTGGCTGACCACCCGGCAGGCGCGCATTCCGCTGCGCGGCCTGATGTTCAGCCTGCCCTGCGGCGCTCAGGTCTCCGCCAGCCACGACCATGCGCTGACCCTCTCCAGCAGCTGGGACGGCATCGTGGCTGCCTGCCGCCGTCTGTCCGGCCGCCGCGTCGGCATGCCGTGGCAGCAGACGCTGGCCTGGGCGCTGATGGCGCTTATCGGCCTGTGGGGCGCGGGGCTGCTGCTCTCCTTCGCGCTTAACCGCAGCCAGATTGTCAGCGTGGCGCAGAAGGCGCGCGCGCTGGTGCAGGCTCCGGCGGTGTCCGACCGCCAGCTTACCGAGCTGCACGCGCTGCGCAACGACGCCGGGCTGCTTAAACACCGCCATCAGGACGGCTCGCCGTGGTACCAGCGCTTCGGCCTTGACCACAATACGCCGCTGCTGGAGGCGATGATGCCGTGGTACGGCGTGGCGAATAACCGCCTGCTGCGCGACCCGGCCAGCGCCGCGCTGCAGCAGCAGCTGAGCGCGCTGGCCGACCTGCCGCCCAACAGCCCGCAGCGTGCAGAGCGCGCCAGGCCGGGCTATGACCAGCTGAAGGCGTGGCTGATGATGGCGCGCACGGATAAGGTCGACAGCGCATTTTACGCGCAGGTGATGAAGACGGTGCAGCCGACACGGGGCGGCATCTCGCCCGGCCTGTGGCAGAGCCTGGCGCCGGACCTTTGGGCGTTTTACATCAGCGAGCTGCCGCACCAGCCGCAGTGGAAGATCACCCCGGACCCGCAGCTGGTCAGCCAGAGCCGCCAGGTGCTGCTGCAGCAGATAGGCCGCCGCAACGCCGAAAGTACCCTGTATGAGAACATGCTGAAATCGGTGCGCCGCAACTTTGCCGACGTCACGCTGGAGGATATGACCGGTGGCACCGACGCGCGCCGCCTGTTCACCACCGATGAGATCGTGCCGGGCATGTTTACCCGCCAGGCGTGGGAGGGCGGCGTGCAGCAGGCGATAGAGACCGCGGCCAAATCGCGCCGCGATGAGATTGACTGGGTGCTGAGCGACAGCCGCCGCAGCGTCTCGGCCGACCTGTCGCCGGAAGCGCTCAGGGAGCGCCTGACGCAGCGCTACTTTACCGACTTTGCCGGCAGCTGGCTCAACTTCCTCAACGGCCTGCGCCTCAACCCGGCGGCCAACATCGCCAACGTCACCGACCAGCTGACGCTGATGAGCGACGTGCGCCAGTCGCCGCTGATTGCGCTGATGAACACCCTGGCGTGGCAGGGGCAGGCGGGTCAGAAGAGCGAGGCGCTGTCGGACTCGCTGATTAAATCGGCGCAGGAGCTGGTGGGCAGCAGCAAAAAGCCGGTGATTGACCAGGGCGCCGCCGGTCCGCAGGGGCCGCTCGACGAGACCTTCGGCCCGCTGCTGACGCTGATGGGCCGCAACAAAGCCGCCAGCGCACTGTCCGGCGACGACAGCCTGAGCCTGCAGACGTACCTGACGCGCATCACCCGCGTGCGCCTGCGCCTGCAGCAGGTGGCGGGCAGCTCGGATCCGCGGGAGATGATGCAGACGCTGGCGCAAACCGTGTTCCAGGGCAAAAGCGTTGACCTGACCGACACCCGCCAGTACGGCAGCCTGATTGCCGCCAGCCTTGGCGAGGAGTGGAGCGGCTTCGGCCAGACGATGTTCGTGCAGCCGCTGACCCAGGCGTGGGAGACGGTGCTGCAGCCGTCCGCCGCCAGCCTGAATGACAAATGGGCGCGCTCGGTGGTGGCGCTGTGGCACGGCGCGTTTGACGGGCGCTACCCGTTTGCCGCCAGTAATAACGACGCCTCGCTGCCGATGCTGGCCGAGTTCCTGCGCAGGGACAGCGGGCGCATCGAGCGCTTCCTCAGCGCGGAGCTGGGCGGCGTGCTGCATAAGGAGGGCAGCCAGTGGGTGCCAGACCGCACCAACAGCCAGGGGCTGACCTTTAACCCGGCGTTTATCAAAGCGCTTAACCAGCTGAGCCAGCTGTCGGACGTGCTGTTCACCGACGGCAGTCAGGGCATCAGCTTTGAGCTGCAGGCGCGCCCGGCGCCGGGGGTGGTGCAGACGCAGCTGACCATTGACGGCCAGCAGCAGAAGTACTTCAACCAGATGGCGGAGTGGCAGACCTTCCGCTGGCCGGGCGACACCTTTAAGCCGGGTACCATGCTGACCTGGAGCACCGCCAGCGCGGGAGCCAGGCTGTTTGGCGACTACAGCGGCACCTGGGGTCTTATCCGCTGGCTGGAGCAGGGCAAGCGTCACCAGCTTGACCGCAGCCAGTGGATGATGAGCTTTAGCGCGCCGGACGGCAGCGTGCTGCAGTGGGTACTGCGCTCCCAACTGGGTAGCGGCCCGCTCCAGCTGCTGCAGCTGCGTAATTTTACGCTGCCGGCAGAGATATTCAGCGTCGATGCCGAAATGGCGGCGCAGGCGCTCTCGGGGAATGATGAGTTACCCGTCACGGAAGGAGGTTCCGAATGACCACGCTGCAAAACTTAGTCACCGCCTGTCACGCAGAAGAAGGCACGTTGATTTCACTGGCGCAGGCGCGGGCGGATGACTGGCGCTCCTGGCTGCTGCCGCTGAGTGACGCGCAGCCGACGGGCGATGAACCCGGCTATGACGATGACTTTCAGCGCATGCGCGAAGAGGTCAACAAGCTCTCAGGCATTGATACCGCGCTGATCTGCCAGCTGGCGGAAAAGCTGCTGACCACGGCCAGCAAGGATCTGCGCGTGGTGACCTTCTACATCTGGGCGCGTCTGCATCAGGACGGCGAGGCCGGGCTGGCGGAAGGGCTGGAGCTGCTGGCCGCGATGCTGCAGCGCTTCGGCATGCAGCTGCACCCACAGCGCGAGCGCAGCCGCACGTCCGCTCTGGAGTGGCTCGGCAGCGGGCGCGTGCTCGACAGCCTGTCGCTCTACCCGGAGGTGGATATGGCCGCCATGCAGCGTATCACCGGCGCGCTGCTGCTGGCGCAGCAGGCGATGCAGCCGTTTGCCGAAGAACACCGTCCGCAGCTCACCGGCCTGTGCGTGGCGCTGGAAAACCGCCTGGCGCAGAGCGGCGGGGCAGACAGCATGGTGCCGCAGACCAGCCGCGATGACGCTGCGCCCGTGGCTGCACCCTCTGCCGCCGCCCCGCTGATGACCGCCGTAAGTTCCGGCCGCGATCTGCTCGACCAGGCGAAAATGCTGGCGGGCTACCTGCGCGACCAGCCCGGCGGCTGGCTGGCCGGGCATCACCTGATGAAAAGCATTCGTTGGGATACGCTGACCGAGCTGCCGCCGCTTGATGCCAGCGGACGCACCCGCCTCGCACCGCCGAAGCCGGATCACCGTGCTCACCTCAAGCGCCTTTACCTGCAGCAGAGCTGGATGGAGCTGCTGGAGCAGGCCGACAGCCTGTATGCCCAGGGCGTCAACCACCTGTGGCTGGACTTACAGTGGTACACCTGGCAGGCGCTGGCGAAGCTGGATGCCGACAGCGCGCGTGCCGATATTCTCTGCCGCGATGTGCAAGGGCTGCTGTCGCGGCTACCGGGTCTGGAGGCGCTGGCGTTTAACGACGGTACGCCATTTGCTGATGAAGTGACGCTGAACTGGATCAATCAGCAGGTGATGGATAACCCGGGCGGCTGGGGGGCGGAGGCGGTGACAGCGGCATCGCAAAGTGATGAAGAGGTGCTGCTGCTGGAGCCGGAGCTGCTGGCGCTGGCCGACAGCGACGGCATTGAAGCCGCGTTTGGCTGGTTACAGTCGCGCCCGGGCATGACTTCGCTGCGCGACCAGTGGCTGATGCGCCTGCTGATGGCGCGGGTGGCGGAGCAGTACGCCCGTCACGATCTGGCGTTCCACCTGCTCGGTGAACTGGACAGCAACGCGCAGGCCCTGACGCTGCAGCACTGGTCGCCAGCCCTGCTGTTTGAGGTGCGGGCGCGGCGGTTAAAGCTGCTGCGCATCAAAGCCTCGCGCAGCGAAACGGACAAAACCCGCATTCAGCCGGAAATGGACGCGCTGCTGAGTGGCTTAATCAGCCTTGACCCGGCGCGTGCGGCGGTACTTTGCAGTTAATGACTTCCTCCGATACACCCCTTATTCAGGTTTTATTATGGACGACTTAACCCTGCGTTATTACGACGCTGAAATGCGCTACCTGCTTGAAGCCGGTGAAGAGTTTGCCCGCGCCCACCCGGACCGGGCGGCGCTGCTGAACCTGGACAAATCCGGCGCGCGCGACCCTTACGTTGAGCGCCTGTTCGAAGGCTTCGCCTTTATGATGGGCCGCCTGCGCGAGAAGCTGGACGACGATCTTCCGGAGCTAACGGAAGGGCTGGTCACGCTGCTGTGGCCGCACTACCTGCGCACCATTCCGTCGATGTCGGTGGTGGAGTTCAGCCCCGACTGGCGCGAGATGAAAGAAAAAATGGCCATCGCGAAGGGCTTTGAGGTGCTGTCACGGCCAATCGGCGAGAAAGCGACCCGCTGCCGCTACACCACCACCCGTGAAATCAGCCTGCAGCCGCTGGCGCTGGAGCTGGCCGCGCTTTCCACCGACCCGGACGGTCGCTCGGTGGTGCGCCTGCGCTTTGCCTGCAGCAGCCTGGCTGACTGGAGCAGGGCTGACCTCAGCCTGATCCCGATATATCTCAATGCCGATGCGCCGCTGGCCTGCGCAATGCATGAAGCCTTTACCCTGAATAGCGCCAGCATCTGGCTACGCCTGCCGGGTGACCCGGAGCGCCGCCCGCTCGATGCGCGCTTCACCGCGCTGGGATTTGGTGAAGATGACCGGCTGTGGCCAAAGGGCAACAGCAGCTTCAGCGGCTATCAGCTGCTGCTGGAGTACTTCACCTTCCGCGAGAAGTTTATGTTCACCTGCCTGCGTGGGCTGGAGCATATCGCCCTGCCTGCTGAGCTGCCCTGGTTCGAAATCGACGTGGTGCTGGCGCAGCGCTGGGAGCATGATTTTACCTTCAGCGAGAAGCACCTGCGGCTGCACTGTGCGCCGGTGATTAACCTCTTCCCGCTGGAGTCCGACCCGCTGACGCTCAACTCGCTGCAAACCGAATACCTGCTGCGCCCGATGCGCGTGCAGGACGGGCATACCGAAATTTATTCCGTCGACTCGGTGATGTCTTCCGGCCAACACACCTACGTGCCGTTCTCCAGCTTCCGCCACAAGGGCGGGATGATGCGCCACGAAGCGCCGGAGTATTACTACCACTCCCGCGTGCGGCGCGGTGCTTCCGGGCTGCACAACACCTGGCTTATCCTCGGCGGTGAAGCCTTTGATAACCACAGCGTGCCCGGTGACGAAAGCCTGTCATTAACCCTGACCGGCACCAATGGCCAGCTGCCGCGCCGCGCCCTGCAGAGCACGGTGCTGGATACCGCTATCATCACCAGCTCGACCCGCGTCGAGGTGCGCAACCTCTGTGCGCCAACGCTGCCCTGTTATCCGCCGGACCGCGACCGCTTCCACTGGCGCGTGCTCAGCCACCTCGGCAGCAACTTCCTGTCGATGATGGACAATGCCGAAGTGCTGCGCGGCACGCTGGCGCTGTACGAGTGGACCGGCAGCGAGATGAACCGCCGCCGCCTGGAGGCGATCCTCGACGTTAGCCATAGCGAAACCGAGCGCTTCGAGCAGGGCTACCTGCTGCGCGGCGTGCAGATTGACGTGACGCTCGACAGCAACGGTTTTGCCGGGCACGGCGACATCTGCCTGTTCGGCGAGATGCTCAGCCACTTTTTCGCGCTGTACACCGACATTTATCTGTTTAACCGCCTGGTTATTATCCTGCAACCCACCGGAGAGCGCCTGGAATGGCAAGAGAAACACAACCGCCGCATTCCCGGCTGAGCCCGCGTATGGAAGCTGACCTGACGCGGATGAACTTTTACCGCTTCTGTCAGCTGCTGGAAAAACAGCATCCGGACAGGCCGCCGCTCGGCAGCACCGCCTGTCCTCAGGATGATGCGGTGCGCTTCAGCCCGTGGCCGGGCATGGGCTTTCCCGCCAGCGAGCTGAAAAGCGTTGAATACAGTGAAGATGACGCGGCGGCACCCAAAGTGCGCACCACCTTTATGGGCGTCTACGGCGTAGACTCCCCGCTGCCGACAACCTACCTTGATGACATCAGCCAGCGGCGCGAAGGGCACGAGGCGCTGCAGGATTTCCTGGATATCTTCAGCCACCGCATCCTGACGCAGTTCTACCGCATCTGGCGCAAATACTCCTATCCCGCCACCTTCGAGCGCGGCGGGACGGACACGATTTCTCAGTCGCTGCTGGGCCTGGTGGGCTTAGGCATTCCCGGTACCGCCAGCCATATCGCCACCCCGGTTTCGCGCTTTCTGGCGCTGCTCGGCGTGCTGCGCCAGCCGGCAAAAACCCAGGAGGGCGTGCAGGCGCTGGTACAGCTGCTGGCGCCGGAGACGCAGGCGCGGGTCAGCCCGTACTGCCTGCGCCCGATTGAAATCAACCAGCCGCTCGGCTTTTACGGCGAGCAGGATTTTTTGCTGGACGGCAACGCGCCGCTGGGCGATGAAGTGATGGACACCAGCAGCCAGCTGCTGATCGAGCTGTTCACCGACAGCGAGAGCGAAGCGCAGGGCTGGAAGCCGGACGGACAGCTGTATCAGGATTTCCTGGTGATGCTGCGCGTCTATCTCGGCTGGCGCTTTAAGGCGAAGATTCGCCTGACCGTCAGCACCGCGCTGCTGCCGGTGATGCCGCTTGGCGAGGCGCCGTTCTGGCTCGGCATGAGCGGCGTGCTGGGCGTTGAGGCGGGGAATATTCCCGACGACGTCCCGCAAACTTTTACCACCGAACTGGGCAGCTATCGCGGCCTGCAACCGACCCTGCACGTACAAGGAAATAAGCGTGTTAATTACCAGTTTGACTAAATCTACCCGCTGGCTGGTGCCGGTACTGGCCATCAGCCTGAGCGGCTGCGGACTGACGCAGAGCGTCTCAGACGGCACCCGCTCGGCGGTATCGTCCATCTTCTATAAAAAGATTAGGGTGCTGCACCTCGATTTTATCGCGCGTGAGGCACTGAATACCGACACGCGCGAAAACCATAGCAGTCCGCAGTCGGTGGTGATCCGCGTTTATCAGCTGAAAGATCGTAAAGCCTTCGACAAGCTGGTCTACCAGCAGTTAGCGACCGATGGCGACACGCTGCTGGGTGCCGATCTCCTCGCCAGCCGCGACCTGGTGCTGAGCCCTGGCGGCGCGGTTAACCTTAATATGCCGATGGAGCCGGAAGCGCAGTTTGTCGCGGTCGTCGGCCTGTTCCGTCAGCCGGACCTGGCGAAGAGTGGCTGGCAGCAGGTGCTGGAGCGCGAAGCGCTGGACCCGGATAATGCGCGCGTGCTGGAAGCGAGCGAAAACAGCCTGAGCCTGCTGCCTGTTAAGGACAACTAATGCCGCACTCACACAACTCCCCCTCGCTGTATGAAATGCTGTACGGCAACTTTGCCGGCGGGCTGGATCTGCACAACGTCAGTGAAGAGAACCAGGTGATCCTCTCGGTGCTCGACAACATGCAGCGCATCCTCAACTGCCGCGCCGGGACGCTGGCGCATCTGCCCGATTACGGCCTGCCGGATATGACCAAAATATTGCAGGGCATGCCCGGCACCGCGCACCAGCTGATGACCACGCTGTCCGGCGTGCTGCTGCGCTACGAGCCGCGCCTCAGCAGTATTAAGGTCGATATGCTGCCGCAGAGCATTCCCGGCGAGCTGCGCTACGCCATTGATGCCGAGCTGAAAGGTATCGGTCTGGTGCGCTACGGCACCGAATTTATGCCGGAAGGCAAAGTGCTGATCCGCCATATGAAACAGCAGCAGTACCTCGACGCCCGCGCCTCGCTGTAGTCAGCGGCGCCCCTCTCTGATAATTATCGAAACTTTTTATGAATATATCTGAACGTTACCTGAAAACCGGCGGCGACCCACGCACGCTGCCGGACTACGCGGCGCTGCGCGACGAGCTGGGCAAGCTGTCCCACCCGGCGCGCCCGGACGTGAACTGGCACTACGTGGAAAAACTCAGCCTCTCGCTGTTTGAGCAGAATGGCGTTGAGCTGCAAACGGCGGCCTGGTATACGCTGGCGCGCACCCAGCTGGGCGGCCTTGCTGGCCTGAACGAAGGTCTGGCTATCCTCGAAGCGTTAATCAGCCACCAGTGGGGCAACCTGTGGCCGCAGCAGGTGCATGCGCGCGTGGAGATCCTCAGCGGCCTCAGCCGCCGCGTGCAGCAGATGATGCGCACGCTGCCGATCGGCTACAGCGATCTCAGCCAGCTTTACCGCGCCGAGCAGCAGCTCACCCGGCTGAACGAGGTGTTACAGCGCCTGGAGCTGCGCCATCTCAGCCAGTTTGACGCGCTGGCGGCACTGATGCACAGCAGCGCGCTGCGGCTGGAGAACAGCGAGGCGGCGGCGGGAAACAGTTGCGCAGCGCAGCAGAATGTGGTGCTGCCCGCCAGCGCCCGGCGTGCAGCCGACCCGGCTGTGGAGATGACGCCTTCGGCCGTAAAATGGGTCTATATCGCCCAGCCCCAGCCCGAGGCGAACATTGAGGTCATGACGCCGCCGCCGCCCAGCCGCTGGAAGCCGTTTGCCGCCGGAGTAGTGACCATGCTGGTGCTGGGCGCTGCGGGAATAGGGGGATGGCAGCTTGTGCAACGCCCCGATCCGCTGATAGATCATCTTGCCGCCACGCTTTCACCCCTGGCAATGCCGCTTACCGGGGAGCAGGTCGACAGCCTGAAGCGGCAAAACTATCAGCCGGAAAAAATCCGCGAGCACACCGAACAGCAGCTGGCGTGGCTTATAACGCTGTCACCGGACTGGTCATTTGATTACGGGCAGCGGCTGGTGCGCCAGGCCCAGGCGTTTAAACCGCAGGATGCTGCGGTCGGCAAAATGGCCGCCGAGTGGCAGCAGCAGCTTAAAGCCACGGCGCTTCCGGAGGAGGCAATGGGCGGCTGGCAGCAGGGGATGGAGCATCTGCAGCAGCTGACGTCCAGGCTGAATGCCCTTGACGGGCAGCGCGGTAAATATATCACCGTCAGCGAGCTGAAATCGGTGGTGTACAACGCCACCCAGGCATTTAGCCGTTCAACCCCGGCAGAAGAGCAGCTGCGTCTTTATTCGGTTAACCCGTCGGATATTCAGCGCCGCCAGGCCGAGATGGCGCTGGAGCAGTTAGAGAAGCGCTATTTTTTGCTAAAGCAGCAGCAGGAGTGAAGCAGAAACAAAAAACCCGCCAGTTGGCGGGTTTTTTTATACTTCCGTTTTCTCGCGGAACTCGCATAAATCTTCAATCAGGCAGGAGCCGCAGCGCGGTTTACGCGCAATGCAGGTGTAGCGACCGTGCAGGATAAACCAGTGGTGGCAGTCGAACTTAAACTCCTTCGGCACCACCTTCAGCAGCTTCTCTTCCACCTGTTCCACGTTGTTACCCGGCGCAAAGCGCGTGCGGTTGCAGACGCGGAAAATATGGGTATCGACGGCGATGGTTGGCCAGCCAAAGGCGGTGTTCAGCACCACGTTAGCGGTTTTGCGCCCGACGCCCGGCAGCGCTTCCAGCGCCTCGCGGCTCTCCGGCACTTCTCCGCCGTGCTGCTCGACCAGAATGCGGCAGGTTTTGATCACGTTCTCGGCCTTGCTGTTAAACAGGCCGATGGTTTTGATGTACTCCTTCACCCCGTCTACGCCAAGTGCCAGAATCGCCGCAGGCGTATTAGCTACCGGGTAGAGTTTGGCCATCGCTTTGTTTACGCTGACGTCGGTGGCCTGCGCGGAGAGCAGCACCGCAATCAGTAGTTCAAACGGGGAAGTGAAGTTCAGTTCGGTGGTGGGGTGCGGGTTATTGTCCCGCAGCCGCACCAGAATCTCGTGACGCTTATCCTTGTTCACTGCGCAGTTTTTCCTTCCGGCATAGCAGCACTCTCCTGTTCTGCTTTCAGCGCGGCGCGCTGCTTCATTTTATTGTCGATGAGATATTTTGCCGCCAGCAGCATGCCGAGGCCGATAAACGCGCCCGGCGGCAGCATCGCCAGCAGCATTGGTGAGTCGAAATGCACCACTTCAATGCGCATCGCCTTTGCCCACGGGCCAAGCAGCTGGTCTGCGCCGTTAAAGATGGTGCCGTTACCGATAATTTCACGGATAGAGCCCAGCACCACCATCACGCTGGTGGCGCCGAGGCCAATCGCCATCCCGTCCAGCGCAGCCAGCCCGACGCGGCTTTTGGACGCCACCGCTTCGGCGCGGCCGACCACAATACAGTTGGTGACGATCAGCGGGATAAAAATCCCCAACGACTGATACAGGCCGTAGGCATAAGCATTGATCAGCATCTGCACGCAGCTCACCACCGCCGCGATAATCATCACGTAAATCGGAATACGGATTTCAGAAGGCACCCAGCGGCGCGACAGAGAAATCGCGCTATTGGTACAGGTCAGCACCAGGGTAGTAGCCAGGCCAAGGCCGAGGGCGTTGGTAGCGGTCGAAGTCACGGCCAGCAGCGGGCAGAGGCCCAGCAGCTGCACCAGCGCGGAGTTATTCTTCCACAGCCCGCCGACCAGCAGGGTTTTTGCTTCACTCATTGGCGTCTCCACAGGATGGCAACGAGGACAGTTGCCCCGGTAAGGTTTCAATATACAACGTTGTGCGCTTCACCGCATTGACCACCGCACGCGGCGTAATCGTTGCGCCGGTAAACTGGTCGAAGTCGCCACCGTCTTTCTTCACCGCGAAATGGCTGTCATCCGCGCCGGTCACTTTTTTGCCGTTAAAGCTCATGATCCAGTCAGAAATTCGCAGCTCGATTTTGTCGCCAAGACCCGGTGTTTCATGATGTTCCACCACGCGGGTGCCGTACACCGTGCCATCAAAGCTGGCGCCGACAATCAGCTGAATATTGCCAGAGTAGCCGTCAGGCGCGGTAGTTTCCACCGCCGCTGCCACGGGTTTATCACCCTTGCGCGCCAGATAGAGGTGGTGCGGGCTGCCGTTGCCCAGTGCCGGATCAGTGACAACGTAACACTCCTGCTGAATTTTATTATCATACAGCTCGGGCGGCACCACCTGGTCCAGCAGGATCTTCTGCTGGACGGCGGTCTGATGTTCAATAGTCGGCTTGGTTACCGCATTAATCACCGCCGTCAGGCCGGTGGTGATAGCGGCAAACACCGCCAGCGTTACGCCGTTTTTACGAATCGCGTCCAGCATCATTTACCCTTACGGTGTCCGTATACGCGCGGCTGCGTGTAGTAGTCAATCAGCGGCACGCAGATATTCGCCAGCAGCACGGCAAATGCCACGCCGTCCGGATAGCCGCCAAAGCTGCGGATCAGCCATACCAGCAGGCCAATCAGCACGCCGTACAGCAGGCGGCCTTTATTGGTGGTGGAGGCGGTCACCGGGTCGGTGGCGATAAAGAATGCGCCCAGCATGGTGGCCCCGGAGAACAGATGCACCAGCGGAGATACCAGGCTGTCCGGTGACAGCAGCCAGCCGAGCGTGGCGCAGAACGCCAGCGAGGCAATAAAGCTCACCGGAATATGCCAGCGGATGCTGCGCGTCCACAGCAGGAAAATGCCCCCGGCCAGGAACGCCACGTTGACCCACTGCCAGCCCAGGCCGGCCAGCACGCCGCCGTATATCGGCATTGCGCGCACTTCTTCCGCCGAATGGCCGGCGCGCAGCCCGGTTTTAAAGGTGTCGAGCGGCGTCGCCTGGCTGATGCCGTCGATCCCCACCTGCAGCTGCTGCATGCTGTGGCCGTCAAGCGTGTGGAAATGGAAGATCATACTCAGGGTGTCGCCAAAGGTCGGGCTGATGCCCTGCAGCACGTCCGGCGGCAGCCAGCTGGTCATCTGCACCGGGAAGGAGATCAGCAGCACCACGTAGCCGACCATCGCCGGGTTAAACGGGTTCTGGCCGAGGCCGCCGTAAAGATGCTTGGAGATAATCACCGCAAACAGCGTGCCGATAACAATCAGCCACCACGGCGCCAGCGGCGGGATGCTAATGCCGAGCAGCAGGGCGGTCAGCAGCGCGGAGTTATCCTTCAGCGTCTCCGCCAGCGGCAGCTTGCGTAACCGCAGAATAGCCGCTTCAGCCGTAATAGCGGCAGCCGCGCCGATCAGCACCTGGATCAGGTTACCCCAGCCAAAGTACCAGCACTGCACGGCCATGCCGGGTACGGCGGCCAGCAGTACCAGCAGCATAATGGTGCTGGTGCTGCGGCGGTTATGAGTGTAGGGCGAGCTTGCAATACGAAATGCCATTTAATCCTCTTGCGTCGACGGCTGCTGCGATTTACGCGCTTTCACGCGTGCAATGGCCGCTGCCACCGCCGCTTTACGTGCATCCTCAGGGGAGGCGGCGGGCGCCTCTTCCTGACGGGGTTCGGGTTGTTCAGGGGTGACTTCTGGCAGAGCTTCGGCGGCCTGCGCGGCTTTTTTCGCTTTGGCACGGGCGATAGCGGCCTCAATTGCCGCCTTGCGCGGGTCGGCGGCGGGTGCCGGTTGTTCGGCCACGGCCGGTTGCGGTTCAGCAACGGCGGCCTGCGCGGCTTTCTTCGCCTTGGCGCGGGCGATAGCGGCTTCGATGGCCGCCTTGCGCGGGTCAGCGGCAGGTGCCGGTTGTTCTGCCGCAGCCGGTTGCGGTTCAGCAACGGCGGCCTGCGCGGCTTTCTTCGCTTTGGCACGGGCGATAGCCGCTTCCACCGCCGTTTTACGCGGGTCAGCGGCTGGCGGCGTATCGGCGGTCGCCGGCGGCTCAGCGACGGCCGTGCTGGCTTCGGCTTTCTTCGCTTTGGCGCGGGCAATCGCGGCTTCAACGGCGGCTTTGCGCGGGTCGGCGGCCTGGCGCGTGACCGGTTCGCTGCTGGCCTGTTGCTCAGCCTGGCGCGCGCGGGCTTCCGCCTGGCGGGCTGTACGCTGCGCCGCCGCCGCCGCATCGTCATCGACCGCTGTGGCAGCGGCGGCCTGCTTCGCCTTCACGCGTTCGCGCGCGGCGTTAAGCGCATCGGCGTCGGTGATAGCCACGCTGCGTTTGGCCTGCTGGTGCTTCGCTTCACGCGCCGCTTTTTCCCGCTCCAGGCGCTGTTGACGCGCTTCAAAACGCGCCTTGGCCAGGGCAGTACGCTCGGCTTCCAGATCGATAGCCTGAATCTCGGCCTTCTCCTGGCGGTAATACTGCACCAGCGGGATATTACTCGGGCAGACATAAGCACAGGCGCCGCACTCAATGCAGTCTGCGATATTATGCTCGCGCGCTTTATCGTGATCGCCGCCGCGGCTGTACCAGTAAAGCTGCTGCGGCAGCAGGGCGGCCGGGCAGGCGTCGGCGCAGGCGCTGCAGCGGATGCAGCCCTGCTCCGGCTCGTTGTGGCCCATCTCAGAGGCGGCGGGTGCGAGAATACAGTTGGTGATTTTCACCACCGGCACATCCAGCGTCGGCAGGGTGAAGCCCATCAGCGGGCCACCCATCACCACCATCTGTTCGGCACCCGGCGCGAAATCGGCGTGATGCAGCAGATGGCTGATCGGCGTGCCGAGGCGGCCCCAGACGTTGCCAGGCTGGCGCACCGACTCACCGGTCAGGGTAATAACGCGTTCAGTAAGCGGCTCGCCGTCAATAATCGCGCGCTTAACGGCATAGGCGGTGCCGACGTTCTGCATCAGCACGCCGATATCGGTAGAGCGCCCGCCGTGCGGCACCTCTTTACCGGTGAGAATTTTAGTCAGCTGTTTGGCACCACCGGAAGGATATTTGGTGGGGATGACGCGGATCTCCATATCGCGCGCGCTGCCCAGGGCGGCTTTCAGCGCGGCAATCGCTTCCGGTTTGTTATCTTCAATGCCGATCAGGGTGCGCTCCGCCTGCAGCGTCCACGCCAGAATGCGGCAGCCTTCCAGCACTTCTGCGGCGCAGTCCTGCATCAGGCGATCGTCGGCGGTGATATAAGGCTCGCACTCGGCGCCATTGATAATCAGGGTATTGACCCCGCGCAGCCCGCCCTTCAGCTTGGTGGCGGTGGGGAAGCCCGCGCCGCCCAGCCCGGCAACGCCAGCCTGATGCACGCGGCGCACCACCTCCTGGCGGTCAAGGCTGCGATAGTCGCTCAGCGTCTGCTTATCAATCCAGCGGTCTTCGCCGTCCGGGGTGATAAAGATGCACATCTCCGCCAGCGCGGACGGATGCGCAGTCATATGCGGGGCGATTTTGCTCACGGTGCCGGAGCTTGGCGCGTGGATTGGCAGCATACGGCCATTGCCAAAGGTCAGCGCCTGGCCGCGCAGGACAGCGTCGCCGGGGCGCACGCAGATCTCGCCTTCGTTACCGATATGCTGTTTCAGCGGCAGAATAAACTGGGCGGGCAGCGGCAGCTGGCGCAGCGGCGTGCCGTTTGACTGGGTCTTCATCTCCGGTGGATGAATGCCACCTTCAAAGTCCCAAAGCCGATCTTTTTTAAAGTAGTTGAGCAGATTAAGCATGACTTTCTACAGTGATCACCCGCACCGGAATGGTTTGCAGATCCCATTTCCAGTTGGCAGTAGTGGTAGCAACCGGACGCATTTCAATGCAGTCGGTCGGGCAGGGAGCAACGCACAGGTCGCAGCCGGTACAGACATCGCTCAGCACGGTGTGCATCGCGCGGGTGGCGCCGACAATTGCATCCACCGGGCAGGCCTGAATGCACTTGGTGCAGCCGATGCAGTTGGCTTCGTCAATCCACGCCACTTTGCGCTCTGGCTCCAATGCGGCCTCTTCACCCAGCGGCTGCGGGTCGACGTTCAGCAGCGCTGCCAGTTTCAGCATGGTCTGCTCGCCGCCGGGGGCGCATTTGTTAATCAGCTCACCGTTATTACCCACCGCGTCGGCATACGGACGGCAGCCGGGGTAGCCGCACTGGCCGCACTGGCTCTGCGGCAAAATAGCGTCTATCTGCTCGACAATCGGGTCTTCTTCCACTTCGAAGCGGCGCGAGGCGTAGCCCAGCAGACCGCCCAACACCAGGCTAAGTGCGCTGAGTACCAAAACAGCAATCCAAATCGCACTCATCAGAACTTCACCAGTCCGGTAAAGCCCATAAACGCCAGCGCCATCAGGCCGGCGGTCACCAGTGCAATAGACGAGCCTTTAAACGGTGCGGGCACATCGGCCAGCACCAGGCGCTCGCGGATCCCGGCGAACAGCACCATCAACAGCGAAAAGCCGATAGAGGCGCTGAAGCCGAACAGTGCGGCCTGCAGGAAAGTGTGATTCAGGTTGACGCTGAGCAGCGGCACGCCGAGCACCGCACAGTTGGTGGTGATCAGCGGCAGGAAAATACCCAGCAGGCGGTAGAGGTCAGGGCTGGTTTTACGCACCACCATTTCGGTGAACTGCACGACCACGGCAATCACCAGGATATAGGCCATGGTACGCAGATAGACCAGATCGAGCGGCAGCAGGATCAGGTGGTTGACCAGCCAGGCACAGATAGAGGCCAGGGTAATAACAAAGGTGGTGGCGAGTCCCATGCCAATTGCCGTTTCCAGTTTTTTGGAAACGCCCATGAAGGGACAGAGGCCGAGAAACTTCACCAGGACGAAGTTATTCACCAGTACTGTGCCAATAAAGAGAAGCAGGTATTCGGTCATTATTACGCCTGAAGAAAAGTCAAAAGCAGCACATTATCGGATATTGGCTACGCCATCACAACCGTTGCGCGGCGGGTGTCCGACGCCAGCGCACTCAGGATTAAATTCTTGACGTTTATTTCACCATCACGGCTCGATGAACGTGCTCTTAACGCGTTGAGAACGCTTGAAATAAGGCACCAGTATCGCTGCCGCCAGCAGGGCGATCAGTAAAGTCCGAATTGCCGCACCATCGGCCACCGGAGAGAAGGCAAAAGTCTTCACCGCCAGCAGCACGGTGAGTAGCAGCCACAAAATGTAGTGGCGCGGCAGCCGACGCGAGCGTTGACAGAAAATCCACGTCACCCAGGCACTGTAGCACCAGACTACGGTAGAGGTCAGCAGCGAGGCTCCCCACTGCCATAATGCGTTGCTTTCATGGCTGAACAGCGCGTTACGCATCGCCGGGTCGAGCAGGGCGCTTAAATACATTGCCATCACCAGCGCGCTGGTCAGCAAGGTCATGATCAGCCATGCCAGCGGCACCAGCAGCCAGCCTGCCAGGCGCGGTTTAGTATCAACAGCCACTTATTCATCCTTATCCAGTCAGCAAACTCTGCCATCAAGGCAAAAGGTGCACCGTCAGGATACACCTCATATCAGAAAAGGATTATACGGAACTTCATGCGCCAGGTCATTAACCAGAGCGAACTGGAACCTTAAACGACGTAGCGCCAGACGGTTTTTGGCACGCGTCCAAGGTCAAACAGGCGACCGCCGGAAACCAGCTCTGCGCGACGGTGATCGGCAGCGCGGTACATCTGAATAATTTCACCATCATCGTTAAGGGAATAGTTGAGATGGTCGAAGAGTTTTTCCAGAGTTTCCAGGGAATTAACTTTGCGAAATTTTAACAAATAGTCTTGAGCGGTCATATTGGCCATTTGCGAACGGAATAGTGAGTGATAAGTATATTATTTGGTAAAAAAGAGTCCAGAAAGTTCGCGATGAAATAGGTAAATTCAGACTAATGATGAAGATATTCGGGGCTGAAATAGATTTTTTAAGAGTTTTCTAGGAATTTTTATACCGCTTATTGATTTAGTGGTATTTAGGTTCATTTTATTGCGCGCCGCTATCCACTTCCTGTCACCGACTCACATCGCCCGGCTGCAAGCCAGCGTTTTGCCGGAATTTAGCAAACTGTGTAACAGCTCACAAATCCACACTTTACCCGACGTCGCAACCGCGCCGCACGGCGGCGACAGAACTGCACGCGGTATTGTAATCGCTTCCAAATGATTGCGGCGCAAACGCTTCTGTTTATTACAGTTATTTAACCTCAATTTGGCGCCCACTGCGTGATTTTTCCATATCGGCCCGCTAAGGCCTGGGGCGCGGGGTTGGCGTAAGCCATTTGTTTTGTTGCGTTTTGTGAGCATTGTCGAAAATGTTTTTTGGTGAATAGTACAGGCTTAAGTGGCTCTTAACCCTATTTGATAAAATCCCATCAGAGGAAAAATGATCATGTGGAAGCGTTTACTCTTATCCACCCTCATCAGTGCCAGCCTGGCGGCTCCAGCGCTGGCTGAATCCATGACTGTTGGTTTCTCTCAGGTTGGCTCGGAATCGGGCTGGCGAGCCGCAGAGACCAGCGTGGCGAAAAGTGAAGCGCAAAAGCGCGGTATCACGCTGAAAATCGCCGACGGGCAGCAAAAACAGGAGAACCAGATCAAGGCAGTGCGTTCGTTTATCGCCCAGGGCGTGGATGCCATCTTCATTGCTCCGGTAGTCCAGACCGGCTGGGAGCCGGTGCTTGAAGAAGCGAAAGATGCCAAAATCCCGGTATTCCTGCTGGACCGCGCTATCGTGGTCAAAGATAAATCGCTGTATCAGGCGGTCGTCACCGCCGACAACGTCTATGAAGGTAAGCTAATCGGTGACTGGCTGGTGAAACAGCAGGCGGGCAAGCCGTGTAACGTGGTTGAGCTTCAGGGTACCGTCGGCGCCAGCGTGGCGATTGACCGTAAGAAGGGCTTCGCTGAAGCGATTGCCAACACGCCAAATATTAAAGTGATCCGTTCGCAGTCCGGCGATTTTACCCGCAGCAAGGGTAAAGAGGTGATGGAGAGTTTCATCAAGGCAGAGAACAACGGTAAAAACATCTGCATGGTTTACGCCCATAACGATGATATGGCTATCGGTGCCATTCAGGCGATTAAAGAGGCCGGTCTGAAACCGGGTAAAGATATTCTCACCGGCTCCATTGACGGCGTGCCGGATATTTATAAAGCGATGCTGGCAGGTGAAGCCAATGCCAACGTCGAGCTGACGCCAAATATGGCCGGCCCGGCTTTCGACGCGCTGGAAAAACTTAAAAAAGACGGCACCATGCCGCCGAAGATCATCAAAACCGAATCGAAACTTTTCCTTCCTGCTGATGCCCAGGCCCAGCTGGATAAGAAAAAAGGTATGGGTTACTGATCCCCGGGCCGCCCTTGAGGGCGGCTTTTTTCATGGCGTGAGGCACGCGTATGACCATCGACTCCTCTCCACCGCCGCTGCTTGCCATTAGCGGCGTCAGTAAGTCCTTTCCCGGCGTGCGGGCGCTGGATAATGTCTCTTTCGACCTGCGTCCCGGTGAAATCATGGCGCTGCTGGGGGAAAACGGGGCCGGGAAATCGACCCTGATTAAAGTGTTGACCGGCGTTTATCAGCGCGATGCTGGCACCATTACCCTCTCCGGCAACCCGATCAATCCGCGCAATACCGCCGAGGCACAGCAGCTGGGCATCGGCACGGTGTATCAGGAAGTGAACCTGCTGCCGAATATGTCGGTTGCCGATAATCTGTTTATCGGGCGTGAACCGAAACGTTTTGGCCTGATAGACCGTAAAACGCTAAACCAGCGCGCGGTGAAATTACTTAACGACTACGGCTTCGAGCTGGATGTCACCCGCCCGCTGGGCCAGTACTCGGTGGCAATGCAGCAGATCATTGCTATCTGCCGCGCCGTGGATCTCTCCGCTCAGGTGCTGATCCTCGATGAACCCACCGCCAGCCTGGACGCCAGCGAAGTCGAGATGCTGTTCACGCTGATGAGACAGCTGAAGGCAAAGGGGATGAGCCTGGTGTTTGTCACCCACTTTCTCGACCAGGTTTACCGCGTCACCGACCGTATTACGGTGCTGCGCAACGGGCAGTTTATTGCCACGCGCGATACCCATTCCCTGCCGCAGATTGAGCTGATCAAACTGATGCTCGGCCGTGAGCTGCTGGAAACCGCGCTGCAGCGCGCGGGCAGCACGCTGAAAAGCAATCAGCCGGTGGTGGAATTTAAAAATTACGGCAAGAAAGGCACCATCGAGCCGTTCAGCCTGAGCGTGCGACCGGGCGAAGCGGTCGGGCTGGCTGGCCTGCTGGGTTCCGGGCGTACCGAAACCGCCGAGCTGCTGTTCGGCATTAAGCGTGCCGACAGCGGCAGCGCCTTTATCAAGGGTAAAGCCAAAACCATTCGCTCCCCGGCGCAGGCGTCTCGCCTCGGCATGGGCTTCTGCCCGGAAGACCGCAAAACCGACGGTATTATCGGTGCCGCTTCGGTGCGGGAAAATATCATTCTGGCTCTGCAGGCGCAGCGCGGCTGGCTGCGGCCCATCCCACGCCGCGAACAGCAGCAGGTGGCCGACCGCTATATCAAGAGCCTTGGCATTCGCACTCCGGACGCCGATCAGCCGGTTGAGCTGCTCTCCGGCGGCAATCAGCAGAAAGTACTGCTGTCGCGCTGGCTGGTGACCAAACCGCAGTTTCTGATCCTTGATGAACCGACGCGCGGCATTGATGTTGGCGCCCACGCCGAAATCATCCGCCTGATTGAGACCCTGTGTGCCGACGGCCTGGCGCTGCTGGTGATCTCCTCCGAGCTGGAAGAGCTGGTGGGCTACGCCGACCGCGTGCTGATCCTGCGCGATCGCCAGCAGGTGGCGGAGATTCCGCTGGAGCAGCTCTCCGTTGCCTCCATTGTTAACGCCATTGCGGCGGGAGGGGAGCAACATGCCTGATTCCCACTTATTGACGGGGAAACCGCCGATGCTGAAACGTAAACTGCCGCCGGGCCTGCCGCAGATTGGCGCGCTGCTGCTGGTGCTGCTGATCGACAGCCTGGTGGCCAATAACTTCTTTGCTATTCACGTGCAGGATGGTCGGCTGTTCGGCAGCCCGATAGATATCCTTAACCGCGCTGCGCCGGTGGCGATTCTGGCGATAGGGATGACGCTGGTGATCGCCACCGGCGGGATAGATCTGTCGGTCGGGGCGGTGATGGCGATAGCCGGAGCCACGGCGGCGACGCTGACCGTGGCCGGGCACAGCCTGCCGGTGATTATTCTGGTGACGCTGGGCAGCGGCCTGCTGTGCGGCCTGTGGAACGGCGTGCTGGTGGCGCTGCTGAAGATCCAGCCGTTTGTCGCCACGCTGATCCTGATGGTGGCGGGGCGCGGCATCGCGCAGCTGATCACCCAGGGGCAGATAGTCACTTTTAACAGCGACTCGCTGGCGCAGCTTGGCAGCGGCACGCTGCTGCTGTTTCCGGTGCCGATGTGGATCACCCTGGCGCTGGCGCTGCTGGTCTGGCTGCTGACGCGCAAAACCGCGCTGGGGATGTTTATCGAGGCCGTCGGCATCAACCTGCGCGCCGCGCGCAATGCCGGGGTGAACGGCTGGCTGGTCGTGATGAGTACCTATCTGCTGAGCGGCCTGTGCGCGGCAGTGGCCGGGCTGATCGTCGCGGCGGATATTCGCGGTGCCGATGCCAACAACGCCGGGCTGTGGCTGGAGCTGGATGCGATTCTGGCGGTGGTGATTGGCGGGGCGTCGCTGATGGGCGGCCGCTTTAATCTGCTGCTGTCGCTGATTGGCGCGCTGATTATACAGGCGATGAACACCGGGATTTTGCTCTCCGGCTTCCCGCCGGAGCTGAACCAGGTGGTCAAAGCGGTGGTGGTGATGGTGGTGCTGCTGCTGCAGTCGCCGCGCTTTATTCAACTGTTTAAACGAGGGCGCCGCCGTGATTAAACGTCATCTGCCGTTAATGATTACCCTGCTGGTATTTGTAGCGGGCTACCTGTTCTGCCTCAGTCAGTTTCCCGGCTTCGCCTCAACGCGGGTAATCGCCAATATCCTTACCGATAACGCCTTCCTCGGCATTATTGCGGTTGGGATGACTTTTGTGATCCTCTCCGGCGGTATCGATCTGTCGGTCGGCGCGGTGATCGCCTTTACCGGGGTGTTTCTCGCCCGCGCGATTGGTGATTTCCACCTCGATCCGTGGCTGGCGTTTGCGCTGGTGATGGTGATGGGCTCGGCGTTTGGCGCTTTTATGGGCTGGCTGATCGACGCGCTGAAAATCCCGGCGTTTATTATCACCCTGGCGGGGATGTTCTTCCTGCGCGGCAGCAGCTATCTGGTGGCGGAAAGCTCGCTGCCGATCGACCATCCGCTGTATGCCACGCTGTCGTCGATGGCGTGGAAAATTCCCGGCGGCGGGCGGCTCAGCCTGCTGGCGGTGATCATGCTGGTGGTGGTGGCCTTTGGCATCCTGCTGGCGCACCGCAGCCGCTTCGGTAATCAGGTGTATGCCATTGGCGGCAACGCCACCTCGGCGCAGCTGATGGGCATTTCGACGCGCAGCACCACGGTACGCATTTATATGCTCTCATCCGGCCTGGCGACGCTGGCGGGCATCGTCTTTTCAATCTACACCTCGGCGGGCTATGCGCTGGCGGGGATGGGCGTGGAGCTGGATGCCATTGCCTCGGTGGTGATTGGCGGCACGCTGCTCTCCGGCGGCGTTGGCACCGTGCTGGGGACGCTGTTCGGCGTGCTGATTCAGGGGCTGATCCAGACATGGATTAACTTCGACGGTACGCTCAGCTCGTGGTGGACCAAGATCGCCATCGGCGTCCTGCTGTTCGCCTTTATTGCCCTGCAACGCCTGCTGACCGTGATGTGGGATCGCCAGCAGAATGCGCCAGTGAAGCGGTTGATATCGTGAGAAAAAAAGGGTCGACCGAAAAAGAGGGTCGACCCCTACAGACCCTGTAGCGGCTGACCCACCCGGACATTGTAGCGGCTGACCTACCCGGACCCTGTAGCGGCTGACCCTCTTTTCCGGTCAGCCGGAAGGTGCAAAATAAAAGGGCGGACCTGTTTATGGGGCCGCCCTTGTTGTTTCCTGCCTGCAGGATTACCGCTGATTCAGACGGTAATACGCCTCGTTCCAGCGCAGTGCATCGCGGAAGCCGTGCAGCGTGGTCTCTTCGTCAATCACCAGCGCCTCGATGCCATTCAGCTCGGCATACAGGCGCATATCCTCCACCGTCAGCGCCTGGCTGAACACCGTGTGGTGCGCGCCGCCGCCGAGGATCCACGCCTCTGACGCGGTAGCCAGCGACGGCTGCGCACGCCACAGCGCACGCGCCACCGGCAGCTTAGGCAGCGCCTGCGGCTGTTCAATGGTATCCACCACGTTGACCAGCAGGCGGAAGCGGTCGCCCATATCAATCACGCTGGCATTTACCGCACGCCCGGCAGGTGCCGAGAAGATCAGGCGCGCCGGGTCAGCCTTGCCGCCGATGCCCAGCGGCTGCACGTCGAGCAGCGGTTTAGCTTCATGCGCGATGGTCGGGCACACTTCCAGCATATGTGAACCGAGCACCAGGTCGTTACCCGGCGCGAAGTGGTAGGTGTAATCCTCCATAAAGGACGTCCCGCCCGGCTGGCTGCCCGCCATGACTTTGAAGATGTGCAGCAGGGCGGCGGTTTTCCAGTCGCCTTCTCCGGCGAAGCCGTAGCCCTGCTGCATCAGGCGCTGCACCGCCAGCCCCGGCAGCTGCGTCATGCCGTGCAGCGTCTGGAAGTTAGTGGTGAAGGCGCGGCAGCCCTCGGCATCAAGGAAGCGTTTAATCCCCAGCTCTATCCGCGCCGCATCAAGCACGTTCTGCCGCTTATCGCCGCCGATCGCCGCCGCAGCGGAAAATTCATACTGGCTCTCGTATTCGTCAATCAGCGTGCTGACGTCGCCATCGCTCACCTGGTTGATCACCTCGACCAAATCGCCAACGCCCCAGCCATTCACCGCGTAGCCAAACTGGATCTGCGCCGCGACTTTATCACCCTCGGTCACCGCCACTTCGCGCATATTGTCGCCAAAGCGCGCCACCTTCAGCTGCTGGCTGGCCTGCAGCGCGGCGGCACCGCGCATCCACTGGCCGATACGCTGCTGGGTGGTTCGATCCTGCCAGTGGCCGGTCACCACCTGATGCGGCAGGCGCATGCGCGCGCCGATAAAACCGAACTCGCGGCCGCCGTGCGCGGTCTGGTTCAGGTTCATAAAGTCCATATCCATGCTGTCCCACGGGATTTCCGCGTTGAACTGGGTATGCAGCTGCAGCAGTGGCTTGTTCAGCACGCTCAGCCCGCCAATCCACATCTTGGCCGGGGAGAAGGTGTGCAGCCAGGTAACGATCCCTAAGCAGCCAAGATCGTGATTGGCCTCGCGGCACAGGGCCAGCGCTTCATCGGGGGTTTTTACCAGCGGCTTGAGCTGGAGTGTAAAGGGCAGAATCCCGGCACGATTCAGGCCCTCGACCACCTGCTGGCCGTGCTGCTCCACCTGGCGCAGGGTTTCCGCACCGTACAGATGCTGCGTACCAATCACAAACCATACGCTCTGGGCGTTTAACTGTGTCATAAAACGGTTCCTTAACTAGCTGACGAAGAGGTTGATGGGGCAAACTGCGGCTCAGCGCATTCACACCACTGAAGGTAACGCTGATAAAGCTGCTGGAAACGGGCCACGCGCTGCGGATCGGGCTGCAGGGTCTGCGCCAGCGGGCTGGCCATCTGGGCCTGCGCGCTCGGAATGTCGGGATAAACGCCGGCGGCGACGGCGGCAAAAATCGCCGCGCCGAGCGCACAGCACTCGTCGGAGGCGACGATATCCAGCGGGCGGTTCATCACATCGCAGCACACCTGCATGATGACCGGCGATTTGCGCGCAATGCCGCCCAGTGCCAGCACCTGCTGCACCGGGATATCCTGCTGTTCAAAGCACTCCATAATGGCGCGGGCGCCAAAGGCGGTGGCGGCGATAAAACCGCCGAACAGCGTGGGCGCATCGGTGCCGAGATTCAGGTCGGTAATCACCCCTTTCAGGCGCTGGTTGGCGAACGGCGTGCGGCGGCCGTTAAACCAGTCAAGCACCACCGGCAGATGGTCAAGCTGCGGGTCGGCGGCCCAGGCCGCGGTGAGCTGCTGCAGCAGATCGTTTTGCATCGCTTCCAGCTGCGGTCTGAGTTCAGGCTGTTGCTGAGCGGCCTGCACCAGCGGCCAGCTCAACAGGCGGCTGAACCAGGCATACATATCGCCAAACGCCGACTGCCCGGCCTCCAGCCCGATCATTCCCGGCATCACGCTGCCGTCGACCTGGCCGCAGATACCTTTGATTGCCCGGTCGGCGACGCGCTCAGCATCGGCGATCAGGATGTCGCAGGTCGAGGTACCGATCACTTTCACCAGCGTGTAGGGCTGTGCCCCGGCCCCAACCGCGCCCATATGGCAGTCAAACGCACCGCCGGAAATAGTGACACTGCCAGGCAGGCCGAGCCGTTCGGCCCATTCTGCGCTCAGCACGCCCACGGGGAGCTCGGCAGTGAAGGTATCGTGAAACAGCGGGTGATCGAGGTCGCGGGTCAGCAGCGGGTCGAGCGCGTTAAGAAACTGCGCGTCCGGTAAACCCTGCCATAGCGGGTGCCACAGCGATTTATGCCCGGCGGCGCAGCGCCCGCGCTTCAGCTCTGCCGGGGCAGTGGTGCCGCTCAGCAGCGCCGGTACCCAGTCGCACAGCTCCACCCAGGAGACTGCCGCCTCACGCACTGCCGCATCGCTGCGGCTGACGTGCAGGATTTTGGCCCAGAACCATTCAGAGGAGTAAATGCCGCCGATAAAGCGTGAATAGTCCTGATATTCGCCGCTGTGGCACAGCCGGGTAATCGCCTCGGCCTCTTCAATGGCGGTGTGGTCCTTCCACAGCACGAACATTGCGTTAGGGTTATCAGCAAACTCCGGGCGCAGCGCCAGCACCCGGCCTTGGCGATCGATTGGCGCAGGGGTGGAGCCGGTAGAATCGACGCCGATGCCCACCACACTCTGGCGCTGCTCGGGCGTCATCTGCGTGACAACGTCACGTATAGCCTGCTCCAGCGCGTCAATATAGTCCTGTGGGTGATGGCGGAACTGGTTGTGCGCCGGCATACAGTAGTGCCCGGCCTTCCAGCGTGGGTAGGCCACGACCTGCTTAAACAGCTCGCGTCCGCTGGCGCACTCCACTGCCAGTGCCCGCACCGAATCGCTGCCAAAATCCAGACCGAGGGTAATCGCACCCTTATGCATAGTTGTTCTCCGTTATTTTCAGAACAGGCTTTTTTCATGTCCCTCTATCCTGGAAAGCTCGCGGCAATCACGTTAGGTGCGGCTGGCTGCAAATATGCACTTTTCTGCCATCAGCGGGGGTTATGTGATGGGCTTCAAATGTTGCGTGACGGTTAAACTGGCTGAATAGATGGACAAAACGACTGTAATTTCAGGGTGTGATAGCGCTCTACAAATTTTCCCTTGCATGCGGGTAAAACTAGCGCACTACCGTCACTGTTACGCCGTCAGTGCTCAGGTAAGGTATTGAATAGCAGCTTTTAAATTTATGAACATCCGATTGTTACCGTTTACACAAACCCGCGTAAAGCGGGCACTGAGCCGGAGAGCCTCATGCACAAATTCACTCAAGCGCTGGCCGCGATTGGCCTCGCCGCCGTTATGTCACAATCCGCTATGGCGGAGACCATGAAACTCGGTTTTCTGGTGAAGCAGCCGGAAGAGCCGTGGTTCCAGACTGAATGGAAATTCGCCGATAAGGCCGGTAAAGAGATGGGCTTTGAGGTGATTAAAATCGCCGTGCCGGACGGTGAGAAAACCCTGAACGCCATCGACAGCCTGGCCGCCAGCGGCGCGAAAGGGTTCGTTATCTGTACGCCGGACCCAAAACTGGGCTCCGCCATTGTCGCGAAAGCGCGCAGCTATGACCTGAAGGTGATCGCCGTTGATGACCAGTTCGTCACCGCCAAAGGTAAACCGATGGATAGCGTGCCGCTGGTGATGATGGCCGCAACCAAAATCGGCGAGCGCCAGGGGCAGGAGCTGTACAAAGAGATGCAGAAACGCGGCTGGGATGCGAAAGAGACTGCGGTAATGGCGATCACCGCCAACGAGCTGGATACCGCCCGTCGCCGCACCGGCGGGTCGATGGATGCGCTGAAGGCTGCTGGATTCCCGGAAAAACAGATTTATCAGATCCCAACCAAATCCAACGATATTCCCGGCGCGTTTGATGCCGGTAACTCCCTGCTGGTGCAGCATCCGGAGGTGAAGCACTGGCTGATCGTTGGTATGAACGACAACACCGTGCTGGGCGGCGTGCGCGCCACCGAAGGTCAGGGCTTTAAGGCGGCCGACGTCATTGGCATCGGGATTAACGGCGTGGATGCGGTAAGCGAACTGTCGAAAGGTGCCGCGACCGGCTTCTACGGCTCTCTGCTGCCAAGCCCGGACGTGCACGGCTACCGCAGTATCAAGATGCTGCATGACTGGGTGACCAACGGCACCGAGCCTGCCAAGTTCACCGAAGTGACCGACGTGGTACTGATTACCCGCGATAACTTCAAAGCCGAACTGGCGAAGAAAGGGCTGATGTAATCAGTGACACCGGGTCGGGCATGCCCGACCCCTACGGTTCATCCAGGGTGATGGGGCGAACCGCGGGCCGATCGAAACCAAAAGTTCGGCTTCAGCGGCTCAGAATGCTGTAGGGGCGGACCCTCTTTTTCGGTCCGCCCGCTGCAAACGCTCAACGTGCAGGAGGAGACACTATGACCACGCAACCCGCTTATCTGAGCTTTCACGGCATAGGCAAAACCTTTCCCGGCGTAAAAGCGCTGCAGGATATCAGTTTTGACTGCTATGCCGGGGAAGTGCATGCCCTGATGGGCGAGAACGGCGCGGGCAAATCGACGCTGTTGAAGATCCTCAGCGGCAGCTATCAGGCCAGCAGTGGAGAGATCCGCATTCAAGGCCAGCCGGCTAACTTCCAGCACACCACCGATGCGCTGAATGCCGGGGTAGCGATTATCTATCAGGAACTGCATCTGGTGCCGGAAATGTCGGTGGCAGAAAACATCTTCTTAGGCCAGCTGCCGCAGCGCGGCGGGCTGGTTAACCGGGCGAAGCTGCGTGCCGAAGCCGCGCGCCAGCTAAAAACTCTCGGCATGGATATCGACCCGGATCTGCCGCTGAAATACCTGTCGCTCGGCCAGTGGCAGATGGTGGAAATTGCCAAAGCGCTGGCGCGCAACGCCAAAGTGATCGCCTTTGACGAACCGACCAGCTCACTGTCGGCGCGGGAAATCGACCAGCTGTTCCGCGTTATCCGCCAGCTGCGCGCCGATGGCAAAGTGGTGCTGTATGTCTCGCACCGCATGGAGGAGATTTTCGCCCTTAGCGATGCCATCACCGTGTTTAAAGATGGCCGCTACGTGCGCACCTTCACCGATATGCAAACCACCACCAACGACCTGCTGGTGCAGGCGATGGTCGGGCGTGAAATCGGCGATATCTACGGCTACCGCCCGCGTGCGCACGGTGCAGTGCGCCTGCAGCTCGACAATGTCCAGGCCAAAGGCGTGCGCAGCGCGGTGTCGTTCAGCGTAAGAGCCGGGGAGATCGTCGGGCTGTTCGGCCTGGTCGGCGCCGGGCGCAGCGAACTGATGAAAGGGCTGTTCGGCGCCACGCGTCTAATCAGCGGCGAGCTGCGCCTCGATGGCGAGGTGCTCAATCTGCGTGAGCCGATTGAGGCCATTCGTGCCGGGATCATGCTCTGCCCGGAAGACCGCAAGGCCGACGGCATCATCCCGGTGCATTCGGTGCGCGACAACATCAACATCAGCGCCCGGCGCAACAACCTTACCGCCGGCTGCCTGATCAACAAAGGTTGGGAAGCGAAAAACGCCGGGGCGCATATTCGCTCGCTGAATATCAAAACCCCGTCGGCTGACCAGCTGATTATGAACCTGTCGGGTGGCAATCAGCAGAAGGCCATCCTTGGCCGCTGGCTGTCGGAAGAGATGAAAGTGATCCTGCTCGACGAGCCAACGCGCGGCATTGATGTCGGAGCAAAAAATGAGATCTATCAGCTGATTTACGCGCTGGCCGAACAGGGGATTGCGGTGCTGTTTGCCTCCAGCGATCTGCCGGAAGTGATGGGGCTGGCCGACCGGATCCTGGTGATGCGCGAAGGCGAAATCGCCGGGGAGCTGGACCACAACGACGCAACGGAAGCGCTGACCTTAAGTCTGGCGATGCCAAAAACCGCTAAACCTGCCACCCAGGTGGCCTGAAATGCAGGAGAAACCGATGTCTACGACAACCTCAACCGGGACGCCAGCCGCCCCATCACGCTTCAGCCTTTGGCGCATCTGGGACAACTTCGGCATGCTGGTGGTGTTTGCCGCGCTGTTTATCGCCTGCACGGTGTTTGTGCCGAACTTCGGCAGCCTGATCAACATGAAAGGCCTCGGCCTGGCAATGTCGATGTCCGGTATGGTGGCCTGCGGCATGCTGTTCTGCCTCGCGTCCGGTGATTTTGACCTGTCGGTCGCCTCGGTGATTGCCTGTGCCGGGGTGGTGTGCGCGGTGGTGATCAATATGACCGAAAGCCTGTGGATCGGCGTGGCGGCGGGGCTACTGCTCGGCGTCGCCTGCGGCCTGATCAACGGCTTTGTCATTGCTAAACTGAAAATTAACGCCCTGATCACCACGCTGGCGACCATGCAGATTGTGCGCGGGCTGGCGTATATCTTCTCCGACGGTAAGGCGGTCGGTATCGAAGACGAGCGCTTCTTCGCGCTCGGCTACGCCAGCTGGCTGGGCATTCCTGCGCCGGTGTGGCTGACGATAGTTACTCTGGTGCTGTTCGGTTTCCTGCTGAACAAAACCACCTTTGGCCGCAATACGCTGGCGATTGGCGGTAATGAAGAAGCGGCAAGGCTGGCCGGGGTGCCGGTGGTGCGCACGCGCATTATCATCTTTATCCTCTCCGGGCTGGTGTCGGCGGCGGCGGGCATTATCCTCGCCTCGCGCATGACCAGCGGCCAGCCAATGACCTCGCTCGGCTATGAGCTGATTGTGATTTCTGCCTGCGTGCTCGGTGGCGTGTCGCTGAAGGGGGGGATTGGTAAGATTTCCTATGTGGTTGCCGGGGTGTTAATCCTCGGAACGGTTGAGAATGCGATGAATTTACTCAATATCTCGCCTTTCTCACAGTACGTGGTGCGCGGTCTGATATTGTTAGCGGCGGTGATTTTTGACCGTTACAAACAAAAAGCCAAAGCGGCCTGACAGGAGGGGTTATGTATCATCGTCTGGCGCCGGTGGCGCAATCCAACCCGCTGCTTCCGGGGTATCCGTTTAGCGCCTGGCTGGTGGCCGGGCTGACCCCCATCAACGCCGACGGGCCGCTCGATTTCTTTATCGATCGCCCGCACGGCATGAAGGGCTACATTCTCAACCTGACGATTAAAGGGCGTGGCCGGGTGTGTGACGGCGAGGCGGCGTTTGACTGCGAACCGGGCGACCTGCTGCTGTTTCAGCCGAAAACCCCGCACTATTACGGCCGTTCGCCTGACAGCGACAGCTGGTATCACCGCTGGGTCTATTTCCGCCCGCGCGCCTACTGGAGCGACTGGCTGGAGTGGCAGGATGAAGCGCAGGGCGTGGGGCGCCTGCGCCTGCCGGAGTCGCTGCGCGGCGAGTTTGACCGCCTGTTCGCCAATATCGAACACACCCACAACTCCGGGCGGCGCTTTGCCGAGGAGCTGGCGATGAATCTGCTGGAGCGCCTGCTGCTGCGGGCGGTGCAGGAAGATCCGCGCAGCCATCAGCAGATCCGCGATGCGCGCGTGGTCGAAGCCTGCCAGTACGTCACCAACAACCTGGCGGCGGAGGTGAAAATTGAAGAGGTGGCGAAGCATGTCTGCCTGTCACCGTCGCGGCTGGCGCACCTGTTCCGCGAGCAGATGGGGGTCAACCTGCTGCGCTGGCGAGAGGATCAGCGGGTGATCCGCGCCAAGCTGCTGCTGCAAACTACCCAGGAACCGATCGCCAGCATCGGGCGCGAAGTGGGCTATGACGATCAGCTCTACTTTTCGCGCGTGTTCCGCAAGCGTGCGGGCGTCAGCCCCAGTGATTTCCGCCGCCGCAGCCTGGATGCACACGATGCGCTGGTCGCCCAGGAGACCTGGCATTTACCGCGCCGTGCCAATGAATAGCTTTTCGGGCAAATCCTCCTTGTGGTTGCCCCGTCGATCGACTTAAATCAACGGGGTAACTACGAGAGGGATACTAATGAGTGATAAAATTCGTGTTGGTCTGGTGGGCTACGGCTTCGCCAGCAAAACCTTCCATGCACCCCTAATCTCTGGCACCGCTGAGATGGAGCTGGCCGCCGTTTCCAGCAGCGATGCCGGCAAAGTTCATGCGGACTGGCCGTCGGTGCAGGTGGTGTCCGACCCTCAGGCACTGTTCGACGACCCAACCCTGCAGCTGATTGTCATTCCCACCCCAAACGATACCCACTTCCCGCTGGCGAAAGCTGCGCTGAACGCCGGGAAACATGTGGTGGTCGACAAACCGTTTACCGTGACACTGTCACAGGCACGCGAGCTGGATGCGCTGGCAAAAGCCAAAGGGCTGCTGCTTTCCGTGTTCCATAACCGCCGCTGGGACAGTGATTTCCTCACCGTGAAAGCGCTGCTGGCCGACGGCACGCTGGGCGATGTACGCTACTTTGAGTCCCACTTTGACCGCTTCCGCCCGACCGTGCAGCAGCGCTGGCGCGAGCAGAAAGGTGCGGGCAGCGGCATCTGGTACGATTTGGGACCGCACGTGATTGACCAGGCGCTGCAGCTGTTTGGCTCCCCGGTGGCGATTACTCTCGATGCCGCCGAGCTGCGCCCGGGTGCGCAAACTACCGACTACTTCCACTGCACGCTGACCTATCCACAGCGCCGCGTAGTGCTGCACGGCAGCATGCTGGTGGCCGCCGAATCGGCGCGCTATCAGGTACACGGTACCAAAGGCAGCTTTGTGAAGTTTGGCCTGGATCCGCAGGAGGATGCGCTGAAAGCCGGGGCGCGCCCGCCGCAGGAAGACTGGGGCTACGATATGCGCGACGGCGTGCTGACGCTGGCCGAAGGTGATGCAATGGTCGAGAAGAGCCTGCTGACTATTCCTGGCAACTATCCGGCTTACTATGCGGGCATTCGCGATGCGATTAACGGCGTGGGTGAAAACCCGGTGCAGGCGGAAGAGGCGATTCAGGTGATGGAGCTGATCGAGCTGGGCTTGCAGTCCGCCGAGAAGCGCCAGACGATGTCGTTGAAATAGTATGAAAAGGGCCGACCGAAAAAGAAGGTCGGCCCCTACCGTAGGGGTCGACCATTTTTTCCGGTCGACCCGTGTTAAGGATTGGCACCGGCCGTGATAAAGACCTTTTTTTCCGGTCGACCCGTGTTAAAGATTTGCACCGGCCGTGATGGAGAAGGTCGGCGCCACATTTACCGTAGGGGTCGACCATTTTTTCCGGTCGACCCGTGTTAAGGATTGGCACCGGCCGTGATGGAGACCATTTTTTCCGGTCGACCCGCGTCATTAATTACGCTGCGGCACGCGCCCGCACTGCGGCTTTCTCGGCATCGCTGAGGAACGCAATCTTCAGGCCATTCCCCTGCGCCACGCGCATCTGCTCACGGCTCAAACCTGCTGCCGGGGCGGCAATTTCGTATTCGTGACCGATCTCAATCCCCTGAACCGCCGGATCGTCGGTATTGATGGTGGCGAGGATACCGTGGTCAAGGAAGGCCTTCAGCGGATGCTGTGCCAGCGAGGCCACGGTGCTGGTCTGGATATTGGAAGTCAGGCACGACTCAATGCCAATCCCGTGCTGCGCGAGGAAATCCATCAGCGCCGGATCCTGCACCGCTTTTACTCCGTGACCAATACGCTCCGCGCCCAGCTCGCGGATCGCCTGCCAGATGCTTTCCGGCCCGGCGGCCTCTCCGGCATGCACGGTAATGCGCAGCCCGGCGTCACGCGCGCGGTTAAAGTGGCTGAGGAACTGGCTGCCCGGGAAGCCCAGCTCATCACCCGCCAGGTCGAGCGCGGTAATGCTGTCGCGGTGCGCCAGCAGGCCGTCGAGCTCGCGCAGGCAGGCTTCCTCACCGAAGGTGCGGCTCATAATGCCAATCAGGCGCACGTCAATATTGTGCTTGCCGCAGCCCGCCTTAATGCCGTCGATCACCGCTTCCACCACGCCCGCCACCGGCAGGTTGTGGGTCATCGCCATATAGCCCGGCGAGAAGCGCAGCTCGGCATAGTGGATCCCGGCGCGTGCCGCGTCCTCGACGTTTTCCAGCGCCACGCGGCGGCAGGCATCGAGCGAGCCCAGCACTTTTACGCCCCAGTCGAGCTTGTTGAGGAAGCTCACCAGGTCCGGCTCCGCTTCAATCACCTGCACGTGCGGGCGCAGAAGCTCCAGAGTGGTGGCAGGGAGAGTAAGATTAAACTCGCGGCCTAAATCGAGAATGGTTTGGGCGCGAATATTGCCGTCAAGATGGCGATGGATATCGGTGAGGGGAAGCTGGGAATCGATCATGTCGGCACTCTCTGTTGTTATCGTAAAGTGCAGAGCATTATAAAAACTCTTTGCGCAACAACGCCAGCAAAATGCGCAACGGCGCTGCTGGTCGTTGCTTATCTGCGCAAAGAGGGCGGCTAAGCGCGCGTTTTCAATAGCGGGAGATTACCGAGTGTACCTTCTGATACCGGTGATTCGCGGGTTGCCATAGTTTATCGAACAGGTGATTATGAAGGTTATTGGACCTAAAGGGATTGAATAATGGAAAATAAAAACGAGATGGAAAGGCATCTTGAGGTTACGCGGGCAATTATCGATCACTCTTTTATGTTTAGGGGACCACGCAATGACCCCCTTTACTCCAAACAAGAGGGCGACACCAGATATAATTACTTTCTTCATTGTGTAGGTTCTTTTGCATGGGACCGTACTCTGGAAAACAGTTATGCTATGTTAGTGGTTTTCCCTGTATTTTTTGATTATCTGGACACTTTTGTAGATGTCAAGTTTGGTTGCGTAGATAAAACTTTTGCGGTGAAAAAAGAGATCATTAAAAGAAATATTAATAAAGATTTCTTTGATGATGTGTTTTTGTATTACCTTTATGACTTTTGCGTGTTAATTAGAAATAAGATGCTGCACCATAAGATCTCTTATCAGGGTGATAAATTTATTTATCATAACAGAGAGTTAAAGATAAGTGAGTTCAGGCTCATCAATGAAGTAATCTATCAGTTTGTCAAGTTTGGCACTTTGAATAAATCACTCTATGAGAGAAATGCACTGTATTCAGGATTGTTAGCACTGGTTGGGAAAGAGAGTGGGTTTGCAGAGGAGATTAGTCAACTGGATGATTTTCTCTATATCAAGCCATTGAACAATAGAGGACGGCACTGTTTACATAGTAGGCCGTTCACATCGGATAGCCTGATTCTTGAGTATATCGCTCATCCTGCAGGCTCACTTGCTTTTGACAACGAAGACTTTGCCGCCAGACATCCCGATCCTGATGAAAAGATAATCTTTAGTAATAGTTATTACTTTTACAAATATTCTGAGGAGTTTTATTTAATTCCAGCGGAGTTGATTGCGAGTAATAGAGAGTTACGTTTTTGTGATATTAAACAGTGGCGGTTCCCGACCAGTGATTAGCACTCGCTGTAAGAGAAAACAGCGCGGGATCTGCGTGCCTAGAGGATCACATCGACTCCGTGCGGCCGGATACTCAGCGGCTGCTGCAGAAGATGGCCGACCCGTCCAGTGCGGTGCAGCATATCATCCTGCCGCCGCTGCTGATTGAGCGTGGATCGGCTTAAATTTCCTGCAGCGCTGTGACGGGCTTTGCAAATAGAGGGGATGGCGGGGTGCGCAGAGGAATGCTGGTTATAATCACATTATCTGGGATAAAAAGGATGGTGGTTTATGCTCTGGCTGGAACAAGGTTTATATCTGAGAGTAAAGGAATTGGATAATGGTCCGCGCCCACTGCCCCTGCAAAGCGGTTTCACTCTGGATACCGCTTATCGCGCATTAGGCTGTTACAACCCCTCTGAAACTTCTGATGCCTACTATCTGCTGTCGAACAATCGCGATGAGATCTGGTTTATTTGTAACCGCCACTTACGCACCGTCTGCCTTGAGCGCGACGCCACGGCATTCAGGATCCCCCTGACCAGCGGGCAGCAGCTGCTGGGGGAAGCGGCTGATATCAGGATCCAGCACAGCTAGTCGGGCAAAAAAAAACCACCTTCGTAAAGGTGGTTTCAGTTTCAAACGCAGGCGTTACTGCGGCATACCTTCCGGTGCGACCATGCCAGCGCCACCCAGCATATAGCGGGACAGGAACTGCTCCAGCGGCATCTTCTCACCGTTCATGGTGATCTGACCGGTGCCGTACTGCAGGCTGGTGGTAATGTTGTTATCTTTCTGCGTGGTCAGCTTGAACATCTGGCCCATCGCGGCCACGCCTTTCACCTGCTGATCCGCCAGTTTTACCGCTTCTTCCTGGCTGTAGCCTTCTGCCATCGCCACATGCGTCATCATCTCGGTCGCCATATCCATCGAGATAGTCAGTTTGGTATCCAGAGTTTTCAGTACGTTATCTACCTGCTGGCCCAGATTCTGCGCCGGAGCGGTGGCGGTGGCCGGGTCCTTGAACTGGGCGTTGAGGTTAAAGCTGCTCTCGCCCTTATCATTTTTCCAGCTAAATGGCGCGATGCTAACTGACGGATCGCCTTTCAGCAGCAGCGGCAGGTTACTGGTGAGGATTTCACTGGTGCGCTGCTGATATAGCTCAGGGTTAGCCTGTACAGCCGGATCGCTGTTCAACGCCTGCATCTGGCGGTTGTAGCTTTCAGAGAAGGCTTTCATCGCCTTGCCATCAAAGCCAGCCAGCTTAACTGCCAGCTTGCCCTGGCCGAAGTTCTGGCCCTGAAGCTTCAGGCTGTCAAGGGTGTAGTCGATCTGGCCGGACACGCTGCCCTTGTCGGAATCGAAGGTCGATTTACCGTTCAGGCCTTCAGCGATCAGCGCCTCTTTGCCATCCACTGCCGCACTCAGTTTTTTTAGCGCGATAGTCTGGTCGCCAATGCGCATCCCTTCCGGGCTAAGTTTGGTATTAGCATCCAGCTTCAGGCCGTTAACGGTGAACAGCACCGGCATCCCCAGCTCGTTTTTGCTGGTCAGCACCAGGCTATCGATATCGCCGTTAAACGCCACTTTATTGCCTTTATCATCCGCACTGACTTTCAGCGTGCCGCCGTTGAAGGCAAAACGTTCACCGGTCTGGGCATTGCTGTAGTCGGCAGGTAACAGTTTAATATCTGAGTCGGTGCTGCCGCCGTAGCCCACGCGGGTTTCCGCCTGCACAATCGACTTGCCTTTGGTGATTTCAAACAGCTTTTTCACCGCGTCGGTGTTTTCCAGCTCGCTGTGTACCGAAGCCATGCTTGGGATCAGGTTGAATTTTTTCAGCTGTGCCAGCGGGAAAGGACCATGATCGATAGTCTCTTTAAACACGATGCTCTGGCCTGGCTTCAGCATGGCGTTATCTTCCGTCTGCGAGCTGCTCTGCAGCACGAAACGTGCGCTGCTGCTAAATACGCCGCGCTGGAAATCCTGATAGCTCAGCTGCAGACGGCTTTCCGGAGCGCTGTTCTGGATCTGGGCGTTAGCCTGCTGTACCAGCTGATCCATATTTTTTTCCAGCTGCTTGCCGGTAAACCAGGCGCCAGCAGTCCAGACTACGCCAAGGGCAACCACTACACCCACAGCAATCTTGGTTTTATTCATCAGTTGTGTCGTCCTTTTTCCGTTCGCGAATGCCGGTTAGCCCGTGCAGATCCTGCGGGTAACCCTCTGGCGATAAAAAACGCCAATGCGGCGTTTTTGTTTAATACACTAAATAGCTTAGCAATTATGACCGCTGGCGTCAGCCGCATTTAAGATGTTGATTAAAAACCCTGGCAACGCGGCCATTGCCGCAGAGCGACAGCGTCGGCTCGCTGGCGGCAATAAAAGCAGATTCACCTGCATTAAGTGACAATGACTGACCGCCACAGTTCAGTTCGGCGAGACCTTCAATGCAGAAAACAATCGCAGCGCTCTCCTGATCCACCGCGAGCGGCTGGCTGCTCAGCGCGTGTATGGCAAAGGCAAAGTCATCCACCGGGATGGGGAAATCGAGCGTTGCGCCATGCTGTTGCGGTGTGGTCAGCAGGGTATCGGCCGCGCGCGAGGTAAATTTCAGGTTGGCCAGCAGCTCAGGAACATCAATGTATTTGGGCGTCAACCCGGCGCGCAGCACGTTATCGGAGTTCGCCATGACTTCCAGCGCCACGCCGTGGAGGTAGGCGTGCGGGGTTTCCGCAAACAGGAACATCGCTTCGCCCGGCTGCAGGGTAACCACGTTCAGCAGCAGGGGGGAGAACAGGCCGCAGTCGTCCGGGTAAACCTCGGCAATTTCAGCAATGGTCTGCCACGGCTCACCGTGCTGGCCAGGCAGCGCCGTGCGCAGAATGTCCAGCGCCAGCGACTTCTCCTCTTCTTTCATCGACAGCAGGCTGGCAAACAGCTGGGCCAGGCGGGTTTCATCGGCGGCATTGAGGAAATGGGCAATGGCCGGGTGCGCGCCCGCTACCGGCTGCAGCAGGGACTGGATTTCGCGCAGCGGGCGGAAGCCGTTGATCGCCTTGAACGGCGTCAGCGCATAGACCAACTCTGGCTTATGGTTGGCATCTTTATAGTTACGCTCGGCGGCGTCGATCGGCACGCCAGCGGCATTTTCACGCGCATAGCCCGCTTCGGCAGCCGGTTTGCTCGGGTGAACCTGAATCGACAGCGGCTGTTCTGCGCACAGCACTTTAAACAGGAACGGCAGCTCGCCAAAACGCTGCGCGACGGCGGGGCCAAGCAGGGAAGCTTTATCGGCATCAATTAGCGCGCGCAGCGACTGCGGCTCGCCGTTGACCAGCACTTTTGACGGGCTTTTCGGATGCGCGCCCATCCACAGTTCCGCCATCGGCTGCTGGGAAGGGTTGGCAATACCATATAAATCAGTAAGGGCGTGCTTGCTGCCCCATGCATAATTTTGCAGCGAATTGATTAACTTTTGCATCATTTCTCCCTGGTCATTCACTGGTTACTGGCGCTATTAAAGCAGAAAAATGGCGCAGAGAGATAATCAACGTGCGATAAACGCGAATGAGTCGCATACTCGTAAACTATACTGTGTCAGACTTATCACTCATGTGCGCGTTTTTGACCTATCGCAAAGTTAAAAGCGCCAAAAAAAGTTGTGCTAAAGGAGAGAGGAATGGCTGCCAACCGCGTTGAAAAAGACTCAATGGGACCGATCGATGTCCCCGCCGATAAACTCTGGGGCGCGCAAACACAGCGCTCGCTGGAGCACTTCCGCATTTCGACAGAAAAAATGCCGACCGAGCTGGTGTATGCGCTGGCGCTGACCAAGCGTGCTGCAGCCAAAGTGAACAGCGACCTGAAGCTGTTACCGGATGAGCGTGCCGAGGCGATCATCAAAGCGGCGGACGAAGTGCTGGCGGACAAGCATCACGGGGAGTTCCCGCTGGCTATCTGGCAAACCGGCTCCGGCACGCAAACCAATATGAATATGAACGAGGTGCTGGCAAACCGCGCCAGCGAGATCCTCGGCGGCGAGCGCGGCATGTCGCGCCTGGTTCACCCCAATGATGATGTTAATAAGAGCCAGAGCTCTAACGACGTGTTCCCAACTGCCATGCACGTCGCGGCGGTGGTGGCGGTGCAGCAGCACCTGATCCCCCAGCTGAAAGTGTTGCAGAAAACGCTGAGCGAGAAGGCAGAAGCGTTTAAAGACATCGTCAAAATTGGCCGTACCCATTTACAGGATGCGACGCCGCTGACGCTCGGCCAGGAGATCTCCGGCTGGGTGGCGATGCTGAGCCACAATCTCAAGCATATTGAACAGAGTATCCCGCATGTGGCGGAGCTGGCGCTGGGCGGCACGGCGGTAGGCACCGGGCTGAACACCCACCCGGAATACGCGGTACGCGTGGCCAAAGAGCTGGCGGAGCTGACTCAGCAGCCGTTTGTTACCGCACCGAATAAATTTGAAGCGCTGGCGACCTGCGATGCGCTGGTGCATGCGCACGGTTCGCTGAAGGGGCTGGCGGCTTCGCTGATGAAAATTGCCAACGACGTGCGCTGGCTGTCGTCCGGCCCGCGCTGCGGCATCGGCGAACTTTCCATCCCGGAAAACGAGCCGGGCAGTTCAATTATGCCGGGTAAGGTCAACCCGACGCAGTGTGAAGCGATGACCATGCTGTGCTGCCAGGTGATGGGCAATGATGTGGCGGTGAATATGGGCGGCGCGTCCGGTAACTTCGAGCTGAACGTTTATCGCCCGATGGTGATCCACAACTTCCTGCAGTCGGTGCGCCTGCTGGCCGACGGAATGGACAGCTTTAACCACCACTGCGCCGTGGGCATCGAGCCAAATCGTGACCGCATCACCCAGCTGCTGAACGAATCGCTGATGCTGGTGACCGCGCTCAATACCCATATCGGCTACGATAAAGCGGCAGAAATTGCGAAAAAAGCGCATAAAGAGGGGCTGACGCTGAAAGGCTCAGCGCTGAAGCTGGGTTACCTGACCGAAGAGGAGTTCGACGCCTGGGTGCGCCCGGAAGAGATGGTCGGCAGCATGAAGGTGTAACGCCCGTAGCAAACTCATGCTCGCCAGTTTTGTAGGGGTCGACCTTTTTTCCGGTCGACCCGCAGCAAACTCATGCTCTCCAGTAGGAATCAGGATTTTGTAGGGGCCGACCTTTTTTCCGGTCGGCCCGCAGCAAACTTATGCTCGCCAGTAGGAATCAGGTTTTTGTAGGGGCCGACCTTTTTTTCCGGTCGGCCCGCAGCAATCGTCATTCAAACTAACCGATCGCTATACAAATGCAGCCGCGGGATCAGCAGATACAGCGGTTGCGCCTCCGGCTTATAGCGATGCGTGACTTTCCCGGCATCATAATTCAGCAGCTCACCCAGCTTCGGCACGCTGTTCGCGTCCGGGCACATCACCAGCAGCGGTGAAGGGCAGGCCAGCTGCGTCTGCTTCTGCTGTTGGCTATCCCACACGCGCGCAATGGGCTGCACTTTCACCGGGCGTTTAATCTTCAGCGCGGCATGAGCCGGCAGCGACTTAATCGCTTCAATCTCATCCGCGACGCGTTCTGCCCACTGCTCACGCGTCCACGGGGCCACCGCGCGCCCGGCCTGCAGGCTTTTATTCAGCTTCTCAAGCATCTCTTCACGGCTGACGTTCTTGATAATGTGCTTATTTGCCCAGCCAAAGCGCACTGAATCCGGCGCGTCCAGCAGGGCGATCGAACGGTAGGCATTCAGCGTGATTAGGCCGCGCAGGTGGGTATGCACAAACTCGAAGCGCTCCTCGGGCGGCAGGCCCGACTCTACGGTGATAATCTGCTCCAGCTGCTGTTTGAGCTGATTGATAGTGGCGACCTGCTGTTGTAACAGGGCACTCTGCTCAGCGTCCGTTTCCACGCAGATAGCGCCCGGCAGGCGTACCGCGGCCTTGGTGCTGATTTTTTCTGATTGATGCTGCATAAACAGGCGGCAGAAGTGGCTGAGGGCCCGCTGCAGGGCGGGCTGACCGACCAGCTGCTCCACCGCAATCTCAGTCAGCGGATCGTGCTCCTTGCCTTTTTCCACGGCGGGCAGTTCAAAAACCCTGGCCGCCAGCAGGCGCAAATCCAGCAGTTGATGCTGCAAGGTATCCAGCTCCTGCTCCAGCTGCGTGACACAGCGGTGTAGCCTGTCGACGGCATCATAACGGCTCATAACTCTCTCCATTAGTTACAACATACCTTTGGAATATAGCAGACAATAACGGAGATGAACATCGGCAAAGGTGCCAATGTCGTCTGTAGGGTCGGGCATGCCCGACCCCTACGCTCATGGCGAGTAGGGGCGATGGCATGCCTCGCCCGCCAGATATTGTCGTAGGGGCGACGGCGTGCCTCGCCCGCCGGATGTTGTCGTAGGGGCGACGGCATGCCTCGCCCGTCAGATGTTGTCGTAGGGGCGACGGCATGCCTCGCCCGTCAGATGTTGTCGTAGGGGCGACGGCATGCCTCGCCCGCCAGATATTGTCGTAGGGGCGACGGCGTGCCTCGCCCGTCAGATGTTGTCGTAGGGGCGACGGCGTGCCTCGCCCGTCAGATGTTGTCGTAGGGGCGATGGCATGCCTCGCCCGCCATCAAACCGCTACAGCCGCTTCCCGTGCAGCCGTGTTGCCACCAGTAGCGCCATCACCAGCAGCGCAGCGATAAATGCGGTAATCCCGTGCCAGCCGAAGTTATGCCAGAACACGCCGCCGAGCGTACCCGCTACGCTGGAGCCAAGGTAATAACTGAACAAATACAGCGAAGAAGCCTGGCCCTTAGCGCGGCGGGCGCGTGGTCCAATCCAGCCGCTGGCTACCGAGTGTGCAGCAAAGAATCCGGCGGTGAAGAGCATCATCCCGGCCAGAATCAGCCAGATATTGTTGGTCAGGGTAATCAGTAACCCGATCAGCATAATGGCGGTGGAGAAGAGCAGCACCGGGGCGCGACCATACTTTGCCGTCATTGCACCCGCCTTCGGCGAACTCCACGACCCGGTCAGGTACACCACCGACAGCAGCCCGACAACCGCCTGACTGAGCGAAAAAGGTGCAGAGAGCAGGCGGTAGCCAATATAGTTAAACAGAGTAACGAACGCCCCCATCAGCAGGAAGCCTTCGGCGAACAGCAGCGGCAGGCCGCTATCTCGCCAGTGCAGGCGGAAGTTGATCAGCAGGCTGCGCGGCTTAAGTGAAGCCGGGCGGAAATGGCGCGAGGCCGGCAGGATCTTCCAGAACATCAGCGCCGAAGCCAGGGCAAAACAGCCGATAACCATTACCGCCACACGCCAGCTGCTGAAGTCGGTAATCACCCCGCTCAGCAGGCGACCGCTCATCCCACCGATGGAGTTACCGCTGATATACAGCCCCATGGAGAACGCCACCATGCTCGGATGGATTTCCTCGCTAAGGTAGGTCATTCCGACCGCTGCCACACCGCTCAGCGACAGGCCAATTAGCGCCCGCATCAGCAAAATACCGTGCCAGCTGGTCATGGTAGCGGAAAGCAGCGTACAGATCGCCGCCAGCATCAGGGCGGTAACCATCACCGGCTTGCGGCCAATCGCATCAGACAGCGGGCCGGTAATCAGCAGGCCGAGCGCCAGCAGCCCGGTGGAGATCGACAGGGAGATACTGCTGGCCGCAGGAGAAACACCAAACTCCTGCGACAGAACGGGCAGGATTGGCTGCACGCAGTACAGCAGAGCAAAAGTTGCCAAACCGGCAGAGAACAGCGCCAGCGTCACGCGCATAAACTGCGGCGTACCGCGTTTGATATACAGCTCTTTGCTGGCTTTGCCCTGGACATCAGCGGGGGAGGAGGCTCGTTCAGCGCGGTCTGGCGCCGCAACGGCAGAGGGTGACCGGTTCACTTCTATTCCTTTTTTTATTTTGAGTAGTCAATTTGAGGTATCACGTTGTCAAGGGTAAGAAATGCGGATTATGATGTCTAATATATTAATAATATAAAATGATATGTTTAAAATATGAATATCGAACTCCGTCATCTGCGCTACTTTATTGCCGTTGCTGAAGAGCTGCACTTTGGCCGCGCAGCCACGCGCCTGAATATCTCGCAGCCGCCGCTTAGCCAGCAGATCCAACTGCTGGAGCAGGAGATCGGCGCGCGCCTGTTGGCGCGCACCAATCGCAGCGTGCAGCTGACCGCCGCCGGGCAGCAGTTTCTGCTCGATGCGCGCCAGATTATGCTCAACGTGACCAAGGCCGCGGAAAAAGCCGCCAGGCTGCATCGCGGGGATGAAGGCGAACTTCGCATTGGTTTTACCTCCTCCGCGCCGTTTATTACCGCCGTTTCCGATGCGCTGTTCAACTTCCGCCAGCGCTTTCCCGCCGTGCATGTGCAGATGCAGGAGATCAACACCCGCCAGCAGCTGGCGCCGCTCAGCGACGGACGGCTGGATCTTGGCGTGATGCGCAATACCGATCTGCCGGACAATCTCAACCATCAGCTGTTGCTGCGTGAGCCGATGTACGCGCTGGTTCACCGCGCTCACCGTCTGGCAACACGGCAGAAAATTGCGCTTAGCGATCTGGCGCAGGAAGCGTTTGTCTTTTTTGACCCCAGCGTCGGCACGGCACTCTATAGCGAGGTGCTGGAGCTGCTGCGCCGCTATCAGATCCAGCCAAACATTGCCCAGGAGGTGGGGGAAGCAATGACGATCATCGGTCTGGTCTCTACCGGGCTGGGCGTCTCTATTTTACCCGCCTCGTTTCACCGCGTGCGGCTGAGCGATGTGGTGTGGATCCCACTGGAGGAGCAGGACGCGCAGTCTGAAGTGTGGTTGGTGTGGTCGAAGCAGCGGGAAATTCCGGCGGTGACGGCGGCGATGATGTCACTGCTCCTGCGCCAGGAACGCTCTTTTTCGCAGAAAACATGAGCGCATGGTGCTGGTTTATGTGCTGTAAATCACATATCGAATCAAATATTTGACGCCATCTGATAAGTGTTTCACCATGCACAGATGGCTTTATTTTGAAGCGTGAAAATAAGTGCTTCTTTCGGTCGCATTTCGGCTGTGACGGGCAGGTAATAATCAGGAGTGGGGTGTGATTGCGGATAGTCAGCCTGGTCATATCGATCAGATAAAACAGACTAATGCCGGAGCGGTGTACCGACTGATCGACAGGTTTGGGCCCATCTCGCGGATTGAGCTGTCCAAAAAAGCTCAGCTGGCCCCGGCCAGTATTACCAAAATTGTGCGCGAAATGCTGGAAGCTCATCTGGTACAGGAAACCGAGTTTCAGGAGCCGGGCAGCCGTGGGCGTCCGGCGGTTGGCCTGGTGCTGGACACCCAGGCCTGGCACTATCTCTCTGCCCGCATTGGCAACGGCGAAATCACGCTCGCGCTGCGCGATCTGAGCAGCAAAATGGTGGTGGAGCAGCAATTTCCGCTGCCTGCCGAGGCTGACCAGCCGCTGCTGATGCGCATCATCCAGCTCATCGATCGGTTCTTTATCGATCACCAGCACAAGCTGGAACGCCTTACCGCTATCGCCATTACGCTGCCCGGGATTATGAACAGCCAGTCCGGTATTGTGCACCGCATGCCGTTTTATCAGGTTGATGATATGCCGCTGGGGCCAGAACTGGCGAAGCGCACCGGGCTGCCGGTCTATATCCAGCACGACATCTGCGCCTGGACCATGGCGGAGTCGCTGTTTGGCGCCTCGCGCGATGCCAGCGATGTCCTGCAGGTGGTGATTGACCATCATGTTGGCGCCGGTGTGATTACCGGTGGCCGGTTGCTGCACGGTGGCAGCAGTACGCTGGTGGAAATTGGCCACACGCAGGTCGATCCGTGGGGCAAGCGCTGCTACTGCGGCAATCACGGCTGCCTGGAAACCGTGGCCAGTATCGACAGCATGCTGGAACTGGCCGCGCAGCGCATGCAGGCGTCGATGAGCTCAACGCTGCATAATCAGCCTCTGACGATTGATGCGCTGTGCGACGCGGCGCTGGCTGGCGATCAGCTGGCCTGCGATGTCATCGCCGGGGTCGGTAGCAGCGTGGGGCGCATTGTGGCCATCATGGTTAATCTGTTCCATCCTCAAAAAATTCTTATCGGTTCCCCACTTAATCGTGCCCAGAGCGTGCTGTTCCCCGCTATCGCCACCTGCATTCGCCAGCAGGCGCTACCCCGCTACAGCGCTGACTTACAGGTTGAGCCAACCGAGTTTGTTAATCTCGGCACCATGCCGGGCGCCGCGCTGGTCAAAGATGCCCTGTATAACGGTTCGTTATTAATCAAGCTGCTACAGGGCTGATAAATCCACTAAATCTTGCGCTAACGCAATCTCCGGCGGGCGGTACTGCCCTACAATTTTCGCTCACTTGTAAAGTACGAAAATGATTACCCTGGACAGACAGGGCCTGCCGGAGCCATTCATGTTGAAACGTCTATTTGTTACCGGAACCGATACAGAAGTCGGCAAAACGGTGGTGTCCCGCGCGCTGCTACAGAAGCTGGCAGCGCAGGGTAAACAGGCCGTAGGCTATAAACCTGTGGCTAAAAGCAGCCAGCAAACGGAAGAGGGGCCGCGCAATAAAGATGCGCTGGTTCTGCAGGCTTCATCATCGATTCTACTGCCGTACCAGGCGATCAACCCGGTCACCCTGCTGGAAGATGAAATCAGCACCAGCCGCACGCCGATTGATTACGCCACGCTCAGCCATGGGCTGAGGGCACTGGACGGGCAGGCGGATTACACCGTGGTGGAAGGGACGGGCGGCTGGCGCAGCCTGATGAACGATTTGCGGCCGTTATCGGAATGGGCGGTGCAGGAACAGCTGCCGGTGGTACTGGTGGTGGGGATCAAGCTGGGCTGCATCAGCCATGCGCTGCTGACGGCGCAGGCGGTGGTGAATGATGGATTGCCGCTGCTGGGCTGGGTTGCCAACCGGATAAATCCGGGGCTGGCGCACTATGCGCAAATTATCGACGTGCTGAGGGATAAGATCCCGGCGCCGCTGCTGGGGGAGCTGCCGTATCTGCCGCGAGCCGAAACGCGCGAGCTGGCGCACTATCTCGATTTAAGCGCGCTAAAGCTGTAGATGATTAGGCAGCAATATCGTAGGGGGCAGGCATGCCTGCCCCATTCCGAATCCTGGGGGGCGGGCATGCCTGATCGGCTCCGAATCTTTTGGGGTCAGGCATGCCTGACCCCTACCCAGATGATTAGCTAACGTTCAGTACGCGGCGGGTACGGCCTGAACTGAGGTAATCCGCAATATAATCCTGTGAAATCTCCCCGCTGTAGCGGCCGTCTTCATCGACGATCGGCATCCAGACCAGATTGTGCTCGTACAGTTTTGACAGCACCACGCGCAGGTTCTCTTCCGCCTTGCCGGTGACGCTAAACTTGTGCAGCATATCGGCACAGACGCCGCTGGCAGCGCGCGCCTCGCGACGTTTCACAAAGCCTAGCGGTTTGCCGTCATTATCCACCACGGTGATTGAACGTAAATCGTTGTCATCCATCATGCCGAACGCTTCTGCCAGCGGCGTGGATTTTTGCACGGTAAGCGTAGGCTGCCGATCGGTAACATCGCCCGCCTGCACCAGCAGCAGCCGCTTCAGCGTGCGGTCCTGGCCAACAAACGACCCGATAAACTCGTTAGCCGGTTTTGCCAGCAGCTCATCCGGGCTGGCGCACTGCACGATTTTTCCCTGGCCGAACACGGCAATACGGTCACCGAGCTTCAGCGCCTCATCGATATCGTGGCTGACCAGCATTACGGTTTTCTTCAGCTGGCGCTGCATCTCGAGAAACTCATTCTGGATCACTTCGCGGTTAATCGGGTCGACCGCACCGAACGGCTCATCCATCAGCAGCACCGGTGGGTCCGCCGCTAGCGCGCGGATAACCCCAATGCGCTGCTGCTGGCCGCCGGACATCTCGCGCGGATAGCGGTGAAGAAACTTGTTGGCATCCAGCGCCATCATGCTCATCAGCTCGCGGGCGCGCTCTTTGCAGCGCTGCTTTTCCCAGCCCAGCATACGCGGCACCACGGTAATGTTCTCTTCGATAGTCATATTCGGGAACAGCCCGATCTGCTGGATCACATAGCCAATATTGCGGCGCAGCGTCACGGTGTCTAAGCCGCTGGTATCTTCGCCGTTAATCAGAATTTTGCCGCTGCTGGAAGGGATCAGGCGGTTAATCATCTTCAGCGTGGTGGTTTTGCCGCAGCCGGAAGGGCCGAGCAGGACGCACATTTCGCCTTCCGGCACGTTCAGGCTGACATTATCAACGGCGTTAAAGCTGTTACCGTTTTTCTGCTTAAAGGTTTTGGTGAGGTTTTCCAGTTTTATCATTATCGAATCCCCTTAGGTGTCAGCGCCAGCTGCAGGCGGTGCAGCAGCCAGTCAAGAATAATAGCCAGTAAACAGATCATTAATGCGCCAGCAATCAGCATGCGGATATCACTGCCGCTGATGCCGTCCAGCAACAGCAGGCCAAGGCCGCCCGCGCCGATAATCGCGGCAATCGCCATCACGCCAACGTTCATCACCACCGCCGTGCGGATACCGCCGAAGATGACCGGCAGCGCCATTGGGATCTCCACCCAGCGCAGGCGCTGCCAGAACGTCATGCCGATACCGCGCCCGGCTTCACGCAGCCCGTCCGGCAGGTTTTCCAGCGCGGTGTGCGTGTTGCGCACAATCGGCAGCAGCGAGTAAAGGAACACCGCAGTCACGGCGGGCAGTACGCCGATGCCCTGACCGATCATCGAAAACAGCGGGATCATCAGGCCAAACAGCGCAATCGACGGAATGGTCAACACGATAGTTGCCAGCCCTAATATCGGCGTTGCCAGCCACTTAAAACGCACAATCAGAATGCCGAGCGGCACGCCAATCACAATGGCAAAGCCCACCGCCAGCGCCACCAGCCATAAATGCTGGAAGGTGAGGGAAGCGAGGTAGCCCCAGTTATCAATAATGTAGTGAAGGGTATCCATAACTGTCTCCTCAGAGCATGCCGTGAGATTTCAGGAAATCGCGGGCCACCTGCTGCGGCGACTGATGGTCAATATCCACGCGTTTATTCATTTCGGTTATTGCCTCATCAGTGATCAGCGGCGACAGCTTATTCAACGCCGTATCCAGTCCCGGATGGTCTTTCAGCGCCTGCTCGGTCACCACCGGCGTTACCGCATAGCTTGGGAAGAAGCCTTTATCATCCTTCAGCACTTTCAAATCGAAGCCTTTTACGCGCCCGTCGGTGGTGTACACCAGACCGGCATCAACAAAGCCATCACGAATGGCGTTGTAAACCAGCCCCGGGTCCATCTGGCGGATCTGCGGGCGGTCCAGCTCCATGCTGTAGGCTTTCTGCAACGGCTTCAGGCCATCGGAGCGCCCGGCAAACTCAAGATCTAGGCCCAGCATCCAGTTATGGTCGGGGTCGTTTTTGCGCACCTGCTCCAGCTTTGCCACCATTTGTGACATCGTATCAATATGCTCGGCGTCGGCGCGTTCGCGCTTCATGGCGAAGGCGTAGGTGTTGTTCATCGGCGCGGGGTTGAGCCACACCAGACCCAGCCTGGCATCCAGCTTTTTCACCGTCTGATACGCTTCATCAGGCGGCATAGGTTTTGAAATATGGTTAAAAATAATCAGTGAGGTACCGGTATATTCCCAGGTCATATCGACCTGCTTGTTGATCATTGCGTTACGGGCGATGGTGGTGGCAATGTTGGTTTTGGGTTCCACTTCAAAGCCCTGTTTGCGCAGGTACTGGGTGGTCAGCGCCGACAGAATGTGCTGTTCGGTAAAGCTCTTAGTGGTCATCACCAGCGGTGCCGCCGCAGCCGCGCCGCTCAGCGCCAGCGAGGCGGTCAGCGCCAGTGCGCCGTGGCGCAGCCAGCGGGTTAACAGGAAATCAGCCATTATCAGCTCCTTATTATTGTTATGCTGCAGTATGCGGGCTGAGCAGGCGGCCAAGACCGGCCAGCAGCATATCCAGGATCAACGCAAACAGTGCCGTGGCGGCAGCGCCAAGGATCAGAGTAGGGAAATCATTCAGGTAAATCCCCGGGAAAATCAGCTCGCCGTAGCTGCTGGCACCAATCAGAAACGCCAGCGGGGCGGTGCCGACGTTAATTGCCGTCGCCACGCGAATGCCGGACAGCATCACCGGCCACGCATTGGGCAGCTCAACCTGGTACAGGCGCTGGCCTTTCGTCATGCCAATGCCGTCAGCGGCCTCCAGCAGTGAAGCGGGCACCGAGCACAGGCCGGCGTAGGTGTTGCGCACAATCGGCAGCAGCGACGCCAGAAACAGTGCGATAATCGCCGGGCGATCGCCAATGCCGATCACCACCATCGCCAGCGCCAGAACCGCCAGCGGCGGCAGGGTATTGCCGACGTTAAAGATCTGCATCACGTATTCCGCCCAGCGGCGGGCAAAAGGGCGGCTAAGAAGAATGCCGCTAGGAATACCAATCAGCAGCGCAAACAGCAGTGACCAGAACACCAGCTTCATATGTTGCTGACCGAGGTAAATCAGATCAACGCGGCGAGCCTGGATAGTCTCTACGCCAAGCCCCCAGACCAGCAGGCCAACGATAGCGGCGATAAACAGCACCGCCAGTAAGGCACGCTGCAACAGCGTGGAATTTTGCATATCATGGTTCTCCCTGGATGCAGATAAGCACTAAAAGTGATGATTAAATGGGTTACTAGCGTTTTACCCGGTAAGTTCGCCTAAAAATCTATAGCAGCGAAGCGGGAGAAGTGCCAAATTTTAGGCCGAAAATCAGGGGGATAGTTTTAAGCTAAATCACGCTTAAGCCTTTGCCAGCGCTGGAAAAGCCATCAATGAAAAAAATTTATCGTCAACAGGTGACAATGTCACTAATTCAGATAAGCACATTTCGGAAACTGTTTGCTCTAAAATGCTCCACACTAAAGGGATGAACGAAGGACGGGGAAACTATGTCGGAAAATATTGCTAATCCCGTGGCGCAGCGCCACTGGATCCTGATCGCCTCGATGCTGGCGATGTTTATGGCGGCGATCGAGGTCACCATTGTTGCTACGGCTATGCCCACGATTATCGCCGAGCTGGGAGGCTTCTCACAGTTTGGCTGGGTGTTCTCTATCTATCTGCTGACTCAGGCAGTCAGCGTGCCGATTTACGGGCGGCTGGCAGATTTATGGGGCAGAAAGCGCATGTTCTTTATTGGTACAGGCCTGTTTTTATGCGGTTCGGTGCTGTGCGGCTTTGCCACCAATATGGGCTGGCTGATCCTGTTCCGCGCCCTACAGGGGCTGGGGGCCGGGGCCATCATGCCGCTCACCTCCACTATTATTGCCGATGTCTATCCGCCGAAAGAGCGGGCGGGGATCCAGGGCTGGCTGTCCAGCGTCTGGGGCGTGGCGGCGATCGTTGGCCCGTTAACCGGGGCGTGGCTGGTGCAGCACTTTAACTGGGCGCTGATTTTCTGGGTCAATGTGCCGATCGGCATTATTTCGATGCTGCTGCTGGCGCGCTTCTTCCCGGAATCGAAGGAGAAAAGTCCGCACCGCCTGAACCTGACGGGCAGCGCCTTGCTGATGCTGACGGTCAGCGCGCTGCTGGTGGCGTTACTGCAGGCGGAATCACTGGGGCTGCCATTGGTCGCCGGACTGGTCATTGTGGCATGTATCGCCGGCTACGCCTTGCTGCACCACGAGCGTAACGCCAACCAACCGCTGTTCCCGATGGCCATCTGGCGTAGCCGCACGCTGCTGGCAGGTAATGCCGGAAATCTGCTGATCGGTGCGGCGATGATGGGCATCAGCGCCTTTCTGCCCACCTGGATCCAGGGGGTTAACGGTGGCACGCCGCTGCAGGCGGGCAGTGCGCTGGCGATGATGTCAATCGGCTGGCCGCTTGCCAGTACGTTGAGCGGGCGCCTGATGCAGCGCACCTCGTACCGCTTTACCGCGCTGCTCGGCTCGCTGCTGTTAATTGCCGGCACCGCGCTGCTGCTCACCCTGCATCGTGAAAGCCCGGTGTGGCACGCCGGCTTTTTCGCCTTTGTGATTGGCACCGGGATGGGCATGACCAGCACCACCTTCCTGATTGCGGTGCAAAATACCGCCGACTTCGCCATTCGCGGCATCTGTACCGCGTCAATCATGTTTAGCCGCATGCTCGGCTCGGCGCTGGGAACGGCGGTGATGGGAGCGGTGCTGAATTATAATCTGCTGCTGCGCCTGCCGCATAGCAACGACCCGGTACAGCAGGTGATGTCCCACAGCCAGCGCGCGGCGATCGAGGCGGACAGCCTGCAGCATATGCTGAGTGAAATCGCGCTGTCGCTGCATTGGGTGTTTGCGGTATCGCTGGGGGTGGCGGTGATGAGCCTGCTGGTGTCACGGATGATCCCGGCGCTGAAACCGCATTAATTTTTTTGAGGCGGGCCAGGCATGCCTGGCCCCTACAAATGACGAACATATTATAACTTTATAATTGTTGAGGCGGGTCAGGCATGCCTGACCCCTACAAATGACGAATATATTATAACGTTATAATTGTTGAGGCGCGCCAAGCATGCCTGACCCTGCAGATGGGGTAAATATTATAACGTTTGGTAGGGGCCAGGCATGCCTGGCCCGCGGAATGTTACTGCGCGGAAGTATCCTGCGAGGTACCGGCAGCAGCAGGGACGCTGCTGTCATCGTTATTGCCACTGCGCTTGTAAACAATCTTCTGCGTGTCGTTTTCGCAATGACCCACGACCTGGCCACCCGCCTGATCGGCCTGGTCATTCGGCACGATATCCAGCGTAAAGCCGGAGGCCGGAACCCCGTTGTTGATGATTTTCTGGTTAATATCGGCCTTGACCGTTTCGCAAGATGCCTGAACGGCCAGAGGAGTGGCAACGACGAGGGCGGTTAATATCCACTTGAAACTCTTCATCTTATCATCCTTAAATTAGCAGTAATAACAGTGCCGGAGTGGTTAAGGCGTGACCGGACGACCGGTGCGACGGTCGAGGCAGCGCAGGGTTTTCGGCTCCCAGTAGGCATTCAGATTGAGGCTTTTTTCACAGGCTTCGCTGGTATCAAAAGCGCGGTCAACGCGGTCGAACTCTTTCTCGGTGCGGGAGTTAACCTTATGGCGCAGATTGCGGGTGTCATCCCACTGCTCTTTCTGCTGGCGCGCTTCTTCTTTAGTCAGTGAGTTATCGCCATCCTCGATCACCAGGCGGTCGGTGCGTGCCTGCGCGCTGTGCTGGACGGAGAACAGGGCTGCCAGCATTAATAGCGGCAGTGTCGCCTGCTTCAGACGGTGTTGTACTGTTTTCATCATAGTTTCCTTTCAATGGGCAGCCCGCTGTCGCGACTGCGCGGACGATGTTTGTTAGTATATCACCAGCTTTCAGGCAGCGACCAGTCACGCGGTTGCGCCGTTGAACTTTGAGTGAGAATTTACCTTTGCTGACCACCATTTTACTTTTCTTTGCCACCGCACTGGCCGAAATCGTCGGCTGTTTCCTGCCGTATCTGTGGCTGAAAAAGAACGGTTCGCCATGGCTGCTGCTGCCGGCAGCAGTCAGCCTGATGCTGTTTGTCTGGCTGTTGACGCTGCACCCGGCCGCCAGTGGGCGCGTCTACGCCGCCTACGGGGGCGTGTATGTGGTCACGGCGCTGCTGTGGTTGCGCTTTATTGAGGGTGTTCGGCTTAGCACTTTCGACTGGCTTGGGGCGCTGGTGGCGTTTTGCGGAGTGTTGATTATCGTTGCCGGATGGGGGCGGGCCTGAGTCGCCCGCCGCAGGTTAATTACCCTTTGTGCACGCGCAGGCCGGCCTGACTTTGGCCGACTGGCATCATCTCCAGCGCGTTGATATTGACGTGTTTCGGCAGGGTAGCCACCCACCAGACCGCTTCGGTCACATCCTCCGGCGTCAACGGTTCGGTACCGTCATACACGCTACCCGCTTTGGCATCATCGCCCTTAAAGCGCACATTGGAGAACTCGGTGCCGCCGACCAGGCCCGGTTCGATATCGGTAACGCGCAGCGCGGTGCCGTGCAGGTCGGTACGCAGGTTAAAGCTGAACTGACGTACAAACGCTTTGGTCGCACCGTAGACGTTACCGCCCGGGTACGGCCAGCTGCCGGCAATCGAACCGATATTGATAATATGGCCGACGTTGCGCTCCACCATGGCGGGCAGAATGGCGCGCGTCATATACACCAGGCCCTTGTTATTGGTGTCGATCATATCTTCCCAGTCTTCCAGGCTGGCACGCTGTGCCGGTTCAATGCCCAGCGCCAGGCCGGCATTATTCACCAGCACGTCAATGTTGCGCCACTCCGTCGGCAAGCTATTCACCGCCGCGTCAATGCCGGCGCGATCGCGCACGTCGAGAACCAGCGTATAGACGCTGTCGCCCAGCTCCTGCTGTAACGCATCCAGGCGCTCCTGGCGGCGGCCGGTGGCAATGACTTTATGTCCCTGAGCGACAAAGCGGCGGGTAATACTCTGACCAAAACCGGCGGTCGCACCGGTAACAAATACGATCATCTCACTGTTCCTCAACACATTTTGGATTTTTCTTACCTTAACATTATGCCGCGCCGCCGATAAAGGAGCGTTTTGTTATGGGTTAATACCAAAAGCTGCACACTGCTGGTGCACCTCAAGGCAGAAATGCGCCAAAAAAGGGCGCAGGCCCGGCCAAATAAAATGTCATCCCAATCATTAAGCGCACTGTTACCCATTAGCAATCGGTTGCATTATTAGCAACCGATTGCGCAATCGTTTATTAAGCCTGAATAACAGAGTTTATTAAGAATAATTTTAACTGACTGTAATTTAACGAAAATTTATTTTTCCCGGCTGGCACAACAATTGCAAAACTACACTGATAAGAAAGTTATTTGATTACGGGTAAAAACCTCACTGCTGGTAAATACTGAACAGGGTGAGGCCGCCTCAATAAAGGAAATGTTATGTCAGTGACCTATACCCAGGCGATACGCGCCAGCTTTTTTGATATCACCCGCACGGTAGAAAATCCTCAGCAGCTGCCGGACGCCGCACGCCATATTGAAGACGGACTGCTGCTGCTGAACGCGGGCGAAATCGTCGGCCTGTATGAGTGGCAGCAGGGGCAGCACCTGCTGCAGCCGGGGAATGGGGCACTCGACTATCGCGGCCGCCTGATCGTGCCTGGCTTTGTCGACACCCATATTCACTACCCGCAAACCGAAATGATCGGCGCGTTTGGTGAGCAGCTGCTGGAGTGGCTCAATCAGTACACCTTCCCGGTGGAAAGCCAGTATCACTGCCCGCAGCACTCGGCGCGCATGTCGGCATTTTTCCTCCAGCAGCTGCTGAGCAACGGCACCACCACCGCGCTGGTATTTGGCACCGTGCATCCTGAATCGGTCGATGCACTGTTTACCGCGGCTGCGGCGCTGGAGATGCGGCTGATTGCCGGCAAGGTGATGATGGACCGCAACGCGCCGGAGAGCCTGACCGAAACCCCGGAGCAGAGCTACCAGCAGACCAAAGCGCTGATCGAACGCTGGCACAATCACGGCCGCCTGAGCTACGCGCTGACCCCGCGCTTTGCCCCGACCTCCTCCCCGCAGTTACTGAGCAAGGTACAGCAGCTGCGCGCCGAATATCCGGATACCTGGCTGCATACTCACCTGAGCGAGAACCCGCAGGAGGTCGAATGGGTGAAGGCGCTGTTCCCGCATCACAACGGCTATCTTGACGTGTATCACCAGTACCAGCTGACCGGCAAGCGCAGCCTGTTTGCCCACTGCCTGCATCTTGACGATGGCGAGTGGGACTGCCTGCACGCCACGGATTCCGCGGTGGCATTCTGCCCGACCTCTAACCTGTTCCTCGGCAGCGGGCTGTTTAATCTGCAAACCTGCTGGCATAAAGGGGTGAAGATGGGTATCGGCACCGACGTCGGCGCGGGCACCACCTTTAATATGCTGCAAACGCTGGGCGAGGCTTACAAGGTTGGCCAACTGCAGCGCTACAGGCTCTCCGCCTGTGAAGCTTTTTACCACGCCACGCTGGGCGGCGCGAAAGCGCTGGATCTCGACCAGAAGATTGGCAATTTCATGCCGGGTAAAGAGGCCGATTTTGTGGTGCTCGACCCGGCTGTTTCCCCGCTGCAGCAGATGCGCCACGCCAACAGCCGCGATATCTGGGAAAAACTGTTCGTGCTGATGACGCTGGGTGACGACCGCAATATCGCCGCCACCTGGGTCAACGGCCGCTGCGTCTGGCAGAGCGATAAAATGGAGCGTGCAGCATGATCCAGTTCTTACTCAATCAGCGCCTGGTAAGCGAGCAGGAGATCGACCCGAATCTGACGGTGCTCAACTATCTGCGCCAGAACCAGCGGCGCTGCGGCACGAAAGAGGGCTGCGCCTCCGGCGACTGCGGCGCCTGCACCGTCACGCTTGGCCGCGTAGAAAACGGGGAAATGCACTATGAAACGGTCAACAGCTGCCTGACGTTTGTCAGCAGCCTGCAGGGCAAACAGCTGATTAGCGTTGAAGATCTGCGCCAGCCGGAGGGGTTACACCCGGTGCAGCAGGCAATGGTTGACTGCCACGCATCGCAGTGCGGCTTCTGTACGCCGGGCTTTGTAATGTCGCTGTTCACGCTGCAAAAGCAGGGCAGCGCAAACCATCAGCAGATTGAGCAAGCGCTGGCGGGCAACCTGTGCCGCTGTACCGGCTATCGGCCAATCGTTGCGGCGGCGCAGCAGGCCTGTGCCGCGCCGGTCAGCGACAGTTTTCAGCAGCAGGAAACCGCGACGGTAGAACGTCTGCTGGCGCTGCAAAACAGCGAGATGCAGGAGATCGCGCGGCAGGGCAACCATTGCCTGCTGCCAAAAACTATCGGTCAGCTCAGCGCGGCGCTGTTGGCCAATCCGCAGGCGCGGCTGCTGGCGGGCGGCACCGACCTGGCGTTGCAGGTGACGCAGCAGCATCAGACGCTGCCGCTGATGATTGCTCTCGGCCACGTCGATGAACTGAAACAGTGTGAAATTGGCAGCGAGGAGATTGTGCTGGGGGCCGGGGCCTCTTTACATCACTGCTGGCAGCTGCTGAGCGCGGAAATCCCGGCGTTCAGCCAGCTGCTGGAGCGCTTTGCCTCACTGCAGATCCGCCATCAGGGCACGCTGGGCGGCAACATCGCTAACGCTTCGCCGATTGGCGATACGCCGCCGATGCTGCTGGCGCTGGACGCGGAGCTGCTGCTGCAGCGCGGTGATGAAGTGCGCCGCCTGGCAATCAGCGAGTTCTTCCTCGGCTACCGTAAAACCGCGCTGCGCGCTGGCGAGTTTATCCGCGCTATCGTGATAGCCAAAACGGCGGCCGGACGAAATTTCCGCGCCTGGAAGGTCTCCAAACGGCTGGAGGATGATATCTCCGCCGTATTTGCCGCCTTCACGCTGCAAACCGATGCGCAAAACTGCGTGTCGCACGTGCGCATTGCCTTTGGCGGCATGGCGGCGATCCCGCAGCGCGCTTCGCGCTGTGAACAGCTGCTGCTTGGCCAGCCGCTGACGCTCTGCGCCATCGAACAAGCCTGCAAAGCTCTGGAGCAGGAGTTCCAGCCGCTAAGCGACTTCCGCGCCAGCGCGGCTTATCGCCTGCAGCTGGCGAAAAATCTGCTGCGCCGCTACTACGCCGATCTCAACGGTGAACTGACCATTACGGAGGTTGCCCGCTATGTCTCATAATCGCCCGCAGGTCAGTGAAGAGGTGATTGCCCAACAGTTTAAGCAGGGCATTCAGAACGGCGTTGGCAAGAGCAACAAGCATGAGAGCGCTGCGCTGCACGTTAGCGGCGCAGCGCAATATATTGACGATCGCCTCGAGCTGCCTGGGATGCTGCACCTCTGCCCGCGCCTCAGCGAACATGCCCATGCGCGCATTATAAGCATTGATGTCGCAGCCTGCTACGCGGTGCCCGGGGTAGTGAGCGTGCTGACCTGGCGCGACGTGCCGGGTGATGTGGATATCGGGCCGCTGGAGCCTGGCGACCCGCTGCTGGCGCAGGACGTGGTGGAGTATGCCGGTCAGATGGTGCTGGTGGTGGCAGCCGAAAGCGAGCAGGCGGCGCGTCAGGCGGCGATGCTGGCAAAAATTGAGTACCAGCCGCTCACCCCGCTGCTGGACGTGAAGCAGGCGCTGGAGCAGCAAAGCTTTGTCCAGCAGCCGCACATCCACCAGCGCGGCGATGCGCAAGCGGCGCTGGCGCGTGCGGCCCACCGCCTGCGGGGCGAATTTCACATTGGCGGTCAGGAGCACTTCTATCTGGAAACTCAGGTGGCGCTGGTGGTGCCCGGTGAAGATCGTGCGCTGCAGGTTTACTCATCAACCCAGAACCCGACCGAAGTGCAGAAGCTGGTGGCCTCGGTAATGGGCGTGACGATGAATAAAGTGACCATCGACATGCGCCGTATGGGCGGCGGCTTCGGCGGTAAAGAGACGCAGGCCGCAGGCGTTGCCTGCCTGTGCGCGGTAGCGGCAGGTAAAAGCGGCAGGCCGGTAAAAATGCGCCTGTCGCGCCGCGACGATATGCGCACCACCGGCAAACGCCATCCGTTCTTTGTGCGCTATGACGTCGGGGTGGATGATGAAGGGCGCTTCTGCGGGGTAAAAATCGATCTGGCGGGCAACTGCGGCTATTCGCTCGATCTCTCGGGTTCTATCGTCGATCGTGCGATGTTCCACGCTGACAATGCCTATTACCTTGGCGATGCCCTGATTACCGGCTACCGCTGCCGCACCAATACCGCGTCCAATACCGCCTATCGCGGCTTTGGCGGGCCGCAGGGCATGGTCGCCATTGAGCAGATTATGGACCATATCGCCCGCGAGCTGGGCCTCGACCCGCTGGAAGTGCGCAAGCGTAACTACTACGGCAAAGAGACGCGCAACGTCACCCACTATTATCAGACGGTGGAAGATAACCTGCTGGAGGAGATGACCGCCCAGCTGGAAGAGAGTGCAGGCTACGCCGCCCGCCGTGCCGAAATCTCGGCGTTTAATGCCGCTAACAGCGTAATGAAGCGCGGCCTGGCGCTGACGCCGGTTAAGTTCGGCATCTCGTTTACCTCCAGCTTCCTCAACCAGGCCGGGGCGCTGATTCTGATCTACACCGACGGCACGGTCCAGCTGAATCACGGCGGTACCGAGATGGGCCAGGGGCTAAACACCAAAGTGGCGCAGATCGTCGCTGAAGTACTGCAAATCGACGTCGATCGCATCCAGATCACCGCGACCGATACCGGCAAAGTACCCAATACTTCACCGACGGCGGCCTCCAGCGGCACCGATCTCAACGGCAAGGCGGCGCAGAATGCGGCGGAGATCCTGCGCGACCGGCTGATCGCCATGCTGTGCAAAGTACATCACTGCTCTGAGGAGCAGGTGCGCTTCAGTAACGGCATCGTCAAAGTTGGCGACAAGCATTTTACCTTCGCCGAAGTGGCGCAGCAGGCGTGGCTCAATCAGGTGCCGCTCTCCGCCGCCGGCTATTACCGCGTGCCGGGCATCCACTACGATCGCCTGGCGGGACGCGGGCAACCATTCTATTACTACGCTTACGGCGCGGCCTGCGCGGAAGTGATGGTTGATACCCTGACCGGCGAATACCGCCTGCTGCGTGCCGATATCCTGCACGATGTGGGCGCGTCGCTTAACCCGGCGATTGATATCGGCCAGGTTGAAGGCGGTTTTGTGCAGGGCATGGGCTGGCTGACCACCGAGGAACTGGTGTGGAATGCCGAAGGGCGGCTGATGACCGATGGCCCGGCCAGTTACAAAATCCCGGCGATTGGCGATGTGCCGCACGACCTGCGCGTGACGCTGGTCGAAAATCGCAAAAATCCAAAAGAGACCGTGTTCCATTCCAAAGCGGTCGGCGAGCCGCCGTTTATGCTGGGTATTGCGGTGTGGTGCGCGCTGCAGGACGCGGTTGCCAGCGTAGGCGGCTATCGCCAGCATCCGCTGCTGGATGCCCCGGCTACCCCGGAGCGAGTGTTCTGGGGGGCGGAAAAAATGCGTGCGGGAGGGGATAATGCGTAGCGATGACTGGATCACTATTCTGGCGAATCTGCGCGCGCGCGCTGAGGCCTGCGTGCTGCTGACGGTGCTCGATGATAAAGGCTCAGTGCCGCGCGATCGCGGCAGCAAGATGATCGTCAGCCAGGATAACACCTGGCTGACCATTGGCGGCGGCCATCTGGAGTTTCAGGCCATCGCTATCGCCCGCGAGATGCTGCAAACCCCGGGTGTACAGGCGCGGCATGAGCAATTCAATCTTGGTGCACGCCTCGGGCAGTGCTGCGGCGGCGTCACCAGCATTCTTTTCGAGCCGCTGGTACAGCCGCAGCCGCAGATCGCCGTGTTTGGCGCCGGGCACGTCGGTCAGGCGCTGGTGAACCTGCTGTCAACGTTACCCTGTCACGTATTTTGGGTTGATGAACGGCCGCAGCAGTTCACGGCGGTGCCGCCAGGGGTGACGGCGCGCTGTCTGGAAGACCCCATCGATCAGGTCAAGCTGATGCCCGCCAACAGCTATTACGTGGTGATGACCCACCATCACCCGCGCGATTTACAGCTGTGTGAAGCGATCCTGCGGCGCGGCGATGCGCGCTATTTTGGTGTGATTGGCTCTGAAACCAAGCGCCAGCGCTTTGATTACCGGCTCGAGGGCAAAGGCTTCAGCCGCGAGCAGCTGGCTGGGATGCGCTGCCCGATAGGGCTACCGGACGTGAAAGGCAAGCTGCCCGCCGAGATTGCCGTGGCGGTGGCGGGGGAGATCATCGCCTGTTATCAGCGCCAGCAATGACTTTGCAACCCGGCGCATCTGCGCCTAAGCTGGTGATTCGTCAACAGGGATGAGGGTAAAGTTATGAGGATTGCACCGTTAGTCTGGGCCATCAGTATGGCAGTCACCGCCAGCGTGCAGGCGGCAGAATCGCAAAAGGAACATCAGCAGATGCAGAGACAGCAAGATAACCCGTTCAGCAAGGCCAGTACATTGCCGTTCCAGGCACCGCCCTTCGACAAGATCCACAGTGCCGATTATCGCCCGGCACTGGAAGCGGCGATAGCGGAAAAGCGCGCCGAAATCGCCCGCATCGCCGACAACCCGGCCGCACCGACCTTTGAAAATACTTACCTGGCGCTGGAGCAGAGCGGTCAGAGCCTGGCACGCGTGTATAACGTTTTCAGCGCGATGACCTCCGGCAATACCAGTGATGAACTGCAGGCGCTTGATGAGGAGATGTCGCCAAAACTGGCGGCGCTCGACGACGATATTCACCTCAACGGCAAGCTGTTCGCCAGGCTGGACGCGGTGTATCAGCAGCGCCAGCAGCTGAAGCTGGATGCGGAGTCGCTGCGGCTGACAGAGGTCACCTGGCAGGCGTTTGAACTGGCTGGAGCGCAGCTTTCCGACGCGGATAAAACTCAGCTCAAAGCGCTGAATCAGGAGTCTGCCACGCTCAGCACCCGCTTCACCAACCGCCTGCTGGCCGCCACCAAAGCGGGCGGCGTCCTGTTCAGCAGCGAGCAGCCGCTGGCCGGGCTGAGCGCCGGAGAAATTGCCGCAGCGGCCGATGCGGCCCAGGCGCGCGGGCTGAGCAACCAGTGGCTCCTGACCCTGCAAAACACCACCCAGCAGCCGGACCTGCAAACCCTGAGCGCGCGCGCGACGCGTGAAATACTGTATCAGGCCAGCTGGACGCGCGCCGAAAAAGGCGACGCCAACGACACGCGCGAGCTGATTGCCCGGCTGGCGCAGGTGCGGGCGCAGCAGGCCAAACTGCTGGGCTTCGACAGCTATGCCGCCTGGAAGCTGCAGGATCAGATGGCGAAAACCCCGCAGGCCGCGCTCGATTTTATGCGCCAGATTGTCCCGGCAGCCACCGCGCGCGCCGGGCGTGAAGCGGCAGATATCCAGGCGGTCATCGACCAGCAGCAGGGCGGTTTTACCCTGGCGCCGTGGGACTGGCTGTTCTACGCCGAGCAGGTGCGCCGCGCCAAATATGACCTCGACGAGGCGCAGATCAAACCTTACTTCGAGCTGAACAACGTGCTGGAGAACGGCGTGTTCTATGCCGCGACTCAGCTGTACGGCATTACCTTTAAGCCACGCCCCGATCTGCCGGTCTATCACCCGGATGTCAAAGTGTATGAAGTGCTGGATAAAGACGGCACGCCGCTGGCGCTGTTTTACGCCGACTGGTTCAAGCGTGATAACAAAGGCGGCGGCGCGTGGATGGGCAACTTTGTCGAGCAGTCGACGCTGCTGGGCAGTAAGCCGGTGATTTACAACGTGGCGAACTTCAGCAAGCCGTCGCCCGGCCAGCCTGCGCTGCTGTCGTGGGATGATGTGATTACCATGTTCCACGAGTTTGGTCATGCGCTGCACGGCATGTTCGCCGACCAGCGCTACGCCAGCCTGTCCGGCACCGAGACGCCGCGTGATTTTGTTGAGTTCCCGTCGCAGTTTAACGAGCACTGGGCCAGCAACCAGCAGGTGTTCAGCCACTTCGCCCGCCACTACCAGAGCGGGGAGCCGATGCCAGCGGCGCTGCGCGATAAGATGCTGCGTGCCAGCACCTTCAACAAAGGCTATGACATGAGCGAGCTGCTGGCCGCCGCGCTGCTCGATCAGCACTGGCACGGGCTGCATGCCGACCAGCCAGTGCAGAAAACCGATGAGTTTGAACAGCACGCGCTGAGCGAGGAGAAAATCAACCTGGCCGCCGTGCCGCCGCGCTATCGCTCCAGCTACTTCCAGCATATCTGGGGTAACGGCTACGCCGCCGGTTATTACGCCTATCTGTGGACCGAAATGCTGGCGGATGATGGCTTTGCGTGGTTTGAAGAGCACGGCGGCCTGACGCGGGAAAATGGTCAGCGCTTCCGTGACAAAGTGCTGTCACGCGGCAACAGCGAAGATCTGAAGCAGCTCTACCACGACTGGCGCGGGCGTGACCCGGAGATCGAACCGATGCTGCGCAACCGGGGTTTGCAAGAATAACGCCCAGGGGCCGATCTTCTGTTTCGATCGGCCCTGCTTACAGGGGCAAATCGCGGGCTATGCCAGCGGACCGCCCTGGATGGTTTCGCACATGCCGTTCAGGATGCGCTCGCCAGTCTCCTCGCGCAGCCCCGCGTACCACTCTGCGGTCACCGCTGGCTCTTTGGCGTGGGTAACATCACAGCGCTTACGCGCCTTCAGCACCAGGTCCTTTACCCGCCCGGCGCGCTTGTCCTGATAGCGCAGCAGCGCATCTTCAATGCCCAGCGAATTGCTGTGCAGCATCATCGCCAGCACCACCGCATCCTCCATCGCCGCACAGCCGCCCTGGCCGATATCCGGCGTGGTGCTGTGTGCCGCATCGCCCAGCAGCGCTACCCGGCCTTTAACCAGCTGCGCAAAAGGTTCGATATCGTGGATCTCCACGCGGTTAGTGGTTTCCGGGTTCAGCCGTTCGATCAGCTGCTGCACCGGCGCAGCCCAGCCGGAGAAATACCCCTTCAGATCGCCGCGCAGGGTGCTGCGGTCTTGCGCCAGCCCTTTTGGCAGCGGCACGTCGAAGAAGAAATAGAAGCGGTTGCCCGCTACCGGCATCAGCGAAACGCGTTTGCCTTCACCGACAAAGGTGGTCCACTGGTCGCCCGGAGCCAGTGATTCATCAATCTCCACCAGGCCGTTCCAGTTTACATAGCCCGCGTAACGGCGCTCGGTGGCATAACCCAGCACGTGCTGGCGGATCGCCGAGTGGGTGCCGTCGCAGGCGATCAGCAGGTCGCCGTGTGCTTCTGAACCATCGTCGAAGTAAGCAGTGACACCGTCACTTTTTTCTTCCACGCTGACCACCCGTTTGCCGAACTGTACAGAGTCGCGCCCCCAGGTATCCAACAGCATCGCCTGAAGCTCGGCACGCGCTACCGGATACGGGCGCTCGCCGGAATCCTTAACCAGCGGGTCAAGGCTGAAGCGGGTCAGCGTTTCCGCGCTGTACCCGTCTTTGTAGGCCATCATCTGCATCGGACCGCCAATGGCGCGCAGGGCTTCTCTCATCCCCAGATAGTTGAGGCATTTCACTCCGTTTGGCCACACTGAGATCGCCGCACCTACCGGTTTGATCTCTTTCACCGCCTCGAACACCTCGCACTCAATGCCGCCGCGCCGCAGCGCAATCGCCGCACACATACCGCCAATACCGGCACCTATGATAATTGCTTTCATCTGTCTCTCCTTTGCGTCATGAGTAAATAAAAGCAATTTCCATACCAGTTTCTTATGAGACAAAAAGTGCCGCCAGCAGGCGAACAATGCGGTTGTTGAAACAAAGGTTGCAGGATAGTGGCGAACAAATACGGTGCAGTGCACCACGGCGGTGCTTATCGGGTGAAACATTCGTTCTCAGAGAGGCCCTTTTTACTGGCATTTTTTGTGATATTTGCCACAGTAGCATTTCAACGTTAAAGGAGATGCGGCCATGACCATCATTGCCTGCCTGCACGCGGCCAGAAGTAATATAGAAGTGTTCGAGCAGGCGCTCGGCGTGCTCGGCTATGAAGACGTCCAGCTGCTGCACCGGGTGGAGAGTGAACTTTTTGATCAAGCCATTGAGCAGCAGCAGGTCACCCCGGAGATCGCAGCCGCCACGCGCCAGGCCATTGAAGAGCTGTGTCAGCAGGCGGATGCGGTGATTGTCACCTGCACCACGCTTGGGGTGGCAGCATACGAGGTCGCGTTCAGCAAACCGGTGGTGCGCATTGATGCCACGCTGGCGAAAATCGCCTCGCGCTATCACGGCACGATACTGGTGCTCTGCACCGCCAGCTCGACGCTGGCCTCCACCACCCAGCTATTTAGCGCCTTTATTCCCGGTGAACGGCTGGTGATCGAACTGATCCCGCGCGCGTGGGCCTGGTTCAATCAGGGCGACATTGACGGCTATCATCAGGAAATTGCGCACTATATTCAGCAACGTCCGGAATGCACCCTGGGCTGTATCGTGCTGGCGCAGGCGTCGATGAGCGGGGCGGAGCGCTTTATTAACAGTACGCTGGCGGTGCTGAGTGGTCCGCAGGTCAGCCTGCAGGCCGCGATTGATGCCAGCCACTGATTGCCTGAAGCGGGCGCGGGCCACGCCGGCGGCGTAAAGGAAAAAAAAGGGTGAGTTGCTGAAAAAATTCTTTATGCTGTGCTCACCACTTTGTTGCGAAACTGTTATCAGGTAAAAAATGTTCGATTTGACCCTCGCTATTCTGCTGTTCCTTGCCGCCCTGAGCTACTTCAGCCACAACCTCACCGTCACCATTGCGCTGCTGGTGCTGGTTGCCATTCGCATGACGCCGCTGCAGCAAACCTTCCCGTGGATTGAGAAGCAGGGCGTCACGGTGGGGATCATCATCCTGACCATTGGCGTGATGGCGCCGATTGCCAGCGGTTCGCTGCCATCCACCACGCTGATGCACTCGTTCCTGAACTGGAAATCGCTGCTGGCAATCGCGGTGGGCATTTTTGTTTCCTGGGTTGGCGGGCGCGGCGTGCAGCTGATGAGCAGCCAGCCTACCGTCGTTGGTGGGCTGCTGATCGGCACCATTATCGGCGTCTCGCTGTTTCGCGGCGTGCCGGTCGGGCCGCTGATTGCCGCCGGGCTGGTGTCGCTGATGATCGGGAAATCCTGACCAGATATGTTATCCTGCCGCCCAATTTTTTACTGACAGAGAAAAGCCGTGAGCACCAAACAGGACAAACGTAATAAACGCGCCAAACTGAAAGCCAAACAGGCCAATAAGGCCCGCGCCCACGGACGCCAGCTGGATGCCGTTGGCCGCCAGAACTACGTCGCCACCCCGGAGATGCTGGAACTGTTCGCCACCTTACCCGCGCTGGATGAAAGTGGTGATATGCCATTTGTCGCTGAAATTTACCGCTGGTCGCTGGCCGAATATCAGTTTGACGGCAGCAATGAAGAGGGCGAGCAGCTGCAGGTTGCGGCACTGTGCGTGATGTACATTCACTGGGCCACCAGCGACGGTGCCGATACGCTGGTGCAGAATGAACTGATCGAGGCGGCATTGCGCCTGGTCGAAGAGAACGAGGCATTTAAGCAGCGTTACCAGCAGGCCGAAGCGGACGCCCGGGCGGAAAAGAGTTAAAAAAAGGCAGGCTCCTAAAGGAGCCTGCCATTCTTCGAGCTAACCCTACTTCAATACGGTTTTTAATACGGTTTTTGAGGGACTATATTGCGCTTAACCCGGATAGATCCCGCGATCCTTACGTGCCATCAGGATGCGCTCGCACGCCACGATATAGGCGGCGGTGCGCAGGCTGCACGTCTTCTCACGCGCTTTATCCCAGACGTGGACCATCGCTTCGGTCATAAGCTTATCCATGCGCTCATTAATTTCGTCCTCGCTCCAGAAGAAGCTGGCCATATCCTGCACCCACTCAAAGTAGCTGACGGTTACGCCCCCGGCGTTACACACGACGTCCGGCACGACGGTAATACCGCGTGAGGCCAGCACGTCATCGGCTTCCGGGAAGGTTGGGCCGTTTGCGCCTTCCAGCACGATGCGGCAGTGCAGTTTTTCCGCGCGCTGACGGGTGATCTGACCTTCCAGCGCGGCAGGGATCAGAATCTCCATTTCCACGTCCCAGAATGCCTCATCGCTGATAACGTCTGCGCCGCTGAATCCGGCAATCTTTTTATTGGCTGCCTGCCACTCGCTCAGCGCGACCAGGTCGATGCCTGCCGCGTTGAACAGCGTGGCGCTGTGGTCCTGAATCGCTACCACGCGCGCCCCGGCATCGTTAAACAGGCGCGCTGCTTCGCTACCGACGTTACCAAAGCCCTGCACGGCAACTCGCGCACCTTCAATTTCAATGCCGCTGCGGCGTGCCACTTCACGGCCGGTAATAAATACGCCGCGCCCGGTGGCTTTTTCGCGCCCCAGTGAACCACCAAGGTGGATAGGCTTACCGGTCACCACGCCCGTGATGGTGGTGCCGTGATTCATTGAATAGGTGTCCATCATCCACGCCATCACTTTGGCGTTGGTGCCAACGTCCGGCGCAGGAATATCTTTTTGCGGGCCGATGATCAGGCCAATTTCGCTGGTGTAGCGGCGCGTCAGGCGCTCGAGCTCGCCTTCCGACAGCGCAAAGGGGTCAACGCGGATCCCGCCCTTGGCGCCGCCATACGGCAGGTTAACCGCCGCACATTTGATCGTCATCCACGCAGAAAGCGCCATGACTTCATTAAGATCCACATTAGGATGGTAACGAATACCGCCTTTACCCGGGCCGCGCGACAGGTTGTGCTGCACGCGGAAGCCTTCGAAGTGGCGGATGCTGCCGTCGTCCATTTGCAGCGGAATGTCTACAATCAGTGCACGTTTCGGATGACGCAGGGTATCCACCCAGCGCGACAGGTCGCCGAGATACGGCGCGACGCGATCGATCTGCTGCAGATAGGTTGACCAGGCCGTCTTGCTGCCTTCAGAAACGTAAGAGAGCTTTTCCATAACAAACCTTCATATGTGTAGAGCCTGTCCGTCAGGGGCAAATGCCGTGCGGGGAGCTCTTAGTTATAAATACTGTCATACCGTGGATGACTCAGTGAATCTCACTAAGTCGCCGCTAATTTAACATCAAAAAAAGGTTTCAAAGTTTTTAAATAAATGTGAAATCCTGTGTTTTAAGCACAATCCAGCATGACTAACTGCATAGTTAGCGGGTAAACCTGCGCTGACTTTACAGACCGACAGTTGGCAGGCGGTAGTTATGCAGATAAACTGCATATCTGGTTTTTTCTTTATATTTTTCAGAAATTTGAATGCGATCAAACTTTGGCGGTAATGACTGTTTTTCCCATTGTTTAAGCATAAATCGGCCATCACCCCACCACCACAGGAGAAGTCACCATGTTAATGGATGCAGAACAGGTCAGGCAGAATTTTCCACTGGTTAATCAGCTGTGTGCCTTACAACCGGTTACCTGGTTCAACCCTAAAGCCACGACGCTGGCACAGGGCTATGCGCACGTCGGCCTGACGCGTGAGCAGGTGGTGGACGCCAGCGCCCGGCTGGCGCGTTTTGCCCCTTACCTGATGCAGGTATTCCCGGAAACGCGCGCCAGCAACGGCATCATTGAGTCGGAAATTTGCCCGCTGACCCGCTTACAACCGGTGCTTGATGCACGCTATCAGCACGCGCTGCCCGGCAGTTTGTGGTTAAAGAAAGATAGCCACCTGCCGGTCTCGGGCTCGATTAAGGCCCGCGGCGGCATCTATGAAGTGCTGGCGCATGCGGAAAAGCTGGCAATCAATGCCGGGCTGCTGAAGGAGACGGATAACTATGCCTGCCTTGCCTCCGCGCCGCTGCGCCAGTTTTTCAGCCAGCGGCGTATTGCCGTCGGCTCGACCGGAAATCTTGGCCTGTCGATCGGGATTATGAGTGCCAGCCTCGGTTTTGATGTCACGGTCCACATGTCGGCGGATGCGCGCGCGTGGAAAAAGCAGAAGCTGCGCGAGCACGGCGTAAAGGTGGTGGAGTATCAGCAGGATTACGGCGTGGCGGTGGCGGAAGGGCGCCGTCAGGCCGAGTCCGACCCGCACTGTTTCTTTATCGACGACGAGAATTCGCACAACCTGTTTCTTGGCTATGCGGTGGCCGGGGAGCGGCTGAAGCAGCAGTTTGCTGCGGAAAATATCCGGGTTGATGCACAGCATCCGCTGCTGGTCTATCTGCCGTGCGGCGTCGGCGGTGGCCCCGGCGGCGTGGCGTTTGGCCTTAAGCTGGCCTTTGGCGACAGCGTTCACTGCATCTTTGCCGAGCCGACGCACTCTCCGTGCATGCTGCTGGGCGTACACACCGGCCTGCATGATGAGATCGCGGTACAGGATCTGGGAATCGACAACCTTACCGCAGCGGACGGTCTGGCGGTCGGGCGCGCCTCCGGTTTTGTCGGCCGCGCAATGGAGCGATTGCTGAGCGCCTTTTATACTCTCAGTGATGAAGAAATGTACGCGCTGCTCGGGCTGCTGTATCAGCATGAACAGCTGGCGCTGGAACCGTCGGCGCTGGCGGGAATGGCAGGGCCGTGGCGTATCAGCGCGCAGCCTGAAAAGCTGGCTCAGCAGGGCATCAGTGCAGCGGCGCTGGCCGGTGCGACGCACTTAGTCTGGGCGACCGGCGGCGGCATGGTGCCGCCTGCGGAGATGGCGCAGTATCAGGCCAGTGCACTAAAAGCGCTTAATCCGTAAGCAACTGGCGCTTACAGAGTAAGCCGAAGCGGCAGATCGGCGCTTCCGCACTTTGCCTGAACCGCTTTACGCGCTATTCTGACGCCCTTATTTCATGAGAAAGTTAATGAAAAAGTTAATGAAAAAGTTTCATAAACTGAGGTCAATATGATTATTAAACCACGCATCCGTGGCTTCATCTGTATTACTGCCCATCCGGCGGGTTGCAAAGCTAACGTCAAAAAACAGATCGAATACGTCACCCAACAGGGCGAGATCGCTTCCGGCCCGAAAAAAGTTCTGGTGATTGGCGCCTCGACGGGTTACGGCCTGGCGGCGCGTATCTCTGCGGCGTTTGGCTGCGGTGCAGATACGCTGGGCGTGTTCTTTGAACGTGCCGGCGAAGAGAATAAAACCGCCACCGCAGGCTGGTACAACTCTGCGGCGTTCGAAGAGTTTGCCGAGGAGAAAGGCCTGTATGCCAAAAGCATCAACGGTGACGCCTACTCCGACGCGGTGAAACAGAAAACCATTGAGATGATTAAGCAGGATCTGGGTCAGGTTGACCTGGTGGTTTACAGCCTGGCCGCGCCACGCCGTACCCACCCAACCACCGGTGAAGTGTTTAACTCTACCCTGAAGCCAATCGGCAAGCCGTTGGTGACCCGTGGGCTGAACACCGATAAAGAAACCATCACCGACGTCTCCCTGGAACCGGCTTCTCAGGAAGAGATCGAAGGCACCGTCGCGGTTATGGGTGGTGAAGACTGGCAGATGTGGATCGACGCGCTGATGGAAGCGGGTGTGCTGGCCGACGGCGCTAAAACTACTGCCTTCACCTATCTGGGCGAGCAGATCACCCATGATATCTACTGGAACGGCTCAATTGGTGAAGCGAAGAAAGATCTCGATAAACGCGTTCTTTCCATTCGCGACAAGCTGGCCGCGCACGGTAACGGCGACGCACGCGTTTCCGTACTGAAAGCGGTAGTGACCCAGGCCAGTTCGGCTATCCCGGTAATGCCGCTTTATCTTTCACTGCTGTTCAAAGTGATGAAAGAGAAAGGCACCCACGAAGGCTGCATCGAGCAGGTCTACGGTCTGTTTAAAGACAGCCTGTACAGTGCTTCGCCGATCCTCGATGACACCGGCCGCCTGCGTGCCGATTACAAAGAGCTGCAGCCTGAAGTTCAGGACGAGGTTTCCGCACTGTGGCCGACCGTCACTGACGAAAACCTGAACCAGCTGACTGACTTCGTCGGTTATAAAACCGAGTTCATGCACCTGTTCGGCTTTGGTCTGGACGGCGTGGACTACGAAGCGGATGTTAATCCGGACGTGAAAATTAAGAACCTGGTGCAGATGTAATTCTGACCACGTTAAGCCCGGCGGCGCAGGGCATCGCGCCGCCAGCTATTAACCGATCCTGAGCATCCAACCCGGTAAAACAGCGCTCCCAGCTGATATTGCCCTGCTATACCGCCAAAAACGCTTCTTACCCTGAAATTCCCCACCAAAGATCGGCTTTTCAATTCAGTCATTTACAGAAAAATCCGCGCAGGCAAAATAGCCCTTATTTTCCCTTTTTGCGTGAACCATGTCTGACGAAGCGCTCTACCAGCAAATCCACAACCTGAAAAAACATAATGCGCGCCTGAAGCGTATTGCTCATGACGCCCGCCATAAGCTGAATGCGGCGCTGGATGGTACCGGCCTCTGTCTGTGGCAGCTGGATATTCCCAGCGGCAAGCTGGTGATCTTCAACCGTCGCTGGGGGTCGATGCTCGGCTTCCAGCCGAAGGAGCTGAGTGCGCAATTTGCCGTGTGGCGCGAACATCTGCACCCGGAGGATGCGCAGGAGGTGCTGAAGGCGTTTTATGACCATATCGAGGGGCGCGCACCCTACTATGAGGCGCTGCACCGGATGATCGCCAAGAACGGTAAGATCACCTGGGTGCTGGACCGAGGGCGCGTCAGCGAATGGGACGAGCAGGGTAACGCGCTGAAGGTGACCGGCACTCATATTGATATGACTAAAGAGAAGCAGTACGAAGCCCAGCTCTCGGCGCTGGCGCATCACGATCCGCTAACCGGTCTCACCAATCGCCACGCGCTGCAACACCTTTTCAGCCAGATGAAAAAGCAGGGTCCGCTGTGCCTGGCTTACATCGACCTCGACAACTTTAAGCACGTTAATGACACGCTTGGCCATCGCAGCGGTGATGAGGTGCTGATCCAGCTCAGCCAGCGTATGCGTGACGCGGTGCCGCCCGCCGTGGTGATTAGCCGGATCGGCGGCGATGAGTTTGTGCTGCTGCTGCCTTACCTGATCGGTTATCCCAAAGTACGCATTGCGGCGCAGGCCGTGCTGGATGCGGCGCTGACGCCGTTCGAGCTCGATAACGGCCTGGCGCAGATTGGCGCATCGGTCGGTATTGCTGAGGTGAAGGAATCTGATGGTTTTGGCGCGGCGCTGATGCGCGCCGATGAAGCGATGTACAACGTAAAGCGTAATGGCAAGCAGGGCTTTGGTTTGGCTGCAATAGAGTGACTGGCCAAATATCCTTATTAATCATTATCGTTTTCGGCAGTTAAGGAACTTTCTCATGGCAGGGGGCTTGAGCGGCTCACTATACTGAAAGCCAATTCAGAAGAAGGATGCTCGAATGAAATCTATTAAATTATCTAAATTAGCAGGTTCATTATCTCTGGTGCTGGCTCTGGCAGGAACGGCGACAGCGGCAGGCGCAGCGGAAGTCACTACTCCTGCGGCAGCGGCACCCGCCACGCAGAAAGTCTCGCTGTTGAACGGCGACTTAACTTTTGACCTGAAAGGTTATCAGCAGCAGCCAATGCCGGGTGGCGCACCGGGCAAGATGTACGTCAGCCAGGCGGAAAAGCGCGTGATTATCCTCGGTGAGGACAACGTGCCCGTTGTGGCGCGGGGCGGCACCGATGCGGACTTCCTCAACGGTATGAAGTCGATTAAGGATAAACAGAAGCAGGCATCGCCGGATTATAAGGTGATCAGCGAGAAGACCGAGAAGGTCAAAGGGCTGGACGTTTATCACATTGAAGCCACCGACAAGATGGATGGTAAGGGCGTGCAGCAGGCGACGCTGCTCTCCACCGCCGATAACAAGTTTGTGGTTATCCAGGTGCTTTCCGGCGCCAGCGACAAAACCGGCCATGCCGCCGCGGTGAACAGCATTCTCGGGGAGTAAGGATGATTTCAGGGCTCGCCGTCGTTAGATCCCTTTAGGCTGGAGCCCTCCCAGCGGGTCGGGCATGCCCGACCCCTACATCGGCCGGGTAATCCGGCTAGTCCTGATTGCCAGCATCCGTTAGTGCCTCTAAAAATCCAACGTCATCGCGCTGCCGACAAGCGTAGCCCGTCACGCGTAGTGGCCGACCTTCTTTTCCGGTCGGCCTTTTTACAGGCGGGTGAGAGCATATATGTAATCAGCCTGACCCCTGGCACACTTGTGCAGCTAACGCTTTTCTTGATGAGCACTGAGAAATCGATAATGGCGCGTAAATTTATGAAACGGGGATGTCATTCGGGTCGACCAAACCGCGGTCGGCCCTAAACTGTTATCGCAACAGCAATCCAATCACATCAAATTATAACGCGCGTCCGGCAGCAGCTTCTCCGGCAGCGGGTGCTGATTATCCATCTCGCACAGGGTGCGTTCGATGTGGTTACAGATGGCATTCAGCGGCAGGTCGTTAGCGGAGGTGCCAAAGGGGTCTTCCAGCTCTTCCGCCAGCGATTCCAGCGACAAAAAGGTATAAGAGATAAACACCGAGACCAGCGGCGTCATATAGTGCAGGTCTGCCACCAGCGCGAACGGCAGTAGGGTGCAGAACAGGTACACCGTGCGATGCACAATCAGGCTGTAGGCAAACGGGATCGGCGTGGTGCTGATGCGCTCGCAGCCGCCCAGAATATGCGACAGCTCATTCAGATTATTATCCATGCCGTTATACAGCAGGTCGCTAATCAGCCCTTTTTCGCGCTGATCCGCCAGCCACGCGCCCATGCACAACAGCAGGCGGCCGGTCCTGAACGGGCTGGCCAGCACCTCTTCCCGCCACTTTTCCGGGGCCAGGCGGCGGATATCATCGCTGGCATCGGTGCTGCGCAGCTGATGCTTCAGGCTCCAGCTAAAGGCCTTCAGCAGCGCGCTGAATTCGCTCACTGCCGCCGGGTCGCTGCGCAGCGCGCCTTTCGCCTGGCGCAGCAGCGAACGCTGGGTAATCAGCAGCGACCCCCAGAGGGTTCGCGCTTCAACAAAGCGCGCATAGCTGGCGCTGTTGCGAAAGCCAAGAAAGATAGCAATCGCCACGCCCAGCAGGCTGAACGGCGCGGTGGTCAGCTTCACCCCCAGCGTTTCATACCACTGAAAGCAGATCACCGCGAATATCGCCATCATCAGATTGAGGCTCAGGCGAAACAGAATTTTTTGCAGCACCGCGCCGTGCCATGAGAACAGGCGCGGAAACCAGTGCTGATGCGGGCGAACAATCATGGCGGCAGGATCCTGAAGTCAGCAAAAGAGAACATCTTATTAACCAAAGCGCGACATCATACTCCGCTGCTGGTGCGGGTAAAACCCTCACCGCCTGGCAGTATGCCGTAATGCGGCATTACAAAGGGGATATTGATATTTAATTCCGTGGCAGATTTATGAAAATCTGGCGTCATATCTTATGACGAGGGAGTAGTGAAATGAGCCAGAATCCACAACGGATCAAACTTGGTCTGATGCTGCAGGGCGCGGGTGGTTTTATGAATGCGTGGCGCCATCATCGCGTCCCGGCGGATGCCAGCGTCAACGTTAACTGGTATCACCAGCTGGCACGCCAGGCGGAAGATGCCGGGCTGGATTTCCTGTTTGTTGCCGACGGGCTGCACATCAATGAAAAATCCCTGCCGCATTTCCTCAACCGTTTCGAGCCGGTGGCGCTGCTCTCATCGCTGGCCTCGGTGACCGAGCGCATCGGGCTGGCCGGAACCATCTCCACCTCCTACAGCGATCCGTTTACCGTCGCGCGCCAGCTGGCAACGCTCGACCTGCTCAGCCACGGGCGCGCAGGCTGGAACGTGGTGACCTCGCCGCTCGAAGGCTCGGCGCGCAACTTTGGTAAAACACATCCGGAGCACGGCCAGCGTTATCAGATAGCGCGCGAATATATCGAGGTAGTGCAGGGGCTGTGGAACAGTTGGGAAGAGGACGCCTTTATTCGTGATAAGCAGAGCGGCGAGTTTTTTGACGCCAGCAAGCTGCACAAGCTGAATCATCAGGGCGATCACTTCTCGGTCGAGGGGCCGCTCAATATTCAGCGCTCCCCACAGGGGCAGCCGGTGATCTTCCAGGCGGGCGCCTCTGAGTCCGGTATTCGCCTGGCGGCGGCGACGGCTGACGCGGTGTTTACCAACGCGCGCACGCTGGAGGAAGCCGAAGGCTACGCTGCCAGCCTGCGCGAACAGGTGGCGCAGCAGGGGCGTGAAGCGGTGGGGATCTTCCCCGGCATCAGCCCGATTATTGGCGCCACGCAACAGGAGGCCGAAGAGAAATATCAGTACCTGCTCTCCCTGCTGACGCTGGAGCAGGCGCTGAACTACCTTGGCCGCTTCTTCGACCATCACGACTTCAGCCAGTATGACCCGGACGCGCCTTTCCCGCAGCTGGGTAGCCTGGGCGAGAACAGCTTCCGTTCCACTACCGATCAGATCAAACGACTGGCGGCAGAAGAAAAGTTAACGCTGCGTGAGGTTGCCCTGCGCACCACGCTGCCGAAAGGCGAGTTTTTCGGCACGCCAGAGCAGGTGGCCGACACCTTTATCCGCTGGGTTGAGCAGGGTGGCGCCAGCGGGTTTATCATCTGCGGCCCGGTGCTGAACGAAGCGCTGGAGGATGTGGTGCGCTACGTACTGCCGATCCTTGAAGCGCGTGGATACTGGCACCAGGACGACAGCCGCACGCTGCGCGAACGGTTGGGGATTGGCAGGCACGAGCAGCGCATAACTCATACTCATCACGCTGCGTGACGCATAGCGGCATAAGCTTTCCCTTCATTCACCCGCGCTTAGCAGTTATGCTAAGCGCTAACCACGCCTTAACCTCAGGGAAATAGTATGAATATCGTTATCCGCCGCGCCGCACGCCCGGACGCTAAACTGATCCTCGCGATGATCGCCGAGCTGGCCGAATATGAGAAAGCGCTACATGAAGTGGTTGCCAGCCAGCAGGACATCGAAGAGTCGCTGTTTGCTGCGGATAGCAAATCCGAAGCGCTGATCTGCGAAATCGACGGTGAGGCGGCGGGCTACGCGGTGTTCTTTACCAGCTACTCTACCTGGCTGGGCAAAAACGGTATTTATCTTGAAGATCTCTACGTCTCCCCGCGTTTTCGCGGCCATAAAGCTGGTAAAACTCTGCTGCGCCATATCGCTCAGCTGGCGGTCGCGCGCAACTGTGGCCGCCTGGAGTGGAGCGTGCTCGACTGGAACCAGCCTGCCATCGACTTCTATAAAAGCCTTGGCGCCGCGCCGCAGGATGAGTGGGTGCGCTACCGCATGGAGGGCAAGGTGCTGACGGATTTCGCTGAATCCTGAGGGGACTGAGTCACGCAAAAGCCGCTGCGCCGCAAGGAACAGCGGTTTTTTTATGCCATGAGGGTGGCATTAGCAGAAAGTTCCGCAGGTTAATGTAAATTATTCAATTAGTGTATTGATAATTATTATCGTCTGTATATGATGTCGCAAATTATAAAGAACGACTTGCCCCGCGCATCGCATTTTCGGGGCCATTACCTGTTTCACCGGAAAGCACTGTTGAGCAAATACCAATAATTAAATCAGGTATTTATCATGCTCAAATTTTCGTCCCGCCAGGGGCTACTGCAGACATCGCTCGTCATGGGAACTTTACTCACCGCCACCGTCAGCAGCGCGGCGCAGCAGGGTGACGAGACCGCACAAACAGCACAGAACGCCAGCAGCCAGAAACCGTCCGCTGCCGCCAGGCCGAAAGATGATGCGGAGATGACCGTTTTGTCGCCGGCGGTGAAAAACGTCGCCGGCAGTAAAATCACGCTCAGCGCGGCGGAGATGCAGCAGCGCGGCGGCAACGACTTCGGCACCATCATGCGTTATGAAACGCTGATCGGCGCGGTCGGCAGCAGCGGCGGATCCACCAGCGGTAAAAGCGGCTTCGACCGTAGCGGCTATACCGGCTACAACATCCGTGGTCTGGAAGGCAACCGCATCGCGATGGACGTTGACGGCATCCCGCAGCCGGACGCGACCGGGCGCAGCTACGCCAGCCGCGCCGGGGTAAATACCTTCGGTATCGGTCGCGACTACGTGGACCCCTATCTTTACGGCCAGGTCGACATCGAAGTCGGCGCAACCTCTACGGCGCGCAGCAATAACGCGCTCGGCGGCTCCGTCTCCTTCCAGCCGAAATCTGCCGATGACTACCTTGCGCCGTCAAAACCGACCTACTTTGGCTACCAGAGCGATTACGACTCCTCCAACCGCAGCTGGCATAACGGCATTACCGCCGCGATGGGCGATGAAACCCTGCGCGGGCTGGTGGCTTACAGTCGTCGCGACGGGCAGGAGACGCGCAACAACAGCGGCGAGCTGGATGCTTACCCGGCGAACTGGCACTCCGATGCGTTTCTCGCCTCCGGCATCTGGCAGCCCAACGACGAGCACAAGCTGATTGCCACCGTCGATCTCTACAACAAGGTGAACCACACCCGTTACGACAGCTGGAACACCGCGGGCACGGCGGTACTGGGCGATGCCAATCAGCAGAGCAATACCCGCCGCTGGGGCATCAGCCTGAAGGATGAGTGGACGCCGGCCAACGCGTGGGTCGACAGCTTGAGTAACAAGGTCTACTACCAGAAAACCGAAGCGCACGACAACACCCTGATGCCGCTGGATGCGTCATCCCTGCAGCGCGTCTACTCCGACTACAACGTTGCAACGGTGGGCTATGAAGCCCAGCTGGCGAAAAGCATTGGCCGTCACGATCTGCTGGCCGGAGTCAATGCCCGTCTGGCCGATGCGGAGCGCCCGTTCAGCCAGTCCCCGGCGCAGACCTCGTTCAATAAGATCACCAAACCCCAGGGCGACAGCCGCACCGTGGTGCTTGGTGGTTTCGTGCAGGACACCATTCAGTTCGATCTCGACGGTCACTGCTTTGCGGTCGTGCCCGGCGTGCGCGTAGCACACCAGGAAACCAAACCGCAGAACCTTGATAACCTCGCCGCCGGAACCGACGTGCTGACCGGGGCCGATGCCGAAGCGCTGTACGGCAAAACCAACAGCGACACGCAGGTACTGCCGTCAATCAGCTTCAACTACGACATCACGCCAAAGCTGATGACCTATGTGCAGTACAAGCGCGGTGCGCAGTTCCCGAATGCCAGCCAGCTGTACGGCTCGTGGAACCTCGGCTCCAACTATCTGGCCGGGCGCCAGTACGCGCTGATCGGCAATAGCGATCTCGATACCGAAACCAGCAACAACGTTGAATGGGGCGTAAAGGGCGAAGCAACGCCAGGCGTCACCTTCAGCGGTGCGATGTTCTATAACAGCTATAAAAACTTCATTGCCTACACCCGCTACAGCCGCGCCACCAACCCGGAGAAGTTTGCCAACGTGCCGTCAAATATCGCCACCACGTATCAGGCGGAAAACCGCGATAAAGCCTACATTTGGGGCGGCAACGTCAGCAGCAAAATCAACTACGGCACCTGGTTTGACGCAGTTAATGGTCTGAACAGTACTTTCGCGCTCGGCTACAGCAAAGGGCAGTCGAAATCCAGCTATGCGGGCGACAGGTATGTTGACCTCGACAGCGTGGCACCGATGAAAGCCGTGGTCGGCGTGGGCTGGGACGATCCGGCGCAGCGCTTTGGCGCCAACGTCACCGCAACCTTTGTGAAGGGTAAGCGGGCGGAAAACACTAACCGCAACAGCTTCAACAACAGTGGCTCGGCGCTGACCGATGCCACTTCCGAATACCAGCGCGTGCCGGGCTACGGCATGGTGGATCTCTCCGCGTGGGTGAAGGTGACGAAGAACGTCAGGTTGAGCGGCGGTATCTATAACCTGACCGATCGCAAATATTGGGACTACCTCAGCAGCCGCGACCTGACCGGGGATACCCCGATGGATATCAACGACCGCTCACTGGCCGTCATGCCGGGGCGTAGTTTCCAGCTGGGTGTGAACGTCGATTTCTGATGTAAGGCTCAGGATTAACCATAAGGTCGGGCTTGCCCGGCCTTTTTTGTGTCTGCCAGAGCAATTGGCTGTTTTGTGATCTGGATTGTAGTACAACTTTACCCATTAGTACTACAATCCGCTCATCAATCGCCGCCGCTGACCTGCAGCTCACCGAATGGAAAATCATGACGCAAGAACAGCTAAGTAAAACCGAACGCATCATCCTGACCCTGGGCGAGGAGATCGTTTCGGGCAAATATGTTCCCGGCGGCGCGCTGCCTGCCGAAGCCGAGCTGTGCGAACGCTTTACCACCTCGCGCAATATTATTCGCGAGGTGTTTCGCTCACTGATGGCGAAACGCCTGATGGAGATGAAGCGCTATCGCGGCGCGTTCGTCACCCTGCGCAACCAGTGGAACTATCTCGACAGCGACGTGCTGCGCTGGTCGCTGGCGCATGATGACGACCCGCGCCTGATCGCCGCCATGAACGAAGTGCGCGTGCTGGTAGAGCCGCAAATTGCGCGCTGGTCGGCGGAGCGCGCCACCTCCAGCGATCTGGCGAATATCGAGATGGCCTGGAACGAGATGGTGGCGAACCGCCGCGATCGCGATGCCTTTAACCAGGCGGATATTCGCTACCACGAAGCGGTGATGGCCTCGGTGCATAACCCGGTGCTGCAACAGCTTAACGTTGCGATTGGCGAGCTGCAAAAAGCGGTGTTTGACCGCACCTTTATGCCGGACGAAGCCAATATGCCGCGTACGCTGGAGGAGCATAAAGCTCTGCTGGATGCCATTCGCCATCAGGATGCCGATGCCGCTGAGCAGGCGGCGAAAACCATGATTGCCAGCTCAACGGGGCGCCTTAAGGAGATAATGTGAACAGCTATATCGCCATCGACTGGGGATCCACCAATTTACGCGCGTGGCACTATCAGCAGGGCGCATGTGTCGAACAGCGCCGCTCAGAGGCGGGCGTCACGCGCCTTAACGGGCGCAGCTGCGCGGAAGTGTTTGCCGAAGTGACCGCCGGCTGGCCGGTGGATGCCGTGCCAGTGGTGATGGCCGGGATGGTCGGCAGCAACGCGGGCTGGCAGCCGGTGCCGTACCTCAGCTGCCCGGTGCGCTTAAGCGACATTGCCGCTCGCCTGACCCGCGTCGATAACCGTGCCTGGGTGGTGCCCGGGCTGAGCGTAGAGCGGGAGGATAACGCCAACGTCATGCGCGGTGAAGAGACGCAGCTGCTGGGCGCACATCAGCTGGCCCCGGCGGACGTTTACGTGATGCCCGGCACCCATGCCAAGTGGGTGCAGGCCGAAGCGGAGCAGATTATCGATTTTCGTACCGTGATGACCGGTGAGCTGCACCACCTGCTGTTAACGCAGTCGCTGGTGGGGGCGGGGCTGCCTGAGCAGCGTGAGGATCGCGCCGCTTTTCGCGACGGGCTGGCGGTAGGCAGCAGCGACCGCTCCATTCTCTCCCGGCTGTTTGAAGTGCGTGCGGCACACGTGCTGGGGGTGCGTGACCGGGCGACGATTAGCGATTTTCTCTCCGGGCTGTTAATTGGCCACGAAGCGGCGCTGATGGCCGGGCAGTACGCGTTGAAGGCCGGGCGTCCGGTGACGATTATAGCCGGGGAGGCGCTGGCGCAACGCTATCAGCAGGCGCTGCGTTTTGTCGGCCTCAATACACAAACGCTGGCGGGCGATAGCGCCTTCCAGCATGGGATAAGGAGCATAGCCAATGAGCTGGCAGACTAAATTACCGTTAATCGCCATTTTACGCGGCATCCGTCCGCAGGAAGCGCAGGAGCATATTGCCGCGCTGATCGCCGCAGGGTTCGACGCCATCGAGATCCCACTTAACTCCCCGGAGTGGGCGGTCAGCATTAGCGAAGCCGTGAAGAACTTCGGCGATAAAGCACTGATCGGTGCTGGAACGGTACTGAAAGTGGAGCAGGTTGAGCAGCTGGCGCAGATCAAAAGCCAGCTGGTGGTGACGCCAAATACCAACGCCAAGGTGATCCGCCGGGCGGTCGATTGCGGGATGGTGGTGGCAGCCGGGTGCGCGACCGCGACCGAAGCGTTTACCGCGCTGGAAGCCGGTGCGCAAACCCTGAAAATCTTCCCGTCCTCCGCCTTTGGCCCTGACTATATCAAAGCCCTGAAGGCGGTGCTGCCTGCCGACGTTCCGGTGTTTGCCGTCGGCGGCGTGACTCCGGAAAACTTAAAAGATTTTATGGCGGCGGGCTGCATTGGCGCCGGGCTGGGCAGCGATCTCTACCGCGCCGGGCAGCCGCTGGCGCGCACCGTTGAACAGGCTCAGGCATTTATTCACGCTTATAAGGACGCGTTACGATGAAAATTACCAAACTGACGACTTACCGCCTACCGCCGCGCTGGATGTTCCTCAAAATTGAAACTGACGAAGGCGTATTCGGTTGGGGCGAGCCGGTAATAGAAGGGGGGGCACGCAGCGTGGAAGCGGCGGTGCACGAGATGTCACACTATCTGATCGGCCAGGATCCGGCGCGCATCAACGATCTCTGGCAGGTCATGTATCGCGGCGGCTTCTATCGCGGTGGCCCAACCCTGATGAGCGCCATTGCGGGCATCGACCAGGCGCTGTGGGATATTAAGGGCAAAGTGCTCGGCGTCCCGGTCTATCAGCTGCTGGGCGGGCTGGTGCGCGACAGCATCAAAGCCTACAGCTGGGTCGGCGGCGACCGCCCGGCAGATGCCATCGCAGGGATCAAAAAGCTGCGCACCATCGGCTTCGACACCTTTAAGCTGAACGGCTGTGAAGAGATGGGCATTATCGATAACTCGCGTAAGATCGATACCGCCGTCAATACCGTGGCGCAGATCCGTGAAGCGTTCGGCAGTGAGATTGAGTTCGGCCTCGACTTCCACGGCCGCGTCAGTGCGCCAATGGCGAAAGTGCTGATCAAAGAGCTGGAGCCGTATCGTCCGCTGTTTATCGAAGAGCCGGTGCTGGCAGAGCAGGCGGAGTACTATCCGAAACTGGCGGCACAAACCCATATTCCGCTTGCCGCCGGTGAGCGCATGTTCTCGCGCTTCGAGTTTAAACGCGTGCTGGAAGCGGGCGGTCTCGCTATCCTGCAACCCGATCTCTCCCACGCGGGCGGCATTACCGAGTGCTATAAAATTGCCGCGATGGCTGAATCTTACGATGTGGCGCTGGCGCCGCACTGCCCGCTGGGACCGATTGCGCTGGCAGCCTGCCTGCACGTCGATTTTGTCTCGCGCAATGCGGTATTCCAGGAGCAGAGTATGGGCATCCATTATAATAAAGGCGCCGAACTTCTCGACTACGTGATTAATAAAGACGACTTTAAAATGGATGGCGGTCATTTCTATCCGTTAAATAAACCCGGCCTCGGCGTAGAAATAAACGAAGAGCTGGTGATTGAGCGCAGTAAAAATGCCCCGGACTGGCGTAATCCATTGTGGCGTTTCGCGGATGGTTCCGTGGCGGAATGGTAAATATCCTTCATTCTTCGAGCCGCAGATGCGTTGGCTTCACCCGCTCACCGCAGTCACATAGCTTACTATGCTGCTGGAGACTCACGGGCTTGCCGCCTTCCTGCTGCTCGAATTATTTTGGATATTAATTAAGAGTGCACAGCCATTAACGATATTAGTGGCAAAGTGTACCGTTCCATTTATATGGCAATTTTTTATCAAATTATTAGAAAGATAAACCTCTCACCGGGCGGGTAAATCTCGCCCTGAAACCCTACGGAGCCCTATTATGGACATCTCTGACGTTAATACCAGGCCTACGCGTCGGCGTTATTTAACCCTGCTGATGATTTTTATTACCGTGGTGATTTGCTATGTCGACCGCGCCAACCTGGCGGTGGCCTCGGCACATATTCAGGAAGAGTTTGGCATAAGCAAAGCGCAGATGGGCTACGTCTTCTCGGCCTTTGCATGGCTGTATACCCTGTGCCAGATTCCCGGCGGCTGGTTCCTTGACCGCGTCGGTTCGCGCCTGACCTATTTCATCGCCATCTTCGGCTGGTCGGTGGCGACGCTGCTGCAAGGCTTTGCCAGCGGATTAATGTCGCTGATTGGCCTGCGCGCGATTACCGGTATCTTTGAAGCGCCGGCGTTCCCGACCAATAATCGCCTGGTGACCAGCTGGTTCCCGGAGCAGGAGCGTGCTTCGGCCGTGGGTTTTTACACTTCAGGGCAGTTTGTCGGCCTGGCATTTCTGACGCCGCTGCTGATCTGGATCCAGGAGATACTGAGCTGGCACTGGGTGTTTATCATTACCGGCGGCATCGGCATTATCTGGTCATTTGTCTGGATCAAAGTCTACCAGGCTCCGCGCAAAAGCCAGGGTATCAACCAGGCCGAGCTGGAGTACATTCGCGACGGCGGGGCGATGATCGACGGCGATGCCCCCTCAGAGAAGAAAAACCGCGTTAAAATGACGGCGGCTGACTGGAAGCTGGTGTTCCACCGCAAGCTGTGCGGCGTTTACCTCGGGCAGTTTGCCGTGACCTCGACGCTGTGGTTTTTCCTCACCTGGTTCCCTAACTATTTGACCCAGGAGAAACATATTGCGGCACTTACCGCTGGCTTTATGACGACCGTGCCGTTCCTCGCTGCCTTTTTCGGGGTGATCCTCTCCGGCATTGTCGCCGACCGTCTGGTGCGCAGCGGCCGCTCGTTGGGCTTTGCGCGTAAAACGCCGATCATCTGCGGGCTGCTGATCTCCACCTGCATTATGGGCGCCAACTACACCAACGATCCGGTTTGGATCATGGTACTGATGGCGGTGGCGTTCTTCGGCAACGGCTTTGCTTCAATCACCTGGTCGCTGGTCTCTTCGCTGGCGCCGGTGCGTCTGATTGGTTTAACCGGTGGGGTATTCAACTTTATTGGCGGGCTGGGTGGCATCACCGTGCCGCTGGTGGTGGGCTATCTGGCGCAGGATTATGGCTTCTCCCCGGCGCTGATCTATATCTCGGTGGTGGCGCTGATTGGTGCGCTCTCCTACATCCTGCTGGTCGGTGACGTGAAGCGCGTCGGTTAATTGCGATACGGTAAACAACGGGTCGGGCGTGCCCGTCCCCTACGGTTGTAGCATCACGGAAAACAATGGGTCGGGCGTGCCCGATCCCTACGGTTGCAGCATCACGGAAAACAGCGGGTCGGGGATGCCTGACGCCTGTCGATAGCAGCATCACGTAAAACAACGGGTTGGGCGTGCCCGCCCCCCATGGTAGCAGCATCCGGGTTCAGGTAGGGGTCAGGCATGCCTGACCCGCTGTGGTGTTATTCGGCCGGTTTCACGTGCTGGTCAATATGGCCAAGGTCACGCTCGGGGAAGCAGACGGCGCGCAGGCGGCGTTTGATCTCGGCGGCATCGGGAAAACCGTTATCAGTTTTGCGGTCCCAGATTATCTGGTCGTGGATCGCAATCTGGTAAACACCTCCGGTGCCGGGTATCAGCGTAACCGAGCCAAGGTCGGTGCTAAAGGTGTGCAGCAGCTCCTGCGCCATCCAGCTGGCGCGCAGCATCCAGTTGCACTGGGAGCAGTAGGTGATAGTGACAGCAGGCAGAGTTTTCATTATTCATCTCCTCACAATAGGGGCGGCACTACTTTCCTGCGCCAGCCATAAACATTCTTACCGCACAGGCGGTCATCTCGCTGACCCGCTTCACGCTTAGCGGCGGCGCGTTGCGCTGATAAATGCGGATCTCAATTTCTGCAGTCAGCAGGGCGAGGAACTGCAGCGCGCGGATCTGCGGGTCGCCCATGCGCAGCACGCCGCTGTCCATCGCGCTGGAGAACAGTCGCGCCAGCCGTTCAATGCTCTCACGCGGCCCTGATTCATAAAACAGCATCCCCATCTCCGAATGACCGGCTTCAGCCACCACCATGCGGTATACCGCCAGCGCGGTGTTGTTGGTGGTCATCACCTGCAGCATCTGCTCACCGAACAGCTGCAGCTTCTCGGTCAGCGACAGGCCTTTGCTGACGGAGGTATCCAGCGCACAGGCGGCGTCGGTCAGGTGCTGCGTCGCATAGGTGCGGATCACCGCGCTAAACAGCTCCTCTTTCGAGGGGAAATAGTTATACAGCGTGGTTTTCGAGCCACCCAGCCGCTTCGCCAGCTCATTCATTGAGGCGCGTTCATACCCCATTTCCTGGAAGAGCTGAGCGGCAGCTTCCACAATCGCCTCACGGCGGGCTTCCGTTTTGACTTTCATCGCACCTCCCGCGAAAAATAAACCCGAGTGTACATTTTATTGACAAAAAAATCCTGCCAGGGCATAAATAAACCGTACAGTACGGTACATATATGAGGTTTAATGATGATTAACCAGCACCGGGGATTTCGCACCACACTGATTCTGCTCTCACTGGCGTTAGCCGGCTGTGCAGGCACCCAGCCGTCGCGCTATGCGGGGCTAGCTTCCGCTGAGCAACTGCAGGCAAACAGCGGCGATGATGCTTATCGCCAGCCCTGGCGCACCGCGCGTCAGGTCGACTGGAGCAAATATACCGAGGTGACGATCGATCCTGTCATCGTTTATCAGGGGGCCGACAACCAGTTTGGCGATATGGACAGTGCCGACCGTCAGGAGCTGGCCAGCTACTTGCAGCAAAGGGTGCAGCAGGCGCTGAAAGGGCGCTTTAGCTTTACGCAGCAGCCTTCGCCGCGGGCAATACGCATCCGGCTGACGCTAACCGGAGCCGAAACGACTACGCCGGTGCTGGGCACCTTCACCAAGTTTGATCTGGCGGGCGGGCCTTACAATATCGTCCAGGCCGTACGCGGCCGCGAAGGGCTGATGAACGGGTCCGCCAGCTACGCGGTGGAGATTTATCAGGCGGATAATCAGCAGCTGCTGGCGGCGTACGTCACTAAGCAGTATCCGAACGCGATGAACGTCGGGGCAAGTTTTGGTTCACTCTCTGCGGCAAAAACCGGCATTGATAAGGGGGCAGACCAGCTGCTGGCGATGTTGAAATAACCCCGCGCCCACACCAGGAAAAGACAAGGCGGCCACAGAGCCGCCAGTTTTCCAAATGCTCATTCCTGCACACCTTTCCCCGATTTCTTCTTTGTCCTTACGATACGGCTTTGATATTGCTGTGGTTTAACTCTGACACAGCATAGGTTAGCCGCAATGGAAATTTACTGGTATCTCACCGCCCCTGATGGCCCTCAGCCGTGGAACGCCGCCGGCAGCTATAACATCGATTATGCCTGGTTCCAGCGGGTGGCGCGCGGTATTGACCGTCTGGGTTTTCACGGTGCGCTGCTGGCGACGGGGGCGCACGATCCGTGGATTATCGGTGCATCGCTGATCTCTGCCACCGAGCGCATGAAGTTTCTGATTGCCATCCAGCCAGGGCTGATCTCCCCGACGCTGCTGGCGAAAATGGCAGTAACCTTTAACCAGTTCTCGAAAGGGAGGGTGCTGCTGAACGTGGTGAGCGGTGATAAAAATACCCTTGGCGCCTACGGTATGCACCTGGAACACGACCAGCGTTATGCGCTGAGCGATGAGTTTCTTACCGTGCTGAAACCGCTGCTGGCCGGGCAGTCGGTGGATTTCCATGGCGACCATCTTGATATCGACAAGGCGAAGCTGGCGTTGGGCAACGGCGGCTATCCGCCTCCGGCACTGTGGTTTGGCGGCTCATCTGAAGCGGCGCAGGACGTCGCGGCTAAGCATATTGATACCTATCTCTCCTGGGGAGAAACCCCGCCGCAGGCCGCAGAGAAAATCGCGACGGTGAAGCAGCGGGCGGCAGCTTACCAGCGCACGCTACGCTTTGGCATTCGCCTGTATGTCATCGTGCGCGACAGCGACGAGGCCGCATGGCAGGCGGTAGACGAGCTGTATCAGTCGATGGATGAGCAGGCGATCGCTGCCCGCCGGGCGCTGGCGGCGGGGTCGGACTCCGTCGGCCAGGCACGCATGAGCGCGCTGCACAATGACGCCCGCCCCGACGACCCGCGCGAGCTGGAGATCTACCCCGGGCTGTGGGCGGGCATCGGTCTGGTGCGTCCGGGTCCGGGCACGGCGATTGTCGGCAGCCCGCAAACGGTGGAACGCACGCTGAAAGCTTATCAGCAGGCTGGCGTCGAGGTGTTTATTCTCTCCGGCTTCCCGCTGCTGGAGGAGGCCGAGCGCTTCAGCGAGCTGGTGCTGCCGCGCCTGCAGCTGGACGACAATGCGGTCACGGCAGCGGCGGACGAGGCGGGCAATACCTTTACCTGGAGCAATCTGTGGGACCGCCCGATTAGCCAGACGGAGGAGCGCTGATGAGCTTACGTATCGGCAGCCATCCCAATAACCTCTCGCTGTTTATTCTGCGCCAGCGCGGCGTGCTGGAAGCGGCGATAAGCGGCGTGCGCTGGGTGGACTATCTGCACGGCGGCGACAGCGCGGCGATGCTGACCGACCGGCGGCTGGACGTGGCGGGGACCGGCTCAACCCCGCCGATCTACGCCCAGGGTAACGGTCTGGATGTGGCCTATCTCGCTGCCTCTCCCGATCGTGCCGCCAACTGTGCGCTGTTGGCGATGAAGGAGGGCGCCAGGCAAAGCGTGCGCGACCTGCGCGGCGCGCGCATTGCCTGTATGAAAGGCTCGTTTACCGACCATTTTCTCGCCCGCCTGCTGCTCCGGCAGCAGCTGACGCTGGGTGACGTCACGCTGGTGGACCTCAACGGCAGCGATGCCGCGCGTGCGCTGCGCGAAGGGCGGGTGGATCTGTGGGCCGCTATCGATCCCTGGCTAACTGCCGCCCGGGATGCTAAAAAGGTGCGCTGTCTCTCTCAGGTCGGCGAGGTGATCCGCAATCGTTCGCTGTTCTGGTGCCGCGCCAGCTGGCTCAGCCAGCATCCGCAGCAGGCAACGCAGCTGCTGGAAGTGCTCAGCGATAATGACCGCTGGATTGCTGAAAACAGCCTGCAGGCGGCCAGACTGCTGCATCAGCATCTGCCGGGTGCGCTGAGCGAAAGCCACTGGCTGGCAACCCTTCGCGCCCGCCCGTGGGGCATTCAGCGCGTTGCACCAGCCCTGCTGGCGGAGCAGCAGCAGCAGGCCGACGATCTGCTGGCCGCCGGATTTATCACCCAGCCGTTGACGATTGGCGTTGCGGCAGAATACGGAGTACAGGCATGAAGAAGGGAGTGCTGCGCGTGCTGGTTGCCGCGGCGTTAGGCATCACGCTGGCGGCTCAGGCTGCCGACCCGGTCACGCTGCGGATTGGCTTTTTACGTGCGCCGACCGACCTGGCGCTGGCGCGGGAAAACGGCAGCCTGGAAAAGGCGCTGGCCGCGCATAACGTTAAATTGCAGTGGTCGGGGACGTTCTCCTCAGCCGCGCCCGCCTATGAAGCGATGAACGCCGGGTCGATCGATATCACCACCGGCAGCTCAACCGCGTTTGTCACCGCCATCTCTGCCGGGCTGCCGCTGGTGTTCTTCGGCTATCAGGCGATGTCGCCCGATGGCGAAGGCATTGTGGTCCGTAAAGAGTCGCCGCTGAAAACGCTGGCCGACCTGCGCGGGAAAAAGGTGGCGGTGAATAAGGGCGGCACCGGGGAGTATCTGCTGTCGCGCGCGCTGCAAAGCGCCGGGATGAAAGAGAGCGACGTGCAGAAAGAGTACCTGACGCCGACCGACAGCGGCAGCGCCTTTGTCGGCGGCCATGTTGATGCGTGGGCCGTATGGGACCCGTTCCTGTCGCTGGCGCGCCAGAGCTACGATGGCCGCCTGCTGACCAACGGCAAACAGCTTGGCTCGGAAAATGCGGTGGGCTATTTTGTCACCACCTCGTTTTATCAGCAGCACCCGGAAGTGGTGAAGATATTCTGGGAGGTGATGAAGCAGCAGAATGCCTGGGCGAAGCAGCACCCGCATGAGGCCGGGAAAATCTGGGCGCAGCAGATGGGGCGCCTCGGGGACGGGCTGGGCGACCAGCTGGGCGCAGTGAATACCGTGCCGCTCTCCCCGGTCGGCGCAGCGCAGCGCCAGCATATTCAGCACGTTGCCGAGTGGTATCTGCAGCAGGGGCTGATCAAAGCCATCCCGGATATCAACGCCCATTCCGTAGAGCTGTAAAGCGAAGCGACCGGAAAAAATGGTCGCGACCAGGGGTTTATGGCAATGTAGGGGCGGACCATTTGTTGCGGTCCGCCCTTAAATAATCTGCTGTATCAACCGTACGGAGCCTGGCGCATGACACGTATGACGGCAAAAGATTTCCCCCCCGAACTACTCGAGTATTTCGATTTCTACGTCCACGGCAAAATCAGCAAGCGCGAATTCCTTGATATCGCGGCGAAATTTGTCGTTGGTGGTCTGTCGGCCGCCGCGCTCGGCACATTGCTGACGCCCAATTATGCTTATGCTCAGCAGGTGGAGTTCACCGATCCTGACATTCTCGCGGAATATATTCACTATCCGTCACCGCAGGGGCACGGCAGCGTAAAAGGCTACCTGGTGCGCCCGGCCAACGCCAGTGGCAAGGTGCCGGGCGTGGTGGTGGTGCATGAAAACCGTGGCCTGAATCCGTATATCGAAGATGTGGCGCGCCGCGTGGCCAAGGCCGGATTTATCGCGCTGGCCCCGGACGGCTTAAGTTCGGTCGGCGGCTATCCCGGTAATGACGAGAAGGGGCGCGAGCTGCAGCAGCAGATCGACCCGACTAAGTTGATGAACGACTTTTTCGCCGCGATTGAATTTCTGATGCAGCATCAACCCGGCAGCGGCAAAGTGGGCATTACCGGCTTCTGCTACGGCGGCGGGGTGGCCAATGCTGCAGCTGTCGCCTATCCCGAGCTGGCGGCGGCCGTGCCGTTTTATGGCCGTCAGCCTAAAACGGAAGACGTGGCGAAGATTAAAGCGCCGCTGCTGCTGCACTATGCCGAGCTGGATACGCGCATCACCGAAGGCTGGCCGCCTTACGAAGCGGCGCTGAAAGAGCATCATAAGATTTACGAGGGCTACGTGTACAAAGGGGTCAACCACGGCTTCCATAACGACTCAACTCCGCGTTATGACAAAGCCGCCGCTGACCTGGCGTGGGAAAGAACGATAGCGTGGTTTAATCAGTATCTGGTTTAAAGTTGGCGCGCGCCCCGCAGGTGGGCCACGCCGTTTCGGTGCGGCGCTGATAACGACAGATAGCCTGCGATATATATTCAGCAGAATGTGCAAAACCGTACCATAGTATGACACTGGTTTTTATCAATCTGTCCGCTGCCGTGGCGGCGGACAGAGCAAAAGTGATTAAGAGGGAGTCATTGATGACAACGGTTTTCATTATTGGTGGTGCTGGCAAGGTCGGCCTGCGTCTGTCTCACCTCCTTTCGGATAGCGGACATGCGGTTCGCGCACTGTACCGTAAACCTGAACAGGAACAGGAAATACAACGGCAGGGAGCCGAGCCGGTCAGAGGCAACCTGACCGGGCTTGATGCCCCGGCCCTGGCAGCGCTAATGAAAGGCAGTGAGGTGGTGGTCTTTACGGCGGGTGCCGGTGGCAAAGGTGGGCAGGAGACGACCAACGCGGTAGATGGCGAAGGGTTGAAAACTGCAGTCGCTGCCGCTATCCAGGCAGGGGTGCCGCGTTTTCTGCTGGTCTCTGCTTTCCCGGAGGCCGGGCGAGGAAAAACGGCTTCGGAAAACTTCGAAAACTACATGCGTGTGAAAAAAATGGCCGATGTTGCGCTGGCTGAGAGTGAACTGGACTGGGTGATATTGAGGCCTGGCACGCTGGTGGATGGCAAGGGCACCGGCCTTATCCATGCCGGACTTGCCATCCCCTATGGCGACATTACCCGTGATGATGTGGCGGCGACGTTAGCAGAAATTATCCGTCAGCCCGACGTTAGCCGCGTCATCATCGAGCTCACCGCCGGTGAGCAGCCCGTGCGTGAAGCCATCAGCAAGATAGTCGCTCTCTGACACAGGGCCCCCTTTTCTGCTGTACCGGGTCGACCACAACAGCGGTCGACCGCTACGGCCGTTTCAGGAAGGATCGCGGTATGTAAACCACGCCGCTTCACGTAGGGGCCGACCCTCTTTTTCGGTCGGCCCGTCAGGGCAGAGGGGGATAACGCAACGCATCAATCATGCGGGCAAACGCCGAGGTGTGCTGTTTGCGGCTCGGGTAATAGAGGTAATAACCGGGAAACGGTTCGCTCCAGTCGGTGAGCACGCGCTCCAGCTCCCCACGGGCGATCTGTTCGCTAACCCTGTCTTCCGGTACGAACGCCAGCCCCATCCCCTCAACCGCTGCTTCAATACGCGGCTCCAGGTTATTAAATATCAGCTGGCCCTCCACGCGCACGCGTATCTCCCGATCGCCTTTTTTAAACTCCCAGGCATATAAACCGCCCATCGTCGGCAGGCGCATATTAATACAGCTGTGCTGCTGCAGATCCTGTGGAACCTGCGGCCGACCGTGGCGGGCGAAATAGTCCGGCGAGCCGACCACCGCCATGCTCCAGTCCGGGCCGATGCGTACCGCAATCATATCCTTCGCCACGGATTCCCCCAGCCTGACACCAGCGTCAAAGCGCCCGCTCACGATATCGGTCAGCGTATTGTCGACAATAATCTCCACTTTGACGTCCGGGTACTGTTTGATAAACGGCTTCAGTGACGGCCAGATCGCCGATTTCACCGCATGTTCCCCGGCGGTGAGGCGAATATTGCCGGCCGGTTTATCACGCATTTCGGTAATGGCGATCAGCTCGGATTCAATTTCCGTCAGGCGCGGGCCGATAGCGTTGATCAGCTGTTCGCCCGCTTCGGTCGGGGCCACGCTGCGCGTGGTGCGCGTTAATAAGCGCAGCGCCAGCCGCTCTTCCAGCGCCCGGATCGAGTGGCTGAGCGCCGACTGTGAAACGCCCAGCTTGGCCGCAGCCTTGGTAAAACTGCGTTCCCGCGCCACCACCATCAGAGAGATGAGATCGTTGAAATTGTCTTTTAACACGCTGGCCTCACAGGTAATCGCTTTGCTGGTTTGGAAGGGGGCAGACATGCCTGTTCCTGTGGCATACCCGATCGGTCACTTATGCGAAAAATTCAACAGTTCAGGCATAAGTCGGCGAGAACCGTGACGTTTATCGCCACGCGTGGCGGCGATTAATGAATGAGTCTCATAACGATATGTATTATCGGCGGGCTAATCAAGCGTAACTTTCGTTGATACTCTTTGCCCTTAAGCTGCATTAACCCTGCAAATCTTATCTTCCCTACCGCCGTACGGCGGGATTTCGGAGGGGCCTATGGACCGACAGCAAGAGATCGTTAATACCCTGGTTGAATGGATTGAAGGCAATATCAGCCGCCCGTTAAAGATAGACGAAGTGGCTGAAAAAGCGGGATATTCCAAGTGGCATCTGCAACGGATGTTTCATCGCATTATGGATAAAAGCATGGGCGACTATATTCGCGACCGCAAAATGGAACTGGCCGCGAACGATCTGCTGGATGGTAACGATACGGTGATCGCTATTTCACTGAAATATGGTTACGACTCGCAGCAGTCGTTTACCCGCAGTTTTGCCCGCAAATACCGGGTTCCGCCTGCGACTTTTCGCCGCATGAATAATTTAAACCGATAAGACACACCTTCCCGAACGTCTCTGGAGAGAAAAATAATGAAACAACGTTGGGCACTGACCCCAACGGCGGCGCTGTGCGCGCTGCTGTTAAGCGGCTGCGACAACTCACCGCCTGCCACGGCGGCCGCCAGCACGCCTGAAGTCAAGGTTATCACGCTGAAAACGGAGGCACTCAACGTCACGCGTGACCTGCCTGGGCGCACGCTGGCATTTCGCATCGCGCAGGTGCGCCCGCAGGTATCAGGGATCATCCAGCGCCGCCTGTTTACCGAGGGGGTAGAGGTCAAAGCGGGCGAGGCGCTGTACCGCATCGATCCGGCTCCTTATCTTGCCGCATTGGGCAGTGCCAAAGGGGCCCAGGCGCAGGCCGCTGCGCAGGCCAGCATTGCCGCCACTACGCTGCGCCGCTATCAGCCGCTGCTTGGAACGCGCTACATCAGCCAGCAGGATTATGACCAGGCGCGGGCCAGCGCTCAGCAAACGCGGGCGGCGCTCCAGGCAGCGCAGGCCACGGTGCAAAGTGCGCAGATAAATCTGGCGTACAGCACGGTGAAGGCACCGATAGATGGGCGCATTGGCGCTTCCTCGGTCACCGAAGGCGCGCTGGTTTCCGACGGGCAGAGCGATGCGCTGGCAACTATTCAGCAGCTCGACCCGATCTACGTCGACGTTACCCAGTCGGGTGACGACTTTATGCGGCTGAAAGAGCAGCTGGCGTCCGGCAGGCTGCAGCAGGTGAACGGCAAGGCCCGCGTAACGCTGCTGCTGGCTAACGGAGCAACCTATGCCCAGCCCGGTACGCTGGCATTCTCGGACGTCACCGTCGACCAGACCACCGGCTCCATCACGCTGCGCGCCATTATCCCCAATCCACAGCATCAGCTGTTGCCGGGGATGTTTGTCAGGGCGCGGCTGGAGGAGGGCGTCAATACCACCGCGCTGCTGGTGCCGCAGCAGGCCATCAGCCGTAACCCGCGCGGGGATGCCACCACGTTGGTGGTCGGTGCCGATAACAAGGTCTCGTTACGCAATGTGATAACCGACCAGGCCGTCGGTGACCGCTGGCTGATCCGCTCTGGTTTGCAGGCGGGTGAAAAAGTGATCGTCTCCGGTCTGCAGCGCGCACAGCCCGGCATGACGGTCAAACCAAGCGAAATTACCGGCGACAGCAACGCGCCCGCTGGCCCTTCTCCCGTTACTTCTTAATTCCAGGAAAGCTCACTGATGTCCAGATTTTTTATTGACCGGCCGATATTCGCCTGGGTGATTGCCATTGTGGTGATGCTGGCGGGCGCGATTGCCGTCGTCAACCTGCCGGTCGCGCAGTATCCTGACGTAGCCCCGACCGCCATCCAGATCCGCGTCAGCTATCCGGGTGCCGATGCCACAACCTTGCAGAACAGTGTCACTCAGGTGATTGAGCAGAATATGAACGGGCTGGACGGCCTGATGTATATGTCCTCAACCAGCGACTCCTCCGGCACCCTGCAACTGACGCTGTCGTTTAAAAGCGGCACCGATGCCGACATCGCCCAGGTTCAGGTGCAGAACAAGCTGCAGCTCGCCACGCCGCTGCTGCCGCAGGAGGTCCAGCAGCAGGGGATCACGGTGCGTAAATCCTCCAGCACCTTCTTCCTGGTGGCAGGCTTCGTTGACGATAACGGCAGGATGTCGCAGGAAGATATCTCCGATTACGTTGGCTCAAACATCAAAGATCCGCTCAGCCGCCTTGACGGGGTCGGTGACACCACGCTGTTTGGGTCGCAGTACGCGATGCGCATCTGGCTCGACCCGAACAAGCTGAACAACGTGCAGCTGACGCCGGTCGACGTGATCGGCATGATTGAAACCCAGAATGCGCAGGTGGCCGCCGGACAGCTGGGCGGTGCGCCGCCGATGCCGGGGCAGCAGTTAAACGCCTCGATTATTGCGCAGACGCGCCTGACCTCGCCGGAAGAGTTCGGCAACATTTTGCTGAAAGTGAACGGCGACGGTTCGCAGGTCAGGCTGCACGACGTGGCGCGCATTGAGCGCGGCGGAGAAAACTATCAGTTTGTGGTGAAGATCAACGGTAAACCGGCGTCAGCGCTGGGTATCCAGCTGGCCAGCGGGGCCAACGCGCTGGATACTGCCAATATTATCCGCGCCAAACTGGCGGAGATGAAGCCCTATTTCCCGGCTGGGATGCGCGTGGTCTATCCGTATGACACCACGCCGTTTATCACTATCTCCATCAGCGAAGTGGTGAAAACGCTGTTCGAAGCGATCGTGCTGGTCTTCCTGGTGATGTACCTGTTCCTGCAGAGCCTGCGTGCCACGCTGATCCCGACCATTGCCGTGCCGGTGGTATTGCTGGGCACCTTCGGCATCCTCAGCGCCTTTGGCTACTCGATAAACACCCTGACGATGTTCGGCATGGTGCTGGCGATTGGCCTGCTGGTGGATGATGCCATCGTGGTCGTGGAGAACGTCGAGCGGGTGATGGCGGAAGAGGGCCTGTCGCCAAAAGCCGCCACGCGCAAATCGATGGGGCAGATCCAGGGCGCGCTGGTGGGTATCGCCCTGGTGCTCTCGGCGGTATTTGTGCCGATGGCGTTCTTTGGTGGATCGACCGGGGTTATCTACCGCCAGTTCTCTATCACTATCGTCTCGGCGATGGTGCTGTCAGTGCTGGTGGCGCTGATCCTCACTCCGGCGCTGTGCGCTACGCTGCTGAAGCCGCTGCCGAAAGGCGGGCACGTGGCGCATCGTGGTTTCTTCGCTTGGTTTAACCGGCTGTTTGCGCGCAGCACCGACCATTACAGCGATTCGGTATCGCGCCTGCTGAACCGCTCCGGGCGCTATCTGCTGATCTACGCTCTGCTGGTGGCGGGCATGGCGCTGTTGTTCCTGCGCCTGCCGACCTCGTTCCTGCCAAATGAGGACCAGGGCGTGTTCGCCACTCAGGCGATCCTGCCGCCGGGCGCCACGCAGCAGCGCACTCAGCAGGTGCTGGATCGCATTAACGACTACTACCTGAACGACGAAAAGAAAAACGTGGCTAACGTACTGACCGTTAACGGATTCGGCTTTGCCGGGCGCGGGCAAAACGTCGGTATCGCCTTCGTGGGCCTTAAGGACTGGAGCGAGCGTGCGGGCGCGGAGAATAAGGTCGATGCGCTGGTGGCCAGGGCAACGCAAGCGTTTTCCAGCATTATCGACGCGCAGGTGGTGGCCTTTAACCTGCCGCCGATTATCGCGCTGGGTAACGCCACCGGTTTTGACTTTGAGCTGATCGATCAGGGCAACCTCGGCCATGAAAAACTGACCGCTGCGCGCAATCAGCTGCTGGATCTGGTGCGCCAGCACCCGGATATGCTGACGGCAGTGCGGCCTAACGGCATCGATGACAGCCCGCAGTACAAAGTGATTATCGATCAGGAGAAAGCGACCGCGCTCGGCGTTCCGCTGGCAGATATCAACACCACGCTCAGCACCGCCTGGGGCGGCAGCTACGTCAATGACTTTATCGACAGCGGCCGCGTGAAGAAAGTTTACGTGATGAGCGATGCGCCGTATCGCATGATGCCGGGCGACCTCGATAAATGGTTCGTGCGCGCCAGCAACGGCAAAATGGTGCCGTTTGCCAGCTTCTCCAGCGCCAGTTGGGTCTATGGTTCACCACGGCTGGAACGTTATAACGGCCTGCCGGCGGTCGAGATCCTCGGCCAGCCTGCGCCAGGAAAAAGCTCGGGTGAAGCAATGGCAATGATGGAACAGCTGGCCGCGCAGTTGCCAACCGGCATCGGCTTTGACTGGACCGGTATGTCTTACCAGGAGCGAATGACCGGGCAGCAGGCGCCAATGCTGTACGCCATCTCACTGGTGGTGGTGTTCCTGTGCCTGGCGGCGCTGTATGAGAGCTGGTCGATCCCGTTCTCGGTGATGCTGGTGGTGCCGCTCGGTGTACTCGGGGCGCTGCTTGCCACCACGCTGCGCGGGCTGAGCAACGATGTCTACTTTGTGGTCGGGCTGCTGACCACTATCGGGCTGTCGGCGAAAAACGCCATTCTGATTGTCGAGTTCGCCAAAGATCAGATCGAGCAGGAAGGGAAAGGGCTGATTGAAGCCACGCTGGATGCGGTGCGCATGCGTCTGCGCCCGATCCTGATGACCTCGCTGGCGTTTATTCTCGGCGTGCTGCCGCTGGCAATCAGTACCGGTGCGGGTTCTGGCGCACAGAATGCGGTCGGGACAGGGGTGATTGGCGGGATGGTGGCGGCAACGCTGCTGGCTATCTACTTCGTGCCGGTGTTCTTTGTGGTGGTGCGCAGGCGCTTCCCGGCGAAGAAGCTTGAAGAAGAGGAGTGACATGCGCCAGGGGCCGACCCTCTTTTACGGTCGGCCCGTTAGGGTGAATACTAGCCCTGATACTGCTCGTCGCTGACATGTTCCATCCAGTCCACCACTTTGCCATCTTCGGCGGTGTGATAGCCGCCGCTCTAGTTAATATTAGGGCATTCCTGATTAATTACCCTCTCACCAAGTTGGCCAAAAATCGCCCTGACCGCTGAGTGAAACTTACGTAACTGATCTATATGCACTGCGAGAAATGGGCAAGAACGATGAGTTAATGTAAGCTCAACTTGCGCAATACTTTCTATAGCATCTACATCACCATCCTCAACATAGTGTGCGATTAGACTTTCGATTTCCTGCAGCCATTCTCTGCGCTCAGCCAGCAAGTATGGAGCATTAAGATTTAAGAGAGTGATGGTATAGCGTGCTTTATTCTGATCATTAACGTGTCGCGATAGGTCTGGGCTTATCTCCCCAGTTTCAGAGGAATATATAAAATACCCCCTGCAATTTGGGTCTTGTGGGGAGATGAATAACTGTGGGTTAAAAATATTTTTCTTATGATGTCCGGCAAATTTATTGCTATGCGGGAAACGAGTTAAATCTTCAGAATCGAGTGAGCTCAGTAATAAATTATTGTAGTCAAAAGTGCTGGCAGGATAAGAACTCTTAGGTTTCTCATGTTCCAGATGTGAACCCAGATTTTGATGTAGAGAAAAATCAGTCAGATTTATTTCGCTGTAACAGCACAAGCCAAACTGTTCAGTTATTAGTTGTATATGTAACCTGTAGTTAGAATCGGTAAACCGATGCCATCGTCTTCTGGCCTCATCTGCAGTTATTGGTGCACCCTGACTGCATTGAGCACGAAGCTCTTTAGTTGAAAATCCATTTCTTTTTTTGATGTATCTCATTTGCCCAGCAACTCCCTGCGTTTAATTAGCCGGTCTGCTTTCTGCAAGTCCTCATGACCAGTACCGATAATAGGTGGGAGAGCTACTGTTTTACCTGCCGACAAGTCAGGAAGAATAAGAATTTTACTACTTTCAACGGTAGTCAATACTTGAGGGCTATGTGTAGTAACAAAGAATTGAAGTTTGGGGAATGCCTCACTGATATTTTGTAATACGAATTGCTGCCATTGCGGATGGAGATGCATATCTACCTCATCAATTAGCACAATCCCACTGGTTTTTAGTACAGCTTCATTCCCGAAGTGTGGATTAAGTTTGACTGCTCGATAGGCTATATCGGCGATCATTCCGATCATATTACGTACACCATCGCTAAGTGATGATACAGGAACATCGCCTTGAAATTTATGGCTTGCTACAACCTCTTTTGCTTGCGCGCTATAGCGAACATTACTCCAACCTGAGGGTTGAAGAACGACATTGATAGCTTGGTTTACAGCTGCTAACAGGCCTTGACGTAATGTTTTACCTTTAACAACAGCATCTTCCAGGCCAGAATATTCGGCAATTTTCATTCGATGTTCAAAATCAGCTATAGTTTCTCTTCTCAACCATGATGCGAAAGCAGAGTAGCTTGATTCTGGATCAAGGCAATCTTGATACCCATCAAGCCGACTGTCTTTTTTGTTCGCCGGGTTTTTCCCTTCGGTTAGACGTTTTTGCTTCCAGAGCCGCCCAGTGCCGTAAAAACCAAGAAGCGGCAAAGTAACAGAAGTGTTTTTTTTCACATCATCCTGTAAGGCTTGGGCGACTTCCTTTAATTCTTTTACCTGGGAGGTACGCCCTTTGAGCTCTTTTCGCGTTCTGGACCAGTTAAGAGGAAAATTATACTCATCTTGATAGGATTCAACAGAAATTACGACAGGAAACTGCCGCTCCATATTAAATAACGTTGAATCTTCTTGTAAAAATAACCCATCATCAGCCTTAACTATATTCTTGCTCAAACGAATGTCGCTATCGGATATGCCGATATCTTTTCCAGTTTCAAACCCTGCAACAAATTGACCAAAGGCACAGGCTATGGCATCGAGAATTGTTGTTTTACCAAAGCCATTGAGTCCGACCAGGACATTTAAATCGTGGTTGAACGTGCATTCAAACGTTGAGAATGCTCGGTAATTACTCAACTTAAGTTTTTTGATTTTCAAGGGTGGCACTCCAGTAAAACATATTTTCTCACTATACCATTCAGATCAACGTATGTAACCGTGTTGATCTGTCTTGGTTCTGTATGTTTCGTGCCGGTGTTCTTTGTGGTGGTGCCCAGGCGCTTCCCGGTGAAGAAGGTTGAAGAAGAGGAGTGACATGTGCCAGGGGCCGACCATCTTTTTCGGTCGGCCCGTTAGGGTGAATACTAGCCCTGATACTGCTCGTCGCTGACATGTTCCATCCAGTCTACCACTTTGCCATCTTCGGCTTCGGCGATGGCAATATGGGTCATTGCGCTGTCGGCGCTGGCGCCGTGCCAGTGTTTTATCCCGGGACGGATCCACACGTTGTCGCCAGCAGAGATGGCCTGCGCTTCTTTACCCCACTCCTGCACCCAACCCTGGCCCGCCGTCACCAGCAGCGTCTGCCCCAGCGGATGCGTATGCCAGGCGGTGCGTGCGCCCGGGGTAAAGGTCACGGTTGCGCCGCTCAGACGCGCCGGTTCAGTGGTGGCAAACGGGGAAGCAACGGTAACCGCCCCGGTGAAATAGTCTGCCGGTCCGGCAACGGCCGGTTTGCTGTCTTTTTTTGTAATCTCGATCATCGGTTTTAATCCTTAATTGTTGAACACCCCTTCATCATAGGCTATCGCGCACGGCGGATTGAGTGCGTCTGGCTTATAGAAGTGGTGAACTGAACTCATTAATGCGGTGCATTCCTGCCAGCTGCCGCCTCAATCTGGAGTGATTGATGAGTGGAGTTGATAAGCGCATGCGCCTGAGCACTATAGTGTGCTGGCGAGGGCGCGACTACCATCAGGTATCGTTTAGTCACGGGCGACGCAGGTAACGTCTTACGACCCTACTTCGACGTAGGGGCCGGGCATGCCCGGCCCGTTTAAATCAGGAGATCAACATGCAAAAGCGACAACTCGGTAATAGCGGACTGGAGGTTTCAGCACTCGGCTTAGGCTGTATGGGGCTGAGTTTTGGCTATGGCCCGGCGACCGATAAGCAGCAGGCTATAAAGCTGATCCGTTCGGCGGTGGAGCAGGGGGTCACCTTCTTTGATACTGCCGAAGTGTACGGCCCGTTCACCAATGAAACGCTGCTCGGCGAGGCGCTGGCCCCGATGCGTGACCAGGTAACGATCGCCACCAAGTTCGGCTTTGATCTGCCCCAGCCGGATAACAGCCAGGTACTCAACAGCCAGCCGCAGCATATCCGCCAAGCGGTGGAAGGATCGCTAAAGCGTCTCAATATTGAATGCATCGACCTGCTGTATCAGCACCGCACCGACCCTAACGTGCCGATTGAAGAGGTGGCCGGTACGGTTAAGCAGCTGATCGCCGAAGGGAAAGTAAAACATTTTGGCCTGTCCGAAGCCGGGGCACAGACCATCCGCCGTGCGCACGCGGTGCAGCCGGTGACTGCGCTGCAAAGTGAATACTCAATGTGGTGGCGCCAGCCGGAGAAAGAGATCCTGCCGCTGCTGGCCGAGCTGGGTATCGGCTTTGTGCCGTTCAGTCCGCTGGGTAAAGGCTTCCTCACCGGGGCGATCAACGACAGCACCACCTTTGCCAGCGATGACTTCCGTAATAAGGTGCCGCGTTTTGCTGCCGAAGCACGCAAAGCCAATCAGAAACTGGTCGACAGGCTGGGGCAGATTGCCACTGAGAAGGGCGTTACTCCGGCACAGATTGCGCTGGCGTGGCTGCTGGCGCAGCAGCCGTGGATTGTACCCATCCCCGGCACGACCAAACTGCAGCGGCTGGAGGAGAACCTCAATGCGGCAAAAGTGACGCTCGATCCCGCCGATCTGGCGGCGATCAACAGCGCGCTGGTTGAGATCGAAGTCACCGGAGATCGTTACCCCGCCGATCTGATGAAGCGCGTCGGCAACTAAACCCGTCCGCGGAACTCGCTGCGGTAGCGGGCCGGGGAGGTATTAAACTGCGCTTTAAAATGGCGGCGCAGAGCAATGGCGGATGGAAATCCGCTGTGCTGCGCCACCAGCTCAATCGGCTGGTCGGTTTTTTCCAGAAAACGCTGCGCTACCGCCAGCCGCTGATTCAGCAGCCAGACATTAAAGCTGGTGCCGCTGGTCTGCTGAAAACGGCGGGTAAAGCTGCGGCGGCTCATGCAGGCGTGGTCCGCCAGCATATCCAGCGTTAATGGCTGCTGCAGGTTCTCGGTTGCCCAGCTGAGTGACGATAAAAAGTTATCCCCGCCTTTGGTGTTATACACCGGCTGCTCAACGTACTGCGCCTGCCCACCCTGACGGTGAGGGGGGACCACCAGCAGGCGCGCCACGCTGTTAGCGCTATCCGCCCCACAATGTTTACGCACCAGGTGCAGGCAGCAGTCGATGCTGGCTGCGGTGCCCGCCGAAGTGACAATATCCTCTTCATCGATATAGAGTACGTCGCGGTCAATATCGACCTGCGGATAGCGGCTGAGAAAGTCATCCATCCAGCGCCAGTGCGTGGTGGCGCGACGGCCATTCAGCAGGCCCGCAGCTGCCAGCACAAAGGCCCCGAGGCACAGCCCGACGACGGTAGCTCCACGCTGATGTGCCTTGCGCAGCGCCGCCAGCAGGACTTCAGGGGGGAGCTCGTCCGGTTTACTCCAGCTGGGCACCACCACAATATCCGCTGAATCCAGCGCGTCTAATCCCCGCTCCGCAACAATGGAAAACCCTGCATTGGTGCGCAGCACGCCCGGCGTGGTGGCGCACACGGTTAGCTGAAAAACAGGGCTGCCATCCGGCTGTAGCGCCTTCTCAAATACCGCGCAGGGCACGGAGAGATGGAAAGGAATGATGTCGTCAAACACCACAATCCCTATGTTAATCGCCATGAACCTTCTCCTGTAATCAACCTGGCCCAAAACGATCGTTTTTGGGTATCCGCGCCTCTCTTCAACATGCCGTTTCAGGAGGATACTTGCCGCCATCACTTGATGAGTGAAAAGCAAACTAACCTGAAAATGAGAGAAAGGAAATAACATGAAAACATTATTCACCTCCGCTGCCCTGGTATTAGCCATGATGGCTTCCGGCGCTGCTGTTGCCGCTGACACCATAAACGCCAGCAAGGCTCCGACTATCCGTACCATGAGCGGCGCGACATCCATCAAGCAGCTGACTGCCAAACAGACCGCGCTGGTGGTTATCGACATTCAGAATGAATACTTTGACGGTAAAATGCCGATCCCCGACGGCATGAAAGCCCTGAAGCAGTCACGCAAACTGGTCGATTTTGCGCATAAAAAAGGGATGCTGGTGATCTTCGTGCGTCATGAAGGCCCGGCGGACGGCCCGCTGTTTGCCAAAGGCAGCCACTTTGCAGAGTTCCATAAAGACCTGCAGCCGGGCAAAGGTGACATTGTGATCACCAAAGCCACTCCCAGCTCATTTGTTGGCACCGACCTTGATGCGCAGCTGAAAAAACTGGGCATCAAAGATTTGATTGTCACCGGACTGATGACCCATATGTGTGTCTCTTCCACCGCCCGCGATGCTGTGCCATTAGGTTATCAGGTGATTATTCCGGAAGATGCAACTGCCACTCGTAGCCTGGCGACCTGGGATAATAGCGTCGTCGACAGCAAGGATCTGCAGCGTGCCGCGCTGGCAGGCGTTGCGGACGTATTCGCCGAGATCAAAACCACCCAGCAGGTTCTCGATATGCGGGTAATTAACTAATCCCCTTTGTGAGCCTGTCTATAATCAGACAGGCCACTAATTGAACACGCTTACAGGAAAATAACATGACCACATTATCTGCTACTGCAAGCCAGGCACCCAGCATCCGCACCATGAGCGGCGCCACGGCTATTAACCAACTGACGGCCAACGAGACTGCGCTGATCGTTATCGATATCCAGAATGAATATTTTGACGGCAAAATGCCGATCGCCGACGGCATGAAAGTCTTAACGCAGTCGCGCAAGCTGGTTGATTTCGCCCATGCCCACGCGATGCCGGTATTTTTCGTTCGCCACGAAGGCCCGGCGGACGGCCCACTGTTTGCTAAAGACCACTTTTTGTCTGAGTTTCACCCGGAGTTGCTGCCGGTTGAGGGCGATATCACGATTACCAAACCGACCCCAAGTTCGTTCGTCGGCACCGATCTGGATGCGCAGCTGAAAGCGAAAGGAATTAAAACGCTGATCGTATGCGGCCTGATGACCCACATGTGCGTCTCATCTACCGCGCGTGACGCCGTGCCGCTGGGCTATGAGGTCATTATCCCGCAAGATGCTACCGCCACGCGCAGCCTGGCGACCTGGGATAACAACGTTGTCGACAGCAAGGATCTGCAGCGTGCTGCCCTGGCCGCCGTCGCAGACGTGTTCGCCGAGATCAAAACTACCCAGCAGGTGCTTGATCTGCCCGTCAGCCGTTAACGGTGGGCGCAGGCCTGCAGACAGCGCTGAAGTGTACTGCTACAGCCGCTGCGACTGTCACGGTCGCAGCGACTGTTTTCGATATAGCACTGTTGCTGGCAGCCGCTGCTGTCGGCAGTCGCGACCCGCAGCGGCAGCAGCGCGCTGAGCAGTACCAGGATTAGCAGTGGCATGATGATTCCCCGATGAGATACCCTTGATATGATCGTAATGCAAAAAATCCATCAGGGTGGAAATCAATGAACAATATTGTCCCGGTTGAACTGGAAAAGGCCTACCGCCTGATTAATCACGGCCCGACCATCCTTGTTTCAGCGCGCGCAGGCGGCACGGAAGATGTGATGGCAGCGGCCTGGGCCTGCGGGCTGGATTTCTCGCCGTCAAAGCTGACGGTAGTGATCGACAAAATCGCCAAAACCCGGCAGCTGGTAGAGGAGAGCGGGCTGTTTGTGATTCAGGTTCCGACCGTCGCACAGATCAATCTTACCCATGCGGTTGGCACGCGCAGCCTGTTTAACGAACCCGATAAGCTGGCCAACTGCGGCGTGGAGCTGTTCAGCTTCGACGGCTACGACCTGCCGTTTGTACGCGGCTGTTCCGCGTGGCTGGCCTGCCGGCTGATCCCCGAACCTCATATTCAGAACACTTATGATCTGTTTATCGCTGAAGTGGTGGGCGCATGGGCCGACAGCCGGGTATTCAGCGAAGGTCACTGGCATTTTGACCAGGCCGACCCCGCACTGCGCAGCCTGCACTACGTGGCAGGCGGGCAGTTCTATGCCACGGGCGAGTCGTTGAACGTGCTGGAAGGTTGAATCAGCGCGGGGGATCGCGGGTCAGGCAGGCCTGACCCCTACGTTAACCCCTGGCTGTTGCGCCTGCATCCGCAATCCCGTAGTGGCGAGGCATGCCTCGCCATAACGTTAGCCGAATACGACCTGCACCTTGGCCGCACGGCTCTTATCGCTGGCCATTTCCAGCGCCGCCACGATAGCCTGCTGCGGGAACTCGGCGGAAAGCAGCGGCAGGGGGTTTATCCGCCCGCTCTCCAGCCAGCGCACTGCCAGCTGGAACTCGCTGATAAAGCGGAAGGATCCTGCCAGCACAATCTCCTTAACCAGTAGAGGCCCAAGGGGGAATTCCAGCGCGGCCGCGCCCATCCCCAGCTGCACAATGCGCCCTGCCGGGCGGGTAAAACCGACGGTGGAGGCGATAGCCGCTGCTGCCCCCGAGGCTTCAAAGCACAGGTCGAAATAGCCACCGTCTTCCAGCCAGTGGGCGGTGAGGCTCTCATCGCTAGGATCGATCGCCTGCGTGGCCCCCATTTCCAGCGCCAGCTGGCGGCAGCGCGGACTCATATCGGTTGCGACGATCTCAGCGGCCCCGCCCGCTAAGGCGGCCGCGATCACCAGGCAGCCAATCGGACCGGAACCGGTCACCAGCACCTTCTTGCCGAAAATTTCCCCCGCCTGGTGAATGGCATGCAGTGCCACTGCCAGCGGCTCGGCAAAGGCAATAATCTTGCTGTCCACATCCTCGGCGAATGGCACGCACTGCGCCGGGCTAACCGCGACAAAGCTGGCAAACCCACCGTTGATATGAGGGAAGAACTGCGCGCTGCCCATAAACTTCATGGTGCGGCAGAGGTTCTGTTTGCCCTTCAGGCACAGCTCGCACTGATTACAGGGTTGCGAAGGATTGACCGCCACGCGCTGACCGGCCCGCAAGCCGCTTTCTGGCGGAGCTTGTTCAATGCGGCCGACAAATTCATGCCCCAGTATAAGCGGCTGCTTTAGTATCGACATCCCGGCACGGCCGTGCTGATAGTAATGCAGATCGGAGCCGCAGATCCCGCCGCGCTCGACCTTCACCAGCACCTGGCTGTCGCTCCACGCCAGGCTGCGCGTTTCATTACTGACCTGATGCGCACCGCTGACCACGCTGGCAACGATTTCTTTAATGTGCTGCATTGTTTTCCCTCAGTTTTTTTAATGGTTCATCCGCTTCAGGTTTTTCATCCGGCAGGGCTATCACCTCTATTTTGCCAACCAGCAGCAGATAGGCGAAGAAGCCCGCCAGCGCTACGGCGGCGATATACCACATGGCATACTGGAAGTTATGGGTGCGTTCGAGGATCACGCCAATCACGATAGGGCTGATGATGCCGGACAGGTTGCCGAAGATATTCAGGAAGCCGCCGATGGTGCCGATCAGATGGCGTGGAATAACATCGCTGCACACCACCCAGCCGAGGTTAGAAAAGGCATTGGCAAAGAAGGCGACTGACAGAATCGCGATGGCAATTGTCGGGCTGTGCTGGAAAAAGTTGACCAGCGCAATGGAGGTGGTGACCAACAGGCCGCTCATCACCGGTAGCTTGCGGGCAAACGTGCGTGAATGCCCTTTTTTCAGCAGCATATCGCTCAACGTACCGCCGCACAGCACGCCCGCCATCGCCATCAGGTAGGGGAACATCGCCCCGATCCCCGCTTTGGCAATCGACAGCCCCAGCCCTTTTTCCAGATAGACAATAAACCACGTCAGGAAGAAATAGAGGGTCGATGAAGCGGCGAACTGGGCAATAAATAGCCCCCACACGGTACGCTGGCGCAGGATATGCTTGACGCTGGCCCAGTTCACTTTGCCACTGCTACCTTTCTGATTACTGGAACCATAGCCGCCACCGGCGCGAATATACTCCAGCTCTGCCTGATTGACCGTTTTGCTGTGCTGCGGGTCGCGATAGGCGATCAGCCAGTAAATGCCAAACGCAATGCCAATCCCGCCGGAGAGATAAAACGACATCTCCCAGCCGTATTCCGCCACGATCCAGGAGAGCAGCGGCGTCAGCAGCGCCAGGCCAATATATTGCGCGCTGGAGTAAAAGGCGGTGGCGCGCGCGCGTTCGTGGTCCGGGAACCAGCTGGCAATGATCTTGGTGTTAGAAGGGAAAGAGGGCGCCTCCGCCACGCCAATCAGCGCGCGGCAGGCCAGCAGCATGGCGAACGATGCGCTGGCGGTAGCGAAAAGATGGTGCGAGGCAAAGCCCATCACAAAGGTAAAGATACTCCACAGCACGATGGCGCTGCCGTACAGCACCCGCGAACCCACCCGGTCCAGAATATAGCCGACCGGGATCTGGCTCATGGCATAAAACCAGGTGAACATTGAAAACAGCAGGCCAAGCTGGGTCGGTGACAGGGCAAACTCGCCCTGAATGTGCGACCCCGCCACCGACAGATTGGCGCGGTCCATATAATTGATGGCCGTCACCACAAACAGCATCAGCAGAATGGTCAAGCGTGAACGCGTGGGTTTCATCGTCGTCATCATTGCCCCCTTAGCCGGCCACAGTGGCTTGCGCCGTGGAGGAGTGGCTGCTGAAGGTGGTCAGCGCGGCGAGCAGCACCGCCAACACCAGCGAACCGCCCATAAAGATGTAGGACGCGTCGGGGCTACCGGTCAGGCCGTTAAGATAGCCTACGATCCACGCACCAATAAAGGATCCCAGTGCGCCAAAACAGACCACGAACGACATCGCCCCAGCCACGACGTTACGTGGGATCATTTCAGGGATCGCCGCAAAGAACGGGCCGTAAGGGGTATACATTGCACCACCGGCAATCACCAGTAGCACCCACGAGAGCCAGAAGTGAGCAGGCCCGATGGAGAAGGAGGCGATAAAGCAGATCGCGCCGAGTCCGAGGAACAACAGGACAATAGCCTTACGCTGCTGGTATTTGTCAGAAAACCACGAAGCTGCCAGCATTAGCGGTACCGCCAGCAGATAAGGTGCGGCGGAGAGCCAGCCTGTCGCCACAATCCCCATGCCCGAGGCACTTTTCAGCATCGACGGCAGCCACATAATGAAACCGTACATGCCGATGTTCCAGAAGAAGTGGATAAATGCCAGCGCCAGCACTTTCGGTGAGCGAAACGCTTCACGGTAGTTTTTAACCGGTTTGATCGCCTGCTGCTCCGCAGCCAGCGCACTCTCAATCGCCCGTTTTTCCGCCTCGCTCAGCCATTTGGCGTCGCGCGGGCGGTCTGCATACACCAGCCACCAGATCCCCGCCCAGAGAATTGCCGGAACCCCTTCGATAATAAACATGCCGCGCCAGCCGAAGGCATTGACCAGATAACCGGAAAGGATCGACATCCAGAGCACGGTGATCGGGTTACCGAGGAACAGGAACGTATTGGCTTTTGAACGCTCAGCGCGGGTAAACCAGTGGCTGAGGAAAATCAGCATGGCGGGCATCACCACGCTTTCGGCCACGCCGAGCAGAAAGCGGATCGCGGCCAGCAGGACCACGTTGTGCACCATTCCGGTGGCCGCCGCCAGCGCGCCCCACAGCACCAGGCTCCAGAAAATCAGCCGCTTAGCCGAATGCTTTTCCGCATAAATCCCGCCGGGCACCTGAAAGCAGAAGTAGCCGAGAAAGAACAGCGCGCCGAGAAGGGACGAAATAGCGGGCGTAATATTCAGATCTTCAGCCAGCCCCGCTGCGGCACCAAAGCCATAATTGGCGCGGTCAAGATAGGCGAGACTGTAGGTAATGAAAGCGATGGGGATCAGTTTCCCCCAGCGACTGGCGGGCAGTGCCGCCGCGATTGTCTGATTCATGGTGCTGACCTCGGTATCATGGAAGGGCAGAGTCTTAGCGCTCTGCTCCGGTAGGGTATGCGCTGTTACAGGGTGGCGAGCCAGCCGCCGTCAACGTAGATCATCTGGCCGTTCACGTAGTTGGACGCTGACGAGGCCAGATAGACAGCGGTGCCGATCAGCTCATCGGGGTGGCCCCAGCGCCCGGAAGGGTTACTGCTGCGCACCCACTGATCAAACTCCTGGTTATCCACCAGCGCCTGGTTCATATCGGTCAGGATGTAGCCCGGGCCGATTCCGTTGCTCTGAATGTTGTACTGTGCCCACTCTGCCGCCATCGACTTGGTGAGCAGCTTGATACCGCCTTTAGCCGCGGTATAGGGGGCAACGGTGGCCCGCGCCGCTTCGCTGGTGAGGGAGCCAATATTGATGATCTTGCCGCCGCTGTTGCGCGCCACCATGCGCGTCGCGGCGGCACGCGAGACGATAAATGCGCTGGTGAGATTGATATCCAGCACGCGCTGCCAGTCGCTGAGCGCCAGTTCGAGCATCGGTTTGCGAAATTGGATCCCGGCGTTATTAATCACAATATCGACATTGACCTGTTCTTCATCAAGCTGACGGAACACGGCCTCAACCGCTGATTCATCGGCGACGTTAAACAGAAACCCGCGTGCGCTGGCGCCCTGAGCGTCGAGGGTGGCCAGGGCAGAGTGCAGGTGCTGCTGCTGCGTACCGTTGATAATCACCGCTGCGCCAGCCGCCGCCAGCCCCTGAGCATAGGCCAGGCCAAGGCCGCGGGTGGAGCCGGTAATCAGCGCGGTTTTACCAGCAAGGGAGAACAGAGAAGACATAGTAACTCCGGTTAATGTATATGTAACATGACTAACAAGTTGTGGCTTAATATCTACGTGATGCGTGTTAAATCGGCAATCCGGGGATAATAAAAATGCAGGCAATATCACATTTTAATTGCTGCAATGCAGCTTAGCGTATGAAAATCATAGGGTTAACTATTTATCATCAAAGCCTTGCTAATGACACCACGACAATGCTAAAAATAAACCCAGCTTGTAGGACAGGTTAAGAGAGGACGGCAGTGACCCTGGAAAGCGTACAAAAGCACAACGTGGTGAATCTGATCTATCAGCAGATGAAGCAAAACATTCAGGACGGCGTGTGGGAGCCGGGCTGTAAGCTGCCTTCGGAAGCTGAACTGACGGCAACCTTTAACGTTAGCCGGGTCAGCGTGCGCAGTGCGGTGCAGAAACTGCGCGACCTCGGCGTGGTGGTGACCCATCAGGGCAAGGGCACCTTTGTTACGCGTGAAGTGTCGCGCTACGGCGCTTTCAGCGACAGCCAGCCGATACTGCACCTCTCACAGGAAGAGTTTGACGATATGCGCGTGTTCCGCCAGACGGTAGAGTTCCGCTGCATGGACCTGGCCGTGGAGAATGCCACTGATGAAGACATCGTGCGGCTGGAGCAGGCGCTGAACCGCATGCTGGTCAGCAAAGACGACTACAAAAAGTACTCCTTAGCCGACTACGATTTTCACCTGGCGATTGTTAAAGCCTCGCATAACAAGGTGTTTATCCACGTGATGGAGTCGCTGAAGAATATCTATATCCATTATCTGGAAGAGCTTAACCGGGTGCTGGGCGTCACGCTGGAAAGCGTCGAGGCGCATATTAAGGTGTTTATGGCGCTGAAAAACCGTGATGCGGCCACCGCCAGCGAAACCCTGAACAGCGCGATGGCGCACAACGTCAGCGCGATTGAAGAAGTGAAATTGGGCGAAAAGTAGTCGCGCAAAAAGCCTCAGTGCGAGGCTTTTTTTAAAACCTTATCTTGTAGGACATCATACATCATTGCGGTGATACGGAGACAGTTATGGAAACGTTGAAAATAACGAATGTCAGAACCCTGCTGACGGCACCCGGCGGCATCGATCTGGTGGTTGTTAAAGTCGAAACCAATCAGCCGGGGCTGTACGGTTTGGGCTGCGCCACTTTTACCCAGCGCATTTTCGCCGTGGAAGCCGCGATTGAAAATTACATGCGTCCATTTTTGCTGGGGAAAGATCCGCTGCGCATAGAGGATATCTGGCAGTCGGCGGCGGTCAGCGGCTACTGGCGCAGCGGCCCGATCATGAACAACGCGCTGTCCGGCATTGATATGGCGCTGTGGGATATTAAGGGCAAGGTTGCCGGACTGCCGGTCTATCAGCTGCTGGGCGGCAAATGCCGCGACGGTATTCCGCTCTATCGCCACTGCGACGGTGCCGATGAAGTAGAAGTGGAGGACAACATCCGCGCGCGCATGGAAGAGGGCTATCAGTATGTGCGCTGTCAGATGGGGATGTACGGCGGCGCCGGCACCGAAGATCTGCGCCTGATTGCCGGCAAGCTGGCGAAAGCCCGCAACATCAAAGCGAAAATTTCGCCGCGCAGCCAGACGGCAGGGATCTATTTTGACCCGGATGCTTATGCCCGTGCGGTACCGCGCCTGTTTGACCACCTGCGCGACAAATTAGGCTTTGGCGTTGAGTTTATTCACGACGTTCATGAGCGCATCGCACCGGTTGCGGCGGTACAGCTGGCGAAAAACCTTGAGCCATACCAGCTGTTCTTCCTTGAAGATCCGGTTGCGCCAGAGAACCTCGACTGGCTGAAAATGATCCGCGCCCAGAGCAGCACCCCGATCTCGATGGGGGAGCTGTTTACCCACGTCAACGAATGGAAGCCGCTGATCCAGCAGCAGCTGATCGATTTTATCCGCTGCCACGTCAGCACCATCGGTGGGATTACCCCCGCGAAGAAGCTGGCGACCTATGCCGAGATCCACGGCGTGCGAACCGCGTGGCACGGCCCGGGGGATATTTCCCCTGTCGGCGTCGCCGCCAATATGCATCTGGATCTCAGCGTGACCAACTTTGGCATTCAGGAGTATACCCCGGTCAATGAGGCGCTGATGGAGGTGTTCCCAGGCTGCCCGGAAATCGACCGCGGCTATGCTTACCTCAGTGACCGTCCGGGACTGGGGGTGGATATTGATGAGGAGAAAGCGAAACGCTTCCCGGTGAGCGGGGGTCTGCCGGACTGGACCAACGCCCGCCTGCCGGACGGCAGCGCGGCACGACCATAATCACTGGTGGCCCCCGGTCAGGCAGGCCTGACCCGAACCAGGAAAATGGCCCGATCGCCGCGCGGGCGAGGTTTGCCTCGCCCGTTAACTCTCTGTTGGCGCACCGCACGCATTGCTCCTAATACTTCCCCCCTCGTTGCCGATAACCCCCAGCGTAAAACCTAACGACACACGGAAGCGCATCTCTTATTTTTTTCACCAGCAGGTGCCAGATTTCAACCCAGACGGCACCGGGCGCTTAGTCAATAAGTAGGCAATAAATGAGTCACACTTCTTTCTGGAACACTGCCGCGCGGCTGAAAACGCGCGGCAGCGTACCTCGTGCCGGTGTTTTCAACGCCAGCCACCCTCCTGCAGGCATGAACGAGCTAGGGCTGAGCCGCAACAGCGCCGGTCTGCTGCTAAGTTTTGTGCCGCCGCATGCCGATTTCAGCCGTGTCAGTCCGCCGTGGCAGAAGCTGAACGCGGCGCGGCGCAGCGTGCTGACGCTCTCCTCCAATGGCGCACTGTGCAGCGGGCGGGGGCAGAGCACCTACTGTGACGGTGACGGGCAGCAGGGAAGCTGGCTTTGGCTGCCGGAGAGTCTGATTGCCGCACACGAAGTGCATGAGGTTGATCTGCACGTACAGGATACTTCGGATGCCTCGCAGCGTGTCAGCGCTATTCAGCGCGAGCTTGAGCATCTGGCGCTAAAAATGCCACTCTCGGCAGAACGGACCTTTGCGCTGATCTTCTGTGATGGCCTGTCAGCATCCGAAGGATTCCTGATGCAGGCGTGGTATGCCTCCGGTCGCTTCCCGTGTCTGGCGATTGGCGGGTCCGCAGGCGGCACGCTGGATTTTGACGGCACCTGGATCGCCAACGGCGGGCGTATTTTGCAGGGCAAGGCGGTGATCGTCTTCTGCCAGATGGCCGCCGGTAAATCCTTTGCGCCGTTTAAAAGCCAGAACTTTGTCCCGACAGCGCACAGCTGGCTGGTCGCGGAAGCGGACCCGGTGGCACGCACCGTCACCTCGCTGTTTGATGCCCAGGGGCGCCAGCACAACGTTATCGATGCGCTGTGCGCGCAGTTAAATTGCACGCCGGCTAACCTGCAACAAAGCCTGCAGGGGCTGACCTTTGCGGTAAAAGTCGAAGAGGAGTTCTTCATTCGTTCCATCGCCAAAATTTTGCCGGACCGCATTCAGTTCTTCTGCGATCTGGAGTTTGGCGATCGCCTGCATTTGCTGCAGGAGACCGACTTTGCTGCGGCCACGCGCGAAGACTGGCAGAAGTTTACCGCGCAGTATGGCGAGCCAGCGGCGCTGCTGCTGAATGACTGCGTACTGCGCCGGGCCGGTAACCTGGCGCGCCTGCCGCAGTCCCACTTCTTCACCGGCATCCCGGCGGCGGGCTTTTCCAGCTTTGGCGAAATCCTTGGTGTGCCGATCAATCAGACGCTGTCGGCGCTGGCATTCTTCCATCGTCCATTGGATGCGATGCGCAACTTCCCGGTACAGTATGCCGGTTATGCCAGCCACTATGCGCAGCGCGCCCTGCGCCGCTGGGAGGCGCTGAACGCGCTGCAAAGCAAAATTGTGAATCAGGTGGTGGACTATCAGCAGCAGCTCGACCCGCTGATGAAATCGCTGCCGGCGCTGGAAAACGCCACGCGCAGCCAGAGCGAAGCGCTGAGCGCGGCAGAAAGCAATATCCGTTCGATCAGCGATGCCGCGCTGCACAGCCAGCAGGCGCAGCATCAGCTCAGCAGCGGCCTTGATCAGCTGGAAACCCTCTCCGCCGGGATTACCACTATCAATAGCGGCATCAGTAATATTGCGTTTCAAACCAATATTCTGGCGCTGAATGCCGCGGTGGAAGCAGCACGCGCCGGGGAGGCAGGGCGAGGTTTTGCCGTGGTCGCCAGCGAAGTGCGCCGCCTGGCGCACTCCTCGAAAGAGCAGGCGGATGCCACCTCGCGCAGCATTACCGACTCGGTGAGTACCATTCTGCATATCCGTAAAGTGGCGGAGACTACCGTCGAGCGTGCGAAACAGATGGCCGAGCAGAGCATCGATGCCGCCAACGCCATCGCGGCAATGAGCAGCCAGACGGCCAGCGAACGTAAGAGCATTAGTGATAACCTCGATAAGCTTAACGAAATGACTTCCGGGATTGATGCAATGCAGGAAGCGGTTGCACAGCTCAAAGTATTGCAAAAGCTGGTGCAAAGCCGGTAAACGCACGGGCAGGGCGGCGGCCGCTGGCTGCGGCCCTGAACTTTACTGACAGTGCCAGGTTAAACCGGACTGTCCCCTCCACATTTCCTGTTACCGATAACCCTGCAGCAGTTGATCGCCCTCACACTTATCCATTTACACAGTGTGGAAAGGCGATCGCCCTCACTCTTTTTTGTTAAAAAAATGAAGAAATTTAGTTACTAATTATTATCAGGAAATAGCGCTCGTCATGTAAAACAATAGGTTAATCATGAGCGCGCTAATTGTTTCATCAGTTTTTTTATCACTACGTGACCAATTTATCACCTTTCATACCGCTTAAAGAGGGGAGTTACCTTGCTGACCATATTGGGTTTTTCGATGGTTGTCTGTTTCATGTACCTGATCATGACCAAGCGCATGTCGGCACTGATTGCACTGATCCTGATCCCGACCCTGTTTGCGCTGGCAGGCGGTTTTTACCATGGCCTGGGCGCCATGATGCTCGATGGGGTGAAGACGCTGGCACCCACCGGCGTGATGCTGACCTTTTCCATTCTCTACTTTGGCCTGATGATTGATGCCGGGCTGTTCGACCCGCTGGTGCGCTTTATTCTCAGGCTGGTGCGCGGGGATCCGCTGAAGGTGCTGGTCGGCACGGCTATCCTGACGCTGCTGGTCTCACTGGACGGCGACAGCTCGACAACCTATATGATCGCCATCGCGGCGTTTTTACCGCTGTACCGCAAGCTGGGAATGAACGTGCTGGCGATGACCTGCCTGGTCAACCTCGCCAGCGGTATTATGAACCTCTCGCCGTGGGGCGGCCCTACCGCCCGTGCCGCGGCGGCGCTACGCATTGATGCGCTGGACATCTTCATCCCGATGCTGCCTGCGATGTTTATCGCCTGCGTGACGCTGGTCGGCATGGCGGTGCTGTTTGGCCTGCAGGAGCGTAAACGCCTCGGGGTAATGAAAATCAGCGACCATCATCTGGAAAATATTGAGCTGGGGCTGGGGGATGCCGAAGAGTGCGCCGCCAACCGCCGCCCGAAAATGTTCTGGCCCAACCTGATCCTGACCACGGTGCTGCTGGTACTGCTGGTGGTGGGCCTGCTGCCGATTCAGATCCTGTTTATGCTGGCCTTCGCCGTGGCGGTGATGCTCAACTACCCGACGCTGGAGCAGCAGAAAGCGCGCATCAGCGCCCATGCGGGTAACGTGCTGGCGGTAACCTCGCTGATTTTCGCCGCCGGGATATTTACCGGCATCCTCTCCGGCACCGGAATGGTCGATGCGATGGCGAAGAGCCTGCTGGCGGTGATCCCACACAGCTTCGGCCCTTATCTGGCGGTGTTTACCGCGCTGGTCAGCCTGCCGTTTACCTTCTTTATGTCGAACGATGCTTTCTATTTCGGCATCCTGCCGGTGATCGCCCAGACGGCAGCCAGCTATGGCATCTCCGCTGAGGAAATTGCACGCGCATCGATTGTCGGCCAGCCGTTCCATCTGCTCAGCCCGCTGGTGCCATCAGTCTACCTGCTGGTAGGGCTGGCGAAGGTGGATATTGGTGACCACCAGCGCTTTGCGATTAAGTGGGGGATCCTGGTCAGCCTGATGCTGATGGTCGGCGGACTGATCACCGGTGCGTTCCCGTTCTTCCATCAGGCGGGGTGATCTTTAACAAAAGTTACAAATATTCATAACACTAACTAAACTTTGCAGTGTCGCGGGCGGCGGATGGTTTTGCCGCCCGCCTTATTTCTCTGGAGGGTTTGTTATGTCCGAAACTGGCACCTTACGGCAGTCAACGCTGGCACTGGCGCTGTATCAGCTGCTGAATCCCATTCCACTCGGCTGTTTCGTTGCGGCCTGGATCTTCGACATCATCTACGTTTACAGCTTTGAACAGTTCTGGACCCAGGGCGCCAGCTGGCTGATCGTCTTTGGCCTGCTGATTGCCGTGGTTCCGCGACTGATTAATTTATTTCAAGTCTGGGTCGGGCGGGCACCGCTGCGTGCGGGGGCTTACCGCACGGACTTCTGGCTTAACCTGCTGGCGGTGGTGCTGGCGATCTTCAATGCCTTTATTCACAGCCGTGACGGCTACGCGGTGGTGCCGCTTGGGGCGATCCTCTCGACCCTGACCGTCCTGCTGCTGCTGATTGGCAATGTTCAGCTTGCTCTGCGCCTGCGCGCGCGACACTGAGGAGAAAAAGATGAAAAATCAACACGTTTTCCCTCTGCTGGCGCTGTCGGCAGCGCTGATGCTCGCCGGATGCGATGGCGCTTCAACAATGGACCCGAATCAGCAGGTGGGCGCCGATCCGGTGCTGCCGGAGGCGCAGAACTTCCTGATGCCGCCGATGCGCGTGCCGCAGGGCGTCGGCTGGAAGGGCGATGAGAAGCCGCAGGTGGCACAGGGGCTGCAAATTGCCAAAATTGCCAGCGGTCTGCAGCATCCGCGCCAGCTGTACGTGCTGCCGAATAACGATATTCTGGTGGTGGAGGCTAACGGCCCGGCGAAACCCACCAGCCGACCGAAGCAGCTGATTATGGGCATTGTGCAGCAGTCTTCCGGTAAGGGGGGAGCAGGTGGCAACCGTATTACCCTGCTGCGTAACAGCAGCGGCGACGGTAAAACCTGGGAGAAGCATGTTTTCCTTGAGGGGCTGCACTCGCCGTTTGGCGTGCAGCTGGTCGGTAATACGCTGTATGTGGCGAACGCCGACAGCCTGATGAAGTATCCGTACCAGAGCGGACAAACGCGCATTGAGGCGCCGGGAACCGAGCTGACCGAGCTACCGGGCGGCCCGATCAATCACCACTGGACCAAATCGCTGCTCGCCAGCCCGGACGGCAGCAAGCTTTATGTCGGCGTGGGTTCTAACAGTAATATCACCGAAAACGGCATCGGGGCCGAGTATCGGCGGGCGGCAGTGCTGGAAGTGGATGCGGCCAGCGGCGCCAGCCGTATTTATGCCAGCGGGCTACGCAATCCGACCGGATTACAGTGGGAGCCACAAACCGGAAAATTGTGGGCGGTGGTCAACGAGCGCGATGAAATTGGCGCAGACCTGGTGCCAGATTATCTGACCTCGGTGAATGAAGGGGCGTTCTACGGCTGGCCATACAGCTATTTTGGTCAGCATGTTGATAAGCGTGCACAGCCGCCGCGCCCGGATCTGGTAGCGAAAGCCGTGAAGCCGGATTATGCGCTCAGCTCGCACGTCGCGCCGCTTGGCCTGTGGTTCTACACCGGCAACAGTCTGCCTGCGCAGTATCACGGCGGGGCGTTTATCAGCGAACACGGAAGCTGGGACCGCGACCCGCTCAACGGCTATCGCGTGGCGTACGTCGCCTTTGAGAACGGCAAGCCGGTTGGCCTGCCGCAGCCGGTGGTGACCGGGTTCCTCAGCGACGATCATAAGCAGGTGCACGGCCTGCCGGTTGGGCTGGCGATGGACCAGCAGGGGGCACTGCTGATCGCCGACGATGCCGGAGACACCGTCTGGCGCGTCACCGCCGCGCAGTAAAGCGTGCAGTCAGGGCGAGTGCGCTGGTGATTATTCTCATCGCCGCACCGTGCTGATTGGGCTATTTTATTGTCAACATTACAAAACCTGACAATAAGATTCGGAATCGCTATGAGTTCACCTGCACCAGCAGCGGATGGTTCGCTGCTGCATCAACGCGCCTTTGTCGCTTTCTGGCTGGCGCGCACCTTCTCTTCCTTCGGTTTTCAGATGTTCTCCGTGGCGGTCAGCTGGCAGATCTACGCTATCACCCACAGTGCAATGGCGCTGGGGATGATTGGCCTGATGCAGTTTCTGCCGTCGGTGCTGCTGGCGCTGCCGGCCGGGCATATGGCCGACCAGTACGATCGCCGCCGTATTGTGCTGTGCGGGCAGCTCATGGAGTGGGGCGCGCTGCTGGCGCTGGTGCTGCTGACCTTTAATCACTGGTCGACTCAGCACGCGCTGTGGGGACTGGTGTTTCTTATCTCGATGGCGAAGGCGATTGAAGGCCCGGCAATGCAGTCGATGCTGCCCTCGCTGGTGCCGCCTGCGATGCTGGCGCGCGCCACGGCAGCGGGGGCGGTGAGCGGGCAAAGCGCGGTGATCCTCGGCCCGACTCTCGGCGGGCTGCTGTATGTTGCCGGACCAGAGGTGGTGTATACGGTGGCCGCGGCGTTTTACCTGCTGTCGATTATTATGGTCAGCCGCATCCGCTTTATCCGCGCCGCGCAGCCGCGTCTGCCCGCGAATATCAAAACGCTGTTTGCCGGGGTGAAGTTCATCCGCGAGCGCCGCGACGTGCTGGGCGTGATCTCGCTCGACCTGTTTGCCGTGCTGCTGGGCGGCGCCACTGCGCTGCTGCCAATTTTTGCCAAAGATATTCTGCATACCGGGCCGTGGGGGCTGGGGATGCTGCGCGGCGCACCGTCGGTTGGCGCGCTGCTGGTGGGCGTCTGGCTCAGCCGTAACAAGCTGGAGAAGAATGTCGGCATGATTATGTTTGGTTCCGTAGCCGGGTTCGGCGTTGCTACGCTGGTGTTTGCGCTCTCCAGCCAGCTGTGGCTCTCGCTGCTGGCGCTGGCCGCGCTCGGCGGTTTTGATATGGTCAGCATGGTGATCCGCGGGGCGCTGGTGCAGCTCGACACCCCGGATGATATGCGCGGGCGCGCCAATGCGGTCAACAGTATCTTTATTAATACCTCAAACCAGCTCGGGGAGTTTGAATCCGGCCTGCTGGCAGCAATGATGGGCGCGGTGCCTGCTGCGGTGCTCGGTGGCGTCGGCACCCTGGTGGTGGTCGCGGTGTGGATGACGCTGTTCCCGCATTTGAGGCGGCGGCAGAAGCTGGAGAATTCATAAGCCTTCGGGTCGGGCATGCCCGACCCCTACCAGGACCTGCCCCTGAGAGCCTTCGCAGTGGTCTAACCTAATGGCTGCGGCTAACCTGCATTAACTGTCGCCACACGCGGTTATGCAGTGCAAACAGCAGCATTTGATAAAATGCGGTCGAACGGATACAGCCGGCGCTAATTAACCACATTACGCCCCCGGTAATGGCTGCCGCCACGCTGGAACCAGCCCAATAACTGCTGGTCACTGCCGCGACAAGAGAACAGATTAAATACGCACTGGCCAGCATCAGGCTAATGGCGGAGAGTGCCAGGTGCATTTTGACCGCTGTAATACTGCCTTTGCCGATCGTAAACATCGTCACTGCATTGGCAGCAGCAAAGATCAACGAAGTTAACACTACCCAGATAAACACCTGCTGCGGGGGGAGATTTAACCCCGTCATTACGATATAGCCCAGCCACAGCTGGGGGATAGCGAAACTCAGAATGATTCCCAAAGTGCTGATAGCCGCAGGTAAACCCATTGTGTGCCATCCAACAGGTTTTCCCATCTGTTCTGAAAGCTGCTCTTTTAACTGCTGCAACTCTGTGTGGCTGGCATGCCCAATACGCGCACTCACCTGATTGCAATGCTGCAGGCGCTGGAGAAGTTGCTGAAACATACTATTATCCCGCAGGTTAATTTGGCGTAAAGGATTGAATGATACCCACAACATAGCGCCCAGTCTGAGATAAATTATGCGGATTACGAATGGTTCCGGTTAATGAACTCCCGGCGAATGCAGAAGCATTAGTTACCGCATTGATCAGTTCATTCTGTAACGATTTTTGCAGCGACTCGCTGGGGAAACGTTTGGGATAGACACCAGCGCGAATCGCTGCCTTTACTCCCGAACTCGATATGCCGGGGTTTTGTGCTTTTATAATTTCTTCAGTAATGCGTTTTCTTTCCGCCCGACTCAAATTTTTAAACCACTCAACAGCCTTACCAGATGAGGCCGCTTTCATTAATCGGTAGGTTTCCAGGGTTCCCTTCAATGCTACCCCAGCAGCAGCAAGAGATATCACATCAAGAATTGTACTGGTGGCAACGTACCAGTCCTGACTGTCCAGCCAGGCGACATCTGTACCATGATTAGTGCCCATTGCAAGCAGTCTACCCGCACCAATCATGCATTGCGCGCCAGTGGCCAGTGCACCAGCCATACTGATCGCCGCGATAATGCCGGTACCACCAGCAGTAAAAGGAACGGCTGCACCAGCACCAAAGGCCATAACCAGCGTAACTAACATTGCACCACAGGCGAAGCCAGTAGACGTAATTTCCGTTGCCAGTGAAGGGGTTGAAAGCGTATTAACAACCGCTTTTTGGGCATGCGACTGTGACATGTCTGGGACTTTGCTGATTACTACATGGCTGACCGTGCTCTGATTAACATCAGCAATGCGTTTTGAGGGGCGGACTAACCATCGCTGGCGGCCATCATCAAAAATAATTCCGACATGGTAAAAGTTGCGGGTGCAGTCGAGTTTATCGGCAAGCTTCTTAAAGTCGAAATCTGCACCGGCCTGATGACCAAGCCGGCGAGCCAAATCATAACCAGGCAAACTTGAATCTGGGGATTGCTGACCAGGATAAAACATAGCTTTACTCCATCATTCCATGAGGTTTAAGAACATCAGGCAAACTCGTTATCAGCGAATATGAATCCGTCAGGGTATCATATTGGTAAGTTTTATTAATGCAATTGGCGCTTTTTATCATGGCAGCGTTAAAAAATGCAATGTAAAAAAATTGGTGATGCCTCCCAGGCAGTGGCTACCGCAGTGCAATCCCGCCTTATTTTTGTGCAACTCCTGTTCTGACTCACGCGCTGAGTATTCCAACTTGTATCCCGCAACCTATCCCGGCGCCTCTTCAGCAACGATTTCCCTGATCTACCCATATCTGGCCCGCTTTATGCAGTGATAGCCTAAGTGCTAGCAATCAGGGTGGGGTGAAATATGTTTGACGATTTACTGGATGGCGATGCGACCAATCTGGCGGCGCATATTCGCCACGGCGAAGTCTCAGCGCTGGAGATTACCCGCGCTGCGCTTGAGCGCATGGAGAGCCGCGACGGGCAGATTCACGCGTTCTGTACGCCGACGCCTGAGCGGGCAATGGCGCAGGCCGCGGCGGTAGATGCCCGGCGTGCGCGTGGTGAAACGCTGCCGCCGCTGGCCGGGGTGCCGCTGGCGGTAAAAGACCTGATCTCCACCGCCGGGGTAAAAACCACTTCCGGCTCGGCTATCTATCGCGATTTCGTGCCGGATGAAGATGATATCTGCGTTGAGCGCCTGATGGCCGCCGGAGCGGTAATGCTGGGGAAAACCACCGCGCCGGAGTTCGGCTACAGCGGCGTGGGGGACAACCTGCTGTTTCCCGCGCCGCGCAATCCGTGGGATCTCAGCAAGACGCCCGGCGGCTCCAGCGCCGGGTCCGGGGCGGCGCTGGCTGCAAGACTGTGCCCGCTGGCGCTCGGCAGCGACGGCGGCGGGTCGGTACGTATCCCGGCGGCGCACTGCGGGGTTTACGGTTTTAAACCGTCGATGGGGCGCGTGCCGCTGTGGCCCGGCTGCCGCGACGATCGCTATCCCGGGGTCTCAAGCTGGGAGTCGCTGGAGCACATTGGCCCGATGACGCGCAGCGTGCGCGATGCGGCGCTGATGATGTCGGTGATGGCGGGACCGGATATGCGCGATCGCCACTCGATTCCCTGCAGCGACGTGGAGTGGCTCGGTTCGTTACGCCATCCAGTGCGCGGGCTACGCGTAGCCTTCAGCGCGGACTTTGGTTTTGTGGCGCTCGACCCGCAGGTCAGAGCGCTGGTCAGCCGCGCCGCCCAGCGCTTTGCCGATGACCTCGGCTGCACGGTGGAGCTCGTCGACCCGCCATTTGGCGACCAGGTTGAGTCATTTCGCGCCATAGTCGCGCTGGAAACCGACCTGAGCGGCATGCGCGCGCAGCTGCCTGAGTTTGGCGGGCAGATGGCCGCGCATCTGGTTGCCATGCTGCAACGACCGTGGCAGGCCGCCGAATTTACCGATGCCATGACGGCGCGCAAGAGGCTGGTGAATACGCTGTGGCGCTTTATGCAGGGCTACGACCTGCTGATTACCCCCACGCTGGCCACACCGCCATTCCCGCTGGGGATGCAGGGGCCGGAAGAGATTAACGGCCGCCGGGTGAGCAGCGATCACTGGCTGTCATTCTGCTTCCCGTTCAACTTCAGCGGCCAGCCTGCTGCCTCGGTGCCGTGCGGATTTACCGCCGAAGGGCTGCCGGTCGGGCTGCAGATCGTTGGCCGCCATCTCGACGATGCCCGCGTGCTGGCCGCCAGCGCCGCGTTTGAACGTCTCCAGCCGTGGAAACACCACCAACCTGCGCGGTTCGCGCCTGAACTCTGAGGAACACCCGTGAAAAAATCATCAGACAGTCTGCATCAGGAATTTGAGCACCAGCCGGTTCCGCTCAGCCATCGTCACTCTACGCGCTCCGTCTCGGCGGTGTGGTTTGGCTTCCCGATGATCCTCACCAACGCGCTGTTCGGCGGCATCATTACCTGGCACCTCGGTTTCTGGCCGGCAATTATCGCTATCCTGCTCGGCAACCTGGTGCTGTTTGCCTATGTCGGTGCGCTGAGCTGGTTTGCCGGCAATAGCGGAATGAACTTTGCGCTGCAGGCAAAACGGACTTTCGGTACCCATGGCTATATTCTGGTGTCCGGGTTTCTCTCCATCGTGGTGATCGGCTGGTACGCCTTCCAGACCGGGCTGACCGGGCTGGTGATCAACCAGACCTTTGGCTGGAATGCGCTGGCAGTAACGGCGTTTGCCATGGTGCTTTATACCGCCATCACTTTCCTCGGCGTGCGCGCGCTGTCGGTGCTGGGAATGATCGCGGCGCCGCTGTATGTGGTGCTCGGGCTGGTGGCACTGTGGCTGGTGTCAGAAAATCATGACTTCAGCACTGTCACTGAGTTTAAAGGCAGCGCCAGCGTAGCGGGCGGCATGACGCTGGGTACCGCCGTGACGATGGTTGTGGCCGGTTTTGCCGACTCCGGCACCATGACGGCAGACTTTACCCGCTGGTCGAAAAACGGCAGATCCGCCGTATTTGCCGCGTTCTCCGCGTTTCCACTGGCCAATGGCATCTCCTACCTGTTTGGCGTGGTGATTGTGGCGCTGGGCGCAGCGGTGGATCCGCTCAACAACGGCGGCAACTTCCTGCCGCTGCTGATGGGGCACGGCGTGCTGCTCAGCACCGTGGCCTGCCTGTTTGTCTTTATCAACCTTGGCTCGGTGTGTACCCACTGCCTGTACAACGGCGCGGTGGCCTTTAGCCATATCTTCAGCAGCAAAATGCGCATCTGGACCCTGATCCTCGGTGCGGCGGGCGGTGCGCTGGCGCTGGCCGGAGTGTGGCACTACTTCCTGGAGTGGCTCAGTCTGCTCGGCGTGGTGGTGCCGCCGTTTGGTGCGGTGATGATTGTTGACCTGATCCTTATGTCGCGCCTCAGCGGCCAGCGTAAAAATCAGCGTATTCGCGGCAGCGCCTTTGCCGGCTGGGCGTTCGGCAGCCTGTGTGCGGTGGCTGCGCATATCTGGTTTCCGCAGTTTGGCGAAGCGACGATCGGGCTGGTGGCGGGTGCGGTCGGCTATCTGGTGTTGATGAAGATCGGAATGGCGCGCACGGCGGATAACAAGGTCGCAATCCAGGCATAGCGGCAGGGGCCGAGTTTTTTTGCCCGGCCCTTTATTGACATAACTTACTCACTCTCATAACGTGGATTTCCAATAAAAAACATCGCAGGGAATACTTAATGAGCACGCGTTACGCCGACAGAATGGAGCTGGTCAAGCCTTCAGCAATCAGACAGTTATTACAGTTAGGGGCAGACCCTTCCATTATTTCCTTTGGCGGCGGTTACCCGGACTCCAGCCTGTTCCCGGCGCAGGCGTTGCAGGATATCTACGCCGAGCTGCTCTCCGGACCTGGCGAAGTCTCTTTGCAGTACACTCACTCGACCGGCATGCCAAAGCTGCGCGAGCAGATCGCCAGCCGCATGGCACGCGAAGGCCTCGCCTGCAGCGACGACAATGTGCTGATCTTACAGGGCAGCCAGCAGGGGCTGGACCTGGCGGCGCGCCTGCTGCTGAACCCGGGCGATATCGTTGCCACCGAAGCGCCGACCTTCCTGGGTGCGCTGCTGGCCTTCAACACTTGCCAGCCTGAGTATCTGGCCGTGCCGATGGACGAGCAGGGCATGATGACCGAGGTGCTGGAAGCCGAGCTGCAGGCCGGAAAGCGTATCAAATTCATTTATACCGTACCGGATTTCCATAATCCGACCGGTATCACGCTGTCGCTGGCGCGCCGCCGCCATCTGATCGCGCTCGCTAATCAGTACGACTTCATTATCCTCGAAGATTCACCGTACCGTGAAGTGCGCTATCAGGGCGAGAAAGTCGCCACGCTGAAAAGCATGGATAGTGAAGGGCGGGTGATCTATTTCGGCAGCTTCTCGAAAATTCTGGCACCGGGCCTGCGCCTGGGCTGGTCGGTGGCATCGAAAGAGATCACCGAGAAGCTCGGCCTGCTGAAGCTGGCCGCCGACACGCAGTGCAGCACGCTGAATATGGCGGCGGTGTCGCTGTATCTGGAGCGTCATGACATCGACGAGCATATCCAGACCATCAAAGCACGCTATCTGCGTAAGAAAGAGACCATGCTGGCGGCGATCAAGGCGCACTTTCCGCAGACCATCAGCTTCACCAACCCCGACGGTGGCCTGTTTACCTGGCTGGAGTTCCCGCAAGGGATCGATACCGCGCAGTTTATGCTGCACCATGCGATACCCGAGGCGAAAGTCGCCTATGTGCCGGGCGGGAGTTTCTTCCCCACGCTGCAGCGCCATAACTTCGCCCGCTTCAGCTACTCGACGCACAGCGACGAGAACATAGTTAAAGGGATTGCGACCCTCGGAAAGGTGCTGAAACAGCATCTTTAACCACTACCGGAGAGGGGGGTTTTTAGGAGGCGAGCGGGTCGGGCATGCCCGCCCCCTACGACGCCGGCACCTGTTTACCGGGGTAAGGCATGCCTGACCCGCTGGCGATTACTCCAGCGAACGCAGATGATCGTCGCGCCGCAGGCTCATCAGCGCCAGAATGCTGATGGCCGCAGTCACAATCACATAGTAAGCCGGGATATCGTTGTTGCCGGTCTGCTTAATCAGCCCGCTGATAATCAGGCCTGCACAGCCGGAAAACAGCGCATTGGAGAGGGAGTAAGCCAGCCCCAGCCCGGTATAGCGTACGTGGGTGGGGAACATTTCCGCCAGCATGGCAGGCCCGGGACCGGCAAGCATGCCGACCATCGCCCCGGCAAACAGCACGATCAGGCATTTCACCAGCAGGCCAATATCCGGCATCTGCAATACCTTCAGCAGCGGCCACGCGCACACCAGCAGCAGCACGCTGGCCGCAATCATCACCGGTTTGCGGCCGATGCGGTCGCTGAGTATGCCGGCAGGCAGGATGGTGAGGGCGAAGCCGATATTCGACAGCACCGCGATAACCAGCGCCTGATTCAGCCCGGTATGCAGCACCGACTGCAGGTAGGTGGGCATCACCACCAGGTAGGTATAACCCGCCGCCGACCACACCATAACGCGGCCGATACCCAGCAGAATGACGCTCAGCACCAGCCCGCTGCGCGCTGCCGTGGGTGGGTTGGCTGCACGCTGCGTATTGCTAAAGGTCGGCGTCTCTTCCAGCTGCATACGCAGCCAGAGTGCGACCAGCCCCATCGGCAGCGCGCTGATAAAGGGGATGCGCCAGCCCCAGGCATGCAGTGACTCCGGGCTCATCACGGCCGAGAGCGTGGCGACCACCCCCGCACCCGCCAGCAGGCCAAACGCCACGGTCAGGGATTGCCAGGCGCCATACAGCCCGCGCTTGCCCTTGGGGGCAAACTCCGTCATCAGGGAGACGGCGCCGCCGTACTCGCCGCCGGCGAACAGCCCCTGAAGGATGCGTAACAGGGTCAGCAGCAGCGGGGCGGCGACGCCAATCGAGGCATAAACCGGCACGAAACCGATCGCGGCGGTCGCCAGCGTCATCAGGATCAACACCGCAACCAGCGTCGGCTTGCGGCCGATTCTGTCGCCGATGCGGCCAAAGATAATCGCCCCGAGCGGACGGAAGAAGAAGGCAACGGCAAAAGAAGCCCAGGTCAGGATGATACCCGTCATCGCCGATTCGCCCTGAAGCGTAAAGAAGTTCTGCGCAATCACCGTGGCCAGAAAGCCGTACACGGCAAACTCATACCACTCAATAAAGTTACCCACCGCGCTCGCCACCAGCGCTTTCTTTCTTAACTGCTCAGGCTTTGTCATTGTTATTTTTACCTTCCGGGAAAACAGAGTAGATCAAGGGTAGTTACCCGCTTCCCGTCGGGCAAGCGAGTTTTGGTAGGGGACGGGCATGCCCGTCCTGACGCCTGCACCGCGCTGATTTTCGTAGTGGACGGGCATGCCCGTCCTGACGCATGCACCGCGCTCATTTTTCGTAGGGGACGGGCATGGCCGTCCCTGAAGCCTGCACCGCGCTGATGCAGCCTGCCAGAAAATGATGCCCCAAAGCGGAACGCGTAAAACCTGCGAAAACGCCAGTTCATTGATTACTGGCACTTTAAAAGCTGGCACAACTCTTGCTCAGTTAATGGCAGCAGCAGCGTTACACAGATAACTGAACACAATAGCAGGCTAGGGTTCCGGTCCACGCAGGTGGATGACTGGTCCGAGAGCTGGCGACCTCGGTTGGGGTTACACGGCGGGAGAAAAGCCCGGGAGACAGCAACACCACAGGTGTCGCGCTGCCCCTTTTTCCGTCAAACCGAGGTTACAATGAAACTTTCTCACATCCTCAGCATTTGCCTTCTCAGCGTCACCGCGCTGGCCAGCATTCCCTCACAGGCGGCCGCCAAAAAAGAGTTCAACGTCTGCTGGACCATTTACGCCGGCTGGATGCCGTGGGGCCAGATCGCCACCTCCGGCATCATCGACAAGTGGGCGGCTAAATATGGCATTAAAATCCACGTCACCCAGCTTAACGACTATATCGAATCCATTAACCAGTACACCGCCGGGCAGTTTGATGGCTGCACCATGACCAACATGGATGCGCTGACCATTCCTGCCGCCGGGGGCGTTGACAGTACCGCGCTGATCCTCGGTAGCTACTCTGAGGGCAATGACGGCATCGTGCTGAAAGGCAAGGGCAAGACCCTCAACGATCTGAAAGGGATGAAGGTCTACCTGCCGGAACTGTCGGTATCACACTATCTGCTGGTGCGCGGGCTGGAGAAAGCGGGCCTGGCCGAGAAAGATGTCACGGTGGTAAACACCTCTGATGCTGATATCGTCTCGGCGTTTGCCACCAGCAGCGTGCAGGCGGCCGTGGCCTGGAACCCTCAGCTCTCCGCTATCAAAGCCACGCCGGATACCACGGAAGTATTTGAGTCCTCGCAGGTGCCGGGCGAGCTGATCGATATGATGGTAGTCAACAGTGACGTGCTGAAGGATAACCCGGCGCTTGGCAAAGCCCTGACCGGGGCCTGGTACGAGATGATGAGCAAAATGAAAGCGGGCGATACCGATGCCCTGAATGCAATGGCAGCCGCTTCCGGCACTGATCTGAAAGGCTACCAGGCGCAGCTGAAAACCACCCACCTGTTTTACACCCCCGCCGACAACCTGAAATTCATTAGCGATGCCGAACTGGCGAAAACCATGCAGCGCGTGGCCCGCTTCTCATTTGAGAAAGGGCTGCTTGGCGACGGCGCGCAGAGTGCTGACTTTATCGGCATGCGCTTCCCCGGCAACGTCACCCAGGGCGACAGCAGCAACGTCAAACTGCGCTTCGACGACAGCTACCTGAAGATGGCCGCCGACGGCAAGCTATAACCCCACACAGAGGAGCCAACGCCATGCGGCAAATGAATCGTCATCCCGACAGAGGCATGCATCTGATGCTGGTGCTGCTGCCGTTTATTCTGGCGATCGCCGCCTATTTCATCGGCTCCGCCGTGCGGCTGGATGCCAACCCGCACGACAAACTGCTGCCAGGACTCGGGCAGATGATCGACGCGGTGCAGCGCATGGCGTTCACCCCGGACAAGCGCAGCGGCGACTATCTGCTGTGGATGGATACCGCCGTCAGTCTTGGCCGCCTGCTGCTGGGGCTGGGCATCGCCTCGCTGCTAGGACTGGCCTTCGGCATTGCCGCCGGAGTGTTTCCAATGTGGCGCTCGCCGCTGTCGTCGTTTATGACCGTGCTATCGATGGTGCCTCCGCTGGCTATCCTGCCGGTGCTGTTTATCGTCTTCGGACTCGATGAGCTGTCGAAAATCATGCTGATCGTCATTGGCATTACGCCGATGCTGGCGCGCGACCTTGAACAGCGGGCGCGGGAGATCCCGCAGGAGATCCTGATTAAAGCGCAGACGCTGGGGGCCAATAGCTGGACGGTGGTGCTGCGCGTGGTGCTGCCACAGCTGCTGACCCGGCTCCTGACCTCGCTGCGCCTGCTGCTGGGTTCCGCGTGGCTGTTCCTGATCTCCGCGGAGGCGATCTCCTCAACTGCCGGGCTGGGCTACCGCATTTTCCTCGTGCGCCGCTATATGGCGATGGATGTGATCCTGCCTTATGTGTTCTGGATCACGCTGCTGGCCTGGCTGATGGATCTTGGCCTGCGCCGCCTTAACCGCTGGTGCTTCCCGTGGGCCCAGGGAGAGAAATCATGAGCTTTATCAACATCAACAACATCTGGCAGGAGTATGGCAACCACGTGGTGCTGGAGAACCTCAACCTGAGCATCAACGAAGGGGAGTTCTGCACCATGGTCGGTGCCTCCGGCTGCGGTAAATCAACCTTCCTGCGCCTGCTGCTGGGCCAGGAGAAGCCAAGCCGCGGCAGCATCACGCTACAGGGCGAAACCCTGCCTGCGGAACCGGACGCCAGCCGCGGCGTGGTGTTTCAGCGCTATTCGGTCTTTCCACACCTTAACGTGCTGGATAACGTTGCCATCGGGCTGGAGCTGCCCGCTGCGCGCATCTGTGGCCGGCTGTTCGGCAGGCGTAAGCAGGCGGCGCGCCAGCAGGCGGCCGCGATGCTGGAGCGCGTGGGGCTGGGGCATGCGTTAAAGAAATATCCGGCGCAGCTCTCCGGCGGCATGCAGCAGCGGCTGGCGATCGCCCAGGCGTTCATCATGCAGCCGCGCATTCTGCTGCTCGATGAGCCTTTCGGCGCGCTCGATCCCGGCATCCGTAAGGATATGCACAGCCTGCTGCTGGAGCTGTGGCAGGAAACCGCGCTGACGGTGTTTATGGTGACGCACGACCTGTCGGAGGGCTTTAACCTCGGCACGCGCCTGCTGGTGTTCGACAAAGTGCGCATTGACCCGCACGAACCCAACGCCTGGGGCGCACGCATTACTTATGACCTGCCGCTGAACGAAACCCGACTGCGGCAGCGCCGTCAGCCCGCTGAAGTGCTGATGCACCCAACGGCTTTCGCCCACCCATCCACTCAGGAGATTTCCCATGACGCACCTCTATGAAGAGACCTTACCCGGCGGCGGCCACACCTCACTGGTGATAAAAAAGGGCCAGCTACTGCGCCTTACCGATCTTGAAGGCGGCGCCAACGTCAGCCTGATGCTGCTGAATGCCGATGAGAAAAGTGAACGCCTGAACCTGCCGGATACGCTGAAAGGGCAGCACACCGCCAGACTGACCGCCGGGCACTGCCTCTACTCAGATATGGGGCGCGTGCTGGCGGCCATCGTGACCGATACCTGCGGCTGGCACGACAGCTTTGGCGGCGTGCTGAATGCGGCAGAAGTGGCAGAGAAATACGGCGACGGCCGCTATCAGGAGCTGCGCAACGGCTTCTACCGCAACGGCAGCGATAATCTGCTGGTGGAGCTGGGCAAGTGGGACCTGCGGCTGGAAGACCTGCTGATGGTGCTTAACCTGTTCAGTAAGGTGAGCGTTGATGAAGCGGGCAGCTTCCGGTTTCATCAGAACCACTCCGCGCCGGGCAGTGTGGTTGAGCTGTACGCCCCGATGAATACGCTGGTGGTGCTCACCGCGCTGCAGCACCCGATGGACCCGAACCCGCACTATGCGCCGCGCCCGGTGCAGCTGGCACTGCGAGATGCCCAAGATGAACAGATGCTGGAAGGGTGTAAAACCTTGCGCCCGGAGAATCTGCGCGCCTTGCAGAATATTGAACGCTTTAACGTGACAGGAGCCGTCTGATGACCTTAATCACCAGCGCTAAGCAGGCCAGCGATGCCGTATTGCGCCACACCATTCCGGCGGGTGAACCCTATCTGTTTGAAGTGAAGAAGGGGCAGACCGTGCGCCTGCACGATCTGGAGGGCAATCAGGCCGTTGATACGCTGTTTTACAGCACTGCCAACCCGCGCGAGCGCTATGACGCCCAGCGCACGCTGCGCCGCCAGAATAACGCCTACCTGACCAGCGGCAGCGTGCTTTACTCCAACCTTGGCAACCCGCTGCTGACCATTGTTGCCGACACCTGCGGGCGCCACGACACCCTTGGCGGTGCCTGCGCCCAGGAGAGCAATACCGTACGCTATCACGCCGATAAGCGCTACATGCACAGCTGCCGCGATAACTTCCTCTGCGCCTGCATCCACGATGGCCGCCTGCACAAGCGCGACATCGCCGCCAACATCAACTTCTTTATGAACGTGCCGGTGACGCCGGAGGGCGGGCTGACCTTTGCAGACGGCATCTCCGCCGCCGGGAAATATGTCGAGCTGCGCGCCGAATGCGACGTGATTGTGCTGATCTCCAACTGTCCGCAGCTTAACAACCCGTGCAACGGCTGGAACCCGACCGCCGCCGAAGTGCTGGTGTGGAACTGAGCCGCCGAAAATCCTGAGATTTCCCCCGGGGACGACCCCGGGCGGCCTGAAGACTGGCGGGACGGCCCGCCCTGGTGTGAGTCTGCCCTATGTTTAAAAAATTGCTGATTGCTAACCGTGGCGCGATTGCGTGCCGAATTCTACGCTCGCTGCGCGCAATGAACGTCAGCGGCGTGGCGGTGTTTGCCGAAGCCGATGCCAGCAGCCTGCACATACGCGAGGCCGATGAAGCGGTCAGCCTTGGCGATGGCCCGGCGGCCAACACCTATCTGGTGGTGGAGAAGATCCTCGCGGCGGCACGCGCCAGCGGCGCAGAGGCCATCCATCCCGGCTACGGTTTTCTCTCGGAAAACGCCGCCTTCGCCGAAGCCTGTGAATCCGCCGGCATCGCCTTTATCGGCCCGACGCCACAGCAGCTGCGCCTCTTCGGCCTGAAGCACACCGCACGTGCGCTGGCGAAACAGCATCAGGTGCCGCTGCTGGAGGGGACGGAGCTGCTGGAGAGTATTGCCGCTGCGCTGATGGCCGCCGAACGGGTCGGCTACCCGGTGATGCTGAAAAGCACCGCGGGCGGGGGGGGCATCGGCATGCGCGTCTGCTACAGCGCGGCTGAACTGAGCGAAGCGTTTGAGGCGGTAAAGCGCCTCGGGCAGAACAACTTTAGCGATGAGGGCGTGTTTATCGAGAAGTATATCGAGCGCGCCCGCCACCTTGAGGTGCAGATTTTCGGTGACGGCGAGGGTGAGGTGATTGCGCTCGGCGTGCGCGACTGCTCGGTGCAGCGCCGCAATCAGAAGGTGATTGAAGAGACGCCGGCACCCAATCTTCCACAGGGCATGGCCGATGCGCTCTGTGCCGCCGCCATCAAGCTGGCGAAGGCGGTCAGCTACCGCAGCGCCGGAACCGTTGAGTTTGTCTACGACAGCGCCGCCGAACAGTTTTACTTCCTCGAGGTCAATACCCGTCTTCAGGTAGAGCACGGCGTTACCGAGCAGGTGTGGGGCGTGGATCTGGTGCGCTGGATGATCGCTCTTGCGGCCGGGGATCTACCGCCGCTGGCAGAACTTGGCGTGACACTGTCACCGCAGGGCCATGCGATTCAGGCGCGCGTCTACGCCGAAGACCCTGGCCGCCAGTTCCAGCCTTCGCCCGGTTTGCTGACCGAGGTGTTTTTCCCACCAGCCGACGGTAAACAGCTGCGCATTGACCGCTGGGTAGAGTCCGGCTGTGAGATCCCGCCATTCTTCGACCCGCTGCTGGCGAAGGTTATCGCCTTTGCCCCCAGCCGCGAACAGGCGACAGCAGCGCTCAGCCAGGCTCTGGGAGAAACCCGCCTGTACGGCGTTGAGACTAACCGCCAGTACCTGCAGCAGATCCTCGCGTCGCAGCCGTTCACCAGCGGCTCGCCGTGGACGCGCTGCCTTGAGCAGCTGCACTACCGCGCCACCACCGTTGAGGTGCTGAGCGCCGGAACGCAAACCACCGTGCAGGACTTCCCGGGCCGCCTTGGCTACTGGGCGGTGGGCGTGCCGCCGTCCGGCCCGATGGACGACCGCGCTTTACGCCTGGGCAACCGCCTGCTGGATAACGACCCGACGGCGGCCGCGCTGGAGATCACCATGAGCGGCCCAACGCTGCGCTTCAATACGGCCAGCGTGGCGGTGGTGACGGGGGCGGCGATCCCGCTCACGCTTGACGGCCAGCCGCTGGCGATGAATCAGACCTTCGCGATCGCGGCGGGCAGCACCTTAACTCTCGGCACCATCGCTGGCCGCGGCGTGCGCAGCTATCTCTGCCTGCGCGGCGGGATCGCCGTGCCGGAGTACCTCGGCAGTAAAAGCACCTTTACCCTCGGGCAGTTCGGCGGCCATGCGGGGCGCGCGCTGCTTACGGGTGACGTGCTGCATCTGAGCGAACTGCGCGATGCGCGCGCCGGAGAGGCACTGCCTGACGCGCTGTGCAGCGATCTGCCCGCGCTGCGCGAGCTGCGGGTTATCTACGGCCCGCACGCTGCGCCAGAGTATTTCACTGTCGGCTACATTGAGACGTTTTTCGCCACCGAGTGGCAGGTGCATTTCAACTCCAGCCGCACCGGGGTGCGGCTGATTGGGCCAAAACCGCAGTGGGTGCGCGACAGCGGCGGCGAGGCCGGGCTGCACCCCTCGAATATCCACGATAATCCGTATGCGGTCGGCGCGGTGGATTTCACCGGGGATATGCCGGTGATCCTCGGGCGCGACGGCCCGAGCCTGGGCGGATTTGTCTGCCCGGTGACGGTGATTGAGGCCGATCTCTGGCAGGTCGGGCAGCTGAAAGCGGGCGATCGCCTGAAGTTTGTCGCGGTGGATGTGGCGACCGCCCGCCAGCTGGCCGCAGAGCGTGAGGCGGAGCTGCAGGCGCTGGCGCCGGTTGATTGCACCTGGCAGCCTGCGCCGCTGAATTCTCCGGTGGTGCTGGAGTGCGGCACGGGTGATACGCAGCTGGTCGCGCGGCTGTGCGGTGATACCCATCTACTGCTGGAGATTGGCGCACCGGAGCTGGACCTGGTGCTGCGTTTTCGCGCTCATGCGCTGATGCAGGCGCTGGAGGCCATTAACCATCCGGCAGTTATCGACCTGACGCCCGGCATCCGCTCGCTGCAGGTTCACTATTGTCCTGAAGCGCTGCCGCTGAGCGAGCTGCTGGCAACGGTCGGGCGGCTGTGGCACACGGTGTGTGCGCAGCAGGATCTACGCGTGCCGTCGCGCGTGGTGTATCTGCCGCTGTCGTGGGATGACCCCGCCTGCCAGCTGGCGATTGATAAATATATGACCACCGTGCGCCGCGATGCACCCTGGTGCCCGAGTAACCTTGAGTTTATTCGCCGCATCAACGACCTGGCGGATATTGATGAGGTCTACAAAACGGTGTTTGCCGCCAGCTATCTGGTCATGGGGCTGGGCGATGTCTACCTTGGCGCTCCGGTCGCCACGCCGCTCGATCCGCGCCACCGGCTGGTCACCACCAAGTATAATCCGGCGCGCACCTGGACTGCGGAGAACTCGGTGGGGATCGGCGGGGCGTATCTGTGCGTTTATGGCATGGAGGGGCCGGGTGGCTATCAGTTTGTGGGGCGCACGCTGCAGATGTGGAACCGCTATCGTGAGGTCGCCGATTTCAACGGCAAACCCTGGCTGCTGCGCTTCTTCGACCAGATAAAGTTCTATCCGGTCTCCGCCGACGAGCTGCAGGTTATCCGTCGTGATTTCCCGCTGGGGCGCTATCCGCTGCGCATTGAGCACACCGAGCTGGCGCTGGCCGACTATCAGCAGTTTTTACAGCGCGAAAGCACGGGCATTGACGTCTTCCGCACCCACCAGCAGTCGGCATTTAACGCCGAACGCGAACGCTGGATCGCCAGCGGTCAGGCCCATTTCGATAGCCAGGAGGAGGCTAGCGCCGCGCCGGATGACGAGCCGCTGCAGGCCGGGCAGCAGGCGGTGGAGAGCGCAATTGCCGGCAATCTGTGGCAGGTGAAGTTCCAGCCGGGCGACGCGGTGAAGCAGGGCGACGTGCTGGTGATTATCGAGGCAATGAAGATGGAGATCCCGCTGCTGGCACCGTGCGACGGCATTATCAGCGAGGTGCGCGTCCAGCCCGGCTCCGCGGTGCGCGCCGGGCAGTGCGTGGTGGTGCTGGAAAGTTAACATTATCCAGCAAGGGGCGACCGGAAAAAGGTCGCCCCCTACAGCAGCAATCACCTGTAGGGGCGGACCTTCTTTTTTGGTCCGCCCGGTTTATCTAACGCTGCTGACCAGCCACGCCTGCAGCTGTGCCAACTCTGTCTGCTGGTCGGGAAACGCCGCTGTCAGCAACGCCACCTGCTGGCCGAGCGCCTGCGGGCGATACTCCACGCCATTTAACGCCTGCTCCAGCTGCTCTAACGGCGCCGGGTTCAGGCTGTCGCTAAATATCTGGCAGCGGCTAATCTTTCCACGCTCAACGTCAAAGTGGACCTCCACGCCGCCCCAGCTAAAACGCGTATCCAGCAGATGCTGGAAGTGCGGAGCCTGACCAAAATTCCACTGCCAGCTGCTCTGTTTAGCAAACTGCTCTGCAAAGCCCGGCAGGTCGGGCAGTGCGCTCGGTGAAATCATCTCCGGCTGGCACTGTTCGGCAAAGTGGCTAAAGAATGCCTCCGTCACCGCGCCACAGATCTGCTCAAAGCTAATTCCGGGCACCAGCTCTTCCAGGTTCGCCACGCGCGAGCGCACCGAGGTAATGCCCTTGGCCTGCAGTTTTTTCACATCCGGGTTGAGGTAGTCTGCCAGCCGCGACAGGTCAGCGTTAAGCAGGATGGTGCCGTGGTGGAAGCCGCGATCGTGGGTCTCATGATAGGCAGAGCCGGAAATTTTACGCAGCCCGTCGGCGGTATTCACCACCAGGTCATTACGTCCTGATGCTTCCGCCGGGATACCCAGCGCGTTAAGCGCGTTGAGGATAATCGCCGTGGATACGCTTTTATCGTACTCCGGCTTGCCGGCCATAAAGGTAAAGCAGCAGTTGCCGAGGTCATGAAACACCGCGCCGCCGCCGCTGCTGCGCCGCGCCAGGCGAATATTGTCCTCTTCCATTCTGCGCGTGTTGCACTCTTTCCACGGGTTCTGCGAGCGGCCAATCACCACCGTTTCGGCATTGCGCCACAGGAACAGCACGCGCTGGGTGGCGGGCATCTGGCGAAAAATGCACTCCTCAACGGCCAGGTTAAACCAGGGATCGTAAGAATCGGATAACAGCAAACGCAGTGTGGACATTAATGACTCCATGGAGTGTTCAGCGGCGCAGGCATCATACCACCATGAAGCTTAAGAAAAAAAAAGAGCATCATTATGATGCTCTTAGTGATTCAGATGGGGTTACAGGCCGCGCTGTTCCATCAGCAGCGCAAGATCCACCAGGCGATTAGAGAAGCCCCATTCGTTGTCGTACCAGGCGAGGATTTTCACCATGTTGCCCCCAATCACCAGCGTTGAGAGGGCGTCAATTACCGAGGAACGCGCGTCGCCGCGATAGTCGCTGGAGACCAGCGGCTCCTCGCTGTAGCCGAGAATATCTTTGAGCGGGCCGGACTCCGCCGCCTGGCGGAATGCGGTATTGACTTCCTCCACCGTCACGTCACGATCCAGATTCACCGTCAGGTCAACGATCGACACCACCGGCACCGGGACGCGCAGCGAGTAGCCGGTCATGCGGCCATCAAGTTCCGGGATCACCTTGCCAATCGCCTTCGCCGCGCCGCTGGAATAGGGGACGATGGACTCGGCGGCGGCACGCGCGCCGCGCAAATCTTTCTCAGGCTGGTCGTGCAGGGCCTGGCTATTCGTGTAGGCGTGCGTGGTGTTCATCAGTCCGTGCTTAATGCCGAAGTGCTGATGCAGTACCTGCGCCGCCGGAGCCAGCCCATTGGTGGTACAGCTGCCGTTACTGACCACTTTATGCAGCGCCGGGTGGTACTGCTGGTGGTTAACGCCCATTACGATGGTGAGGTCGTCGCCTTTTGCCGGGGCAGAGATGATCACCCGTTTGGCGCCGCCGTGGGTGATATGTACTTCGGCCTGCGCTTTATCGGTGAAGAAACCGGTGGCCTCGATCACGATATCCACTGCGGCGCTGCTCCACGGAATGGTCGCCGGGTCGCGCTGGGAAAAGACCTGAATACGTTGGCCGTCAACCCACAGTTCGCCGTCGCCCGCTTCCACAGGGACGGGCAGCGTGCCGGAGAGCGAGTCATATTTCAGCAGGTGGGCAAGGGTTTTACTGTCGGTGAGGTCGTTGATCGCCACTACCTGAAAATCACTGCGCCCAAGCGCGGCGCGCAGCACGTTACGTCCGATTCTGCCGAAGCCGTTAATACCGACGTTTACCATGGTGAACTCCTTATTATGAGTAATGAGTTCAGTCTGGACTGGGTTCTGAATGGCGTAAATGACAAATATAGATCAATTTACGCCATTGTGCGCATGGCGAAGCGCTGACGGTATTCACCCGGCGTGACGTGCAGATTGCGCTCCATCACCCGGCGTAGATTGAGCGCGCTGCCAAAGCCACACAGGCAGGCAATCTGTTCAACGCCGTCGCGGGTCTGCTCCAGCCGCTGCCGTGCCGCGCTTAAACGCAGCTCCTCAACATACTTTGCCGGGCTGATGGCGGTTTCACGGGTAAATACCCGGGTGAAGTTGCGCGGGCTCATTGCCACCCGTTCTGCCAGGCTCTGCACCGACAGATCTGCGCTCAGGTTAGCCGCCATCCAGCTTTGCAGCCCGGCAATCGGGCCATCGGCGGCCTGGTTCAGCAGGTAGCGGCTGAACTGGGCCTGGCCGCCGGGGCGGCGCAGATACATCACCAGGTCCTGCGCTACGCAGCGCGCCAGGTCAAATCCGAGGTCGTCTTCCACCAGCGCCAGCGTGAGGTCAAAACCGGAGCTGACCCCGCCGGAGGTCCAGACCGTGCCATCCTGCACGTACAGCGGGCCATTTTGCACGCTGACGTTCGGGAAGCGGGTTTGCAGGGCCTCCATCAGCCGCCAGTGGGTGGTGGCACGCCGTCCTTCCAGCAGGCCCGCCTGCGCCAGCAGCATCGCGCCGCCGCACACGGATGTCACGCGCCCGGCGTGCGGTGCCGCCAGGCGCAGCCAGTCAGCTACCCCGGCATTTTCCTCCTCGGTTAATCCGCGCCCGGTCACCATTATGGTATCGCGCTGCTCACCCGGGTCGAGATCGAGCAGGCGCTGGTCGGCCAGCAGGTTCAGCCCGGACTGGCCGTGGATCACCCGGTGCGGCTGCGTGGTGGCCACGGTGATGTGATAAAAAGCGTCGGCGCGCGCGCAGGCGGTTAGCCTGCATCAGAATGTCGGCGACCCCTGCGGATTCAAACAGCATGCCCCCATCGGGGACGATGATCAGGAAAGTGTGCATGGCGGTAAATGTACGATGTATACAGATTAAGTCAATGGGGCGGTAGGGGAAATTAAGGGCCGACCAGAACAGCGGTCGGCCCCTACGGTTGATGTGCCCGATGATAATTACCCGTAGGGGCTGACCCTCTTTTTCGGTCAGCCCGTTTATATAAGGGCCGACCAGAACAGCGGTCGGCCCCTACGGTTGATGTGCCCGATGATAATTACCCGTAGGGGCTGACCCTCTTTTTCGGTCAGCCCGTTTACATAAGGGCCGACCAGAACAGCGGTCGGCCCCACGGTTGATGTGCCCGATGATAATTACCCGTAGGGGCTGACCCTCTTTTTCGGTCAGCCCGTTTACATAAGGGCCGACCAGAGCAGCGGTCGGCCCCACGGTTGATGTGCCCGATGATAATTACCCGTAGGGGCTGACCCTCTTTTTCGGTCAGCCCGTTTACATAAGGGCCGACCAGAACAGCGGTCGGCCCCTACGGTTGATGTGCCCGATGATAATTACCCGTAGGGGCTGACCCTCTTTTTCGGTCAGCCCGATACAGTGAGTTCCCTTAGCTGAATATCAGCAATCAAACGCCATATTTGTCATAACTGTGGCGCTTTACTAATTATTATCGCTCTGATTATATTAATTAAATTCGACAAATCCTGTTGCTGATGGCCTGTGCCATCCGGCACCGCTTTGCCTGTTAATTAAGGGAAATCATGAGCCAGTCAGCGCAACAAACTGCGGCATTTACACGCCCAGAAAATCCTCCGGCCAGGGTGATCCTCAGCGATGAGCTGGCGCTCTGCGCCGCGCGTGCGGTGGCCGATCTGGCGCTGCGCGATGCCGCCACTCGTGACCGCGAACGCATCTACCCGCTGGAGGCGCTGGAGCTGTTCAGCCGCTCCGGCCTCGGCAGTATCTCCGTGCCGCGCGAATTCGGCGGCGGCGGGCTCTCTTACCGCACCGTGGCGGAAGTATTCCGCATTATTTCGGCCGCCGACCCGTCCCTCGGGCAGATCCCGCAGAACCACTTCGGACTGATACAGTTCCTGCGCGATGAGGGTACCTTCGCACAGCAGCAGCGCCTGTTTTCTGCCGTAGTGCAGGGGCAGCGTTTAGGCAACGGCGGCCCGGAGAAGAACACCCGACACACCCGGGACGTGCAGGCGCGGCTGCGGCAGCGTGAAGGCGGGCTGCGGCTCTCCGGCAGTAAGTTCTACTCCACCGGTGCGCTGTTCGCCGACATCATTGTTACCACCGCTATCGACGACAGCGGCCAGCCGGTGATGGCGTTTATGCCCCGCGATTCCGCCGGGCTGGAGATCGTTGATGACTGGTCCGGCATCGGGCAGCGCACCACCGCCAGCGGCACTATCCATCTGGATGAGGTGGCGGTGGAGGCTGCGCTGGTGATCCCCACGCCCGCCAGCGATAAACCGTCGCTGCGCGGCCCGGTATCGCAGCTGATCCAGGCGGCTATCGACGGCGGAATTGCCCGCGGCGCCTTTGATGAGGCCTGCGCCTTTGTGCGCCAGCATTCCCGGCCGTGGGTGGATGCCGGAGTGGAGCGCAACAGCGACGACCCGCACCTGCAGGCCGACGTCGGGCGCGTGTGGGTCGAGATTGCTGCGGCGGATGCGCTGCTGCGCCGGGCGGCACGCTTTCTCGATGAGGTCGACCCTGCCAGCCTGGATGCGGCCACGGCGGCGCGCGCCTCCATCGTGGTGGCGGAGGCCAAAGTGCTGACGACCCAGGCGGCGCTGAAGGCCAGTGAGAAGCTGCTGGAGTGGGGCGGCAGCCGCGCCACGCTCGCTGAGCATAACCTTGACCGCCACTGGCGCAATGCGCGCACCCATACGCTGCACGACCCGATCCGCTGGAAGTTTCACGCCATCGGCAACTACTACCTTAACGGTGTCTTTCCGGTGCGCCATGCCTGGATATAAGGAGAACGTCATGCCGACCAGTCAGGTTCAGGCCAAAAATCCCGCCAGCCGCATTCACAGTGCTGAGCAGGCTATCGAGGTTGCTCAGCAGCTGGCGCAGGAGTTTCGCAGCGGATCTTCACGCAGAGACCGCGAGCGCGAACTGCCGCACGCGCAGTTGCAGGCGCTGTTTGCCTCCGGGCTGGGCGCGATTACCGTACCGGCCGAATTCGGCGGCGCGGCGCTCTCTTCGGCGGTGCTGGCGCAGGCGATCGCCATTCTGAGTGAGGCCGATGCCGCGATCGGTCAGGTGCCGCAGAACCACTTTTATGCGCTGGAGGTACTGCGCGTCAACGGCAGCCCGGCGCAGCAGCAGCGTTTTTATCAGGAGGTGCTGGACGGCGTGCATCTCGGCAACGCGCTGGCGGAGTTCAGCTCGGCGGCGGCCCATCAGCGCAGTACGGCGGTGTTGCCGCACGGTGCGGATTTGCTGCTTAACGGCCAGAAGTTTTACGCCACCGGCGCGCTGTATGCTGACCGCATTCCCACTGCGGCGCGTGATGCCAGCGGCAGGGAACAGCTGGTATTTGTCCCGCGCTTTCAGCCTGGCGTCAGCGTGATCGACGACTGGTCCGGATTCGGGCAGCGTACCACCGGCAGCGGCACGGTCACCTTTGATCACGTCAGGGTCGACCCGCAGGATATCGTGCCGTTTCAGAGCGCCTTTGAGCGCCCGACCACCGTGGGGCCATTCGCGCAGATCATGCATGCCGCCATCGAACAGGGCATCGCCCGCGCCGCATTTAACGACATGCTGAACTTTATCAACAGCCGTGCGCGCCCGTGGCCCGATGCCGGGGTGGATCACGCCGCGCAGGATACGCTGACCATCGATCGCGTGGGCCAGATTGCGCCACGCCTGCAGGCCGGTGACGCCCTCCTGCAGGAGGCGGGTGAAGCGGTAGACGCCGCGCAGCGTAACCCGGATGCCGACAGCGTGGCGGCGGCCTCGATTGCCGTTGCCATCGTGCGCGCCTGGACCACCGAGCTGGCGCTGGAGGCATCCAACCTGCTGTTTGAGCTTTCCGGCACCCGCTCTGCGCTTCGCGAGCATAACCTTGACCGCCACTGGCGCAATGCCCGCACCCATACGCTGCACGACCCGGTGCGCTGGAAGTATCCGGCGATCGGCAACTATCTGTTAAACGGTGCGTTACCGGCACGCAGGGGGACGCTGTGAGCAAAAAAATCCTGCTTAACGCCTTCAATATGAACTGCGTCGGGCATATCCATCACGGCATGTGGACCCATCCGCTTGACCGCTCCACCGAGTTTAACGACTTACGCTACTGGCTGGACCTGGCGCGTACCCTGGAGCGCGGCCTGTTTGACGGGCTGTTTATTGCCGATATTCTCGGCGTGTATGACGTCTATCAGCAGGGGATTGCGCTGACCGCCAGCGAGTCGGTGCAGCTGCCGGTTAACGATCCGCTGATGCTGGTGTCGGCGATGGCCAGCGTCACCGAGCACCTCGGCTTCGGGCTGACCGCCAACCTGAGCTACGAGGCGCCATACCCGTTTGCCCGCCGTTTTTCCACCCTCGACCATCTCACTAATGGCCGCGTGGGCTGGAACATTGTTACCGGTTATCTCGACAGCGCCGCGCGGGCGATGGGGCAGCCGCAGCTGCTTGGCCACGACGAGCGCTACGACCAGGCGGACGAGTTTCTCGACGTCAGCTACCAGCTGTGGGAGGGCAGCTGGCAAGAGGGTGCAGTGCTCGCCGACCGCCAGCAGCGCCGCTACGCCGATGCGGCAAAAATTCATCCGGTGCGCCATCACGGTAAGTATTACCAGCTGGAGGGGTACCATCTCAGCTCCCCGTCACCGCAGCGCACGCCGCTGCTGTTTCAGGCCGGGAGTTCGGCACGCGGCGTGCAGTTTGCCGCCCGCCACGCGGAGTGTAGCTTTGTTAACGGCAGCACTCCGCAGGCGATGCGCACCCAGGTGGACACGCTGCGCCGCGCGGCGCGCGATGCCGGGCGTGAACCGGGTGATTTGAAGGTGTTTATGGGCGTGTCGGTGATTGTCGCGCCCACGGAAAAGGAGGCGCAGGAGAAGCATCAGGAGTACCTGCGCTATGCCAGCCCGGAAGCGGGGATTGCCCACTTCTCCAGCTCTATCGGCATCGATCTCGCCCGCTTCGGGCTGGATGAACCGATCGACAGCGGCTCCGGGCGCGCCATCGAGTCGGTCAGCAAAACCTTCAGCGGCTGGACACGGCGGCGGCTGCTGGAGCAGCACGCCCTCGGTGGCCGCTATCCGCTGATTGTTGGCAGCCCGTCGCAGGTGGCCGACCAGCTTATTCACTGGCTGGATGAGGCAGATATCGACGGCTTTAACCTGACGCGCATCGTCAATCCGCAGAGCTATATCGATTTCATCGAACTGGTTATACCGGAACTTCAGCAGCGCGGGCGTTATAAAACCGCCTATCAGCCCGGCACGCTGCGCCACAAACTCTTCAACCACGACCGCCTGCCGCTGCGCCATTCGGCCGCCCGCTGGCGTCGCGATCTTTGAACATCTGGGACATAAAAAAAGGGGGCATCATGAAAATAATTAAAACACTGTTACTGACCGCGCTGCTCAGCGGAAATGCGCTGGCGGCCGATTACAGCGGGCCGCTCAAAGTCGGCACCACCTCGGCCTTCGCACCGCCACTGGAAACCGCCGTGGCAGAGGCAAAGAAACAGGGGCTGGCGGTGGAACTGATTGAGTTCAGCGACTGGACGGCGCCTAACGTCAGCGTCGAAAACGGCGATATCGACGTTAACCTGTTCCAGCATCAGCCGTTTCTTGATAACGCCAATCAGCAGGGCGGCTTTCATCTGGTGAAGTACGCCCCGGCGATTATTAATAATGTCGGCCTGTACTCGAAAAAGCACAGCAGCCTCGATCAGATCCCCGACGGCGGCACGGTGGCGATTGCCAATGACCCCATCAACGGCGGGCGCGGCCTGCTGCTGCTGCAAAAGGCGAAGCTGATAACCCTTAAGCCCGGCGCGGGGCTGAAGTCTACCGTTGACGATATTGTGGCTAACCCGAAGCACCTGAAGATTATTGAAGTGGAAGCGGTGCAGCTGTCGCGCTCGCTGGAGGAGGTTGACCTCGCACAGGGCTATCCGCACTATCTGCGCGCCTCCGGCGTGATTGACCCGAATAACGCGCTGTTGTTTGACGGGCTGGAGCACCCGGAATATGTGATTCAGTTTGTCATCCGCGACGGGCACCAGGACGATCCGCGCCTGAAGAAGTTTGTTGATATCTATCAGCACTCCCCGGTGGTGCGCGCCAGCCTCGATAAGTTTTACGGCAAGCTCTATCAGCCTGGCTGGCAGCAGTAAGTATGGCGACGATGACGTGGGATGAGCTTACAGAAGCTGATGCTGTAAGCCCGGATGGCTCGACGCATGTGGCGATTCAGGGGCTGGTAAAACGCTATTCCGGCCAGCAGCTGGATGCGCTGCACGATATCAACTTGACGATTCCGCGCGGGGCTATCTACGGTATTATCGGGCGCAGCGGCGCGGGCAAGTCCTCGCTGATCCGCTGTCTTAACCGGCTGGAAACGCCCACGGCGGGGCGCGTGGTGGTGGATGGTGTCGATATTAACCGCCTGACTCAGCGTGAGCTGGTTGAATGGCGGCGCGGCACCGGCATGATATTCCAGCACTTCAACCTGCTGTCGGCGAAAAGCGTGCGTGAGAACATCGAGCTACCGCTGAAGGTGGCGGGCGTTTCTCCACCGCTGCGCAAAAAGCGGGTTGATGAGCTGCTGGCGCTGGTCGGGCTGGAAGAACGCCAGCACGCCTGGCCAGCGCAGCTTTCCGGCGGGCAGAAGCAGCGGGTAGGGATTGCCCGGGCGCTGGTGCATCAGCCGCAGCTGCTGCTGTGCGATGAAGCCACCTCGGCACTTGACCCGGAGACTACCGCCTCGATTCTGGCGTTGCTGCGCGAGATTAATCAGCGGCAGGGCATCACCATCGTGCTTATTACCCATGAGATGAATGTGATCCACGATCTGTGCGACCAGGTGGCGGTACTGGAGCAGGGCAAGGTGATAGAGCAGGGCCCGGTGTGGGCGGTGTATGGCGATCCGCAACAGCCGACCACCCGCATCCTGCTCAATCCTCAGCATAGCGGTCTGCCGGAAGCGCTGCTGGCGCACCTGCATCGCGCTCCCCAGACGCAGAGTGACCAGCCGCTGCTGCGCCTGAGCTATACCGGTCAGGGGGCGGTGCCGCAGCTCGGGCTACTGGGTGAGGAGGTTATCCTGATACAGAGTTCGCTGGAGTGGGTGCAGGGCCGACAGATTGGCCATATCGTATTGCAGGCGGCCAGACAGCCGCTGCCGTTTAATCCTGCCAGCATTCCGCAGACGCTGGCTAACCGCGTGGAGGTGCTGGGCTATGTCACTCCAGCTTGAACGTTTATGGCAGGGGCTGCTCGATACGCTGATGATGGTCGGAGCCTCCTCGTTGGCCGCGCTGCTGTTGGGATTGCCGCTGGCGGTGATATTAGTGATTACCGATCGCAATAATCTCTTCGCCAATCCGCTGATTAATCGCCTGTTGGGCTGGGTCGTCAACCTGTTCCGCTCGGTGCCATTTCTGATCCTGATGGTTGCGCTGATCCCCTTTACCCGACTGGTGGTGGGTACCTCCTATGGCGTGTGGGCAGCCGTGGTCCCACTGACGCTGGCTGCAACGCCGTTCTTTGCGCGTATTGCCGAGGTGAGCCTGCGCGAGGTGGATAAAGGGTTGGTGGAGGCGGCGCAGGCGATGGGCTTCCATCGGCGGCATATCATCTGGCATGTGCTGCTGGCAGAGGCGCGCCCGGGGATTGTCAGCGGATTTACCATTACGCTGGTCACCATGATTAATGCTTCGGCAATGGCGGGCGCGATTGGTGCGGGCGGGCTGGGGGATATTGCTTACCGCTACGGCTATCAGCGTTTTGACTCGCAGGTGATGCTCACGGTGATAGTCGTGCTGGTGGCGCTGGTCACGGTATTACAGCTGTGCGGCGATCGGCTGTCGCGGCATTTAAATCATCGATAATGTGGTACTTTAGTTACAACGTACGGATATAACTATCAGAATGTCATCTGTGACTACCGCGCTATCATTAAAGCTGCAGGCCTGCCAGGAGGAGATTTTTAACGGTGCTACGTCAATCTTCCTGTATCACAGTACTGCAAAAACATCAGAATTCACGTAGCGCGATCTGAGTTATATTTTAATTTATATTCAATAGGATAGGAAGTGACAGAGTGTCGATGATCCTCTTTTGCTTCAAATAGATAAGGAGTGGGGAATAGTGCATAGTCAGACATTTAAGCTGAGGTCGTACCAATATTCTGACCTCGGAGGGGTTATTATGGTGTTTGAACGCGCTGTGCGCGAGACAGCCTCACACGATTATAATCCTGCACAGATTGCAGCCTGGGCACAGGCCGATCGTGATTCCTGGCAAAAGCGGCTGCTCAACAGTCACTGCTGGGTTGCCAGCATCGAGGATAAGTTAGTGGGTTTTGGCAACGTGGAGTTTGATGGTCATCTCGATCTGATGTTCACCCATCCGGAGTATCTGCGCACCGGCGTGGCCAGCGCGCTGTTGGAAAAACTGGAGCACGCCGTTATTGCCATGGCGTTGCCGGTGATATTTACCGAGGCCAGCATCACGGCTAAGCCATTTTTTAGCAGGCGAGGGTACCAGCTGCTCGCAGCACAACAGGTGCAGGTGCGCGGCCAGAACTTTATCAACTACCGCATGAGTAAATCACTGCTTTAGCCGGTCGATGACGACAGGCGCGCGGTGATAACTTCCATGCCGATCTGCTGGCCATATGACAGCTCCAGCGTATTGCCATCAGGATCCGCAAAAAAGGCCCAGTAGCCAACCGGTGCAGCAGATTGCTGCGCTGCACGGCGCAAAACGCCTTCCTGCTCAGCCAGTTTGACCTTGGCATCAATCTCCTCGCGGCTACCGCAGGCCACGCCAATATGACCGAAGGGTCCCAGCGGTGTGTCATTACTGATTTCTGACTGCACCAGCACCAGCGCGAACGGCCGCGTCAGGTCAGACAGCCACGCCACTTTTTGTGCTTCAGCAAGCCCGGGTTCACGCTGATGAATAATCTGCATGCCCGCGTAACGTTGATAAAATTCGACGCTTTTCGACAGGTCTTTAACCTGTAAAGCCAGATGGCTAAATCCAACATCATTGTCTGACATGAGCCGTTCCTGTGGGTGATGAGTGACTGCATCATGACACAGGCAAAAGGTGGCAGTTGTTCGTGAGTGCGTTTTACAGGCAACGCTACGTAAATTCTGGCGTGGGAGAGCCCACACAATTTTGTAGAATTCACGTAGCGCTGCCTGAATTGACATTGGTAAGAGCAGGGCAATGAGGCTGGTCAGGAAGCCCTGACGGATTGACTACCTGATATCTTATTTAACATAATATACATTATGCGCACCGATGGTGTAGTGGCTAAATTAAGATGTCCGCCTCTGGCTATATTGAGATGTCCGCTTTATCGTCCTTTTCCAGGGTTTCTCGGCTGAGGACGCAACTAATGACGGCTTACGGTTCGGAGTGCTTTACGATGAATGAAGTTAACCGCCTCAAGATCCTGCAGGATGTCATTGATGGCAGGCTCACTACTTCGCTTGCATCACAACGACTTGGCCTGACGGATCGTCACTGCCGGCGTCTGCTTGCGCGTTATCGCGAGTCCGGGCCACTGGCACTGGTGAACCGCCGCCGTGGATTGCGTAGTAATCGCCAGCTTCTGCCTGGCCTTGCTGAACTTGCTCTGGGCATCATCCGCGATAACTACGCCGACTTTGGTCCGACGCTCGCCTGCGAGAAGCTGGCCGAACTCCATGACGTTGTGCTGGCTAAAGAGACCGTGCGTCAGCTGATGGTACGAGCCGGACTCTGGATCCCCCGGAAAATGCGTGCGCCGAGGATCCAGCAGCCGCGGTATCGTCGCGCCTGCGTTGGCGAGCTGATACAGATCGACGGCTGCGATCACCGCTGGTTTGAGGAACGCGGACCGGCCTGCACGCTGCTGGTCTACGTTGATGACGCGACCAGTCGCCTGATGCAGCTCCACTTCGTAAAGTCTGAGTCCACGTTCACCTATTTTGACGCCACGCGCGGCTATCTGGAGCAGCACGGTAAGCCGCTGGCATTCTACAGCGACAAAGCCAGCATTTTTCGTATTAACAACAAAAGTTTGACGCAGTCGCGTGCCGCTAAACTCCTGAACATCAGCGAAAGCTACAGCGATTTCGGCCCTACATTAGCCGCGAGAAGCTTCTGGAACGCCATAGCCTCAAGAAATTTAAGGGATCGTTCTGAACGATCTAGGCGGCTGTTTATGGTTGAATGGCGAAACGGAAATCAGTTTTAACTGCATCAGAAGGAAGCGTTATGCGTACTCGCCAATCATCCCGGTTAATTATTCTTTCACCTGAAAAAAATGTTTTGCTGTTTAATTTTTCCCATAAAAATGACGCATTAAGCGGCATGTCCTACTGGGCGACGCCTGGCGGTGGGCTTGAACATAATGAATCCTTCGAAGAGGCAGCGCTAAGGGAGTTGCAGGAAGAGACCGGATTAAAAAGAGATTCCGTCGGCGCGGTGGTAGCATCCCGAACTTTCCCTATGCAGCTGCCTGATGGGGAGACCGTTCTTGCGGAAGAGAGTTTTTTTATAATCCATGCTGAAAAGCGTGATATGGACGACTCAGGATGGAGTGAAAATGAAAAGCAAGTCATTAAAAAGCATCACTGGTGGACATTAGAAGAGCTTAAAGATACTAACGAAACTATCTTTCCCCGCGATTTAATCATCGACATACTCAGCAAAGATTTATTCAGTCCTGCTAAATTCAGTGCATTGAAAGAGGCTTAATTACCGTAAAACATTAAATTCCGCTCCTGGCACAGAGCGGACATTTTAACTTTGCCCTAACCCGGACATCTGAACTTAGCTTTGACAGATGGTGTGCTTGCCCGCTTAAAACGCGGCAAACCGGGAAATTCATTCAAATCGACGGCTCTCACCATGACTGGTTTGAAGGTCGTTATTGACGTTGTGATGATGCTTCACCATTCGGGCTGACTGAACGTCAGGTGCAGAGACTAAATGACTCGCGAGACAACCAGGGACTATCCACCAGTACCCTCGCCTTGCTGTCATCACCGTTAATAATATGCAACGTACTAAGTCGACCAATTTCGTAATGCGGTAACTGTACCGTAGATAACGGCGGTAAAAAAAGGTTGCCAATACCTACATGATTATCGTAACCAATAACCCCGATATCCTGCGGGATACGAATTCCTTTAGCCAAAAGCGTCTGATACACCATGAATGCAATGCGGTCATTCCCGCAAATAACTGAATCAAACTGAGGTATCCCCTGATAAATGTGAGCCAGAAGAACGTCGGGAATGTCACGGTAGTGCTCATCGCCAGGTTGCATATAGCAATGATCCAGCGTATCGGGATCGATGCCTGCCTCAAGACAGGCGCGCTCCATTCCCTTTTGGCGACGGGACGTCGCCAGGTGGTTGGCGGGTAAATGCAGACAGATAGGCCGACGATATCCTGCCGCCAACAAGGCTCTAACTGCAGTGTACTGGCCCTTCTCGTCATCGGGTATGTAACAGGCAACGGGCTCGTCTTTATTTTCGCAATTTGCCAGAACACAGGGATGTGTCAGCAGCTTGGGCGGTATACGTACTTCACGCAGTCCCATGGTAGTGAAAATGATGCCACCGGGCCGATGAGCAAGCAGCAGATCGACAATTTCGTCCGGATTATCATCAGAGAACATGTTAACCACGAAGCTTTTCCAGCCGTGTGCGCGCGCGGTCTCCTCGATTGACAGCGTGATTTCGACGGAAAAAGGTGTGGTTACCGTATCCAACGCCAGTACGCCGATCGTCTTGTTTTTAGTCCCCACACTGCGGATCTGTTTTGCCGACAAGTCGGGTACGTAGTTCAAATGCAGAATCGCTTCCTGCACGCGTGCAAGCGTCTCGGGCTTCACGCGTTCAGGGTAATTAAGCGCCCGCGAAACTGTCATTAACGATACATTGGCCATTCTGGCCACATCTTTCAAAGACGCCATAATCTTCCATTTTGCGAAAACCCGGATACATCATCGCGCTGCAAGCGAACAGCCGCTATCAAGTTATCCATAGAGTTGAACCCACTATTCTAAGCTTTGAGCCTGATATTTTGGGAATTTGGCAAAGAAATTTGATACAGATCTCACAACGCCAATGTTAACGTTAACTTTTGTGATTAACATCGGATATTGCCATAAAACTCGGTGTCTGCGTATAATGTTAACGTTACCATGTGCGCATATAAATCGCTATGAGATTGCTCAGATGAAAAAAAAGCCTTCCCGCAGCTATATGCTGCTCAGCGCCCTGCTGTTCTTTTTCTTTGTCACATGGTCTTCGTCCAGCTCCCTTCTTTCTATCTGGCTCCACCAGGAAGTGGGGTTAAAAGCCTCCGAGACGGGTATTATCTTTTCCGTCTTATCCGTGTCAGCCCTTTTCGCTCAGGTCTTTTACGGCTTCATTCAGGATCGTCTTGGTCTGCGCAAAAATCTGCTGTGGTTTATGGCCGCACTGCTGATCCTCTCCGGCCCTGCGTATCTCTTCTTTAGCTATTTGCTCAATCTCAATATTCTGCTGGGAAGTGTTTTTGGTGGCCTGTTTGTTGGTCTGACGTTTAATGGTGGTATAGGCGTGCTGGAATCCTATACCGAGCGCGTTGCGCGTCAGAGTACTTTTGAATTTGGACGGGCCCGCATGTGGGGCTCTCTTGGTTGGGCCGTTGCCACGTTTTTCGCCGGACTGCTGTTTAACATTAACCCCAATCTTAATTTCCTGGTGGCGTCATGCTCTGGCCTGGTTTTCTTCTTCATGTTGGCCCGATTAAAAATTGCGGCACCGGCGAGCATGGAAAAGCTGGAGATTGGGGCTAAAAAGGTTTCTCTGGAAGATGCTATCCGGCTGCTAACGCTACCGCGTTTCTGGGCACTTATTTTCTTTGTGATTGGAACCTGTATTTACGGTGTATACGACCAGCAATTCCCGGTTTATTTTTCCTCACAGTTTCCTACCTTGCGGGAAGGGAACGCTATGTTTGGTTATTTAAATTCATTTCAGGTATTTCTGGAAGCGGCAGGCATGTTCTGCGCACCGTGGCTGGTTAACAAAATTGGCGCCAAAAATGGTCTGATATTCGCCGGTATGGTGATGGCTCTGCGTATGATCGCCTCCGGCCTGGTTGAGGGGCCTCTGCTCATTTCGATTACCAAACTGCTACATGCCCTGGAATTGCCGATACTGTTGGTTGCCATTTTCAAATATAACAGCCTCAACTTCGACAAGCGTTTGTCTTCCACGATTTATCTGGTGGGTTTTGCCTGTACCAGTTCAGTTATTGGCACCGTGTTATCGCCGCTGGCGGGTTTCAGCTACGAAAAATTTGGATTCGCTCAATCCTATCTGATAATGGGCATTATGGTGTTCTGCACCACGTTTATTTCCATCTTCCTTTTGCGCCCAAATAAACCCACAACTGAACACCCCTTTTTACAGCAAGATGCTGTGTAATTTTCGGGAGAAAGCATAATGACATCTTTATTAAAACAGGCTGAAGAGACGCTTGAAGAAGCACAAGCCGGAATTAACCGCCGCTGGTATCCACGCTATCACCTTGCCGCACGAGCCGGCTGGATGAACGATCCTAACGGGCTGGTCTGGTTCGACGGCTGGTATCATGCCTTTTATCAACATCACCCCTATTCAACGAAATGGGGCCCCATGCACTGGGGGCATGCCCGCAGTAAAGATTTGGTTCACTGGGAACATCTGCCTGTGGCACTGGCACCGGAAGGGCCGGCAGATAAAGACGGCTGTTTTTCCGGTTCCGCAGTGGTGGACGGAGATACGCTGGCACTGATTTACACCGGTCATAAATTTCACGGTTCGCCTGAAAGTGATGACAATTTGTATCAGGTGCAATGTCTGGCAACCAGTCGTGACGGAATTCATTTCGAGCGTCAAGGAATGGTGATTGATACCCCTCCAGGACTGCATCATTTCCGCGACCCGAAAGTATGGCGTGAGGGTGAATACTGGTACATGGTTGTCGGTTCACGCGTGGCGGAAACCGGCCAGGTTCGCCTGTACCGTTCCACGGACCTTCATAAATGGCATGACGAAGGTATTCTGGCCGAATCTGAAGATGGGATAGGCTATATGTGGGAATGCCCTGATTTCTTTACTCTGAACGGCCAGCGTGTGCTGATGTTCTCTCCACAAGGAATGGTGGCACAAGGCTATCAAAACCGTAACCTCTTCCAGAGTGGATATTTACTGGGAGAGTGGCAGCCAGGTCAGGCGTTCAGCCACGACGGGCAATTTATTGAAATGGACAACGGTCACGATTTTTATGCCCCGCAAACGTTTCTCAGTCCGGATGGGCGCAGAATCGTTATTGGCTGGCTGGATATGTGGGAATCACCGATGCCGGAGCAGCAGGATGGTTGGGCTGGTATGCTCTCCCTGCCGCGCGAACTGAGTTTAGGTGATAATAATCGCATTATGATGAAACCCATCGAAGAAGTGACCGCCTTGCGAGGCAGTTATTTTCCTGTTCCTGCTCATTACCTGAGCAATCAGAGAATGTTTGTCGCGGGCGATGCGGAAGCCGTGGAGTTATTACTGGAGTGGGAGCGTAGCAGGTCGCAGGCAGAACAATATGGCATGATGCTGGGAGTTGGGCTGCGTATTTACGTTGATAATCAGGCCCAGCGCTTAGTGTTAGAACGAAGCTACCCTGATTTCTCGCTTGTGGGAACGCGCAGCATTCCCGTGCCAGAGGATGATATCCTTTCGCTGCGAATATTCATTGATCGTTCATCCGTGGAACTCTTTGTCAATGAAGGCGAAGCCTGTTTAAGCAGCCGAATTTATCCGCAGCCAGGAGAGCGTGAAATAGTGCTGTTTGCAAATAATGGAACCGCTGCCTTAAAAGAAGCCGGATACTGGCCGCTGGATAAATAATTCCACCGGATATAATCGCACAGTTGTATTTTTTACATTTATTTTCGCCAGTCTCAGACTGGCATTATTTTTTCTGAAATATGGCCGCGTAATTTTATTCGCAGATCTCTTCTCAGCTGAATTCATCCTTCAGCAGCCCAAATATCCAGTCATCCTGCCAGCGGTCGTGCAAAATAGCGATAAGACAGCCTGGCTGAGGCGATTTGCTTGATGTTATTCACCAACGTGCATCTCATACACCACGCACTGCGTATCGTAGTGCTGCTCAATGCCTTTGTATGTCATGCCGAGGCGCTGCATCACCCGATGTGAGGCACTGTTATCCGGATGCGCCACCGCAACCAGATAGCGCGCGCCGACCTGCTCAACCGCGAATTTCACAATCGCCTGCGCCGCTTCCGTCGCGTACCCTTTGCCATGATAACTGGCGTTAAGGCGCCAGCCGAGCTCCAGCGGTGCGTCGTCCTCATTGGCTAAATGCTGGAGACAGGCGGCACCGACCAGCGCCCCTGACTCCTTCTCCATGAGTGCCCACCACGAGAAGCCACGCTGTTGCCAGCGCAGCATCACCCGTTCGATGCTTTCACGCGTTTCTTCCGCTGTCCTCACCTCGCCAGGACTAATATAGCGCATCATTTCCGGATCTTTTTCCATCTCGCGCAGGCCATCAAAATGAGCGTGTTGGTATGGCTCCAGACGCAGCCTTGCAGTTTCCAATTCCATCTTTCCTCCAGACAACGTGATTTATCATGACGACAGCGCGAGCTGTACCACCGCCCCGCACCAACGTGAATAGATAACAATATCACGCACTTTCAGCCCGACAGAATTAAAATCCATCGCGGCGTCTTAATTGAGGTGCACAATGTTGTGCCCTTAGGTCAGTACATCGCGGCTTTTAATCAAATTTTGTGCTGATTTACCCGACTGGACAATTCCTGATGGCTCTCTTTCCTTTCGCTGTAGCGGTCGGCAAGGTAAGGGGTATGCGACTTAAGAATTAAGGTGATCTTGAACAGCTCTTCGGCTACATCGACAATCCGGTCGTACCACGCTGAGGGTTTCATCCGCCCTTCTTCATCGAATTCCTGCCATGCCTTGGGCACCGATGACTGGTTTGGGATGGTGAACATCCGCATCCAGCGGCCCAGTATCCGCATCTGATTAACCGTGTTGAAGGACTGTGACCCGCCGCTCACCTGCATCACCGCCAGGGTTTTCCCCTGCGAAGGACGAACTGCACCTTCACTGAGTGGGATCCAGTCTATCTGCGCCTTCATCACTGAACTCATCGCCCCGTGTCTTTCGGGCGAGCTCCAGACCATGCCATCACACCACCTTACCAGCGCGCGTAGTTCCAGCACTTTTGGATGCGTATCGGGCGCATCATCGGGCAGTGGCAGTCCAGAGGGATTAAAAATTTTCACTTCTGCGCCCATTTGCTCTAACAGGCGCCCTGCCTCTTCGGCGGCATAACGACTGTAGGAACGCTGCCGCGTGGAACCATACAGGATAAGAATGCGCGGTGGGATTTGCCCTTCGCTAAGTAGTTTGCGGGAAATCGCATCATCAAAACATGCCTGTTCGACTGCGGGTAAGTGCTGCATAAGGACTCCTTGAAAGAAACGGCGCTTTGCAATTTATCATATATGAATTAGCATATGTATTGTCAAATGCTATCGAGGTTAGCCATGCTGCACCCGCTACAACTTTTTAAACTGCTTGCTGATGAAACACGCTCGACGGTGGTGATGCTGCTGCGCGAGTCCGGCGAGCTTTGCGTCTGCGATATCTGTGCCGTAACCGCAGAGTCGCAGCCGAAAATATCGCGCCATATGGCGCTATTGCGTGAGGCGGAGCTGGTAACCGATCGCCGTGAAGGCAAATGGGTGCACTACCGTTTGTCGCCGCACATGCCCGCCTGGGCGGCAGCCATTATCGATTCTGCGTGGAATTGCGAACGCGAGCACATACGAGAAAAACTCAGACAGGCGGCGGAAGCCTCCTGTTGAGCATGCAGCATACATACATTTAAATGAATGTGAGTGGGAATTATGATGTTACTGGCAAGTGCAATATTTTTACTGACGCTAACCCTGGTTATCTGGCAACCCAGAGGGCTGGGTATTGGCTGGAGCGCCATGCTGGGTGCAGGCCTGGCGCTGGTCACAGGGGTTGTTCATCTCGCTGATATTGCGGTGGTCTGGCACATCGTCTGGAATGCGACGGCCACCTTTATTGCGGTGATCATCATCAGCCTGCTGCTGGATGAGTCGGGTTTCTTTGAATGGGCCGCCCTGCACGTTGCCCGCTGGGGCAAAGGCCGTGGCCGCCAGTTGTTTAGCTGGATTATTCTGCTGGGTGCGATGGTGGCCGCGCTGTTCGCCAATGATGGTGCTGCACTGATCCTGACGCCCATCGTGATTGCCATGCTGCTGGCGCTGGGTTTCAGCCCGGCAGCAACCCTGGCTTTTGTGATGGCCGCCGGTTTTATTGCCGATACCGCCAGCCTGCCGTTGATCGTCTCGAACCTGGTTAACATTGTCTCGGCAGACTTCTTCAAGCTTGGATTTACCCAGTACGCCGCCGTGATGGTGCCGGTTAACCTGGCTGCTATCGTGGCTACGCTGCTCATGCTGCACCTGTTTTTCCGTAAAGAGATCCCAGCGGTTTACGATATTTCGCTGCTAAAGGCGCCAAAAGAGGCCATTCGCGATAGCAGCACGTTTAAAGCAGGCTGGCTGGTTCTGGTTCTGCTGCTGGCCGGCTTCTTCGCACTGGAGCCACTTGGCGTTCCGGTCAGTCTGGTGGCCGCTGCTGGCGCACTGATCCTGTTTGCCGTGGCAAAAAAAGGCCATGCGATCAATACCGCTAAGGTACTGCGCGGCGCGCCCTGGCAGATCGTTATCTTCTCACTGGGCATGTACCTGGTGGTTTATGGCCTGCGCAACGCCGGGCTGACCCTGTATCTCTCCTCCCTGCTGAATCAGCTGGCTGAACATGGAGTGTGGGCCGCAACCCTCGGAACCGGCTTCCTGACGGCGTTCCTCTCCTCCGTGATGAACAATATGCCGACCGTGCTGGTTGGCGCGCTGTCGATAGAAAGCAACCAGGCCACGGGAGTGATTAAACAAGCGATGATTTATGCCAATGTAATCGGCAGTGATTTAGGGCCAAAAATCACCCCGATTGGCAGCCTTGCCACGCTGCTGTGGCTACATGTTTTAGCGCAGAAAAACATCACAGTCAGCTGGGGATACTACTTCCGTGCCGGCATCGTGATGACGATTCCGGTGCTGTTTGTCACGCTGTGCGCTCTGGCGCTGCGGCTGTCCATCGTTTAACCCCGGCCCCGGAATAGCCATTCCGGGGTTTTAATAATAGAGAAATGAGAGTGACAAAATGAGCCATGTAACTATTTATCATAATCCCGACTGCGGGACGTCGCGCAATACCCTTGAAATGATCCGCAACAGCGGCACGGAGCCGACGGTGATCCTCTATCTGGAAACACCGCCCACCCGCGCCGAGCTGGTTAAGCTAATTGCTGATATGGGAATTTCCGTGCGCGACCTGCTGCGCAAAAACACGGAGCCTTATCAGCAGCTGGATCTGGAGAACGCCGCTTTCACTGATGATGAGCTTATCAGCGCAATACTGGCACATCCGATCCTGATGAACCGCCCTGTCGTTGTCACTGCGCTCGGAACCCGGCTGTGCCGCCCTTCAGAGAAAGTTTTAGACATTTTGCCAGCGGCTCAGCGCGGCGAATTCAGTAAAGAAGACGGGGAAAAAGTTGTCGATAAAAACGGGCGCAGGCTGAGCTAAAAGGCACATTCAGGCCAGTATCTGGGGTGTTTCGCGGCGCATTTTCTCCGTATGATAATCTGCTTGATTAAAGCTTTATCCATTTTCATCTTGCTACTGCGCTAACAATCGCCGCGTTTAACAGGGAAAATCGCCATGTTTCACCTTATTTTCAGCATACCGAGTTGGTATGTTATTGCCCGTTTTATCATTCCACTCTCCATGCCACTGGCGTTAAAAATCACTCTTTCTCTGCTGGCGCTGCTTGCCTCACAGTATCTGCTGATAGGCCGCTTCACTTCTGGCAGCATCTTTTCTGCGGAGATGCCAAGATTAGTCATAATCCTGTTCAACTGGGTTTACAGCGCGGTGCTGTTCCTCGCCCTCGCCCAGATCCTGATTGATGTGGTTGCGCTGGTCGCGATGCTGTTGCGCCACCCGTTGGAGATTGCTCCCGGCGTGCGCTACCTGGCTGCCCTGCTGGCATTCGGCCTGGCCAGCTGGGGCGTGCAGCAGGCAATACGCGTTCCCCCTCTCAAGGATGTGACGATTCAGGTTGCTGATTTACCGCAGGAGTTTGAGGGTTACCAAATGCTCCAGCTAACCGATATGCACATCACCCCGCTTTTTAACGCCAGCTGGAGTGCCGCGTTAGTCAGGCGTGCGCTGGAGCTGAATGTTGACCTGATTGTGGTTACCGGGGATGTGATTGACGGCACGTTGAAAAATCGCATTAAGGACGTGGAGCCGCTGCGCAATCTGCATGCGCCCGATGGCGTGTTGGCGATTACCGGCAATCACGAATATTTCTTCGAGCAGCAGGCCTGGACCGGGCATCTGGCGTCTTTAGGATTGAAGCCCCTGCTAAACAGTCATTCTGTCATTTCTCGCGGCAACGCCAGCCTGGTGATTGCCGGGTTGCCCGATACTTCTGCACCGGGCCGGGGCGCTAACGGCCCCAATCTGGCAAAAGCACTGGCTGATGCCCCTGACAACGCGCCGGTGGTGTTGCTCGACCACCAGCCAAAAAACGCCCGTGAAAATGCGAAACACGGGGTCGATATTCAGCTGTCAGGCCATACTCACGGTGGTTTAATCGTCGGCTTAGACCGCCTGTTTGCCAAACCCAACGGCGGCTTTGTCTCCGGGCTTTACGATGTTGATGGCATGCAGCTGTATGTAAATAACGGCACGGCGCTGTGGCCGGGAATGGCGGTACGCGTGGGCCGCCCGTCGGAGCTGACGCGCATCACGCTGACGCGGAAAAAATAATCCCCCCTGATAATTAAGGAAGTGAAATGGATCTTCTGGCAAGCCTGAAGGAAAAATATCCCGGCGCTATTGCCTGGGCATTTGGCAACTCGTGCGAGATGGCGGATGAACTGGCAGCCCTGGTTGTGCAAGGAGTTAAAACCGCGTCCTGTGGCTCACTCTCATCTTTTATCAATGAAGATGACGCACCGACGATTGGCGGCTACAGCATCATCCTTAACGGCAAGGGTGAGCCGGTGTGCGTCATCAGGACGGTCGCTATGCGCATCTTGCGCTTCTGCGATGTCACTGAAGAGTTTGCGAGAAAAGAGGGCGAAGGAGACTTAAGCCTTAAATATTGGCAGGAAGTTCACAAAGCATTTTTTGAGCATGAGGGTTGCTACTCTGCAGAAATGGAACTGGTGGCAGAAGAGTTTCAACTGATTGAGCGCCATGCCGCGCAAGACGTATAAATGTCAGGGGGGATATTCCCCCTGGTTATTAAACACCCGCTTCACCGCGTCGTAGACAAACCGGGTTATTTCAATTCAGGCCATGCAACAGGGGGGATGCCTTTCAGCAGCGGTTTAGCAAACAGGAACCCCTGGAACTGACAGATGCCTGCTGCTTCCAGCCACATCCACTCTTCTGGTTTTTCCACGCCTTCGGCAATAACGGCTATTTCCAGCGAAGAACAGCATTTAATTATGGCCTGAACGATTGCCTGTTTAGGGCCGCTTTTGTGCACATCACTGATAATATTACGATCAATCTTGATTCTCTCCGGCTGCACGCGTGAAAGCAGCAGCAGACCGGCGGAGCCGGCACCAAAGTCATCTATTGCCAGACTGATACCCGCCGCTTTCAGATGTTTCAACGCGCTGGAGAATGCTTCGATATTCGAAATCACCTCAGTTTCAGTCACCTCTACCACGATCTGCTGAGGCACCAGTCCGTGTCGGGCAATCTCACCCAGTAAGTAATCCACGGCATTCGGGATCTCAACCAGCGTCATCGGCAGCAGGTTAATCGAGAAGGTGATGTCATCAATTTGCAGCTCTTTTGCCAGAGCCAGGGCCTGGCTCTTGGATTCCAGGTCGCGGCGGTAAAGCTCCTCACGCGGCAAACTGGCAAAATAATCCAGCGGTGAAAGCCCCTGTGCGCTGCGCAACAGGGCTTCAAGGGAGACGATGGTTCCGGCCAGCGGGTCGATAATTGGCTGGAAGGCAAAGCTAATATCCTCGCCCGGTGCAAAGTCTGCATCGGCTAAGGGTAGATCGTCCGTGGCGATAAATTCCCACTGACCGGCAGGTGGGATTTCGAAATAGTTTTCTTTCTCCCAGGATTCGACAAAGGTGCGCAGAAACTGAAGCGCGCGGTCATCCCAGGTCAGCAGAAATTCCGATGTGCCTTTATCCAGTACTGCCTGCAGCACCGAGGCTTTATCAAACTCATGAAGCGAGAACAGCTCCATGCCGACATTACCAAATCGCCGGAACGGCGCGTAGTCGCGCATCAGTTCCACGACATTATGATGACGGGGATCGCGACAGATATGTTCATAAAGCTTACTGACTGCTTGTTCAGGGCCTTCCAGCACCTGGAAGAAATGCGTGCCGTTAAACAGCAAAATGCCGGTAACGCCAATTAACTGGTTGTTTTTATTTGCCTTTTGTACAATTTTGTCCAGCGAGCTTAGCGGAACATTATCGGAAAGATGGCTGCGATAGATGAGGGTAGATAACATAAAAATTCCGCAATACTGGTCTTTTAAAGGCTTACATTAACAGAATCCCTTGCGGTGTTGTCCAGTGCTATCTGTTATTCCATTAAATCTGCCAGGCGTTTTTTATATAAGCTGTCGTTTAATCTGGAATTTTTTAGTAGAGTAGCGGGTCTGGTTGTTAAATATTTGATGGAATAACGTTGCTCAAATGAAAGGAATGCCGCCAATTATCCTCGCCCTGCTCGCCGGCTCACTGGTGCTGACCATCGGGCGCGGCGTCACCCTGCCGTTTCTCACTATCTACCTGACCGAGCATTACCACCTGCTGCCGAAAAGCGTCGGCATTATTATGGGCGCCAGCCTGGCTATCGGTATTTTCAGCAGCCTTTACGGCGGCTATCTGGTCGACAAATTTAACCACCGAACTTTAATCACCCTCTCTATCAGCCTGTTCGCGCTGAGCTTTTTTCTGCTGCCAATCCTGCCGCAGGTCAGTAGCGTGGTGATGGTGATTGCCCTGCTTAACGCTTCCTATGCACTTTTGAGCATTACCATTAAAGCCTGCATTGCCGCCTGGCTGCCTGTAGAGAAGCGGGTAAAAGCGTTTTCGATGAACTACACGCTCATTAATGTCGGCTGGGCCATTGGTTCATCACTGGGCGTGTGGCTGGCGGGCTTTGATCCTAAGCTACCGTTTATGATATCCGGTAGCCTGGCGCTGGGCACGGTCATTGCTCTGGCGGTAGGATTACGCAACATCCCCAACAGCCCGGCGCGCAACGATGTTGAGCTGAAACCGCTGGAAAAACCTGACCTGCGCCAGACCTTAGCCATCCTGATGCGCGACCGTTGCCTGGTCTATTTCACCCTCGGCAGCACCTTTGGTGCGATTGTGTTTGGCCAGTTCACCGGCTATCTGTCGCAGTATCTGATCATTATCTCGGACGCCGCACAGGCTTATAAGATCATCGGCGCCATCATGATCACCAACGCGATAATTGTTATCGCTTTCCAGTACGTGATGAGCAGTGGGATGAAGCAGAATAACCTGCTGAAGTGGCTGTTTTTCGGCACGCTGTTTTTCATCCTCGGGCTGGCCGGCTTTATGCTGGCCGGTACCTCGGTACTGCTGTGGATGATCGCGATGACCATCTTCAGCTTTGGCGAGCTGATTGTGATCCCGGTGGAGTACATGTTTATCGACTTTATTGCGCCGGACCATATGAAAGGCAGCTACTACGGCATGCAGAACCTGAGCAATATCGGCGGTGCCATTAACCCGGTGCTGTGCGGTTTCCTGCTGAGCTACACGGCACCGCCGGTGATGTTTTGCGCGCTAATCGCCTTCTCCGCCGCTGGCCTGCTGTTCTTCCGCATGGGGCACCGGATGGCGATGAAGAGAACCTCAGGAGAAGTTCTCCAGCATTGAGATAAACGAATGCCGATCGCCGTGGCCTTCCGTCAGGCGTACCCGCCGTTCAATATCGGCCAGATGGTGGTCCATCAGCTGACGGGCTTTGGTCAGATCTTTGGCTTTCAGGGCGCTGACAATCTGGCGGTGGTGATCGGCGCCGCAGTCATCCTTGCGCTCCTCTTCGTACAAAGACATCACCAGCGACAGGCGGGCGACGATCTTCGCCAGCATCTCGGTCAGCACCGGGTTGCCCGCCAGCTCGGCCAGCACGATATGGAACTTACCGGAAAGCACCGTTTTGGATTTCTCGTCGCCGTGATGATGGATCTGCTCCTCTTCGTCGGCCAGACGGGCCAGCGCATCCAGCTGTTCAGCGCTGGCTCGCGCCACCACGAACTCCAGCAGCCCCCCTTCCAGCTGGCGGCGTGCTTCAAACAGGTGCCTGGCCTGCTCGATGCTCGGCTCTGCCACGAAGGTGCCACGATTTCGCTTTCTCTCCAGCAGATGGTCGCTTTCCAGCACGCCCAGCGCGCCACGCACCACGGTACGACTGACGCCGAAATGCTCGGCGATGGCCTCTTCCAGTATTTTGCTACCGGGTTTTAGCGCCCCTTCACCGATAGCGGCCGCCAGCGTGGCGCGGATCCGTTCAGACACATCCTCACTGTGATCGGCGCTGCTGCCCTCTGTTCTGGCTACAGGCGTCGCTCTGGCGCGCGCTTTTTTCATGGCTGTCTCCCTGTCCTCTGTTTCATTTCTGGTGGGTGTTGATGCTTGCCGGATAATTTACCGCAACAGCAATCTGCGGTGTGGTTTATCTTTGTCAGAAACTTGCTACGCAACCGTCAGGATAAAGTGATGCCCTGCTGGGCGCAAATGGCGCGAATGTGGCTGGCCGACTGCTGGATAAAGGCGATCGCCTCATCAAAGCCATAGTTCTGCTGCTGATAGGTCGGGTAGCCGTAGCGTGAGCTTTCATAGCTTTCCCAGTCTTCGACTTCTCCTGCTGCCACGCGCTGCGCATAGCTGTCCACCAGCGTAAAATAGGCTTCCAGTTCCCCGGCCGTCAGGTCTGGATGCCCCGCACGCCAGATCGGGTCATCAATCTGAATGCACTGGCGCGGGTTGGCGCGGCGGCGGTTGTCATCGGTCGATTGCGCAATCTCCAGCGACAGCGTCATCTCGGGGTTGACCTTCGCCAGCATCGGCAGAATGGCGGCAAAGTCGACCACGCCGCTTCCGCACGGGCGCGGCTGGAAATCAATGCCGCCCGGCGCGCGCCCGATATAGGCATCTTTGATATGCGTCTGGCGCACCCACGGCGCCAGGCGCTGCGCGGCCAGCACCGGATGTTCGCCGCGCTGCACCATGTTGGCGGTGTCCAGGACCACGCCCACGCAATCTTCCCCTACCGCTTCAATCATGCGCAGGATCTCGAACGAGGTGATCTCATCGTGGGTTTCGACGTTCATATGCACCCCGTGGGCGCGTGCCACCGGGGCCATTTTGTGCAGCACCTTTTCCATTGCCAGCAGCTGCTCTTCCCACGTGACGTCGGTACGGAAACGGTCCACCGCCAGGCGCCCCGGATACTGCGCTTTGAAGTTGCCCGGTGAAACCCACATCTCGCGGCAGTCGATAGCAGCGCTGGCCTCAATCATGCGCGTCAGCCCGGCAATCATGTCGCCGTTGCCGATGGCGCGCAGCTCCGGCGCTTCGGCACTGCAGTAAGGGTTGATTTTGCCAAGGCCACTTTCCAGATACAGCCCCAGATCGTCAGCTTTGGCGCGGATGTCGCGCAGCTCGCCGCAGTCCAGCGTCGGGCTCATATCCAGCACGGTGCTGAAGAAGATCCCCTGCAGACCCAGCGCCTTGACGTGATCGAGGCTGGCCAGCGGGCCGCGTTTCTTAACTTCGGGCAGCTTTAACCCATCAATGCCTAGTTTCATAACCTGTTCCTTAATAACGATCTGATTTTACCGTATGAGCACCAGCCGCTGTTGCAAGCCGCATGCCAGACGCAACATTTAGTGCAGCAACTCCACCATATCACTATGATTATTATCGAGAATATTTTAATCACTAGATTGTCGAATATATTTGCGAATCATTATGCTAATCGATTATCCCTTTGGTGTCATAGCAAACGGCTTAAGCAGCGAATTTTCCCAAAAGCCCGTCCCGTCAGGAACTGGCCAGGCTTATTACGGGTAAATTACGTGCTTCACGGCATCAGAACATTCGCTGTGACAGGATTTTTCGTCGCTTTTTTGCACCAAAATGACGATAGTGTTGCACCAAATGGGGGTGCTTAAATGGTAACTTTCTTTTCGAATAGTAAGGATAACTTTTATTCGCAAAAACTTGCGAATGTTATTAAATTTTAATTATTACATTACATTCAATGCCTTGTGATCATTAACCCTCTGCAGTTATGAACCTGGCATGCGGCTTGCAAAATGCTTCCCAAGCACCAAAACGTCTTGTGACCGCTACTCAGAACCAGGGAAGCATTTTATGCCAGATATGCACAACACCGCTGAAAGTAAGCGCCTCAGCGTTCAGGGCCTGACCCACAGCTACGGCAGCAGTAACGCCATCAGCGATGTCTCCTTTAACATTGAACCGGGCGAAATTGTCGCGCTGCTCGGCCCGAGCGGCTGCGGTAAATCCACCGTGCTGCGTGCCATTGCCGGATTGATCCAGCCGAAGGCGGGAAAAATCGTACTCGGTAATCAGGATCTCGCCGGGGTGTCGGCCAGAGGGCGCGGTATCGGCATGGTGTTCCAGAACTATGCATTATTCCCGCACCTGACCGTGGCCGAAAACATCGCTTACCCGCTGGCGTGCCAGCAGGTTTCCCGCGCTGAGCGCAAGCAGCGCGTCGCCGAAATGCTGAACCTGGTGCAGCTGAACGAATACGGTAACCGCCTGCCGCGCGAGCTTTCCGGTGGTCAGCAGCAGCGCGTTGCCGTGGCGCGTGCCATTGCCGGCCGCCCTTCTCTGCTGCTGCTCGATGAGCCATTTGGCGCACTGGATCGGGCGCTGCGTTTCGACCTGCAGGTGGAACTGCTGCATCTGCAAAAAACGCTGGGTATCACCACGCTGATCGTCACCCACGATCAGGAAGAGGCGCAGAGCCTGGCGAACCGCCTGGTGCTGATGAATAAAGGTAATGTTGAGCAGATCGACACGCCGATGGCGGTGTATGACCGGCCAAAAACGCTGTTTGTAAACACCTTTATCGGGCAGACCAACCAGCTGCACGGCACCGTGCTGCGTTTTGATAACGACACCACGCTGATTGGGTTATCGGATGAGCGCACGCTGCGCCTGCCGCGCCGTCTCAACTTTACCACCGGCTCGAAGGTCACGGTCACCTTCCGCCCTGAAGAGGTGCGGCTGGCAAAGCAGGCGGGGGAAAACACCCAGCCGGTGCGGATGACCGTTTCGCTGCCGCTCGGCCCAACGCTGGTCCATGACCTGGCGATGGAGGATGGCACCACGCTACGCGCCTCCGAAGTGCGCGGACCGTCAACCTTCATCCCGCAGCCTGGAGCGCAACTTTACGCTGAGATTGATACTGCACGCTGTCACGCCTTCCCGGCTGAACCGCAACCTATGAATGAATAAGCAGAGGTGAACACCATGAAAGATTTTGAAATCAGTCGTCGTCGGTTTGGTCAGATCGTGGCAGGCGTTGCGGCTTCCGCCATGCTGCCACTCTCGCTGCGCGCAGTTGCGGCCAGCGGCGGCACGGCGGTCGCGGCGACCTTCCCCGGTAACTGGGAAGATGCTTACCGCACTGTATTGGGCGATATTCTCAAGAAGCAGGGTTTTGGACTGACCGTCTCCCCGGCTATGGCGCAGGACCAGCTGGCAAAAGTGATGGCCAGCCCGGGCAACCCGCCGTACGACACGCTGCTCATGTCGCCAGGCCAGATGACGGTGGCGGTGGATAAAGGTCTGATCCAGAAGATCGACCCTTCCCGCCTGAAAAACTGGAACCTGCTCGACCCGGCGTTCCAGGGCGAGTACGGCCCGACCGTGACGGTGGAAGTGAACGGCATTGCCTACAACCCGGAGCTGGTGCCGCGCCCGAAAGGCTATGCCGACCTGTTTGAGAACCCGGCCTATAAAGGCCTGGTGTCATGGACCGGGTTTGGCTCTAACACCGCGGTGATGGCCTATACCGAAATTGCCAAAATCTACGGTAAAGGCCCGGACGATATGCAGGCGGTGTTTGACCTGTTCAGAAAGCATCCGGAGCAGATGGCCAGTATTGTCGACAGCACCAACAGTCAGATGACGCAGTTCCAGCAGGGCAATATCGCCGTATTTATGTGCAGCACCAACAACGTGGCGCGCCTGAAAAGCCTGGGAATGAAGGCCGAGTTTGTCCATCCGGAAACCGGCTCACCTGCCGCCCCGGTCAATATCCATCTGACCAAAGGCAGCAAAAATCTGGATGCCGCCTACGCCTATATGGACGCCGCGATTTCACAGTTTGCGCAAACCAAACTGGAGCAGCCGCCGACCGAAATGTTCCCGACTAACAAAAATGTTGAGCTGACCCCGGCGATTGCGGCGTACATCACCCGCGAGCAGGTCAAATCACTGGTCTATCCGGACTGGAACATCATCAATAAAAATCGTGACACCTGGATCCGTCAGTTTGATGCGCTGGTAGCAGGTTGAGGTAAGAGATGAAACAGAGCGGCTTCCCGTATGTTATCCCCATGCTGTTGCTTTCCGTGGTGTTCTTCGCGACGCCGCTCGCGGTTCTGATCGCTTTCAGTTTCACCAAAGATGGCGGCGTGACGTTACAGCACTACGCCAACTTCTTCGGCGACGCGTTTAACTTCCGCGTGCTGGTTAACACCGCACGGCTGGGGATTGAAACCGTGATCGGCACCACCCTGTTGGGGGTGCCGATCGCCCTGCTTTACTGGCACGGCGGGCGCACGCTGCGCCAGGTGCTGATTTTTCTGACGCTGATCCCGATGCTGACCAGCAACGTGGTACGCACCTTTGCCTGGATCGTCATTCTCGGACGCCAGGGACCGATCAGCGAAGCGCTGATGTTCCTTGGTGTGACCGACATGTCGACCAGCCTGATGTTTACCGAAACCGGTCTGCTGCTGGCGATGTGCCAGATAGACCTGCCGCTGATTATCCTGCCGCTGATTGCCATTCTGTCACGCACGCCGTACCAGCTGACCGAAGCGGCACAGATTTCCGGTGCCGGGCCGTGGCGCGTGCTGGTGACAGTGCTGTTGCCGCTGATGCTGCCGGGTCTGCTGGCGGGTTGGATCCTGGTCTTCGCCAGTACCAGCAGCTCGTTCGTCACCCAGGCGGTGATTGGCGGCGCGCGCAACGTCTATGTTCCACAGCTGATCTATCGCGAGGTTGGCACGCTGTTTGACTGGCCGATGGCCTCGGCTATCGCCGTGGTGCTGCTGGTCTCCACCGGCTGCCTGCTGGTTGCCCTTACCATGATTTCACGCCACCGGAGGCTGAATGGCCATGTCTAATCATCGTGAAAACCCGATTCCAGGCCTGCTGTACAAGCTGTTCGTTTATGGCTTCGGCACGCTGTGTGTGATCTACCTGGTGGCGCCGATCGTCATCGCGGTGATGATGTCGTTCACCTCCGGACAGACGCTGAAATATCCGCCGCAGGGCTTCTCGCTGCGCTGGTATGAGGCGCTGCTCGACCCGGTGCGCTCGGCGACCGAGCATATTGCCGCCTGGAACTCGTTCAAAATCGCCGCGCTGGCGGTACTGGGCGCCCTGCTGTTTGCCGTGCCTGCCACCATCGGTATGACGCGCATGAAGCGCCGCAGCGTCAGCACCATCGAGCCGCTGCTGCTGGCCCCGCTGGTGCTGCCGAGCCTGGTGTATGGCCTGGCGGCGCTGATTGTCGCCAACTTTATCGGCTTCCCGCCTTCGCTTTGGCTGAACGTGGTCGGCCACGTGGTGGTGTTTGGCCCGCTGATGTACCGCGCCGCGTCGGTGGTGGCGCAGGGGATTAACCCGTCGCTGGCGGAAGCCTCAACCACTATGGGGGCCAGCTGGTTTATGACCCTGCGCCGCGTCACATTACCATTACTGATGCCCGGCATAATGGCGGGGGCGTTCCTGGTGTTTATCCAGTCGCTGGATAACGTCACCGTGTCCCTGTTCCTCGCCGATGCCAGCACCACGGTGCTGCCGCTGCGCATGTTTGCGATGATTGAGGAGTCCCTCGACGTGCGCGTCGCGGCGATCTCCGGCATTTTGATTGCACTAACCCTGCTCGGCATGCTGGTCGCCCGGCGTGTGCTGGCCCCGCGCCCGCAGGCATCTTAACTCTCTGAATAGAAAGACAAGGAATGACTATGAATACTCGTGCGACTCAGGCACCAGGCTATCGCATCGGCGCCCTGCTGGCGGACTTCCAGCCAGATTTCGACTTCTCTGCTCCACTGCCGCTGCCGCTGGAAGAATTTGAAGAGCGCCTGCGCAAAATCCGCCGTCAGGCGGTGGAAGCCGGGCATGATGCGATTATCGTTCATGCCGGCAGCGTGGGCTGGTTCCACGCCTCGAATCACTATCTGCGCTATATCTGTGACTGGATGCGCGAAGGCGTGCTGATTATCCCGACCGATGCTGACAAAGCGCTGGTGCTGCTCTCCTTCTTCACTCAGTCGGTGCTGCTGCCTCCGGGCGGCGAGCCGCTGCTGGTTGACGAGATTTGGCAGATTGGTCCGATCGGACGTGAATACGCCGACCGCCCGGGTGACTCGGTGATGAAAACTGCCGAGAAGTGCGCGCAGCTGCTGAGCGATCTTGGTCTGGCAAAAGCGCAGATCGGAAAAATCGGCGACCGCACTTCATTGACCTTCTGGGCTGCCGTGGAGTCGATGCTGCCGGGCAGCAAATTTATTGCCGATAACGCCATCCTCGATCGCCTGCAGAAGGTGCGCTCCCCGCGCGAAATTGAGATGTTCCGCGCCGCCGCGCAGCTGATCGGTATCGGCACACAGGCCGCCTGGCACGTGGCCAAACCGGGCGTTACCGATTACGAAATCTTTGCTGCTTTCACCGCGGCGCAGATGGCGTTTGGCGGCGAAACCGGCGACGGCTACCAGATTGGCATTAACCAGTTTGGCACTCACTGCGGCAAACCTTACGGCCACGTGGTGCGCCCGGGCGACCTGATCAACCTGTATATCTCCAACGTCACCTGGCGGGGTTATACTGCGCAGACCGCACGCATGATCGCCGTCGGCGAGATCACCGGGCGCCAGCAGTTGGTGCTGGATGCCTGTACTGCAGGGGTGAAAAATGCTGAGAAGCTGATTAAGCCCGGCGCGCTGATGCGCGATATCAATAACGCCGCTTTTGCGCCAATGATTGAAGCCGGGTTGCTGGCCTCCCCGGAGGCGCGCACCATGCCGTACAACTGGTCGCCAATGCCTGACGGTTCGGCCAGGCTGATCCCGCAGCAGTACGTGCCGGATGCGGACTACGAAGCGCAGGGCCGTAAGCTGATGCACGTCTACCCGGCCACGCACGGGCCACATAACCCGAACCTCGGCCATTCCGTTGGCATGGCGGGCGGTCAGAACAGCTTTAACATCTCCTCGCACAACTACGATCGTCTGGAGGAAGGCATGGTCTTTGTGATGCATACCCAGTGGCTGGAGCCGCTGTCGGCGGGCTGCAATATTGGCGATATGTACGTGGTGACGCAGGATGGCTTTGAAAACCTCAGCCGCCACACCCCGCTGGAAACTCACCGCATTGCCGCCGGAGCCTGAGATGAAAACGATGCCAGGGCATACCTATTTTGACTTTGCCGAGCTGGGGGAGCGCGACCGCTACAAGCTACTGATCGGCACTGTGATCCCGCGCCCTATCGCGCTGGTCACCACGCTGAGCAAGGAAGGCCAGCCCAACGCCGGCCCATTCAGCTTTTTTAACGTGCTGACCCACGATCCGGCGATTGTGGCGATTGGTGTGGAAAACTACGCCGATATGCGCTTTAAGGATACCGCGCGTAATATCCGCGAAACCGGGGAGTTTACCGTGCATATCGTTGACGATGCGCTGGTTGAGCAGATGGAGGTCTGCGCGATTAAATTCGGCCCGGAAGTGGATGAAATGAGCCTCGCCGGGCTAGAAACCACTGCGGGCAAGAGGGTGCGCAGCCCGCGTATTCTCTCGGCCCCTGCCGCCCTGGAGTGCCGCCGCCACACTACGTTACAGGTTGGCCCGGCGCGCGAAATCATCCTTGGCGAAGTGCTTGGTGTCTACGTGCGTAGTGACGCGGTCAACCTGGAGAACCTGCACATCGACCAGCAGTTGATGGACGCCGTGGGCCGCATGGGCGGGCACACCTACACCCGCACCCGCGATCAGTTTGATATCAAAACCCTCACGCCTGACGAGTGGGAAGCGCGCGAACGTCACGATTAAACGCTATTTACCCGTAGGGGTCGGGCATGCCCGACCCGCAACAGCTTTGCGCTGGCGATATTTTTCATTTTCACTTCGCACATAATATCGAAATCGCGAAACGACAATGCCCAGTCGTTCAGGGTGTCGTTAAAGTAGTAGTCTGAATGCGCCCGCAGCTTCATTTTTGACAGCCCCAGCGACTCCTGATCGGGGAACCCCTGCTCGGGAATCAATCCCTCCTGAGAAATCGAGTAGTGCAGCACCGGCCGTACCCCGCGCCAGGACTCTTTGACCAGTGCGATGCGCGCATCGTTGGGCTGTATAAACTGATTCTCCTTCACCCAGTGATGGTGGATATCTAACACGATCGGGCAGAGATCTCTGGCCTGCAAAACATCATCCAGCGAGCAGGAAACCTCATCATTTTCCACCGTCAGCATCAGCCTGGCTTCCGGGCTGAGCCGCTCAAAGGCGGCTTTGAACCCGGCAAAACCGGCGCGCCCGTTCATATGGATATTGATCTTGAAATCCTGAAACTCACGGCCATAACCCAGCAATCTGGCGCACAGCGCATGATACTCAATGTCCACCAGCGCCCTGTCCACCACCTCCGGCGTTTCCGAAGCCAGAACCGTATACTGGCCCGGATGAAACGACAGCCTGATATCCGCTTTTTTTGCCAGCGCACCGGCGTGCGCGAACAGAGGCAATAAGTCAGGCAGCAGGCTTTGGTACGGCTCCTGCGCTTCGGGAACGGTAAACAGCGGCAGCAGATCGCTGCCGATACGCATCATTCTTAACTGATGCGGCAGTTGCGCCAGCTCGCTAAATATGTGCGCCAGCTGCGACAGGTTGTGGCTGGCACACGTCAGCAGCAGCTCACGGCGCTTGTCCTGATCCAGGCTAAGAAAACGCTTGCGCGTGGGTGATTTAAAAGGGTACGGCTGCTGTAAGTCAGCATTAAGGTATTTGCAGGCAAAGCCTAATTTCATTATTCCTCCCGGTTCGTTTCCTGTAAGTGTATCAACCGATTAGAATTTTGCACGGCAGCCAGGTTATGGCCTCGCAGTTGTGCTGAATCCGCAGCTTTAGCATGGTTAAAACGAGGTAATGACAGAATCTACCTCGTCTGCAGAGGTTATTAGTAAACTGGTGACCCCACGCAGGACAGTGTCAATGGTTAGGTATATAGTCGCTATGCACAATAAATAACCTTTCCCGTGCCTTTCTTAATATCGACATAATTAACGGTGGCTTATGGAAAAGAAACATTTTTTCTCGCAGTTAGCACAATGGCCATTGATTAATTTCGACCACGCTAAGATTGTCGTCGATGGGAAAAAAGGGATGGTGGATTCATGGGCCAACCTTTATGTCTACGATCGCAATGAGAGCGAGGCAAGACTGTTTATTCGCCATGTGGCGGCAGGGACCGATCTGGAGTCGCTAACTGAAATTTATAACGGCTGGACTAAAGAGTATAGAAAGTCATTAAAGAGCATTCTGAACATCAGAAAATAAAGGCGACGATAAACGCGACGGAGGAACAATTCCATGTCTTTTTTAGATGATGCGTTGAAACGCATAAATAAAGCCACGACCACCACAGCGATTTGTCCCATTTGCGGGCATAAGTCGTCCCATGCGGCGAGTAAAATCAGGCAGAATCAGACCTTACTCTGCCCCTCCTGTAAATCGCTTTTTGTCGTACCCCATTAATTCTTAACGACTCCTCTCGCTGCGGCAGCTGCTGAAACTATAACGTCGTCCCATTTCAAAAAACGTTTCTCTACCTCTTTCACCACTGCTCCCCTGCGTCTGTTTCGCCTGAAGAGCAAAATTATGAAAATAAATTTTAAATCGTGGCTGACAAACGTGTTTGCGAACCTAGCCAGCAGATCAAATAACCCCTTGCAGGCAGACGTCTCCCCTGCCAATGACCCTCCCCTGAAGGCGGAAATTTTTTCTGCGCTGCAAATGGAGCTTTACGGGCAAAAGCTCGCCCGCTCACACCGATTGTCGCCAAAAACTCAGCCGTACTATTTGCTCAAACGACTGGGCAATAACGAGGCGGTGATTACCCACAACTGCTTTTTACTCAATGACGCAGAGAAGGCCAGCATGGCCCCGGCGGGCGAATGGCTGCTGGATAACTACTATCTGATTGAGGAGCAGATCCGCATGGTGCGCCACCATTTACCCAAGAATTTTGGTAAAGGGTTGCCCGTGCTCTCAGCTCCGCACTCCTGCCCCAGGATCTATGATATCGCCGCCGAAGCGATTGCTCACGGTGACGGGCGCTGGGATGTCGGCAGCTTAACCGGCTATATTATGGCCTATCAGCGGGTTACGCCGCTGACGCTGGGCGAGCTGTGGGCGCTACCCGGCATGCTGCGCCTGGCGCTGATTGAGAACCTGCGCCGCATCAGCAGCGAGGTCGCTCAGGCACAAAAAGAACGCAATCTGGCAGACTCGTGGGTGAATAAATTGATTGCCTGCGCCGAGGCCACCCCCGCTGACCTGGTGCTGGTGATCGCCGACATGGCCCGCTCGCGCCCGCCGTTGAGCAGTGCTTTCGTCGCCGAGCTGGTGCGCAGGCTGCAGGGGCGCGGCAGTTTACTGGCGCTGCCGCTGACCTGGGCCGAGCAGAGCCTGGCCGAAAGTGGCATGACGACCGATGTCATGATCAACCGCTTCAACCAGCAGCTGGCCACCAGCCAGCTTTCGGTCAGCAACAGCATTGCCGGTTTGCGCCTGCTGAGCGAAACCGACTGGGCAGATTTTTGCGAGTCTGCCAGCCTGGTGGAGCAGCTGCTCAGGCAGGATCCCGCCGCGATTTATCCCCAGATGCATTTTGATACCCGCGACCATTACCGCCATGTGATTGAGCGGCTGGCGCGCAACAGTCGTTTCAGCGAGCTGGACGTCACGCGTCAGGTGCTGGCGCTGTCGCAGGCGGCCAGCGGCGCTTCGGCACCGCAGCATATTGGTCACTATCTGATAGGCGATGAACGCCAGGTGCTGGAAAAAGTGCTGACGGCCAATACCAGCGGAGTCACCCAGCTGCGCCATCGGTTCAATCAGGTACCGCTGCTCTCCTGGCTCGGTAGCCTCAGCCTGCTGACCATGGCCGTTAGCGCCGCGGTGCTGCAGCGCACTGCGCAGCACGGAATGAGCTGGACGCTATGGCTGCTGGCTCTGCCGCTGGCGCTGGTTATCAGCCAGCTGGTGCTGCAGCTGCTGGGCGAAATGACCACGCGTTTTCGCACCCCGATGCCACTGCCGCGCATGGACTATGCCAGCGGCATCCCGCCTGCCGCCAGTACGCTGATAGCCATTCCCTGCCTGCTGAGCAGCCGTCAATCGATTGACGCGCTGCTCAGCAGCCTTGAGGTCTGCTATCTCGGTAATCCCAGCGCCAACCTCTATTTTGCGCTGCTCAGCGATTTTCACGATTCCCCGTCTGAAAGTACGCCGGAGAACGACGCTTTGCTGAAGTGGGCTAGCGCACAACTACAAAATCTAAACCGCCGCTACGCGCGTGAAACGCCCCTTTTCTACCTGCTGCACCGCTCCCCCACGTGGAACCCCCAGCAGGGCGTCTGGATGGGCTATGAACGCAAACGCGGCAAGCTGGCGATGCTCAACAGCTGGCTGCGGCAGCCCGGCACGCAGTTCGCCTCTATTACCGGCAATGAAAAAGCGCTACCCGCGCCGATCAAATATGTCATCACGCTGGACAGCGATACGGTGCTGCCGCGCGACACCGCACACAAGCTGGTCGCGACCATGGCCCACCCGCTCAACCACCCGGTTTACGATGCGCAGCAACGCCGGGTGGTGAAAGGCTATGGCATTTTACAGCCGGGGCTGGCGGAAGAGATGCCGCGCCACGGTCAGGGGCGCTACGCGGCGATCTGCAGCAGCGTACCGGGCAACGATCCCTACTCGATGATGTCCTCGGATATTTATCAGGATCTGTTTGGCGAAGGGACGTTTGTCGGTAAAGGGATCTATGATGTGGATGTTTTCGCGCAGGCAACCTGCAACATTGGCCCGGAAAATCTGGTGTTGAGCCATGACCTGCTGGAGGGGTGCTACGCCCGCTCCGGCTTGCTGAGCGAGGTGCTGCTGTATGAGCAGTACCCGGTCAACTACCTGACGGATGTCGCCAGGCGCACGCGCTGGATCCGCGGCGACTGGCAGCTCCTCAACTGGCTGAAGCTGCGCGTGACCCGGGCCGATGGTTCGCGCGAGCCTAACCCTCTCACCACCCTGTCACGCTGGAAGTTATTCGATAATCTACGCCGCAGCCTGGCAGCTCCGGCATTTCTTACGCTGCTGTTTTGCGCTTTCCTGCTGGTACCTAACCCCCTGTACTGGCTTGCGGTGCTGGCTATCGTGCTGCTGTTGCCCACTGTGCTGGCCGTGGTGCTGGACCTGGTGATGAGCAACCGCCCTCTGCTGAGCCGCGTGTCGGCTGTCCTGAAGGGGACCTGGCTACGGCTGCTGCGCATCGGGCTGAACTTCATCACGCTACCGCATGAGGCAGGCTACTCCCTGCATGCCATTGCGCTCACCCTCTGGCGGCTGGCGATTACCCGGCGCAACCTCAATCAGTGGGTCAGCGCCGACCATTCGGCCGTCGGTAACCCGGCTTCCCCCCTGGCGTTTTACCGCAGCATGTGGCTGAACGTGATGACTGGCCTGCTATTGATTCTGTTAAGCGCATTGCAGGCGCCCGCCCTGCTGAGCCTCGCCCTGCCCGTCGGATTACTGTGGTGCCTGGCCCCGCTGCTGCTCTGCTGGCTAAGCCGCCCTGCGGAACTTTCTGCCCCCGCGCTGAGCAGCGACCATCAAATGCTGCTGCGCCAGAGCAGCCGCGAAATATGGGCCTTTTTCGAAACATTTACCTGCGCAGACGACAACTGGCTGCCGCCGGACAATTATCAGGAGCAGCCCCACGCCATGATTGCCCACCGCACCTCGCCGACCAATATCGGCCTGTCGCTGATGGCTAATCTGACCGCGATGGATTTCGGCTATATCCCCGGCACCGAAGTGCTGCGGCGCGTCACCCTGACGCTGGACACCCTGGATAAAATGGAGCACTACCGCGGTCACCTGTTCAACTGGTACGACACCCTGACGCTGCTGCCGCTTAACCCGCGCTATGTCTCCAGCGTCGACAGCGGCAATATGGCCGGTCACCTGTTAACGCTCAGCGCGGGCTTAGGTCAGCTGCGCCATCAGCCGATCATCGATATCGGCCAGATGCTGGCGGGGCTTAAAGATACCCTGGCTATTCTGGAAACCTGCTGGGGGGCTCATGCCCCCACCACGCTGCGGCTGCTGCAAAAGCATCTTGTTGACGCCGCGCAGCTCTCCCCGGCGCTGTTACAGGATGAGCTGAAGACGATGTGCAAACTGAGCGCTCGCCTTGAGGGAATGAGCCAGCAGGAGAACAGTGAGGTTAGCCGCTGGACGCGGCTGCTGCACGCGCAGCTGACGCGCTTCTGCCAGGTTTGGTCATCGCTGCTCGGCTGGCTGCCGCCCGACTGGCGTGCGGCCGGGCTGCCTTCGCTGGCGTGGCTTTCCCAGGCTGATACATTGCAGCCCGATTCTCCCCCCCTTTCGGCCATTGTCCAGGCCCGCATGCAGCTCGCCATCATCAGCGAGCTGGAACTGCGGCTGAACGCGCACGCCAGAATGGACTTTGTGTTCCTGTACAGTGACGTTAACCATCAGCTGAGCGTGGGCTATCACTGCGATAACAGCACGCTGGACCACAGCCATTACGACCTGTTTCCCTCTGAGATCCGCCTGACAACCTTCCTGACGATTGCCACTAACCAGCTGCCGTTGAAAAGCTGGTATGCGCTGGGCCGCCTGTTCACCACTATCGATAACAATACCGCGCTGATGTCCTGGAGCGGGTCGATGTTTGAATATCTGATGCCCAATCTGGTGATGTCAATCTACCCCGGCAGCCTGCTGGCCGCCATGAGCCTGTCGGCGGTGAACGGACAGATAGACTGGGGCAAAAAGCGCGGGGTGCCCTGGGGGATCTCTGAGTCGGGATATTATGCCTTTGACGTGGCGCAAAACTATCAGTATCACGCCTTTGGCGTGCCCGGTTTGGGGCTGAAGCGCGGGCTGGCGGAGGATATGGTTATCGCCCCGTATGCCACCTTCCTGGCACTGATGGTGTCACCGCAAAAAGCCTGTGAGAATCTGGCGCTGCTGGCTAAAAGCGGCGCGCGCGGCGAATACGGCTTCTATGAGGCGCTGGATTTCACCCCTTCGCGCCAGGCCAGCGGCCAGCGCTTTGCCGTGGTGCGTTCATGGATGGCGCATCACCAGGGGATGGCTTTTCAGGCGATCTCCCACCTGCTACACAACGCGCCCATGACCGATCGCTTTATGTCGGTTGCCGCATTCCAGTCCGGCCGCCTGCTGCTGCAGGAACGGGTGCCGGATGCTGTTGAGCTGTACAGCCCGCGCCGTCATTTCGAGGCCCAGGCAGGAGCATTACTGCCGGTTCACTATCTGCCGCGAGAATTCAATGATGTTAACAGCCCGCTGCCGGAGGTCCAGCTGCTGTCGAATGCTCACTATCACCTGATGCTGACGCATGCCGGCGGTGGCTACAGCCGCTGGCGCGATCTGGCGCTGACCCGCTGGCACAGCGACAGCACCTGCGATAATTCGGGCCCGTGCTGCTATATTCGCGATGTGGAGAGCGGTGAGCGGTGGAACACCACCTGGCAGCCGCTGGGCGCGCCAGCCGATCGCTACCGGGCATCGTTTACCGACGCGGGTGTGGTCTTCACCCGTACTCAGGGCACGCTGGAGATCAAAACCCAGATCGTGGTTTCGCCGGAAGACGATATCGAACTGCGCCGCGTCACGCTGCTCAACCGCGGCCGCAAGGCGCGCAGCGTGGAGCTGACCACCTATGCAGAAGTGGTGCTGGCCCCGGCCGCCAGCGATCGGGCACATCCGGCCTTCAGTAACCTTTTTGTGCAGACGGAACTGCTCACGGAGGATGAAGCCATTCTCTGCCAGCGCCGGCCGAGATCCCCGGATGAAGTCACCCCCTGTCTGTTTCATATGATGGTGGTGCATGGCAGAACGCAGCAAACCGCCTCCTTCGAAACTGACCGCGCCATCTTCCTTGGCCGCGGCAACGATACCGGCAATGCGGCAATGTCCCGTTATAGCGGGCCGCTCAGCAACTCGGCGGGCGCGGTGCTCGACCCGATCATGGCGGTGCGCCAGCCTCTTACCCTGCTGCCGGGCCAGTCGGTAACGGTAGACATTGTTTATGGGGTGACGGAAAGCCGCGCCCTCAGTATTCAACTGCTGGAAAAGTACCGCGACCAGCCGATTGCCGATCGGGTCTTTGAACTGGCCTGGTCGCACAGCCAGATTGCGCTGCGGCAGATCAACGCCAACGAAGATGACGCCAAACTGTTTAACCGCCTCGCCAGTGCCGTGCTGTTCCCCAGCCCCGAGCTACGCGCCGGTGGGGAGATCCTCAGCCGCAACCGTCGTGGGCAAAGCGGTCTGTGGGGCTGGGCAATTTCGGGCGATCTGCCGATTGTGATCCTGAGCGTCACCCGCGCGGAAAACACGCCGCTGATTACTACCTTTGTGCAGGCGCATCAATATCTGCGCATGAAAGGTCTGTCGATGGATTTGGTGATCCTCAATGACGGCCCCGGCGGCTATCAGCAGCTGTTGCAAAACCAGATAATGAGCCTGGTGGCCGCGGGCGCCGAAGCCAGCCTGATTGATAAGTCAGGGGGCATTTTTGTGCGCGACGGCCAGCATCTCTCCCCTGAGGACCGCCTGCTGCTGCTCAGCGTGGCGCGGGTCGTCATCGACGATCGCGCCGGTGGGCTGAAAGAACAGCTTAAATTGCGCATGCAGCCCGTGACGGCGGCCGCGCAGCCGCTGGTTATCCAGACGGATCTGCCTGCTAATCAGCACCTGCAGTGGCAACCTGAAACGGATGACTTGCTGTTCTTCAACGGGCGCGGAGGCTTCTCCCCTGATGGCCGTGAATACCAGATATTGCTTGATGAGCAGGACCCGACCCCTGCGCCATGGTCCAACGTGATCGCCAATGACACTTTCGGCTCGGTAATTTCAGAGGCCGGGCAGGCCTACAGCTGGTTCGAGAACGCACACGAATATCGCCTGACGCCGTGGGAAAATGACCCGGTCAGCGACCGTTCAGGTGAAGCCTTCTATCTGCGTGATGAAGAGAGCGGCCACTTCTGGTCACCCACGGCGCTACCCGCCAGGGGCCAGGGGCTGTACCTGAGCCGCCACGGTTTCGGCTACAGCGTATTTCACCACCGCGAAACCGGGCTGGACAGCGAGCTGACCGTACTGGTCGCCGTTGATGCGCCGGTCAAGCTGGCGATCCTCACGGTGAGCAATAACTCAGGGCGGATCCGCAAAATTTCCGCCATCGGCTACGTAGAGTGGACGCTGGGCGAGACGCGCAGCAAATCGGCGATGCATATCATGACGCAGCCCGCTGGCGTTGCCGCCGGGTGCGGCGTGCTGGCAACCAACTTCTACGGCAGTAACGGCTCGGAGCGCACGTCCTTCTTTGCCGTCAGCGGCGTCCACTGCTCCCTGACCGGCGACCGGCGTGCCTTTCTTGGCCGTAATGGCACGCAGCGTGCCCCGGCGGCGCTGACCCAGCACATGCTGTCGGGCACCACCGGCGTGGGGTTAGATCCCTGCGCGGCCGTGCAGTCAGCGACCACGCTGATTGATGGCGACCAGCGCACCTTTATTTTTGTTCTCGGCACCGGGCAAACCCCGGCAGAGGCCGAAGGGCTGATTGCGCGCTTTATCAGTGAAGGCGCGGCACGGCACGAGCTGGAAATCGTCCATCAGCACTGGCACCGCCTGCTCGACAAAATCACCGTGACCACCCCCGACCCGTCGGTGGATCTGCTGGTCAACGGCTGGCTGCTGTACCAAACCCTCTCCAGCCGCATCATGGCGCGCAGCGGCTACTACCAGTCGGGCGGCGCTTACGGCTTCCGCGACCAGCTGCAGGACACGCTGGCGCTGGCGCATGCGGCGCCGGAGCGGCTGCGCCAGCAGATCGTGCTGTGCGCCTCACGCCAGTATCTGGCGGGCGATGTGCAGCACTGGTGGCACCCGCCGCTGGGCAACGGGGTGCGTACCCGCTGCTCCGATGATTATCTCTGGCTGCCGCTGGCCATGTGCCACTACGTGAGCGTGACGGGCGACAGCGCGCTGCTGCAACAGCCCGTCAGCTATATCGAATCGCGCCCGCTGCGGCCGGAAGAGGAGTCAGTTTACCAGCAGCCGACCATCACCCCGCTGGAGGAGACGCTGTGGCAGCACGGCGTGAAGGCAATTCGCCACGGGCTGCGCTTCGGTCCGCACGGCCTGCCGCTGATGGGCGCGGGCGACTGGAATGACGGCATGAATCTGGTCGGTATTGAGGGCAAAGGCGAAAGCGTCTGGCTCGGCTTCTTCCTGTTCACGGTGCTACAGCGCTTCGCCGCGCTGGCGGATCGGATACAGCAGCCCGACGTGGCGCTGCTGTGCCGCGAGCAGGCCGACCTGCTGCAAAAAAATCTCCACGCGTCGGGCTGGGATGGCAAATGGTATCGCCGCGGCTATTTTGATAACGGTGCGCCGCTCGGCTCCCAGCTCTCTCCCGCCTGCCAGATTGATGCTATAGCCCAGAGCTGGGCGGTGCTGTCGGGCGCAGGCAGCGCGGATCGCTGTGCTCAGGCGATGCGCTCGCTGGATGAGCTGCTGGTCGATGGCGATAACGGCTTAATCAAACTGCTCACTCCGCCGTTCGACGGTCTCGGCCCTAACCCCGGCTATATTCAGGGCTACGTCCCGGGGGTGCGGGAAAATGGTGGGCAGTATACGCACGGCGCTATCTGGGCGGTGATGGCCTTTGCGCAGATGGGCAACAGCGAGCGCGCCTGGCAGCTGTGGTCGATGATCAACCCGGTAAATCACAGCCTGAATGCTGACGCAGTCGCGCGCTATAAGGTCGAGCCTTACGTGATGGCCGCCGACGTCTACAGCGTGGCGCCGCACAACGGGCGCGGCGGCTGGAGCTGGTACACCGGTTCGGCGGGCTGGGCGTACCGCCTGCTGACCGAATCGCTGCTGGGGATAACCCGTGAGGGCGATAAGTTGAGCATCAGGCCGCTGCTGCCCGCCGCCTGGCCTGAAGTGATGATCGCCTATCAGCACGGCAGCAGCCACTACCGCATCACCGTGCGGCGCTGCGACGGAGAGTCTTCACTGAGCCTGGACGGCACGCCGCAGCCGTACGGCGATATTGAGCTGATCGATGACGGGCGCGAACACCGCGTGGATATTCAGTCAGGCGCGCAGCCATCGGCAGAAGGCTGATAGCTCAGCGTTCCCGCCACGCCGCCTTTGCCGCCATCTTTCGGATGATGTATACCATCCGTAACGTTCAGCGGCGAGAAATCAAACGGCGAGATGCCGTCGATGCAGGCCACGTTGACGGCACGCTGCTGCGGATTAGAGCGGGGCTGATGAAAGGTGTAAATCCCGCAGACGGAGCAGAAATAGTGTGCCACCGATTTGCTGTTGAAGCGGTACTCGGTCAGCTTATCCTCGCCCTGGGTGATGTTAATTTCACTGGCAAACGCCACCACCGCGCCGCGCATGCGGCAAAAAGAACAGTTGCAGCGGCGCACGGTGTTGAAGCCGTCCAGCAGCGTGACGTTAAAGGTGACCGCCCCACAGTGGCACTGGGCAGACTTAATCTCTGGCATAGCTCTCTCCTGATAAAATTGCCGCATGATTTGCTGAGTTCATGATCCTCAACAAGACTATAGGACACCCGTGTTCACGACAAGAAGGTCAAAGTTATGATGATTTCATTAAAAAATCAGGTTGCGCTGGTGACGGGCGCCAGTTCAGGAATTGGCTATGCCTGCGCAGAGGCGCTGGCGGAAGCCGGGGCCAGCGTGGTGATCAATTACAACAGCCAGGCGCAGCCCGCTGAAGAGCTGGCGGCAAAAATTTGTCAGCAAGGCGGCAAAGCCATTGCCGTCGGCGGCGATGTGTCAAAAGAGGACGACGTCGACAACCTGTTTGCCCGCACCATCGACGCTTTTGGCGCACTGGATATTCTGGTGGCGAACTCCGGGCTGCAAAAAGACGCGCCGATTGGCGAGATGTCGCTGGCCGACTGGAACAAAGTGCTGGATGTCAACCTGACCGGGCAGTTCCTCTGCGCCCGTGCGGCGCTGCGCCAGTTTCGCCAGCAGGGTGCGCGGCCGGAGGTCAGCCGCGCGCTGGGGAAAATTATCCATATGAGCTCGGTACACCAGGTGATCCCGTGGGCCGGGCATGTGAACTATGCGGCCTCCAAAGGCGGTGTCGACCTGCTGATGCGCTCGCTTGCCCAGGAGATTGGCGCCGAGCGTATACGCGTCAATTCCATCGCGCCCGGCGCCATCGCCACCGCGATCAACAAAGAGAGCACCGAGGGTGACGCGGGGCGCAAGCTGCTGGAGCTGATCCCCTATGGCCGCATTGGCGAAGCGCGGGATATTGGCAACGCGGTCGTCTGGCTGGCCAGCGATCTGTCCGATTATGTGCACGGCACCACGCTGTTTGTCGATGGCGGCATGACGCTTTATCCGGGTTTTCAGGATAACGGATGATGGATTCCGGGCCGACCGAAAAAAAGGGTCGGCCCCTACAGGAAGAACCGGGGCATCATCAGGAGTGAATGGCGCATCATCAAGGGGCTTCGGGCCGACCGAAAAAAAGGGTCGGCCCCTACAGGAAGAATCGGGGCATCATCAGGAATGAATGGCGCATCATCAAGGGGCTTCGGGCCGACCGAAAAAAGGGTCGGCCCCTGCAGGAAGAACCGGGGCATCATCAGGAATGAATGGCGCATCATCTGTTGTAGGGGCCGACCGCTTTTCTGGTCGGCCCGGGATGGCCGGGCGCACCCGCTTCCCCCAGCAGCCATTCAGCAAAATCACGCATCCCCGCGCTTTCCGGGCGCGACTGCAGCCGCGTCAGCCAGTAACCCCCTAAGCTGATACTGGCGGCAAATGGCTGCACGATCTTACCACTTTGCAGCAGATGGCTGAACATCACCGGCGGCGCCAGCGCAATGCCCGCCCCGGCCTGTGCCGCCTCCAGCATATTCACCGACGAATCAAACACCATAATATGCTGCGCGGGCGAAGGCGCCGGCTCCCCCACTGCCGCAAACCACGTTGTCCACTCATCGCGGCGGAAGGATCGCAGCAGCGTAAAGTTGTTCAGATCGGCAGGCTGCTGGATCTGCTGCGCCAGCTCCGGCGTGCACAGCGGCGCCAGCGGGGCATCGCACAGAAACTGTGACTCCGTACCGTGCCAGGCGCCGTTGCCGTAGCGAATGGCGTAATCCAGCCCCTCGGCCACGCTGTCGACGCGATTATTGTGGGTGGAGAGCAGCAGATCGATATGCGGATAGCGCAGGCGAAATGCCGCCAGCCGCGGCAGCAGATAACCGGTGGCAAAGGTTCCGACCACGCCAACTTTCACCTTCTCCCTGACGCGGCCAGCAGAAAAACGGTCCAGCGAATCGGCGATGCGATCGAAGGCGTCACTCAGCGTGGGCAGCAGGATCTCCCCTTCTGGCGTCAGCACCAGCCCCCGCGAGATGCGGATAAATAGCTGGCAGTTCAGATGCTGCTCCAGCGCTTTAACCTGCTGGCTGATGGCGGCATGGGTCACATTGAGTTCGATAGCAGCCTTAGTAAAACTTAACTGTCTGGCCGCGGCTTCAAAGGCACGCAGCGAATTTAACGGCAGATAACTGCGGCTCATGGTGCTCTCGTGTAAGATTTTCTATTGTCAGATGCTAAATATAATCGTTTGTCAGATCCGTGCAATCTCTTCAGACTATTCCAGGTCAAAAGGAGCAACACTGTTTGCATCAATCAGCCTATGGAACTATTAAGCATGAAAAAAAACCTTCTCCCGATCTTGATTGCTGGCACCCTTTCCAGCTTTTCGCTGTTAGCGGCCCCGCTGAATAACGCGCAGCTCGACCAGATCGTCAATGACACCATCAAACCCTTAATGGCCCAGCAGGCGATCCCCGGCATGGCCGTCGCCGTGGTGTATCAGGGCAAAAGCCATCTCTACAGCTACGGCGAAGCCGACATCGAGGCTAAGCGCCCGGTCACGGCGGACACCCTGTTCGAGCTGGGTTCCGTCAGCAAGACCTTTACCGGTATCGCCGCAGGCGCAGCGATTAACAGCGGTCTGGTGAAGCTCACCGACCCGGCGGTGAAGTATGCGCCGCAGCTCAACACGCCGCAGTGGCAGCACATCACTATGCTAAACCTCGCCACCTACACCGCGGGCGGGCTGCCGCTGCAGGTGCCGGATGCGGTGAGCGACCAGCAGGCGCTGTGGCACTACTATCAGCAGTGGCAGCCTGAATGGCAGCCCGGCACGATGCGCAGCTACTCCAATGCCAGCATCGGGCTGTTTGGTTTACTGGCGGTGAAAAACAGCGGGCTGAGCTTTACCGACTATCTGCACAACAAGGTGCTGCAACCGCTAATGATGACGCACACCTATATTGATGTGCCTGCGGCGCAGCAGAAAAATTACGCGTGGGGATATCGCGACGGTAAGCCGGTGCGCGTTTCAGCGGGCATGCTGGATGCAGAAGCCTACGGAGTGAAAACCAGCGTGCAGGATATGGCGAAATATCTGCAGGCGAATATCGACCCGAACAGCACGCCCGCCGTGAAGCAGGCAATCCTCACCAGCCAGGCGCGCTATCTGCGCGTGGGCAACGGGTATCAGGGCTTAGGGTGGGAAATCTATCACTGGCCGGTGGATGCCAAAGAAGTGATTGCTGCCAGCGACAATGGGGTGGCGCTCAAGCCGCACGCCGTCGAGGTGTTAACGCCAGCCGGAAAGGCTGAAGCGCAATCCTGGGTGCATAAAACCGGCAGCACCAACGGCTTTGGCAGCTATATTGCCTTTGTTCCGCAGCAGAAAGTTGGGATTGTGATGCTGGCAAATAAAAGTTATCCGAACCCGGCAAGAGTGGAAGCGGCGAATAAGATCATAACAGCGCTGACTCAACACTAATAAAAAACGGGTCGACCGGAAAAAAGGTCGACCCCTACGTGACCCATTATTTTTTCTTGTAAGCGACCGCAGTCGCGCGCACTTTTTTATCGATCTCACCTGAGGTCACGACGTAAATATCGGCACCCAGCTTATCCGCTTCTGCCTTAAGCGCTTCTCGCGCATCCATGGGTGCAGACTCATCCGAAACAGAGATATCACCCACTTTTTCATACTGAAGAGAAACTTTGTCGAAGTCGACTTTCGACATCAGCTCCGCTGAATACGCATTAAGCGAGAATAATAAAACAGCAGCAGTGGCCAGCTTAGTCTTAAGCATCATGGTTAAATCCTCAGAGTTATCGAATATTATGTTTTTAATTAGTCGGCTAACAAGCGCAGCCGTGTCCTACCTGAAAAGCGTAGTTCACGGCAGGCGGAAAGCAATAAGGTTGGCATTATCCTGGGATTGCTACCCACGCTACGCGTCGGGTCAGGCATGCCTGACCGCTACGAGAGACTCTGCCGCAGCTGCCCTGCCCGCTGCTGCATCTGCTGCGTCGGGCTGCGGCCTATCAGGACATACTGGTAACCCCGGGCATGCCACCAGGCGAGACTCATACCGTGGCGCTTTTCACCCTGCACCGGGGTTAGATTTTGATGCTGCTCGCGGGAAATACACAGCGCCATCGGACCCTCGCTGGCGCGATCCCAGACGATCTGCGCGATTGAAGCGTCGTCATAGCGCAGCAGGCGTATGCTTTTTAGCTCAGCATCGGGTAACGCCAGCTGCTGTGCGCTGAGCCGCAGGCCCATCTCGCGGGCGGTTCTCTCCAGCGAGCGCGCAATCACCGGCGGCGAATTATCGACATCCGCCAGCGTCTGAGTGCTGTACAAGGACATATATTGCGCTTCGAGGTCGCGGATCCTGCCGCTTTCGCGGCGCGAGGCGCTTTCCGGACGGGCGAAATAACCGATACCGGAACCGATAAACAGAAAGCTGAGTGAGGCGGCGATCAGCCCGCGGCGGCTGACCTGTCCCCTGTGCTGCGCACGCGCGGGCGGCGCCCGCACGCAGGTGGACTGCACCAGCTCCTCGGCGACGTCGCGATTGCGCGACAGCACCATGCCGTAACGCCACAGGCGCGACAGATGGGCGGCCAGCTGTTGCCTTACTTCACTGTGGGTAATTTTCACGCCCTCCGGGCAGCTTGAGGCAGCATACGGCGCAGCACGTTATCGCGCAGTAAATAGTGGTGAAACAGCGCCGCTATCGCATGGGCCAACGCCAAAACAATCAGCGCCCAGGCGACATTATTGTGCAGCCCCGCAAGAGTAGGGCGCAGCGCGGGATCGACGGTAATCCAGCCCGGAATATCAAACAGGCCGAAGAAACTAACAGGAAGATCACGCAGGCAGCGGTCAGCCAGTGCAGCGTCAGGGTGAAAGCATCATAGCGCTGACGCGCGCGGGAAGTGGCAATGGCAGACATACAGTAGGTTTCCGTTTGTGGATGTTGATCGGTTAACGCGCCATCGCCACTTTTTATTCGTAAATTTTTAAAAAAAATTTCGCTGTTTCTGCGCTTAACCCTGACCCAGTGAAATTTATCGTGAGTCACGCTACTGAGTTAACTCAAATTATAAACACCTTCGGCATCAAACGGCGGCGGGAAAATCGCGACACCGGGTCTGGCCGGAGGAAATTAAATGCCGAGATATGGCACTTAATGATAATTATGCTGACTGAAGCGATTTTCTCAAGCGGGTAATTAGTCGACCAATTAATGGCTTAGTTATAAAAGTGGCGTGGTTTATTAATTATAGTCAGCGTTATGTAATTAGAGTAACCATCCATTCAGCTAAAGCCTGCAGATGGCAATAACGATAGCATGCCTATTTAAAATCGAGACATGTCATTGATAATTGACGCTTTTTTAAAATTTAACTAAATAATTTAATTGTTAAATTTAACCCTATTAATCGTGTTTAAACTAAAAGCTGCAAATAATTCTTAACTTTTCATCTAAGTTCGTTAAAATATCGCCTCAATTTTGAAACCTATATAGATATCTCTCACTGCTATGTCTAAATTTAGAAAAACAATTCCCCTGCTTTCTCTGTCTGCTCTGCTGGTATCTACTGCACTGCATGCTGAAACCCCTGCTCCACAGAAAACCGACGTGCTGTTGATTGGCGGCGGTATCATGAGCGCTTCCTTAGGAACCTGGTTACAGGAACTTCAGCCAGGCTGGAAACAGCTGATGGTAGAGAAGCTGGATGGTGTCGCACTCGAATCATCGAACGGCTGGAACAACGCCGGGACCGGCCACTCTGCGAACATGGAGCTGAACTACACGCCGGAACGTGCTGATGGTTCAATTGATGTCAGCAAAGCGCTGGATATCAACGAACAGTTTATGATCTCGCGCCAGTTCTGGACCGCTCAGGTGAAACGCGGCGTGCTCAACGACCCGCACTCTTTCATCAACTCGACGCCGCATATGAGCTTCGTCTGGGGTGATAAGAACGTGGAGTACCTGACCAAGCGCTACCAGGCACTGCAGCAGACTACCCTGTTCCAGGGCATGAAGTTCTCTACTGACCAGAACCAGATCAAGCAGTGGGCACCGCTGGTGATTGCCGGTCGCGACCCACAGCAGAAAGTGGCCGCCACCTGGACCCCGGTGGGTACCGATGTCAACTATGGCGAGATCACCCGTCAGCTGATCGGCAGCCTGAAGAAAGATAAAAACTTCACCCTTGAAACCTCGACCGAGGCTACCGAATTTAAGCGCAATGCCGATAACTCCTGGCATGTGACGGTTAAAGACGTTAACAGCGGTGAAGAGCACAGCATCGATGCGAAATATGTGTTTATCGGTGCCGGCGGCGGCGCGCTGAAGCTGCTGCAGAAAACCGGTATTCCGGAAGCGGATAACTATGCAGGCTTCCCGGTGGGCGGCTCCTTCCTGGTCACTGAAAACCCGGAAATTACTAAACAGCATCAGGAAAAAGTATACGGTCAGGCTTCAGTGGGCGCACCACCGATGTCCGTTCCACACCTGGATGCCCGCTACCTTGACGGTAAGCGCGTGGTGCTGTTCGGGCCATTTGCCACCTTCTCTACCAAGTTCCTGAAAAATGGTTCGATCTTCGATCTGCTGGGCACCACCACCACCAGCAACTTCATGCCAATGACGCACGTCGGCCTGGATAACTTTGACCTGGTGAAATACCTGATTGGTCAGGTGATGCTGAATGACGACGACCGCTTCGCCGCGCTGAAAGAGTACTACCCGGACGCGCGTAAAGAGGACTGGAAACTGATCCAGGCAGGTCAGCGCGTGCAGATCATCAAGAAGGATGCCGATAAAGGTGGCGTGCTGAAGCTGGGTACGGAAATTGTGACCGATCAGCAGAAAACCGTCGCGGCCCTGCTGGGCGCTTCACCGGGCGCGTCTACTGCGGCCCCTATCGCGCTCAACGTGATCAAAAAGCTGTTCCCGGAGCAGTTCAACTCTCCTGAGTGGCAGAGCAAAATCCGCACTATCGTGCCGAGCTATGGCCAGCAGCTGAACGGCAACACGCCGCTGACCCAGCAAGTGTGGGATGACACCGCAGCCACCCTGCAGCTGGTGAAGCCGCCGGTGATCAACATGAACGGCGAGCAGAACGCCCCTGCTGCTCCCGCTGAGAAACGCGCAGAGAGCCCGCAGCACGATATGGCGCTGTAAGTTCCCCGCCAACCAAAAAGGCCGATCCTGAGGATCGGCCTTTTTTTTTGCTGTTCACTCCGCTGAGAGTAATATCAGCCTGGGGTTTTGGTGGTGTCTGGCGCTTCAGCAAATGCAGGCTTGGTTCGGGTAACCGAGTAGGCCACATGTTTCACTTTGCCCGGTACCGTGGTGATCTCCACCGCCGGAATGGTTACGCGCCCTAAGCCGAACAGCGTCTGGACGTAGCCGCCCACCTTGTGTTTGCCCGGCTCGACAAACAGCGCACGCTTTTCGCCGCGCTTAAGAATGCCCGCTTCAGTACCGTCGATGGTCAGCGTGATGGAGGAGCCATCATCCGCGCGGGTGACGATATGCGAAACATCAATCTGCGTTGGGCCGCTGCTGAACGGTGCTACTGCTGCTGTCCCCTGCGCCGCCGTGACCTTTTCTTCTTTAGCCGGTTCGGCAGGTGCAGCAGGCGTGGCCGTTTCGGCCGGGGCCGGAGCGCTGGCCGTTTCTACTTGCGCGTCAGGTGCGGTCGCTGCCGGAGCGGTTGCTGCCTCAGCTGTCGTCGCCTCAGGGCTGCCTTCGGTGACGGCACCGGGCGCAGTGATAGGCGTAGTCTGCACCGGCTGTTCGGCTGGCGCGGTTTGCTCTGTTTGCTCTGTTTGCACCGGCTGTTCGGGCTGGGCTGTTGCAGCGGGGGCATCAGCGGTCTGCGTCGCCTGGCTAACGGGCGCCACGGCAGTATTAGATTTAAAGGCAGCGCAACCTGTCAATGTGGTGGCGGCAACAACCGCTGCCAGCGTAAAACGATAAAACATTATGGCGAATTCTCCTCTGCCGAATTTGGCGCGCTGCTATCATAGCGTCACTGCCCGTTTGAATACAGCGTGAGGCGCTTCGGTTTCCTCTGAATTACACTCTCTTTACGCTACTGCTTCAGGAGGATATATGCACGGACCCGACCCCAGCGAGAAACATCCACTCCCTGGCTTTCCCCAGGTCTGCTTTATCAAAAATTGCGTGACCAACCCCAATATCATCATCGGCGACTATACCTACTACGACGATCCTGATGACGCGGAGAACTTCGAGCGCAACGTCCTTTATCACTATCCGTTTATCGGCGATAAGCTGGTTATTGGCAAATTCTGTGCGCTGGCTCGCGGCGTGAAGTTCATTATGAACGGCGCTAACCATAAGACCTCTGGTATATCGACCTTTCCCTTTTTTATTTTCGGCAACGGCTGGGAAAGCGCAGCTCCGCAACCCGGCGACCTGCCTTATAAAGGCGATACCTGCATCGGCAACGATGTCTGGATTGGCTATGACTGCCTGATTATGCCGGGCGTGAGCATCGGCAACGGCGCGATCGTCTCTTCACGCTCCGTAGTGGTTTCCGATGTCCCGGCGTACAGCATAGTGGGCGGTAACCCGGCGCAAGCGATCCGCAAACGCTTTAGTGATGAGGTGATTGCCGAACTGGAAGCGCTAGCCTGGTGGGACTGGCCAGTGGAGAAGATTACTGCCCATCTTGCTGGAATTACGGCGGGTGATATTGCAGCGCTTAAAGGTTAGGCTCAGGCCTGCCTGACCCATTAGCAATTATCTGATGTGACACTGTCACTACCCGTGTCACATTTCGCCATTTCATTCTCCCGGATATCAAGCTCCTGCCCGGCTATAGCCTGAGTACTGTTGCGTTTCACCGCTTATTTGCGCATTTGATTTAAGTCGCAAAGCGTTAAAATATTCTGATTACACACGCTTTTTTCTTCCGAACTCTGACTATAAGGTCTTTTGCGTGGCAAAAATCTTCTTACGCAGTGGCAATCTTGATGCTGTGCTCGCTCTGGGGGAGAACGGGCAACCGGTCTATCTCTCCGCTCTGCAACTGCGCGAAACCCTGCGCCTGAGAAAACAGTCTGCGCTGGCCGACTGCCTGGCGATCCCGCAGCCTAACGACGCGGGCGACCGCCTGGACTGGTACTCGCCGGTGAATGGCAAAGTCAGTTCGTGGGCCGCCGCCAGCAACAGCGCACGCAAGGCAGCGCTGAATGACCTGCTCGCCTGCCAGAGCACGCTGGCAGAGATTAGCGACCGCGCCCAGCAGTCCGATAAGCCGAGCCAGAAGCTGTTCGGCGCCCTGCTGAGCAAGGCGTTACAGTTCCCCGACCAGAACTATGTCTACCTGGTGGGCGGCAAGCCGGTGATCACCTTCTGGGGCTTTGTCAGCCTGGATAAAAAATCCCGCCAGGACGCTTTCGACTGCCTGCGCGCAGTGGAAGATGATGAGCCGCAGCTCGGCCTGTCGCGCCTTGCGCCCGTCGCGGCAGCCCCTGCACCCGCTGCGGCTACGGTCTCGCCGGTGATTGCTCCGCTGATTACCCCTGAACCCGCCGCCGCGCCGCGAGTGATGCCCACTATTCCGCCGTTGGAAATTATTGACGAGCCGGAGGCAATCGCACCTGAGCCGGCCCCGGCGGTCCCCGCTACGCCTGCGGCAAAACCACCGATGAAAGCCTGGCTGCGCTACAGCTGGGTTGTTCCGGCCGTGGTGCTGCTGATTGCCTTTGGCGTGCAGCTGAAAAGCTGTAGCGATAAAGCGCCTGAAGAGGTGAAAGCGCCTGAACCCGCCGCACAGCCCGAGCCTGCCGCACCGCAAGCTGCGAATGCGCCAGCCGCACCGGTCGCTCCGGCTGCTGCACCTACTCTGCCACTGGCACCGGCGATTATCGCCCCGGCTGCCGTTACACCCGCTGCGGCCCCGGCAGCAGCGACCGCGGCTGAACCGGCGGTGGAAGCTGTCGCAGACGCGCGCCCGGTGGCGAAAGACGATCTGGTGCTGCCTGCCGATGCGGTCAAAATTGGCTCGACCAAATTCCTTAACGGTAACTGGCGCGTACTGGTGCAGAAAAATCTGCCGACCGGCACCCCGCCGATGCTGAAATATCAGCTGAAAAATGGCAAAGGGACGGCGCGGATCACCCAGGGCGACGGCGTTAGCTGTAAGGTCGAGGTATTCGCCGGGCTGATGTCCTCCGGCAACCTGGTGATTAACAGCCGCACGAAAGCGCGATGCAGCGATGGTTCGCGCTATCAGATGCCGGAACTGGTGTGTAAACAGGGCCTGAGCGGGCCTGCCGAGTGCAGCGGCAGCTACAATGCCGACACGGTGCTGCCGATGACCATGAAGCGTGAGAGTAAATAATGATGCTGGCGACGATTGCTGATTTCAAACCCAATATGACGCTGGTCCAGAACAGTGGTATCCAGTTCCTCGACTTTGCGCTGACGCCGGACCTGAACAACGACTGGCCGGGTAAATTTGTCCGCCAGACCGCGAATGGCCCGCTGCTGCGCCTGAACTATCACGCGCCCAGCGCCAAGTACCTGCTGCCGCAGGCGGCGGGCACCCCAGCCGAAGTGGTCAAGCCGGAGTTCAGTTTCCCGCTGGCGCAGTCGCTCAGCCTGCTGTGCGGCCAGTGGCTGCCGCTGCCGTTCTTCCGCTTCAACCCGCCGCGCACCTTTATCGGCGGCCCGGATAACTGGGCGCGCGTCCAGGTGGTGGCGCTGGATAAACCGGATGCCAGCGGCCATACCCACCGCATCGTGCTGGCGTTTGACACCAAAGTCTGGGCCGATGGCGAAGATGAGTCGCTGGCGCTGAATGAAAATGATGTGAAGAACGGCGTCAATTTCGCGCTGGCCCACCGCAGCGACGAGCTGGGCGAGTTCCTTGACCACACCTGGATTGACGGCTGGCTGCGCGAAGTATTTAGCGACAGCGCCTCCACCCTTGAACAGCGCCCGCAGGTCAATATTAAAGCCGCCCTGCGCGAGTTTGAGTATCAGGCGCACTATCTCAACGTCCTGCATATGCTCGGCGAGCAGCTGTCAGTGCCGGAGCTGAAAATCAGCGCAGCGACGCTGCAGGAGCCGGCTATTGCCGTGGATCTGATCCTCGACGTCGGTAACTCTCACACCTGCGGCATTATGGTGGAAGATCACGTTGACGATCACCAGGGCCTGAAGCACACCTACGAACTACAGATGCGTAATCTCAGCCATCCCCATGCGCTGTATAACGAACTGTTTGAAAGCCGCGTCGAGTTCGCCCAGGCCAGCTTCGGCAAGCAGAATTTCTCGCTGGAAAGCGGCCGCGATGAGGCGTTTACCTGGCCTTCGATCGTCCGCGTCGGGCGCGAAGCCGGCAATCTGGCGCTGCAGCGCCTCGGCACCGAGGGTGCTACCGGGCTCTCCAGCCCGCGCCGCTACCTGTGGGATGAAGAGAGCTACACGCCGGGCTGGCGCTTCAGCCGTACCCCGGGCAATCAGCAGCAGGAACCGCTGGCGACCGCGCTGCCGCTGACCTACCTGATTAATGATGAAGGCCAGCCGCTGTACAGCATACCGCTGGATGAGCGCCTGCCGGTGTTCTCCCCGCACTACAGCCGCAGCTCGGTGATGAGCCTGATGCTGTCCGAGCTTCTGGCGCAGGCGCTGTTGCAGATGAACAGCCCGATGCAGCGCCAGAAAATGCTGCACAGCAGCGCCCCGCGCCAGCTGCGTAATATCATTCTCACCCTGCCTTCCGCCATGCCGAAGCCGGAGCGTGAGATCTTCCGCCGCCGCATGCTGGAGGCCATTGCGCTGGTGTGGAAAGCCATGGGCTGGCACCCGGCGGATGACGATTTCACCCGCGCCGAGGATAAAGCCAAAAGCAGCGTGCCGGTGCCGGAGGTGCAGATGGAGTGGGATGAAGCCACCTGCGGCCAGATGGTTTATCTCTATAACGAAACCCAGGTCAACTTTGGTGGCCGTGCTGAAGCCTTCTTCGCCAGCATGGTACGCCCCGACCGCGCCCGTGCTGCCGATGAACCGGCGGGCAAGACGCTGCGCATCGCCTCCATCGACATTGGCGGCGGCACCACCGACCTGGCAATTACTCAATATCGCCTCGATGACGGCGTAGGGAATAACGTAAAAATTATGCCGCGCCTGCTGTTCCGCGAGGGCTTTAAGCTGGCGGGCGACGATATCCTGCTCGACGTCATTCAGCTGTACGTACTGCCCGCGCTGCAGGCGGCCTTTAAGCAGGCTGGCATGGTCAACCCTGAAGCGGTCATGACGCGCCTGTTCGGTCATGAAGGCCGCCTTGACGGGCACTCAACCCTGCGCCAGCAGGTGACGCTGCAGCTGTTTATCCCGCTGGGCCAGGCGGTGCTGGAAGCCTATGAAACCTTCGACCCGCTTGACCTGACGGCAGAGATTGATGCCCGCTTTGGTGAGCTGCTGGCGCAGGCGCCGACCAGCAAACTGCTGGACTATATTAACCGCGAGATCCAGCGCGAGCTGCCGGGCGATGCGGCTGCCTTCGATATTCTCGATGTGGCGCTGATTGTGCGCCTCAGCAAGCTGCACGCTGAGTTCCTCTCGCCGCGCATGAACATTACCCACAGCCTGCGCTCAATGTCGGAAGTGGTGGCGGTATACGACTGCGATGTGCTGCTGCTGACCGGCCGCCCTTCACGCTTCCCCGGCGTGCAGGCGCTGTTCCGCCACCTGCAACCGCTGCCGGTGAGCCGCATTGTTTCACTGGACGGCTATCACACCAATGACTGGTATCCGTTCAACAAGCAGGGAAAAATCGAGAACCCGAAATCTACCGCCGCGGTCGGCGCGATGCTGTGCCTGCTGTCGCTGGACCTGCGCCTGGCGAACTTCTGGTTCAAGGCCGGGGACTTCCAGCCGTACTCGACCATTCGCTATCTCGGGATGCTCGACGGCACCGGCGCGCTGACGGCGGATAACGTCTGGTACAGCGATATTGACCTCGACCAGCAGAACTTTAATCTGGAAGTGCGTAGCCGATTCCAGGTGCGCGGCGCGTTAACCTTAGGGTTCCGCCAGCTGGACAATGACCGCTGGCCTGCGTCACCGCTGTATACCCTGACGATTGTCGATTCGCAGCTGGCGCGCAGCGTAGCCGGGGATAAAGTGCTGCGCATTAAGCTGGCGGTCAGCCGCCCGTTTGGCGAGTTCGGACCGGAGCGTTTTGATATTGCCGATGCGACGCTTGATGACGGCAGCCAGGTGCCGCTTGAACATCTGCGTCTGCGCCTCAACACCCTTGCCAGCAGCGGATCGGGCATGGCGCATTACTGGATTGACAGCGGGAGCGTCTACAAGAAATGAAATCGTTAAATAAGATCCTCACCGCCCAGGCGAACAAAAAACGTGATGCTCTGACGCAGGGTATTGAGCAGGCGCTGGAGTGGCTGGAGGATAACCGCCAGCAGGCGCCGCGCCTGAATATGGAAGCAGATCGCCTGGCGGTCAAACTGCTGCGCCAGCACAACAAGGCCAGCGTACTGGCCCGCAACACGCCGATCAACCCGGCAATAGGCCTGTTCGGTCTGGCGCAGGCGGGCAAGTCTTATCTGATTGGCGCCCTGGCTGCCAGCGACAAGGGCCGCCTGGAGTGCGCATTTGGCAATAGCGTGCTGGATTATGCCGGCCAGCTTAACCCGCAGCAGCACACCAGTAATCTGGTATTACGCTTCAGCGGTCAGCAGCAGAGCAGCGACAGCAGCTGGCCGGTGCAGCTCACTCTGCTCAGTGAAAGCGAGCTGGTTGCGGTGCTGGCGCTCCAGTATGCGCAGCGCGTGGGTGACACTGTCACCTTTGATGAATCGCAGCTTGGCGAGAAAATGCAGAACGTGGCGATGTACCGCCAGCCGGAAGCGGTTGACGGCATCAACCGTCATCAGATGGTGGCACTGTGGGATGCCCTGCATTTCAGCCTGGCGCGCAACAGCGCGCTGGAGAGCCATTTCTGGCCGCAGGCGGTGGAGCAGGCTCCGTTCCTCGGCGTGGACGACCGCGCCCGCCTGTTCTCCCTGTTGTGGGGCGAGGATCGCCAGCTGACGGCACTGTATCGCCAGCTGGCGCACGTGCTGCACCACCTCTCCTGCGTGGGCGACGTTCTGGCCCCGCTCAGCGTGCTGGACGAACCCTCGTACAGCCTGCTTAACAGCTCCGGCGTCAGCCAGTTTAATGCCACCGTCGATTTGACGCTGCAGGTGGTACCGCGCCACGGTGGCCGTTCTCTGGCCCCGGTCAGCGTGGCGCTGGCAGAACTGACGCTGCTAAGCCGCGAAGTACTGCTGCCGCTCTACAGCGCGCCGCGCGAGGAGCTGTTTAGCGAAGTCGACCTGCTCGATTACCCTGGTTTTGTCAGCCTGCCGGTGCTGCCGGACGACGATCAGCATGCGCTGGCGCTGAGCTTCCTGCAGGCGCGGCGCCCATTCCTGCTGCAGCGTGCGGCGGTACAGCAGGATGTCACTCATCTGCTGGTGTGCAGCGCGTCGGCACACCGTAATGAAACGCGCCACGTTGGCCGCCTGCTCGACTTCTGGGTGAAGCAAACTCAGGGCGAAACCAGCGTGCAGCGCAGCGGCCGCAAGCCTGGGCTGATCTGGGCGATGACGCCGTTTGATCAACGCATTACCCACGGCCACAACCACGATGCGGCAGTGCAGCGCTACGTGGGCAATCCGGGCGATGCCTGGGGTGCCATGCTGGCGATGGATGAAAAAGGCGTGCAGCGTATGGCCGGGTACCTGGTCAATGAAGTGCGTCGTGACAGCAAGCTGGAGCGCATTGCCGCCTGCCGCGCCGAGATCCAGCGCGAGCTGAGTGAAAACCTGCTCGGGCGCTGGTATCAGGCGGCGGAAGGTGAAGATCCGGCCGAGCGCCTGCGCACCGCCGAAACGCTGCTGAAAGCGCTTCAGACCCGCACCGGCGTGCACGGCGAACTGCTGGAGCGCCTGGTGCCGGTGCGCGATACCCTGCGTCACCTGTTCCTGCAGCGCCAGTATCAGCGCAGTGAGCGAACTGCCGCTGACGAGTACAGCATCTCCGAGGACGATCCGTTTGGCATTGGTATGACTATCGATCTGCTGAGCGATGAGCCGCTGACGGCGGTACAGACCAGCTATCACAGCGCGCCGGTGGTGGATCAGGAAGCCGAATTTTCCCAGAACGTCTATCGCCACTGGATCAATCAGCTACGCCTGCTGCCGGATAACGGCCCGCTGCTGGAGCTGCTTGGCGTGACCAAACCGACGCTGGAGATGCTGACCGAAGAGCTGATCACCGCCAGCGTACGCCAGGAGATTGAAGCGGCGCTGCTGCGCATTCTGGCCGACAGCGATGCGGCGGGCCTGCCCGCTGAGCAGATCGCCGATCGTCAGGTGTCGCGTGCGCTGAGCGTGCTGGGTGATTTCGTCGCCTGGCTGGGGTTCCAGCAGTTGCCGGAAGCGCAGCGCCCGGACAGCCGCATCAATCGCGGGCAGAAGATTTTCGCCAAGCCGGAAGCACAGACGGTTAATTTGGGGCCCGGTCAGCGCCTGACGCGTCTGGCGCTGAAGCCAAATAACCACGCCGCGTTTTATATCTACGACTGGCTGGTGGGGCTGAATGAGATGATAGTGCAGAATGCCGGGTATGCGGCATCGCGCGAAATCAGCGGCGAAGAGCGTGAAAGGCTGGCGAAGATTTTGAGCGTGATCCGCCGATAATGATTTCGCGTAGGGGTCGACCTTTTTTTTCGGTCGACCCGGAGAAGCTCAATAAACCCGTACGCTAAATGCGCCGCCCGTTTCCTGTTCGGCTTCCTGCATCACCTCAATGATGCCCTGCAGTTCCGCCTGCTGAGGATGCCTGTGCAGATGCCGCAGAGTGATCCTCAACGGCAGCGCCACGCCAGCGGTCAGCACATCCCATAAGGCATCGAGATTACTGCCGAACTCGCTCAACGCAAATCGGGCGGCGAACTGACGATAAAAGTCGGCGCGATCTTCCACCTGCTGTAAGTCAAAACTCACCAGTTGCATATTAATTTACCTGCTGAAAATGGCGGTAATGGTCGCTCGTCACGTAAATCAGGCCATCGCTCGAGTAGAGCATGCGATCGCTGCCGCGCCGCCCGCACTGATAATTGACGTCGGCTTCGAACCAGCGGCGCCCTGCTTTATCTGGCAGCCCCCCTTCGCGGTTGCTGAAGCGATCGCCACCGATGGCCCGCCCCGGCAGCACGTTGCACAGGTTACCTTTTGACGGGTCCCAGCCCAGTTTACGCGCCTCACCTTTGCGCAGGTAGTAGTCCGGCAGCCGCTGATGCTGTTGCAGATAGTCCGCCACTCGCTGCTGAGCGGTAAGCGTACTGATATCGTTGGCACCCTGACGCGCAGTCGGAGTGGATTGTGTTGATGAAGTCGGCGGTTTCGCCGGATGATGCAGCCCGGCCGCCGCGGCGGCAATCGCGAAGATCGCGGCAATAAGAAGTTTTTTGTTCATGGGCGTAGTTTAGCAAAGCCAGGATGTGGGGCGTAGAGAAAAGCGTGGCGAGAAAGCCAGCAGCTGCGCTATTCCCGCCAGATTTTGCCGTTATGGCTATTTATTCTCGTACTGCTTCATGTTTTCCGGCGTCACCAGCTCGAAGGGGATCCAGTGGTAAGAATCCAGCTTTTCGCCTTTGATCATACGCTGGGCGACATCTACCGAGGCTTTGCCCTGGCCAACAGCGTCCTGAAATACGGTGACCTGCATCTTGCCGCTGGCCAGCGCTTTCAGACCATCCGGCGTGGCATCAATGCCGCCAACCAGCACTTTATTCTGTTTAATGCCTGACTGCTGCAGCGCCATCGCAGCGCCAATCGCCATTTCATCATTGTTGGCGGCGACGATATCAATCTCTTCGCCGTTGCTCAGCCAGCTGAGCATCAGGTCCATGCCCTCGCTACGTGAATAGTTCGCCGTCTGCTTCTGCACAACTTTCATTTTCGGGTACTTTGCGACCACCTGCTCAACGTCTTTGGTGCGCTGCAGTGCCCCGGCATCGGTCAGGTTACCGATCATAATGCCAACTTTGCCCTGATAGTTGGCGAGTTTTGCCAGCTGTTCCATCTGCAAAGTACCCGACTGCTTCTCATCGGAGCCGACAAACACCACGCCCGGTGGCAGTTTCGGGTCGCCCGGCGTACGGTTAACATAGACCAGCGGGATTTTAGCCTGGGTAACCAGCCGGGTCATAACGGGAGTTCCGGCTGAATTGACCGGATCAACAATGATCGCATCCACCCCGGCGCTGATAAAACTCTGCACCTGGTCGGTCTGGCGCCCGACATCGCCGCGCGCGTCCTCAAACTGCACCTTGATGCCGCGCTCTTTGGCCTCTTTATCAATCGCCTGGCGGATAATGGTAAGAAAGTTCTGGTCGAAATAGGCCATCGACACGCCAATGGTTTCGGCCAGTGAGGAAGCGGAGCAGCTTAACGCGGCCACCAGCAGCAGTTTTTTAAAATGTTTCATTATTATTCTCCAGAGGCAAAGGTGACTGCGGTGGATAAAATGAAACATCACAACCGCATTTGGAGGTTAATGAAATGAACGGTTTGAATGCAATCTGATTTTAACGATTCCGTAACATCCATCACGCTTTGCCGTGATAGGCCAGCTCCATCAACAGCATAAACAGCGGCGTGGTCAGCGCGGAAAACAGCGTGGTGAGCAGCATGCTGGTAGCCGCCGGGCCGGTCAGCGCGTTGAACTGCTGCGACATCAGGTAGACATTGACCCCGACCGACATCGAAGCCAGCAGCACCACCACTTTGCTCTCCAGCGGCGGCAGCCCGATCGCCCATGCCAGCCCCCAGACTACCAGCGGCTGGACAATCAGCTTGATGGTGCTTAGCGCGTAGCTGATGGCCAGCCCTTCTTTGATGCGGTAGCCGGCCAGGCTCATCCCCAGCGCGACCAGCGCCAGCGGCACGGCGATCTGGCCGAGCATGGTGACAGGCTGGTCAACCATTTGCGGCAGCGGCAGCCCGCTCAGGCTAAACGCGGTGCCGGAAAGGATGCCGATAATCAGCGGATTTTTAAGCACGCTTTTCGCGGTATTACCAAAGCCTTTGAGATTCAGCGCGCCGTGCTTAAACCACTCTACCGAAACCGTTGCCAGCGTCCACAGGATCAGGCCGTTGAACACCAGCACCAGCGCAACCGATGGGATAGCCGCATCCCCCAGCATGACGCGGGCAATGGGCAAGCCGAGCAGCACATTATTGGAAAAAATTCCGCCCAGCGCGAATACTGAACCGGCAATGCCATCAAGCTTAAACAGGCGTGAAGCAACTACCCTACCCAGTGCGAACACCAGCAGGCAGCCGCCGAAAAAGGCAATCAGCAGGCGGCCATCAACCGGCGGGCCCTTACTGAAGTCGCACATCAGGCGGAACAGCATCGCCGGAAGCGCGACGCGAAACACCAGGCGGTTAATTGCTTCGGTAATGCTTTCCGGCCAGTGACGCCAGCGCACCAGCAGCCAGCCCAGTGCAATCAGGACAAACAGCGGCATGGCAATCAGTATCTGGTGCAGCAGCGTGGCTATCAGCGGCATGAAAACTCCGTCTCGCGGCCGGAAGCATCCGGCCGAAATGGTTCAGGATTAAATCAGATGAGCGATACGCAGTTCAGCTTTCAGATAGGCGTAATAAACCGGCGCAGCCACCACGCCAGCCAGCCCAAAAGCGGATTCAAACACCAGCATCGCCAGCAGGATCTCCCAGGTCTTGGCGCTGATGCGGCTGCCAAAGATGCGCGCATTAATGAAGTATTCCAGCTTGTGGATCAGGATCAGGTAAATCAGGGCGATCAGCGCCGCTTCCAGCGAAATCGAGAGACCGATCAGCACAATCACCGTATTGGAAATCAGGTTACCAATAATCGGCAGCAGCCCGGCGATAAAGGTCAGCACTACCACGGTTTTGGCAAACGGGAAATGCAGCCCGAACAGCGGCAGGATGCCAAACAGGAAACCGCAGGTCAGCACGGTATTCACCAGCGAGACTTTGATCTGCGCAAACACCACGTTGTGGAAGGCGGCAGCCAGCGTAGTCAGGCGGTCAAGCATCGCCTGCTTCAGCGGCGCTTCCGGGCGCTGGCCGCTACTGTTACGCAGCGAGATAATCGCCCCCAGCAGCATGCCGATCAGCATGGTGGCAAAGGTATGCGCCGCCGTGCGGCCAAAGGTTTGCACCACCACCAGATGCTCACGCAGCCAGGTGACGACCTGATTTTGCAGCTCGTCGATGTCCGAGGGCAGATAGCGCACGATCACCGGGGACAGCGTGCGCTGGGCATCTTCAAGCAGCTTGGTGGCGGTAGCGTGGAAAGCGGCGGGGTTCTGGAAATCGTGCAGCAGGAAGCCAATCAGTTTGGTGATGCCGGTCACCAGCGCGAGGATAACCACCACGCTGAGGAACAGGATGCTGATCCAGCGGGCTATCTGCCCTTTCACTAGCCGCTCAACCAGCGGAGTCAGGGCCAGGATAGTTTCATAGACGATAAACCCGGCGAGAAAACAGGGCAGTAAACGCAGGGGGAAGATGGCGAACAGCGCGATAAAAATCAGGCCATAACTGGCGGCCTGACAGAGCTGCGACCGATTAACATTCCGTATTTCCATGACAAGTCCTGTCTTAAAGGAAAAAAATGAAGCGAATTCAGACAGTATACTATGCCCTGCTAAGGTTGGGCTGAATAAACGGGAGTTAAAGCGAAGAGGAATTGTGGCAACAAAAACACAGGGCCGAAGGGGTTTTCCCACGGCCCAATCTGTCAGGCATGTGCAGCAATCTGCACCTGGCGGCGCCATGCGCCCGGCGACTGGCCGAACTGGCGCTTGAAGCTGCGGTTAAAGGACTGCTGGGAGTCAAAACCAAAACTGATCGCCACATCCAGAATCGGCTCACCGCCCCGTGCGAGGCGTTCAGCGGATTTTTTCAGACGGCGTTCACGGATATATTCACCAAGGGCATAGCCAGTATGCTGTTTGAACATGCGCTGCAGGTGCCATTTCGAGTAGCCGGCGCGCGTGGCCACGGTGTCTAAATCCATCTTCCCTTCAATGTGAGTGTCGATCCACTTAACCAGATCGCTAATAAAATCATCATGGCTCATCGGTGTTCCCCTGATTCTGTTTTTTGACGCGGTTTTTTTATCGATCTTTGCGTTGCCTTGACCTGTCTCACTGTCAGGTGTAAAAGGTAACTTTGACGAATGCACTTAATAAAGTTAAGACAGGAACGGCTATAATGCAAGTTTTATTGTTGCATTAAATTTAGGAATAAGTGCGATCTGGCAGAACTCAGGGGCGACCAGTAAACGGGTCACCCCAACAGGATTCGGGAAGGATGAGTCAGGGAGTTAAATCAGGAGGCGCAGCGCTGCGGTTCTGGTTCGCTCACTTCGCTGCGTTGCAGAATGTCATGCAGAGCATCGGCTACGGTGCGTTTAGCCAGCACGTCCAGCGAGGCCTGTTCAGCCTCTTTCGCCAGCTGTTTAAAGTACCAGCAGGCATTGGCGCTCACCACACAGCATGGCTCCACTTCCGGGCGCCCCGCCATCAGCGGCTTATCTTCAATCACCGAAGTGTAGATATCACACAGGGTGATCTCTTCTGCCGGGCGGCCCAGCCGCGTGGTGCCACAGCGCCCCAGCGTAGAGACAATAATACCGTCGCGGGTCAGCGGCACCATCATTTTGCGCACAAAACTCGGGTTGGCCTTAAGACCATCAGCCAGAATTTTGCTGGTGCAGCGAAGCCCTTCGCGATCCGCCTTGGCAATGCATAACACCATCTGCAGGGCGGTAGGAAAACGAATATCAAGCATGATGTGATCCTTGCTTTTTGCTGTTCATCTGCGGATGAATAACGGTAATAAAAGCATTAAAAATCAGTCAAATATAAAAACACTATTTCGATAATATAACAAACATTGTTGCATTTTTGAAGCCACCCACTAAGCGATATGGGCTATTGGCGATATCATGATGATTTACGGGGCTTTATTAACAGGCACCCGCAAGTGCCTTAAGTCTGCTCAGGCTTTTTTAGCGCCGTCCTGCAAATAGCGATACACCACCGACAGGTCTTTATCCCCGTAACCGGCATCCACCGCGCCCTGCCACTGGGTGGCAATCGCCTTGAGGCCCGGCAGCGGCTGGTTTCCAGCAGCATCAAGCGCCAGGCGAGCATCCTTTAACGCCCACGTCAGCTGCATTTGCGCCGGGTACTCCCCTTCTGCAATCATCGCCAGCTTGCCCTTAACGTAGGGCGCAGCCAGCGGGCCGCCATCCAGCACCTGCCAGAAATCGTCCGGCGAGAAACCTAACTGCTCGGCCAGACGCGTACTTTCTGCCAGCCCCTGCACCATAGACACCAGCCAGGCGTTAGCCACCAGCTTCATTCTGGAACCGGCTCCTGCTTCACCCAGCCATTTCGCCCCTTTCGAAATGGCAGCAAACACCGGTTCAACTGCGGCAGCACGCCCACGATCGCCGCTGGCGAGTACCAGAATTTTTCCCTGCTCTGCCGGAGCTTTAGTCCCGGAAACCGGGGCATCGACCGGGACCACATCCGGACGCTGCGCCTGGATGTTTTGCAGCAGCTGTTCAGTTGCCTCAATGCCGATAGTGCCCATCTGACACAGCACCGCGCCATTTTTCAGCGCCGGCAGGATAAGTTTGCAGGCCGCCAGCGTAGTGGCGCCGTCGGACAGCATCACCAGCACCACGTCCGCATTGGCCACCGCTTCCTGCGGGCTGTCGCACAGTGTTAGCCCGGCGGATTCGAGATCTTCTCCGCGCGAGCGCGTGCGGTTCCAGGCACTGACGCTGAAAGAATTTTTTAACAGGTTGGCAGCGAAGGCATGGCCCATCGCACCCAGACCGAGTACCGCAACCGTTGGCAGTTGATTCATAGCGTGATCCCTTGTTTTTTAACGATTCAGATAGATTCAGGCACGCCTGAGCCCGACAAGTTCAATCGGTAATGCGCTTTAGGGCCGCAGCGCTCTGTTCATCATCAGGGATATACACCAGCAGGCGATCCCCGTTGCGCGGTGCGGACCACCAGTTATTCTGGCGCAGGGTGATGATGCCGACTTCAGGGTGATAGAAGCGTTTAACGTGGTTGTCGATGGCGCGGATCTCGTAACGCTGCCACATGGCGCGAAACTCATCTGACTCCGACAATAACCGTTCCAGCAGCTCCTGCCAGCGCGGATCGTCAAGATGCTCTCCCATCTGGGTGCGAAACAGCGCCACCATATGCGGCATCAGCTGTTCCTGATCGGCCACCGCCTGCCGCCATTGCGGATGGGTGAATGCCAGCAGAATACAGTTGCGATCCTCCGCGGGAATAGTCTCCAGGTCGACATTCATCAGGCGGCACCACGCCGGGTTATATCCGAGAATATCGAAGCGCGGCGTCTGGATAATAGCCGGCAGCGGGTTAAGGCTGTCGAGCAGGATCTGCCCGTGCGCCGACACTTTGGCACAGGCTTTGGCCGCTGCCATCACCGGGGTGGGATGGCCCGCCAGCCGAAACAGGTGCTGCGTTTCCGCTTCGTTACACTGTAACGCTGTCGCAATCGAAGCCAGCGTTTTTGGCGACGCTTTAATCTCGCGCCCCTGCTCCAGCCAGGTGTACCAGGTCACGCCAACATCCGCCAGCTGAGCCACCTCTTCCCGCCGCAAACCCGGCGTGCGCCGCGAGCGGTGATGCGGCATGCCCAGTCGCGACGGATCAATGCTCTCACGGCGGCTGCGTAAAAATGTCGCCAGCAGCTGGCGGTTTTTTTCGCTGATGCTCAGCGGCAGCGGCGTCTCGCTCATCGGGGGTGACTCCAGTCAGGCAGGTAGTGCGGGTACCAGTATAATCAAGAACTGGTACCCGTTTCGGATTTCACTGATGCTATGCCCGGTTACGGTTAAACACAAGGGTTACACACCATGAAAAGCGGTTATGATTGCACCACTCTCGGCCGCAGCGGTCTGACAGTGCTGTTAGCGGGTCAGCTGTTGCCGATGATTGATTTTTCTATCGTGAATGTGGCTTTGGATGCCATGTCCGCCACCTTACATGCAACCCCGATCCAGCTGGAGCTGATTGTCGCCATTTACGGTATCGCCTTCGCCGTCAGCCTGGCGATGGGCAGCCGCCTGGGGGATAACTTCGGCCGCCGCCGCATTTTCAGCATCGGCGTGCTGCTGTTTGGCATTGCCTCCCTGCTGTGCGGTATCACCCCCGGCGTCTGGACGCTGCTGCTGGCGCGTGCCTTACAGGGCGTTGGCGCGGCGCTGGTGGTGCCACAGATCCTCGCCACGCTGCATGTCTCGCTACACGGTCGTGAACATTCGCGGGCGCTGGGCCTGTACGGTGGTATCGGTGGAATGGCGTTTATTATCGGCCAGGTACTGGGCGGTTTCCTGATTAATGCTAATCCCGGCGGCTACGGCTGGCGCAGCGTGTTCCTGATTAATATCCCGCTCTGCCTGCTGGTCCTGCTGCTGGCGCCGCGCACCATTCCGGAAACGAAAAAGCAGCAGCGCGTCCCCATCGACTGGGCAGGAACCTTTTATCTCGCCGGAGCCATTGGCTGCCTGCTGGTTGCACTGGCGTTAGGGCCGCTGTTCCACTGGTCGTGGCCGTGCATCGCCCTGCTCGCCGCCTTTCCACTGCTGCTTAAGCGCCTGTGGCAGGTGGAAAAACGCATCGAGCAACAGGGCGGTGCCCCTCTATTACCGCCCTCGCTGATGCAGCTGCACGGCGTGCGCTTCGGTCTGTCGATCGCCGTGCTGTTCTTCTCCTGCTGGAGTGGCTTTATGTTTGTCGTGGCGCTGACGCTGCAGTCGGGCCTCGGCATGAGCGCCTTCCAGTCGGGCAATACTTTTATTGCGCTGGGCGTGGCCTACTTTATCGGCTCGCTGCTGTCCGCCCGCGTGGTGGAACGCATAGGTAAACTGCCGACGCTGCTGACCGGCTGCGCGATCCAGATGGCCGGGCTGATCGGGCTGATGATCACCTTCAACAGCAGCTGGCAGCAGATGGGCATACTGAGCCTGGCGCCGGCTACGGCGCTGATTGGCTTTGGGCAGTCGTTTATCGTCAGCTGCTTCTTCCGTATTGGTCTGGCGCAAGTGCCGAAAGACCACGCTGGCTCAGGCAGTGCGATGCTCTCCACGGTACAGCAGGCGGCATTGGGCCTGGGTCCGATGGTGCTGGGAACGGTGTTCAGCCAGGTGCTGCAACCTCACGGCAACTACCAGCATGCGGTACTGGCTGCGCTGGGTGCCGAGTGGCTGATTATGCTGGCTCTGGTGGTACGGGCGCTGATGTCCCGGCGCAGGATGGCGGTTCAGGCGGGGTAATTTGCCCGCGCTAAAGGGTCAGGCGCGCCTGACCCATCATCTTTACAACAGTTTCCGAATATCCTGGCGAAGATGCACCGTCACCGACGGCTGGCTAAGCACGCAAAACACCGTCACTAACAGCATCACCAGCGTGGCGATCAACAGCAGGCGAACGTTTAGCATAGGATGACCTGGGCCTCGACGCGCTGAGTGGGTGTAAAGCGCAGGCGGTTGCCGCTCATGGTCCAGACTTCAATAAGTTGTGGAGATGTGCGGATCATTGCCAGTTTGACCAACCCGCCAAACTGACGCAGCTGATGGTTAAGGGTTAACTGTTTTGCCTGAATAGTCATGATTTACCCTCGGTGGGTTAGGTATCACTGCGTGAAATGTAAATTTAATTTTCTACGCGAAATATTACCAGGTGGTGTACTGACAGGGAATGACGTGGATCAATAATTAGTTGCGGTGATTGATTGATGGGGCGTTCTGGCAGGCCAGTAAACTGACCTGCCGTGTGACTGAAAGTCAGAAAATTGAGCGACCGATGCGCTCGGAGAGTAATTCCAGCATCGCCGTACCGGCCAGCGAGTTGCCCTGGTTGTCCAGCTCTGGCGACCAGACGGCGATGCTCATTTCGCCCGGCACTATCGCGATAATCCCACCGCCGACGCCCGATTTCCCCGGCATTCCGACGCGCCAGGCAAACTCCCCCGCTCCGTCATACATCCCGCTGGTCACCATCAGCGCATTGATCTGGCGGGTCTGTTTCGGCGTGAGCAGCGCCTCCCCCTGCCCCAATCCGCGCCCGTGATTGGCCAGATAGAGGAAGCAGCGCGCCAGCTCAACGCAGCTCAGGGTCATGGAGCAGTAGTGGAAATAGGTTTGCAGCACGGTGGGTACGTCGTTGGCAAAATTATTAAACGACTTCATCAGCCAGGCAATGGCCGCGTTGCGCGCCGAATGCTCATATTCAGAGCGTGCCACATGGCGGTCATAGCTGATTTCCGCTTCCTGCGTCAGGCTGCGCACCACTTCCAGCATGCGCTGACGCGGGGCGGTCAGGCGCGTTTCCAGCATATCGCACACCACCAACGCCCCGGCATTGATAAACGGGTTGCGCGGTTTGCCCTGCTCCAGCTCCAGCTGCAGCAGCGAATTAAACGGCTGGCCGGAGGGTTCTTTGCCCACGCGCTGCCAGATTTCGCTGTCCTGATAGCGCGTCAGGGCCAGCGTCAGCGACAGAACTTTAGAGATCGACTGGATGGAGAAACGCTCCTGCGCGTCACCGGCCTGATAAACCGTGCCGTCCAGCATGCAGACGGCAATGCCAAGCCGGTCGGCGGGCACCTCTGCCAGTGCAGGGATATAGCTGGCGACCTTGCCCTGGCCAATTAACGGCCGCACCTGCTGCACAATGTCTGCCAGTAACTCATTATTCAGAACGCTTTCCACTACCCTTCCCCTGCTGTCGCTATTACGGGCTGAATTATCGCGCGATTTTGCCGCCTGACAGCACGCAGGTCAAATATCCGCAGGCGAAAAAAAATTGCTTCTGGATCACATTGTTTGAATAATCTGCTTTACAATTATTTTGAGTTTTCTATTTCATCTGACGACTAAATAAAAGACAATATCCCGACTTGTTCTGTGGCCCGGCGTAACGGGTAATCTTTCCTCAACCACAGCGTTAATCTCAATGCAATCAACTACTGTTTCCCGCAAGACCGCATGGCTGCGCGTGGTGATGCTCGCCATTGCTGCGTTTATTTTTAACACTACTGAATTTGTGCCGGTGGGGCTGCTGTCGGACATTGGCGCCAGTTTTTCCATGCAAACGGCGCAGGTCGGGCTGATGCTGACCATCTACGCCTGGGTGGTCGCCCTGATGTCGCTGCCAATGATGCTGCTGACGCGTAATGTCGAGCGCCGCCTGCTGTTGATTGTGATTTTTGTGCTGTTTGTTGCCAGCCACGGGCTCTCTTCCGTTGCCTGGGATTTCAATACGCTGGTGATCTCACGTATCGGCATCGCCTTCTCGCACGCCATTTTCTGGTCGATTACCGCGTCGCTGGCGATCCGCGTAGCGCCGCCGGGCAAGAAAACTCAGGCGCTGAGCATGCTGGCAACCGGCACCGCGCTGGCGATGGTGCTCGGCCTGCCCATTGGCCGCATGATTGGTCAGCTGCTGGGCTGGCGCATTACCTTTGCGGTGATTGGTGCGGTGGCGCTGGTTACCATGCTGCTCCTGATGAAGCTGCTGCCTAAGCTGCCAAGTGAACATACCGGGTCGCTGAAAAGCGTGCCGATGCTGTTCCGCCGCCCGGCGCTGGTTTCGCTGTATATCCTGATTGCGGTCACGGTGACGGCGCACTACACCGCTTACAGCTATATCGAACCGTTTATTCAGGGCGTCGCCGCGCTGAGCGCCGGGTTTACCACCTTCCTGCTGCTGATTTTTGGCGCGGCGGGCATTGTCGGCAGCGTGCTGTTCAGCATGTTTGGCAATAAATATCCGGCGACTTTCCTGCTGGGTGCCATCGCGTTAATCACGCTGTGCATGCTGTCGCTCTACCTTGCGGCGACGCATATGCTGGCAATCTCCACCCTGTGTATTATCTGGGGCATGGCGATGATGATTATCGGGCTGGCGGTGCAGGTACGCGTGCTGGCGCTGGCACCGGATGCTACCGACGTGGCGATGTCGCTGCTGTCAGGGATTTACAATATCGGTATCGGCGGCGGTGCGCTGCTGGGTAACCAGGTGAGTCTGCATCTGAATATGGCCAGCGTAGGCTATGTGGGTGGCGCCATTGGCCTGGTATCACTGCTGTGGTGTGCATGGAGTATGAAGCGTTATCCGCAGCTGCGGTTGAATGGGTAAAGCCGGGCGTAATAAATAAAAAAGGGGCGACCGGAAAAAAAGGTCTTCATCACGTTCAGTGGAAATCATTGGCACGGGGCGACCGGAAAAAAAGGTCTTCATTACGTTCAGTGGAAATCATTGGCACGGGGCGACCGGAAAAAAAGGTCGCCCCCTACAGGTTCAATCGAGATAAAACACGGATTTTAACTCTGCACTCACGGGGCTGTGGTCGGCATTGGACGGCATCAGTTCACTCATCGACTGCCACCAGCGCTGGCACACCTCGGTTTGTGCCACCGCGTTCCAGCGCTCCTCCGACTCTATCTCCACCGTGGCAAACAGCAGGTTGCGCGGTGCATCCAGAAAAATACTGTAGTGATGCGCCCCGTGCGCCTTCAGCGTCTGCGCCAGCTCTGGCCAGATGGGATTATGCCGCTGCTGATACTCCCGGTGCTTATCCGGGTGTACCTGCATGACAAAGGCTTTACGCAACATGGTTATGCTTCGCTTCCAGCGCTGCGCGCCAGGGTTTCACACCAAAGCGTTCGCCCAGTGCCACCAGTTCTTCAGTGGTAATACTCTGCTTCATCCCGCCCATCGACAGCACTTTAACCACCACTTCGGATGACTTCTCGGCGGTATCGATCAGGCCAAAGGTCTCATCAAGGGTTGGCCCCGCGCCGAAAATGCCGTGGAAAGGCCACATCACCAGCGTATGTGACTCCATCTTGTTGGCGGTAGCCGTGCCGATACCGTCGGTGCCCGGCACCATCCACGGCACGATGCCGACGCCGTCCGGGAACACCACCAGACATTCGGTACTGCCTTCCCACAGCAGACGGGTAAAGCTGGCGGAGTCGAGATCGACGACGTAGCTCAGCGCCATAAAGTGAGTCGCGTGACAGTGCATTATCACGCGGTCGGCGCCGTGAGTGACGGTTTTGCGCACGCTGTGCGACTGGAAGTGGGAAGCCAGCTCAGAGGTCGGCACGCCACCGTTGCTCAGGCCCCAGTGAATGGTAAAGGCCCGACCGTCGGCGCTGACGCGCAGCAGCACCAGGCAGTCGGCCGGGTCAAGCTGCACATTGCGGAAAAACTTGCCGGAGCCGGTGACGAGGAACCAGTCATTCGCCAGCTGAGGCGCGGGCTGGCTCAGTTCCAGGGTGCGTGGCTCGCGGTAGAAATCAGCGGCAAAGGGCTGCACTTCTTCATCCAGCAGGCGCAGCGACACGTTGCCGCCGTTGCGTTCATCCCAGCCCTTCAGCCACATATCGGTGGTGGCTTTCACCATGCCCTGGACAAACCAGGAGTTGAGAATCTGTTGCATCTGATTACCCTTAACGTTGGCTGAGAATCTGTTGTTCGTAATGGCGCACATCGCCTAACCAGCTGGCCCCGGCGGGCACATCGTGACGCAGGCACCACGCTTCCCATACCGCCTGCCACGGCAGGGATTTCTGCTCCTCCAGCAGCGCCAGGCGTGCCGTGTAGTCCCCGCTGTTTTCCAGCTTTTTCAGCGTTTCTACCGGCTCCAGCAGCGCGCGCAGCAGCGCTTTTTTCGCATTACGCGTGCCGATGACCCAGGCGGCAATACGGTTGATGGAAGCATCAAAGAAGTCGAGACCGATATGCACCTTATCGAACAGCTGCTGACGCACGATTTCGCTGGCGATTGCCTGAGTTTCATCATCCAGCAGTACCACATGGTCGCTGTCCCAGCGCACCGGGCGGCTGACGTGCAGCAGCAGGCGCGGCACGTACAGCATGGCGGTAGAAATTTTGTCAGAGATCACTTCGGTCGGATGGAAGTGCCCGGCGTCGAGCGTCAGCGCGGTCTGACGGCTGGCGGCATAGCCGAGGCAGAATTCGTTGGAACCGACGGTGTAGCTCTCCGCCCCGATGCCGAACAGCTTGCTTTCCACGGCGTCAATATGGTGCGCCGGGTCGAGCTTCTCGCTGATGATGGCATCCAGCGAATTCATCAGGCGCTGGCGCGGTGCCAGGCGGTCCACGGTGAGATCTTTCATGCCGTCCGGCACCCAGATGTTCATCACCGACGGCGTGCCCAGCTGCGCACCGAAATAGGCCGAGACTTTGCGGCTGGCCTGGCAGTGTTCGATCCAGAACTGGCGGATCTCTGCGTTACCGTGTGCCAGGGTAAACCCCTCGGCGCTCAGCTCGTGCGAGAAGCAGCTCGGGTTAAAATCCAGCCCTAAACCGCGCTGCTTCGCCCAGTCGACCCAGCCGGCAAAGTGCTGCGGCTTAATTTCATTGCGTGCCACCGGCTGCTCGCTTTCCAGATAAATAGCATGCAGGTTGAGGCGTTTCGGGCCAGGGATCAGCGCCATCGCCCGGTCGAGGTCCGAACGCAGCTCTTCGACATTGCGCGCCCGCCCCGGATAGTTACCGGTTGCCTGGATACCGCCGGTCAACGCGCCCTGCGGGTTTTCGAAGCCGCGCACGTCATCCCCCTGCCAGCAGTGCATGGAAACCGGCAGCCGATCAAGCTGCTTCAGTGCGGCTTCCACATCGACGCCGATATCGGCAAAACGCTGTTTTGCCAGGGCATAGGCCTGTTCGATAGCCTGAGTCATATACAAAGCTCCTTCGCTGTTTGGGTCAGTAACTGAAAGCGCGCCAGACTGCGGCGAAACGCGTCACTGCCGTGAGAGTCAAAACGGATAAGTGGGAAGTGCTGGGCGATCTGCTGGCGGAAGTGGGTCACATCTTTTACCGCGCCAGCGGCGATCAGCTGGCAGCCGATATTGCCGAGCGTGGAGGCTTCCACCGGTCCGGCATACACCGGAATACCGCAGGCATCGGCGCACAGCTGGTTTAAAAACTGGTTCTGGCAGCCGCCGCCCACAATATGCAGCTGGCTGAAGGGCTTACCGCGCAGCTGCTCCAGCTCCTGCAGCACCTGGCGGTAGTAGAGCGCCAGGCTGTCAAAGATGCAGCGCGCCAGCTCGGCCGGGCTGCCGGGCACCGGGGCATTCTGTTCAGCGCAGGCGTCCTGAATTTCGCGCACCATGCTGGCGGGATTAATAAAGCGCTCATCGTTGGGATTGATCAGCCACGCCGCCGCCTTCTGCTGCTGTGCGTCGGCAATCAGCTGACAGAGATCCTGAATCGCCAGCTCATCGCACACGCGCTGCAGCAGCCATAAGCCCATGATGTTTTTCAGCACGCGAAAACGCCCTTCGGCCCCACCTTCATTGGTGATGTTGGCCTGCTGCGCCGCACTGCTGGTAAACGGCTGGCGGCTCTCAAAGCCCATCAGCGACCAGGTGCCGGAACTGAGGTAGGCGGCGTTATCGCCGTGAAGTGGCGTGGCCAGCACCGCGCTGGCGGTATCGTGGGTGGCGACGGCCACCACCGCAATCGACTGACCCGATGGCGCCGTCCAACTCCCTACGCGCTTACCCGGCTGCGACGGTGCGCCAAACCAGGCGGGATCGGCACCGCTCCAGCGCAGCAGTTCGCTATCCCACTCACCGCTGGCAATATTGAGCAGCTGGGTGGTGGTGGCGTTGGTGTACTCCCAGTTCAGCCCCCCGGTCAGCCGATAGTGCAGATAGTCCGGGATCAGCAGCGCATGGGCCACCTGGTCCAGTTCGGGCTGATTGTCGCGGCACAGAGCGCGCAGCTGGTAGAGGGTGTTAAAGGGTAAAAACTGGATGCCGGTACGCTGATAAATCCCCTCGCGCCCCAGCTCACGGCAGGCGGCAGCCATCACGCCGTCGGTGCGATGGTCACGATAGGCCACCGGCAACCCGACGCGCTCGCCCTGCGCATTCAGCAGCACGTAGTCCACGCCCCAGGTGTCGATACCGATGCTCTGCGGCACGATGCCGCGCCGATCGATCTTCTCTAAGGCGGCAATAATAAAGGCTTCCAGCGCGTCGAGATCCCAGCACTGACGATGGTTAATCGTCACCAGTTGATTCACGCAGCGGCTGACTTCTTCCAGCGTTATCGCCCCGGTGTGCGGATGATGGCTGGCCAGCATCACGCGGCCGCTGGAGGCACCGAGATCGACGGCGACATAATGACGTTGGCTCATGAAATAGCTTCCTGATGATTCAATGTCACCAGTGTAAAAGAGCCTGATTCCGCTACCTTCTCGCCACTGCCAGCGAAATTAGCGCGCTGGCAGCAAGGCAAAGATGAACGTGAAGCAGCTCACAGTTCGGCAGCTTGCGGGTTTATTCACGCGATGTGACCCTGCCCGCAAATCTCACCGTTAGTCGCACATTTCTTAAAAAAATCACCGGGGTAGTGATATTCCGCTGTCGAAAATTCAAGGTGGCACAGCGCGGCGCTGGGTAGACTCTGTTACCAATATGTAAATGAAGAGTGGGGTTATCATGACCGTGTTACACAGCGTTGATTTCTTCTCGAGCGGGCATTTCCCGGTAGCAATCGAACCGCGTGCGCCGCAGGGCGCCTTCCCCGAGCATTATCATGACGATTTTCATGAGATCGTGATTGTTGAACAGGGTTCCGGTATCCACGTATTTAACGGCCAGTCGCAGCCGCTGTGCAGTGGCTGTGTCTGCTTCGTACGCGATCACGACCGCCATATGTATGAGCAGACCGATAATCTCTGCCTGACCAACGTGCTGTACCGCGGGCCGGAGTCATTCCGTTTTCTCTCCGGCTTACAGCATCTGCTGCCGCAGGAGCAGGATGGCCACTATCCGTCGCACTGGCGCATCGGTAATAAAGTGCTGGCGCAGGCGCGGCAGCTTATCGGCCAGCTGGAGCAGCGCCCCGCCAACGATTCTCTGGCAAGCCAGGCGGAGCAGGAGATGCACTTTATGCAGCTGCTGGTGCTGCTGCGCCAGGGGTGCAGCGCGGCGCAGAGTGACGATCAGGACAGCCGTCTGCGCGCCCTGCTCGACTGGCTGGCCGACCACTATAGTGAAGATGTTGACTGGGAAGGTTTAGCCGACCGCTTCTCCTTATCGCTGCGCACTCTGCACCGCCAGCTGAAACAGCAAACCGGCAGCACGCCGCAGCGCTATCTCAACCGCCTGCGCCTGCTGGAGGCGCGTCATCTGCTGCGCCACAGCGAAATGCGCGTGACGGATATCGCTTTTCAGTGCGGATTTGGTGACAGCAATCACTTTTCTACCCTGTTCAAGCGGGAATTTGGCTGCTCGCCGCGTACACTGCGACAAAATAACTGATGAGGTGAACCATGACCGCTCCCCTGCGCCTGGCAAAAGCTGACTATTTCCCGTCTGAACAGATGCCCGTGGCGGTGGCCGAGCGCAGCTCGCAACCCTCCTTCCCGCCGCACGTGCACGAGTTCAATGAGATCGTGCTGGTGTGGCGCGGCAACGGCCTGCACGTGATGAATGACCGGCCGTGGCTGGTGACCTGCGGTGACCTCTTTTACGTCAGCGCCGACGACTGTCACAGCTATGAGTCGGTACACGATCTGGCGCTCGACAACATTATCTACTGCCCGGAACGTTTTCAGCTGGCGCTGGACTGGCAACAGCTGCTGCCCTCGCAGGATGCGGGATCGTGGCGCTTAACCACGCGCGGCATGGCGCTGGCGCGCGGGGTGATCCAGCAGCTGGAGCAGGAGAGCCGCAAAAGCGACCTGCTGTCACGCCAGCTAACCGAAGCGCTGTTCCTGCAGCTGGCGCTGATCCTGCAACGCCACCGCTACGCCTCGGATCGCGCTTATCAGCAGCCTGAAGGGGAGCAGCTCGACCTGCTGATGGCCGCTATTCAGGGGCAGATTGCCACCTCCTTCGATCTGGCGCTGTTCTGCCATCAACACCAGCTGTCTGAACGGGCGCTGAAGCAGCTGTTTCGCCAGCAGACCGGCATGACCATTAGCCACTACGTGCGCCAGCTCCAGCTGTGCCGTGCCAAGTATCTGCTGCGTACCAGCGAGTGCCTGATTAGTGAAGTGGCCGCCCGCTGCGGTTTTGATGACAGCAACTATTTTTCCGTGGTGTTTACCCGCGATA